>JARIGK010000004.1 GCA_029288895.1 Candidatus Adlerbacteria bacterium | reverse complement strand
AAGTTGACTACGTTCTGGATGAGTACGGCCAAGTAGCAGAAGTTGCAGCCGGTGGCTTGCAGATAGAAAGAGCTGCTTGTGTAGTTCCCGCCTGTTGTTGCGCCACAGGGAACGAGGCCGGTGCTCTGTGCATAGGCAAGCAGTGGCGAGACGAGACCAATTCCAATAGAAAGCACTACAAGCTTCCGCGCGTTCATGTACAAAAATTGTACCATCATAAATTCGACAAGAGGCTTTAAAAAGTGTATTTTTATAGCGTTCTCGCAAATATGTGCGGTAATTGAAATATGCGTCGGTGGTAGAGTGGTCAATTACACTTGGCTGTAAACCAAGCGCCCTTGCGGCTACGTAGGTTCGAATCCTACCCGGCGCACCAATACAAAACCCCTCCGGATATCCGGAGGGGTTTTGATTTAGATTCTAGTTTTTTACACCGATGCCAAGTCGTGCGCGGCGACGGTTTTCGTGCGGCCCTTCGGACCTTTTTTGACATCGAAGACGAATTCGCCTCCCTTCATGTCGACGGTGATGCTACCGCCAGAGAGAACGCCGCGGCTCACCATGAGTGATGCAACCTTCGTGAGGATCTTGTCCTGGATGAGTCGGCGGAGCGGGCGTGCACCGTAGTGCGGGTTGTACCCTTCCTTTGCCAAGTACTCGTACACCGCAGGCGTAAGGGAAAGCGCAATCTGCTTCCCTGCCAAGCGTTTGACGACCTCCTCCACCTGGATGCCGACGATCTCTTTAATTGCATCTGGGCCCAAGATGTTGAAGATAATAATCTCGTCGATGCGGTTCAAAAATTCGGGGCGGAAGTGCTCTTTAAGCGCCTGCTGGACGCGGTCCTTCGCCATTTCGTAGTTGGCCGTGTCGGTTGCACTGCGTGCAAAGCCCAACTGTTCCATCTTGTCGATATACTGCGCGCCAACGTTCGACGTCATGATGATGATCGTGTTGCGGAAGTTGACGTGGCGGCCCTTTGCGTCCGTGAGCATACCGTTATCGAGCACCTGGAGCAGGATGTTGAAGACTTCTGGGTGCGCCTTTTCGATTTCGTCGAACAAGAGCACAGAGTACGGGCGATGGCGGACAAGTTCTGTAAGCGCACCACCTTCTTCGTGGCCCACGTAGCCCGGAGGCGCACCGATAATTTTGCTTACCGAGTGCTTCTCCATATATTCGGACATGTCGACGCGGATGAGTGCCTTGTCGTCGTCGAACATAAACGAGGCAAGTGCCTTCGTAAGTTCCGTCTTGCCAACACCGGTTGGGCCCAAGAACATAAACGATGCAATTGGGCGGTTCGGGTCTGCGATGCCAGCGCGCGAGCGTTTAACCGCATCTGCAACTTTCTGCACCGCCTCACTCTGCCCCACGACGCGGCCCTGGAGCACGCTTTCAATGCGCGAGAGTTTCTCTGCCTCTTCTTCGAGCATGCGCGACACCGGAATGCCGGTCCACTTCGAGACGACGCCCGCGATATCGGTTTCGGTAATTTCTTCTTTCAAGATGCGGCGTGTGCTCTGGAGTTTCTTGAGGCGTTTGGTCTTCTGCTCCAACTCACGTTCGAGGCTCGGGATCTCGCCGTAACGGATTTCTGCTGCACGCGAGAGGTCGACATTGGCCTCGGCGCCTTCTGCTTCCATGCGCAAGGATTCCAATTCTTTTTTGATTGCTTTGATGTCGAGGAGGACCTGCTTTTCGTTCTTCCAGCGCATCTCAAGCTCGCCGGTCTTTTCCTTCAAATCGGCAATATCTTTTTCGATTGCCTTGGTGCGGGTCTTGGCAGGCGTACCCTCTTCAGATGCTTCTTTGCGGAGCGCTTCTTTCTCGACTTCAAGACGCATGATCTTACGGTGTGCGTCTTCCAAAGCCGGCGGTTTATTTTCGAGGCTAATGCGAAGCGCCGACGACGCTTCGTCTATGAGGTCTATTGCCTTGTCGGGCAAGAAACGGTCTGGGATGTAGCGTGCACTGAGTTGTACGGCGCCCACAAGCGCATCGTCGGTGATGTGCACACCGTGGAAGAGTTCGTACTTTTCTTTAAGGCCGCGCAGGATTGCGGTTGCATCTTCGAGCCCTGGTTCAAGTACGTACACCGGCTGGAAGCGGCGCTGGAAGGCCGGGTCGCGTTCGATATGTTTTTGATATTCGCGGAGCGTGGTTGCGCCAATGACGTGGATGTCGCCGCGTGCGAGTGCTGGCTTGAGCATGTTCGACGCATCCATAGCGCCTTCTGCAGCACCTGCGCCGATCATCGTGTGGATCTCGTCGATAAAGAGAAGGATGCGGCCTTCTGAGCGCTCGATCTCTTTCATGATTGCCTTCAAACGCTCTTCGAACTCGCCGCGGTACTTGGTGCCTGCAATAAGTGCGCCCAAGTCGAGCGAGACAAGTTCTTTATCGCGGAGCGAATCTGGCACGTCGCCTTGTGCGATGCGTGCGGCAAGCCCTTCGGCAATAGCAGTTTTACCGACGCCTGCTTCGCCGATCAAGATCGGGTTATTTTTGGTGCGGCGCGAAAGGATCTGGATAACGCGCTTAATTTCTTCGTCGCGACCAATGACTGGGTCGAGTTTGTTCTCGGCTGCCATCTTAGTGAGAGAGCGCGTGTACTTGGTGAGCGCGCGGTTCTTCTTCTCGCCCGATGATGATGCGACTTTAGACGAGCGGAGCTCGGAGAGGACGCGCAACACTGCCTCGCGCGAGATGCGAAAGCGTGCGAGCAATTCGCGCGCAGCGCCTGCAGTGTCGATGGTTGCGATAAAAAGATGTTCGGTCGAGACAAATTCGTCGTGCAATTCTGTTGCAACTTTTGCGGAACGCTCGAGTGCCTGCACCAATTCTGGCGTGAGGTAGAGCTGGTAGGACGGCGACATCACAGAGCCGCCCGGCGCACCATCGAGACTTTCAAGCACGGTGTCCGTCAAAAGCACCATGTCGACTTCCAATTTTTCGACAAGGGTGACGACGAGTGATTCTTCTTGCAGGAGTAATGCGCCCAACAAATGCATTGGGCTTACCTGATTTTGGCCGCGTTCGACCGCAAGCTCGTGGGCTCGTCGGACGGCCTCTTTTGCTTTCGTAGTGAAGTGATTGAATGGAGGCATAACGTGGGTTCTATTAGCTAATAACTATTACGTCTTAGGACTTGGTTTGGTTGCAGGGGGTGCAGGTATAACAGGGATGGTGTAGTAATCGCTACCTTCGTCGAGCGAGTCGGCTGTGGTAATACCGATGATTTCACCAAAGAGCGTGATAAGCACGGAGCCTGGCGTTGCGGATGTCACGCTTGCTTCGATGACGCTCGAGGAGCCTGGAAGTGACGCGATGACACCCTCACCCACTACATCGGTGCCTTTGCCACCGATGCGGATGATGCTTTGCCCCAAGCGAAGCTTGGAGACATCCGTGATCTTCGCCGGCGCTGCCGCAGTAGATGTACCAAAGGTGACATTCATGCGGGCAAGCGACGTACTCGCAGATGCCGAGACAAGTGTTGCTGGGACGCGCGTGCCATCAGAAAGTATTGCGTCAAAAGCTTTTGCGTCCGAACCGAGAATCGCCCCACTATCAGTAAGCGTGGTTCCGTCTGAATTTACGATGACGCCGCGCGCAAGCAATTCGTTGCCACCTTTTGCGGTGATGCGCACGATCGACTTTTGCACAGTTGCGATCGACTGCGCCGTGAGGTCGTCGTCTTTAACGACGATTGTTTTTTCGGTCGTGACGGTTGCAGCTGCGGCACCCTGCGTTGGCGGGGCGACGGTCTGCACGGTACGTTCGACGATTTGATTGATGGTACGGGTGACACCCTGCGGTGCCTGATTCATAAGCGACACGGTCACAATACCTGTCGCAATGGAGGTCACGAGTGCAACCAACAGCGTGAGCAGAATTACCTGATGTTTGGTTAGCTGCTCGAGGTCCATTAGTTGCTATTATACAACGCTTTTATACCTCTTTGCAATTTTTTGGAACGCAGCTGCAATACGAGACGCATCTCTTTTTGTTGCCGTGGGCAACAGTGTAATTCGGACGGCAGTTTTTGAAAGATGTTTGGGTACACCGAGGGCTTGTATGACATGGGATGGGCTTTCGTCGCCGGTATTGCAGGCAGAGCGGGTCGACACAGCAACACCCTCTGCGTCCATGCCAAGCACAGCCATCTCGCCATCCAACCCTGGGATAGAAATGTTGAGATTATTTGCTACACGGTCTTTAAAAGTCGGACCATTTAAAATGGTGTCCGGGATTTTCTTCTTTAGTTCAGCAAACAAAAAGTCTCGAACCTCTGCAGTGTGTGCCGCACGAGCCTCTACCCCATTCGCAGCGTCTTTCATTGCCGCGGCAAAACTGCCTGCAAGCGGCGTGTTGGGCGTGCCGCCGCGAAGCCCGCGCTCTTGCACACCGCCGCGTATTACGGGCGAGATATCCGTCCTCCTCTTTATATAGAGCGCGCCGATGCCTTTAGGGCCCTGTACCTTCTGTGCATCAAGCGTCAGCAAATCTACCCCGAGCTTTTCGACGCGAAGCGGCAGCCACATCGGCGCCTGGGACGCATCTGTATGAAAATAGAGCGGCAAGCCATTTTCGCCTCGTTCTTTGCGCACGTGGCGAATGAGTTTTGCAATCTCTTGTATTGGCTCCACAGTGCCAACTTCGCTATTGACCATCTGCACCGAAATAAATACCGTCGTATCGGTAATCACCTCCTTTAATTCTTTGAGCGACGGCAGGCCTTCAGCGTCGACGCCAAACTCGGTTGTAGACAGACCCTCCGCTTTCAATGCACGCAGCGGCTCAAGCACCGACTGATGTTCAATCGCAAGTGTTATAGCATGCAGTGGACCCAGCTTCTGCAGCATCGGGCGCAGCACACCGTTGATGGCAATATTGTTGCTCTCGGTACCGCTCGCCGAGAAAATAATTTCGTCTGCGTGTGCGCCGATCGACTCGGCGATAGTTGTGCGTGCCGCCTCCATTTCATCTTTTGCTGCAACCGCTTCTTTGTGTAATGCACCTGCGTTGCCATACACATCCAAAAGCCTCACAAGCTCCTCTTTTGCATGCGCAGAAATTGGCGTTGCCGCCGCCGCATCTGCGTAGATTCTCTCCTTTCTAAACCACATTAATTTCAGTATACTGCTCTTTATGTCGTTCGCATCTCTGCAAGCCTTTTTTATGCATATCCAGCCCTACGTGGCAGCGGCAACACCTTGGGTCGCTCTGGGTGCATTGCTGCTTTCTCTCATCGCCCTTGTACTTCTGCTTTCGATCCGCCGCCGCTTTATAAAATTGGCGCTTGGCCGAAATGGCTCAATTGAAGAAAGCATAGCGGTCTTGGTGCGCGACACCAAAGAATTGCAGCAGTTCCGCAATGAGCTTGAGAAATATTTGAAGTTAGCAGAAAGCCGCATCCGCGGAAGCGTGCAGGGGTTGGGCATGGTCCGTTTCAATGCATTCTCTGGAAATGGAAATGGCGGCAACCAAAGCTTCTGTATTGCGCTCCTTGACGAAGAGCATTCTGGAGTGGTACTTTCAACTCTCTACTCTCGCAATCACGTTGGCGTCTACGCAAAGCCGCTCGAGAAAGGAAACTCGACGTACGAGCTGACCCCAGAAGAACGGGACGCGATAGCAAAAGCAAAAGACTCCGTCGCCAAGCACAAGAAGCTCGGGCGCGCATAATATATATGGAACGATCACCTATTGTAGCCGTCGTGGGCCATATCGACCACGGCAAATCGACTCTGCTCGATTACATACGCAAAACCAATACAACCGACAAAGAAGCAGGTGGCATTACCCAGCATCTTTCTGCGTATGAGGCCACGCACACAAATGCAAGCGGCACACACCGCATCACATTTTTGGATACCCCTGGGCACGAAGCATTTCGCGCCATGCGCTCGCGCGGTTTGGAAGTTGCCGACGTCGCTATTTTGGTTGTCTCCGCAGAAGATGGTGCAAAGCCGCAAACGCTCGAAGCCGTCAAACTTATTGAAGAAACAAAAATTCCGTACATCGTCGCACTTACCAAAATCGACAAGCCAGGCGCTGATATAGAAAAAGCAAAGATGTCGCTCCTCGAAAACGGCATCTATTTGGAGGGCTTGGGCGGCGAGATCCCGTTTATTGGCGTCTCGAGCAAATCGGGAGACGGCATCCCAGAACTGTTGGATTTGATTTTGCTCGCAGGCGAGATGGAAGGCCTCTCGGCTAATGAAGAAAAGCCGGGCTCTGGGTTGGTCATCGAAGCACACTTGGACCAAAAGCGCGGTAACACTGCGACTTTGATTGTGCAGGACGGCAGCGTTGAAAGCGGTGAGTTTATTGTCTCGGGCGAAAGCTTCGCGCCCGTGCGCATTATGGAAAACTATTTGGGTAAAGCAATTAAGGAGGCGCTCCCGGGCAGCCCAATTCGCATCGTTGGCTTTTCTACCCTGCCGCAGATTGGTGCCGCGTGGCACTGCGTTGAAACGAAGAAAGAAGCAGAAGAAGAAATCCGAACAGCATCAAAACCAAAAGAAACGCCAATTGCACAGACACAACGCGATGAAGACGCTGGGCCTTTCCTTATGCTGCCGATTGTTATTAAGACCGACTTCGCAGGCACCGGCGACGCTGTAGTACACGAAATCGAAACGCTGCCAAAAAACGAGCGTTTGGAGGTTCGCGTAGTTGGCCGCGGCACAGGCCCCATTTCCAAGAGCGATGTCGAACTCGTCGGCAGCGGCGCAAACCCGGGGCTTGTGCTTGGCTTTAACGTCAAAGAAGATCGCGATGCCGCACAGCTGGCCGAGCGCATGGGTGTTTCGGTACAAACATTCGATATCATCTACAAATTGAAGGAGTGGCTCGCAAGCGAGATTGAAACTCGCCGCCCGCGCGCAGCGCTCGAAGAAAAGACCGGCTCGGCAAAGATCCTCAAAGTCTTTAGTGTTGTTAAAAACAAAGTTGTGCTCGGCGGCCGCGTCGACGAGGGCGCAATTTCAGAAGGCGAAGAAATCAAAATCATGCGCCGCGAAATCGAAATTGGCCGCGGCTCCATCACAGGCCTCCAGGCAAACAAAGTCGACGTCAAGAAAGTAGAAAAAGGCAGCGAGTTTGGCGCAATGCTTAAAATTGATTTTGAACCAGCAGCCGGCGACACCATTGAGTCGTTCGAAGTTGTAACGAAATAATATGGAAGGAAATCGCGCAGAAAAAGTACAGCAGGCGGTCCGCGAAGTTGCGGCTGAGTTTTTGGCAAAAGAAGCCGGGCCCCAGTCTCTTATTACCGTCACACAAGTGTGGCTTTCAAACGATGCACGCCGTGCAAGCATCTACATTTCTGTCTTGCCTGAAACGGCAGAGCAGACCGCGCTCAACTTTGCTAACCGCAACCGCCGCGAATTGGCAGAGTTTTTCCGCACCCGCATCCGCGGCATCTTCCCTCCCCACTTCGAATTTAAGATCGACCGCGGCGAAAAGAACCGCCAGCGCCTCGACGAACTGTCGAGTTAACGCTACAGTAGTGATTGTTCGGCCACGTCGCCAAGTAGTAAGGCACGGGACTGCAAATCCTGAATACGCGGGTGCGATTCCCGCCGTGGCCTCCAGTTAGTGCGTAAACATCGCAACGTTATTTTCGCGATACATCCACGTCGCCTCGTGCGTAAGTTTGGTTGCAACTGTGTCTCTAAGCGCCATATTCTCTGACACGTTTATGATGCAATGACCTTTGTCGTGCAGTGCAGCCGCAAGCGCATCGAGTGCCTCGCCCGTACCCACCCGCGCCTCAGGCGAAGCGCCGTAAAATGCGTCGTCTAAAATAAGGTCAAATTGCTGCGTGAGCGTGGGTAGCACATCGCACACATCCCCTACGATAATCGCTGGCTCTTTCTTCCAGCGCTTGAATCGCCGCGCAAGGGAGACCATTGTTTCATCCCACTCAACAACTACTATCTCTGCCTTGGGAAATGATTCTTCAAGCATTGGCCATGCGCACGCACCACCAAGCCCAAGCATTAATATCGACGCAACCTCTGTACCGTGTGGGAGCCGCCCTACCGCATCCTTCCATAACCCTGCAACATAAGGGCCCGACTGCTGTGAACCGCCAGCGTAGATGCGCGGCTTACCAAGGAGCCACTGCACGACAACGCTGCCATTTTTGGCCGACGCAAACACTTCTCGCTTCCACAGTGGTGTTAGCCGCATACAACATCTGCGAACATACTCGCGAGCGCCTCAATTTCTTGTTTTGTTTCAGTCCCTGCAGCAATGCGTACAAACGGCTCCGCTGTACCGCCGCTGTAGCGCGCAGGGACAGAAATGCGCGTTGTATTAAATCCAAAGCTTGTACCACCAACGAGGTCGAGCCCGCGCGTTTTTGCTTCCTTTAACGCGTGCGCAACAAAACGGTCGTAGTGCGAAATCGATGCGTACGATTTCCTAAACGCAAGCGTTAGAAACCCTCCATGAAACGACATGTCTTTGGTGTAGGCATACCCTCTGTAGGACGGCAGCCCTGGATACACAGCATGCGACACTTTATTGCTGCCGTTCCTTGCTGCAGTGTCTATAGCCTCTGCCAGTATCCCTGCATTGCGAGCCAAGCGTGCAAGGCGCCTGTCGAACCGTGCGCGGTCGGGCCCAGGCAGCATATGGACTGACACGTCGGGCGCAATAGTGCCGCCGTGCATACGCGCAACAAACGGCTCTTCGCGCGCCAGGTCAAACGGCGACCAGACAACGCCAGCAGTGACGCGGTCCATGCCAAACTCGTGATATTTAAGCAAACTCTCGACGACTATAAGGCGCATGCCAAGCGGATTTAGCGGCAGATATTTCAGCGGCTGAAATGATGTTGCAAGGCCTGTATTGTCGAGTATGAGCGTCGAGTCGCGCGACATATGTTTTGCAAGTAACGGCACCAGTGTCGTGGCATCGAGCACAGGAATTTCCGGCGCATTACAGAGCGTGTCGAACAATACAACACGGGGCTTTTTTTCTTCGACAAAACGTACGATGCCTTCTGTATCAAACTCATCAATATAGGTGACTTTGCCGGGGAATAATTTCTCGAGCACCCAACGGCTTTGGAAATAGCTCGACTTGCCCGCCAACACACCATCACCGTCGCGCACCTTCCCCGCCGCCAAGGTAAGTGCCGCGGTTATCGCAGCCATGCCGCTATTGGTCACACTGACATGCGGCGGGATACGGAGCGGATGATTGATATATTCGGCAGAAAACGCACGGCCAAAGCTGCGCTCGACACTGTGCGCGTCGCGGCGGTAATCGTTGTCACCTGGAATAATATGACCTTCGTCGACACCCGCTTGCGAGACGTCTGTATGCGCAAACGAGGGTGACTGCCAATCGCCTTCTGCAAGTGCCGAGCCAAGCGATGTTTGCAGCGTGCGGAGCATGTCGGCCGACTTTTTTTTGAATGCGATAAGTCTTTGTGCATCCGCACTCACCCCGCGAGGCGTGCTTTCGATTTCCTTTTGTATGGTTGTTCGCAGCGTTTCGTAGTCTGCCTCCAGAGTACGCACTCTCTCGAGCATGAATGTGCGAGTCTCTTCAAAATAGACAGATGGGGACTTCTCAAGATATGCGCGGTGGCGCCTGAGCTTTACAAGCGCATCTTCTGCAAGTGCCCCTATTTCATCCAGGTCATCCGCAAGGTCGGCCAGTGTCTCGTCCATGTAGGCTCATTTTATCATGCAGCCGCCATGCTAAAGTGCTTGTATGTTTGGGCCCTTCCGCGCATCACCCACGCCCCCTCTAGTCGATATCCACGGGCGCCCTGGCACAACGCTGCTCATCACCGCAGGTATGGACGGCGATGAGTATGCGCCTATTGCCGCAGCCTACGAAGCAGCAGAAAAGTTTCGTGATGGCGATTTTAATGGCCGCCTTATTATTGTGCCTATTGTAAATATCGCTGGCTTTGAGGCACACATGTCCGCAAACCCTATCGATGGCAAGTTCCCCAAGTACTGCATACCTGGGCACGCATGGGGCACATCGACGGAACGGTTGATATACACGCTTGTGCAGACATATGCGCGCCACGCCGGCCTATGGCTCGACCTGCACAGCGGCGCCCAAAACGAAATTGCGATTGATTGCGCATGGAATGATATCACCAGCGTGGAGGATATCGATGCGCGCGGCACAGCGTGCATCACAGCGCTTGGTATCGATGCAGCCATACGCGAGCCAGCATACCGTGGCCTCAAAACACTGGCGCGATATGGCTGTGCCTATGTGCTCGCAGAATCAGAAGATGAGGGTACGCACGCGGCGTATATAGAACGCACGATGCAGACGCTTGGCATGCTCCCTGGCACACCAGCAAGCCGCCATACACGAACCTTTTCTAAGACGAGACCGTTACGCACATTTGAGGAAATGCATGCGCTGCAGGATGGCGAGGTGGTGGTATGGCACACCATACCCACGCACGGCGAATGTCGCGGCGCAATAGCATACGACGAACAGACGAGTTAGAATGATTTCGTTCGCCGGGGTGATGGAATGGTAGACATAGGGGACTTAAAATCCCCAGGCCGTAACAGGCCGTGTGGGTTCGAGTCCCACCCCCGGCACCATGGATGGAGAAACGTTAGAGAAAGCACCTCCCGGTTTTGTACCTCCCCAGCAATGGCCTGAGTACAAACTTTCGACTGACATACCTCCTTTTTTAGCGCCACGCACAACGGGCAAAGACCCGCTCGGTTCATACCGCCGCTTTTGGCCCATCGTCATAGAAGAATACGTCAGCGACAAAGAACCAGTCATGACTGACTCGGACCCCGATGGCATTTCCCCAAATCGGATGATTATCTGGCAGCGTGTTTTTGAAAAGACAGTGCCACCTGGTTGGCGCGTTCTTACGCAACGCCCGCCGCGGCTCGAAGGAATATCCGAGTTGAAAGATGCGTATTGGAAAGCATGGTCGGAGTCGGCACGACGCTCTCGCCGCAAATGGCACGAACAGTATCTTGGGAAAGACTATCGCGTTGAAGAAATTTCTGTAGAAGACTTTATCAAAGCATACGCGCACAGCACCATACAGCCGTATATCAAAAAACTTTATAGAGGGATTATCGAACGCAAGCAGAAAGCCGGCGCCGACCTCACCATCATCGCAGCGCGGCACATACACACAAACGAAGTGGCTGCAGCGATGGTGACTGTAAATTCGACACAGTGCCATGGCTCGCACTATCTCGCTGGCTTTATTGCGCCCCTCCACGAACATGTGCCAGCGATGGTTGGCTTGATGGACCATTGGCACGAGAAGAGCCTGGCCCGCGGGATCCGCTTCTTGCACTTTGGCCTCTTTTGGCACAAAGGCGAACCAGATACCTGGAAAGGCTTTTCGAACTTTAAAGCCAAGTTTGGTATTTCGTATATCTCCTACCCGCCAGCCCTGTGGAGAGTGGCCCGCGGAAGGCTTTTTTAATCGCAAAAATATGGTATCTTAATTTTTACGCGCCCATAGCTCAGTTGGTAGAGCAACTCCCTCTTAAGGAGATGGTCCGAGGTTCGAGCCCTCGTGGGCGCACAGAATAAGAAAATATGCTGGGGTGGCGGAATTGGTATACGCGCCAGTCTTAGGAACTGGTCCCGCAAGGGATGGAGGTTCAAGTCCTCTCCCCAGCACTAGATCATGTCGGTGGAGTATTGAGGTTAGGAAGCGGGTTCCCTACGGTACCTGCGATAACTTGGACGATAGACCACGCGCACACCATAATAAACATTCCAACGAGGCCCCAGATCATGTGGTTGCGGCCACTTTCTTTTGCGTGGAGGTCGCCGCGCACATCAAGGTTAAAGAAAAACTCGGCCATACCAAACAGGAATACGATCAAACCCGCTCCAAACAAAAGTGCCAGGAGCGGGTTGACCACTATCGAGTTGAGAAGGTTAACAGTAGCTTTAAGCTTACTTTGATCCATGAGCAAACCCCTCGGGTATTAGATCTGCGGAGGGATTGCCGGTGCGTTCGGGCGCTGTGCGTTACCCACGCCGTTTTGGTTGATACCAATTGCCGAGCCTGCAAAGTTTACGATGCCGTAGAGCGACACCATGATGAAGAATGATACGAGGCCTGCGATCATGATGTTTTTGCCATCTGAAAGACCTTTACCGCCACCCGTGTTGATGTATTTAACGAGGCCCCAGAAGAACACGAGTATGGCAAGACCAACCATAATCGGGATAAGGCGATTGATGATGCTGCCAACAGCACCGATAAGCGTCAGGATATTGTTGAGGCTCTGTGCTGACGCCATAAAAGGAGTAAGCGCAAGCAATGTAAAACCGAGTGAGGTAATCTTCTTCATAGTAAAATTATAGTAAGTACTCTTCCAGTGTAGCAAGCACCTCACCCTGCACAAGGCGCCCATGTGGATAGATTATTGGGGCTGGAACGAACCCGAAGGCTCGTATTGGCCGTGTTGGCTGTAGTTCGTGCCCTGGAATGAACCATTTTCGCCAAACGACCCGTTTGATGTGTACCCTGGGCGCGGTGCATAGGTAGCGCCGTTTGAACCTACGCCAGGAGGCGTCTGCCCCAAAAGGAATATTGATATCAAGTTTACAAGCCCCCAGAGCGAGAAAATAACAAATATGCCGATGAGGCTCCAAATAATTTGTGTGCGGCCAAGCGAGCGGGCCTTCGAATCGCCAGATTTATATACGTATTGAACAAGCGCGTAGAAAAAGAAGAGGATGGCTAGCCCAATAAGCGGCCACACGAGCGAGTTCATGACGTTGAGCAGGCGCGCAACAACTGACTTAAGTGTATCGCTTGGAATAACCAATGATCGCTGCGCATACACAAACGACGGAAGCGCGAGCATCGAGATAAAAAGGAGTGTCTGTAATCGCTTCATAGGATGACTATCTGCATTCGCCAATGAGGGTGTTTTGCTGCCCCGCGCCGGTTGCGAGCGTATTGAGCGTGTTGGCAACAACCTGGCCCAACAGCCACGCACCCATAAACAGTGCGATGCCAATGATGACATAGAGCAGGTTTGTTTTTGCTTTCGCAAGCCCTTTTGGATTGCCGCGTGCCCACACAAACAAAAAGCCCGAATATACCAAAAAGACAACTGCCACAGGGACAGCAAATGTCATCAAGATATCGAGAAATGCTTTAAGCGCCGAGCAAATGGTCTTTGCTTTGAGAGGGTCGTCAAAGCCAACCGCGTTTTGTGCCCCTGCAACAAAGGGCACCGCGAGCGCTCCACTTATAAACAATAGTTTTTTGAGGTGTCTCATTGCGATTTCATTAGAGCGCCAAGCGACTGCGAGGCGGTTTGTACGGCAGCATCAGGCAATGCGCGATTGCTCACGACGTCATCTACCATCTGTTTAAATATAACATCGGTGCTTGCGTAGTCGGGGTCGACCCATGCGCGCGAAATTAACGCCGACTGGTAGAAGACTGCCTGCACGGCATCCCCCGATGTGTCGAACGGGACATCGGTACGCACGGGCGGCAACGCAAACGCTGTGACCGCTGCAGCTATACCTGTTTGGCTCGAGAGTTTTTCTGCAATAGTAAGGGCCCCGTTGGGGTTTAATGCTGTGCGTGGAATAGCTATACCAGTAAGCTGGCCAAAGGTAAGCGAAAGGCTGTTGCCTTTGATCTGCGGGAGTACTGCAACACCAATGTGGAGGTTAGGGTTGCGTGCGCCAAGCCCTGCATAGTCGCCCGCAAAGCCCACGTAGAGCGCCGCGGTGCCCGCAGCAAACGCATCGGTCGATTTGGGCATCGAGCGATTCCACGAGTAGGTTACTTTGGAAGGGTTTGCAAACTCAGTGTAGAAGCGCAAGGCGGATGCTGAAGGGTTTTCTGTCGAACCTGCTGGCGTCTGGCCAAATGTCGACGCAAGCGCGCCAGTGCTGGTATAGCCGGTGATACTGTCGCCTGCCTGCATAAAGAGCGTCGAGAGGATCTGCTTGGCATATGCAACGTTGTCCCAAGCGCCCAATGCTATCGCGCTTTGCTTGATGTTGTGCGTGCCATCAAAGGTCGTGAGCTGCCCTGCCTCTGTGAGTAAATCATCCCAATATTTGGGCGGGTTTGGCAGCCCTGCGCTCGATAACAAATCGCGGTTAAAGTAGAGCACCATCGGGTTGACGACAAACGGCAACGCCTGCGTGCCGCCCTGTGTCAAAAAGATCTGAGCTTCGCCGATATAGCTCGACGTGTAAGACGACTGGGATACTGCGCTATATGGAATAGTGAGGAGCTTGCCCGAAAAGGCATTGAGTTGATCTTGCGAGATAAGCACTAAGTCGGGACCAGTGCCCGCAGCCATGGCGTTTACAACATCAGTGATAAACGTCGACGATGGGCGCTGCGTGTACGACACCCCTTGGAAGGATTTGTCGGTCTCGTTCAGCGAGTTGATCATCTGCGTCATGGTACCGCTGTCGAGCGTGCCCCAAATTTCTACGTTGCCGATGCTGTTGGTGCGTGCGGTATAGAACGAAAAGGCGATCACGCCAAACACGATGCACGCAACAAAGATGCCGGTAACCGCGAGTTGGAAATTAGACATCTTCATATCTGTGACAATTGTGCGGCCTACTCGCCTTTTTTGCGAACGAGGAATCCCCAGTGGTAGGCACCGGCAGAAATGTCGCGGACCCACGAAAGGCCTGCCCCTTCAAACAATTGCTTGGCCTCGCGGGCGCCGTAGACATGCTCTTTTGCTGGGCCCATGCCGCCAAACGACGCCGACCAGTCGACAATAAGCGCCATACCGCCTACTTTGAGCAGGCGTTTTACTTCGGCTGCGGCTGCTGCCTTGTTGTGCGTACAAAAAAGCGTATTGGTGAGGATACAAAAATCAAAATGGTTGCCGGGCAAGTTGCTGCCGCCGACGCTTTCAATATCGCCGCGCATCACTTCGACATTGTGCAGGCCTTCTGCCGCAGCAAGATTTTTTAAACGCGGGAGCATGTCTTGATGCACATCCACGGCCCAGACGACGCCATGCTCCCCTGCCAAGCGCGCCGCGGCGCGCGCAAAAAAGCCCGAGCCTGCGCCCAAGTCGGCGATTTGCATGCCCTCGTGGATGCCCGCTTGTTCGAGCGTTTCCGTCGGGTTCAGAAAACTCCCTTCTGCCATCCCGTTATTGTACAGCAGGATTTTATTTCACCGCGAGTGTTTGTTGCTGCGAAGACGCGACCCCTTTCGCCTTTTCGTTATGCAAAACAAACGAGCCCCACAGCGAGTACACCAATACAAAAACGAGTGCGACCGAGGTCGCCCCGATGCCCCCTAAATTGTCTTCGACCTTTTGTCTCATACTCTATATAACGCATATAGTGGATGATTCTTACATGAATTTAAAAATTTTTGGAAAGAAAAAAGCGGGCCGTCTGGTCCGCTTCAGTGGTTGTCGTTCATTGCTTTTGTATCGTCCGGGCCGATCAAGTCAGTGAACGTTGCAGCAAAAAAGATCATGGAGAAGCCCGCAGATATGGAGAGCAGGATTCTCCAAACTGGGACTGTCTTGCCCCACGGGGTAACCGTGCCCATCCAGGCCGTGTTGCCAAAGTAGAGATACACGGCCGCCAAGGCAAAAAGGACTCCTCCCCAGAACCAAGGATTCCGAGCGAAGGCCGGATAATCCTTCTCGACCTTAGAATCACGCGCGATCATCGAACCCTCCCCTTCCTCCACAACTTAACTACGTATTGCCAGACCACGCAAGTGAAAAAGAAAAAACGGACATGGGTAGTCCGCTTTAGTACCGTCTGTCGGGAACGCGCACGAAATGCACGCACACGAGTCCGAGCACAGCTGCACAAGAACAACTAATGCCCGTGGCAAATACGCAGACATACAGGAGAATGTCCGCGGCAAGCCCCACAAATTTGCCTTGTATGTAGAGCCACACCAGCACCGCTGTGGCAACTGCACACGGTATCCCCACTAAGGAGAACCGTATAGCGTACCGCGCTGCCTCGACACCACGCGCCTGAAGGATTTTATTTAGCACGAGAACCTTCCTTTCCTCCACAACTTAACTACGCATCCCAAAAAGAATCAAGGCTCCTCTGTATATCAAGGACGGTCCTCGAAATCAAACTTTACTAAACCGTTTTACAAATGTGCCGCTACCCTGTGGCCACTCGACATCTTCGCTCCATTCTTTTACTGGGCGAACAAACATCCCTGCTGCCGGGTTTTCGTACAGAGCCTTATACACCACCGTCCATTCATCCTCCGAGCTAAGCGCCATCCCCACCACTTCGTACAAATCACCTTTCTTGTAGTGACGATATGTTTCTCCAGGTTGAGGATGGGACATATAAGCAGGGCTCAGATCTAATCTAGTAACTTTGCGGCGCGATCGTGCTCTTCTTCGCTCAGATCTTCAAAAAGCTGTTTGTCGTGCTTATCGACGAGCTGGTACATTCTGTCCTCAAATTGCCGAGGCCACACGTGGTAGTGCACATGATTCACTTTTGTTCTGCCTTGTGGCAAGAACGGCATATAATTTTCACGCACGTTGGAGCCACCACCTAACTTCTGTTCGAACTTCTTCTGCACGAAAAAGATAAGCTCCATTACTGCTGACGCTTCTTCACCGTTCATCTCCCACGGTTTTTCAACATGCCGTTTAGGTATCACCAAAAAATGCCCCTCCACTTTGCGTGGATTGCTCAAAAGCACGTACGCATATTCATTCTCCTTCAATACCCTATCTTTTGGATCACAAAATGGACACATAGTCTCTTAGAGACACACGAAGCTGGCGATTGCGTCGGCGTCGCGGAGTTTCATGATGCGGACGCCTTGGGTGGAGCGAGATTGGGTTTTGATTTCATCGAGGCCTGTGCGGATGACCTGGCCTTTTTTGGAGATGACGACGATTTCTTCTTCGCCACCTTCGCCGCGGTTGATGAGGCGCGAGGTAATCAGCGGGCCGGTCTTGGTCGTGATCTGCATGGTCTTGATGCCCGAGCCGCCGCGGTTCTGTACTTTGTACTCGCCAATTTCTGTAGCTTTACCGTAGCCGTTCTTTGAGACGACAAGCACTTCGATGCCTTTGGCACCCTTCGGTATCACATCGGCGCCGACAATGACGTCGCCTGCACCCAATTTCATCGCGCGGACGCCGCCTGCAGCGCGGCCCATTGGGCGGATGTCGCCTTCTTTAAAGCGGATGCTCTGGCCCTTTGCAGACGAGAGGAAGATTTCATCCCCCTTCTCTACCAACAATGCTGCGATAAGCTCATCGCCCTTCTGGAGTTTGATTGCAAGGAGGCCGTTGCGGCGCACATCGTGGAACGATATTGCATCAACTTTCTTGGCAACACCTTGTTTGGTGATCATATAAAGGAAGCGTTCGCCTTCCTTCTGCGTTTTGCGCATCGGCAACACCGACGAGATCTTCTCTGCATCGGTAATAGAAAGGAAGTTCACCACCGCCTTGCCTTTTGTTGAGCGTTTGCCTTCTGGGATGTCGTACATCTTGATTTGGTACGCTTTGCCCAAGTCAGAGAAGAAGAGGAGGTCCGAGTGCGTCGACGTCGTAAGGAACGTCGTCACAAAGTCTTCTTCTTTGGTATTGAGGTCAATCACACCCACGCCACCGCGCTTCTGACGGCGGTACTCTTCTGGGTTGGTGCGTTTGACGTAGCCGCCCGCGGTAAGCACCAAGACCTGCTCTTCGTCGGCAACCAAGTCTTCGACATTGATGATGCCTGCGGCACCCTTCATCACTTTAGTTTTTCGGTCATCGGCAAAGCGCTGCTGCGCTGCAGCAATTTCATCCTTCACGACGCCAAGCATCTTCTTGTCGCTCCCGAGGAGTGCCGTCCACTCTTTGATGCGAGCCTGGACCTCGTCCAACTCATCTTCGACTTTCTTGCGCTCGAGGTTTGCCAAGCGCGACAGGCGCATTTCCAAAATTGCCTTTGCCTGGATTTCGGTAAATTTAAATTTCTTGATGAGGTTTACTTCTGCCTCGTTAACATCCTTTGATGCACGGATGACTTTAATAACCTCGTCGATATGGTCGAGCGCCTTGGTGAGACCGAGCAAAATGTGCTCGCGTTCTTGCGCCTTCTTCAAATCAAACTCGGTGCGGCGCTTCACAACCTCGCGGCGGTGCTTGATGAACTCCTCCAAGATGCCCTTGAGAGACATCGTCTGCGGCACGCCATCTGCAAGCACGACCATGTTGAAGTGGAACGTATCTTCGAGCGCTGTGTGCTTGTACAAATAGTTCAACACCTTTTGCGGGTGTGCGCCGCCCTTCAACTCGACAACGATGCGGATGTCTTTGGTTGATTCGTCGCGCAAGCCGCGGATACCTTCCAATTTTTTGTCGCGGACCAAGTCGGCCATGCGCATAATAAGGTCGGCTTTGTTGACGCGGTACGGAATAGACGTAATGACAATCTGGAAATCGCCTTTTTTGCCTTCGACAATTTCTGCATGGCCGCGCGTAACAACGCCGCCCTTGCCTGTCGAATACGCGTGCAACAAATCTTTTTTGTTAAATGCGATTGCGCCTGTTGGGAAGTCGGGGCCCGAGATAAACTCCATCAAATCCTCGGTGGTGGCGTCGGGGTTTTCAATCAAATGTGTGAGCGCGTTCGTTACCTCGGTGAGGTTGTGCGGCGGGATGGACGTTGCCATACCCACGGCGATGCCGAGCGTACCGTTAAGCAAAATGTTGGGCACGGCTGCAGGCAAGACTTCCGGCTCTTGCAAGGTTGCGTCGTAGTTGGGGCGCCAGTTGACCGTGTCCTTCTCCAAGTCAGTCAAAAGGAGTTCGGACACGCGCGACATCTTGGCTTCGGTGTAGCGCATAGCAGCGGCGCCGTCGCCGTCGATAGAACCAAAGTTACCTTGGCCCAAAATCAGCGGGTAGCGCATCGAAAAGTCCTGCGCCATTTTTACCATCGCGTCGTACACGGCAACATCGCCGTGCGGGTGGTACTTACCAAGCACGTCACCGACCACCAATGCCGATTTGCGGAAGCGGCTGCCCGGCGAAAGACCGAGGCGGTGCATGGTGTAGAGGATGCGGCGGTGCACAGGCTTCAAGCCGTCGCGGACGTCAGGCAAGGCGCGCGACGTGATGACAGACATCGCGTAGTCCAAGTACGCCTCGCGCATTTCTGCCGAGATGTTGCGTGCAACGATGCCCTTTTCACTTTTGTTTGTTTCTTCGTCTGCCATATACGTCGTTTAGTAATTACTGAATTGGCTCGAGGTAGTATCACCCGCCGTGCTCGTGCCCACAACCTGGACGCCGCTGCCGTCGTCTGTTGTGCCGTCCGTGCTATTCGCATAATCGCGGCCCGCAGCACCAGCAAGCATGGTTTGGTTGTCAGACGCGTTCAAGCTGTCTGCCGCACCCGCAACCTGCCCTGTGCCGCCAAAGCGCAATGGCAGCGTCGTGATCCAAATAACAAACGCCACTATTGTGAGCACGCCTGCGACCTGTGCTGCGTGCTGGCGGCGGTGATGCGGCTGTTTGGAACGAACGTGGTTTAGGTAACGCTTGATCATATTATGCAGAAAGGACGACGATCTCAGCCTCTTTGCCCTCCAAATCTTTTTTCTTGACCGTGAGCTTTTCAATCGGCTCGACTTTTTCTGCGCCCGCTTCCTTCAAAAATGATTTGAGTGCGCCAGCGTCATAGTGCATTGGGATAATAGCCTTTGGTTCGAGCTGTACGGCCAATTTGTAGGCCGCCGAGTAGTCCAATACACCCTCGCCGCCAATCGGCAAAAAGAGAATGTCGATATTATCGAGCTCTTGCTTGGCAGATGCGGGCAGTTCTGTGGTGCCAAGCGAGCCCAAGAAGCACAAGTTCATCCCTTCAAATGCCACACCATAAATAGTATTGATGTGTGCGCCACCGCCGTAGTTGGTTTCCGAGCCAAAGCCGCGGACAGCAACTTCTTTTACTTCGTACTCGCCCGGGCCTTTGATAACAAACGGCGCACGCTCGCCGAAGCTCGCACTTTCGATGCCGTTGAAGTCTTCATGGTCTTGGGAGACAAGCACGATGTCCGAGCCGAACTTAACGCTCTTTTGTTTTGAGTTTTTTGATGGGAGGTTGAATGCCAAGGTCAAATCGCCTTGAGAAATTTTAAAACACTCACCGCCAAAGTAGCTGATGACCATATACCTCTATTATATCACGAACTGAGCTAAAAATGCAGCAATTTGGGGCTTATTTCCCTGCCCCCAGAGCTTGACTTGACGCCAAAGTTGGGGCGTGTAATATTTTAAGCGCTCACGCATTCCCGCGTGGCACACATGGAGGTTCTCATGAACCGTCGTTCCTTCCACGGCCCGCCGCAGTTCGTCGGCAAGAGTTTGAAAGTTCTGGGCTCCAAGTACGACCAGGTCGGCCGCGCGCACTTCGGCGCCGGCGTGCTGGGCACCACCGTCGCGGTGGCGGCCGGCGCGATCGCCTGATCTTCAACCCCTGTGTCGGCTAACGCCGGCCAACCGCCCCCTCCAAGACTTCGGTCTTGCGAGGGGGTTCTGCTTTTTATGAATTCTTGGCTCAGCTTGACCACGAAAATCGAGTCGAGTATAGTGTCTGTCTCGTCATTTTTTGAAGGAGATAGCACATTGGACGATCACGACAGCATGGCTGCTTCGCGGTTCGACGAACCGGACCCCAAAAAGCCTGGTGGCGCAGCAGCGAAACGGCCGCCGGCGCCGAGGCCACTGTGGCAACAGCAGCAGAAGGAGCGCTACAGCGCTGAGCATCAGCAACAGATGCAAGAGGCTGCCTGACCCTCGGCACCCCTGCCGCACTTAAGCCCCGTCTTTATGACGCGGGCTTTTCTTTTTCCACCTTCAAGCTCTTGCATGGATTGCGCGCCTTGCTATTGTTGAGGCGTGGCCCCGGTACTCCGGATGCATGTGTCACCAGATCATCAACCATTTTAGGGAGATGCCGATGAAACGCGCGTTCGTCAAAGAGATCTAAGCCTACCGGCTGGCTGAACGGAGTAGCCCTCCGAGATCGACCGAGACATCAGCGTCGTCCCAAGCCTCGCTGACCCCTTCACCACTGGCGCTAACCGCCGGTCCCGTTTCTCTAACCCGCCCCTGCCTTTACTGGCAGGGGTTCTACTTTATATCCTTGCTAAATCCTCTCTTTTTATATATAGTGTGCGGCAATAGAAAGCGCCTTATTATTTGGCTTTTTATTAGCGAGGGTGAGATTAATCTCTGCTGGCCGTATGCGGAGGACTCACCTGACAATTAAATAGTAGTTTATGGCAGAGAAACTCGAAGAAGGTTCTATCCCCTCGTCTGTAATGGCGATGTTCGCCGAGCAGGCACAAATGCCTCCGAAGGACGGCGATATTATTGAAGGCACCGTATTGGCGCTCGACCGCGCACGCCTCTACATCGACTTGCCTCCGTTTGGTACCGGCGTCATCTTTGGCCGCGAGTACATGAACGCGCGCGAAGTGATCAAGCGCGTCAACATTGGCGACACCGTCCAGGCAAAGGTCATCTCCACAGACACCAAGGACGGCTACATCGAGCTTTCGCTTAAGGAAGCACGCCAGGCTATCATCTGGGCCGAGGCAGAAGATGCAGTTAAAAACAAAACTCAGTTCGAACTTGCAGTCAAAGAAGCAAACAAGGGCGGCCTTATCTTGGAATGGCAGGGCATCGCGGGCTTCCTCCCTGCATCGCAGCTTAAAGCCGAGCACTACCCTCGCGTTGCTGATGCCGACAAGGACAAGATCTTGGACGAGCTCCGCAAATTGGTAGGCCAGAAGCTTGCTGTCTCGCTTATTTCAGCAATCCCGAAGGAAGGTAAACTTATCTTCTCGGAAAAGGGTGCTGATGATAAAGAGAAGAAAGAACTTATCGCAAACTACCAAGTTGGCGATGTCGCAGACGGCGAAGTTACCGGTATGGTGGACTTTGGTGTCTTCGTGAAGTTGCAGGAAGGGTTGGAAGGCTTGGTCCACATCTCGGAAATCGACTGGGGCCTCGTTGACGACCCTCGCCACTTCTTCAAAGTTGGCGATCAGGTTCGCGTCAAAATTATCGATATTAAGGAAGGGAAGATTTCTCTCTCGGTTAAGGCACTCAAGGCTAACCCATGGATGGAATCGGCAGACAAGTACAAGAAGGGCGACCGCGTCGAAGGCGTTGTCATCAAATTTAACAAGCACGGCGCATTGGCTTCTATCGAAGAAGGCATCGCGGGCTTGGTACACGTCTCTGAGTTCGGCGGCGAAGACAAACTCCGCGGCACACTCGAACTCGGCAAGCGCTACCCATTCACTATTTCCCTCTTTGACCCGAAGGAGATGCGCATGGCTCTCGCATTCGCCGGCGACAAGAAGTAATTCTCACAAAAACGCAAAAGAAAAACGCCTCGCTGGAGAAACCCGGCGGGGCGTTTGCGTTTATCGGCTTCGAGGCCGTCCGTAGATGAGCATGGCCATTTCGTCGAGCAGGACATCGATTGCCTCGGCCTGTGACTGCGTCGTCACGCCGCCGGCGATCACGAGATTGATTTTGCCGACGATGGCGTCAAAACTCTTCACCTTGTCCTTATTGGTTTCAACCAGGACGGCGTCGGCCATGTCTCTATCTCGATCAAACTTCTCGAACATGTATTCCGAGTAGGTCCTCGCCTTCTTTATGCGCGGCCACATAGCAGGTATCTCGACCTGCAGGTTCAAGGCAACGACCGCATTAAATGCGTCGGTGGGCAGGCCTTTGAGGCCAACATAGGTGCGGGCCCTCTCCACAAGAGAGGGAGCAGATTGAGCATCAGGCACAGCACATCTCCTTCGACTAGAGCAGCTGTGCGGAGAATACTACTGCCTAGAATGGATGTCCATCGTTGCGCGGTCGCGGCCTTCGGTGACCAAGAGTTCGAGCGCATCGCGCACAAGTTTTTTTGCTTTCTTTAATTTGTCTTGTTCTGCTGCTTTAAATTTGCCCAACACAAAGTCGACGACTTTTTCTTCGCCTGTTGGTTTTTTGAGTTTACCCGTGGGTGTTGCAGGCGAAATACCGATGCGGATGCGCACGTAGTCTTTTGTTTTGATCGCTTTTTCTACCGACTTAATGCCGTTGTGGCCGCCCGCGGAAGAGCCAAATGAGATTTTCACTTTGCCCAGCGGCAAATCAAGCTCATCTTGCAGCACCACAAACATCTCTGCTTGTTTTTTACTTGTCACAAGTTTTTTAAATGCCACACCCGAGTTGTTCATGTACGTGTCAGGAAACACAATCGTGACTTTCTTTCCAAAAAGTTTTCCCTTCTCGCCATTCTTCTTTTCTATATCCATCAAAAACTCGCGCCCAACGTTGTGGCGCGTGCCGACGTACTCATCACCTGGGTTCCCGAGGCCTGCAATTATCCAATTCATGTCGCCATTAGTGTATCATTTTGCAAAAAACTTGCATTGCAAAATAGGAAGCGTACAATTGTGCCATGCCAGAGGAGAAACGTGAGAATTTTTTCACCGAACTCCTAAAATTTGCTCTTGTCGCAGTACTGGTTGTACTGCCGATACGCCTTTTTGTTGCACAACCTTTCATCGTGTCGGGCATTTCGATGGTCCCAACCTTTCAAGACGCGCAATATTTGATCATCGATGAAGCAACGTACCACTTCCGCGCACCGATGCGCGGCGATGTGATCGTGTTCCGCTACCCCAAAGACCCGTCGCAGTTCTTTATTAAGCGCATCATTGGTTTGCCAGGCGAAACCGTACATATTTCAGGCAATAACGTCTCTGTCACCAAAGCAGACGGCAGCGTCGAGAAGCTCGACGAGTCATATGTCATCAACCACGGCAACGGCGCCGATGCCGACTACGCAGTTCCAGAAGGTAATTACTTTGTGATGGGCGACAACCGCCCCGAAAGCTCCGACTCCCGCGTGTGGGGTCTACTTCCTCGCGAAAATATTGTAGGCCGCGTCTTCGTGCGCCTGCTTCCTGTTCAAACTGCCACTCTGTTCCCGGGCTTTAAAACAGAGCCGCAGTAATTACCAGGTCCTTTTCCGCTTTTTTCTAATGAACAGCGCACCGCAGCGATTGTCACCCGCATCGTTCATCAAGCACGCCGCAGATGTTTCGTCCTTTTATGGATTCCGCCCTGTGAAAGAGGTAGAACGCACCGTCCCCCGCACCGAACGTCCGCGTGGCCATCATTCCTTCACGACAGTGACGCAGCTTTCGTCACAGAGTTTTGTACGTGCACCCAAGGACCCGGTGTTGGCCTTTTACGCATCGCACGCGCCAACGCACACGCCGGCCTCGTACTCGCCGCGCGAAGTAGGCGAATTCGGGCTGCAGGTTGTGGGCTCGCCCGACTCGCTTGGCGAAGTGCTGCTGCTTAAAACATTGTTTGCGATTTTAAACGAGTGGGGCGCAGGCGTTGCACGTGTACGCGTCAACACGCTCGGCGACCGCGATTCGAAGGTACGTTTCGAACGCGAGCTCTCGGGCTTTATGCGCAAGCGCGCAAACGACTTGGCCGAATGCTGCAAAGCAGAGGTGAGCAAAAACCCCTTCTCGATATACAACTGCAAAAACGAGGCGTGCCGCGACTTGATGATGGACGGCCCGCGCGCAATGAACTTCCTCTCCGAAAAAAGCCGCGCACACTTTAAAGATGTGCTCGAACATATAGAAAAGCTCGGCCTCCCGTACGAATTGGACGACTTGCTCATGGGTGACGAGCGCGAGCCACGGTTGGTATTCGCACTCGACTTGGCAGAGCAAGATGCGACAGTCATTGCTGCGCACGGCGGCCGCTATGACGAGTACATCCGCAAAATCACCAACAAAAAAGACTCAGGGGGCGTGTCGGCAAGCATCTTCTTTCGCAACAACGGCATCGCACGTGCACACTTTACGCCAACGCCGTCGGTCAAAATGCCGAAGGTCTACTTTGTACAGTTGGGCACCCGTGCAAAATTGGAAGGCCTAACTGTTGTCGACATGTTGCGCTCTGCGGGTGTGCCTGTCGCACAGTCGTTTGATGCACGCAGCCTCTCGCCACAATTGGAATCAGCAAAGAAGCAGGGCGTTTCGCACCTCCTCATCATGGGCCAGCGCGAAGCATTGGACCGCACCGTCATCATCCGCTCGGCAAACAACTCCTCCCAAACCGTAGTGGAACTCTCCGCCCTCCCCCGCTTCCTCAAAACAATTAAAGTGTAGTTGACATAGAGCGTAGCTACGTCTAGGCTTCTTTCGAACTGTTCAGGGAGATTCGAATGTTCAGCCGCAAAAACTTAGTTTTTCTGACTTTTACGTCACCAAATCCTCATTCCGCTACGATTTCGAAGAAGAAGCCTGTCGGCGTGAGGTTGAACCTCCAAAAGGGCACCTGGTCTTGGCGGGAGAAGAAGGATCAGAAATTCGGTTCTTCTATGGCTCCGTACTTCGAGAGAGGTATGAGTCAGGAAGGAAGAATTATCGGCGTCTATGATCGTACCAAGATGGAACATCTGGATGCCATGGTCCACGCCGCCTGTGACGCAACCAAATCGGACAATTATAGTCTGGACAGCTAAGCAACCACCTACGGGTGGTTTTTCTTTACCTAGCTTGCCTAGAATGGCCCTGCTGTGGTATGGTGTTTCCACATGGCAATTAACGCAGAAGTCACACGAAACGAAGCAGAAAACCCGGTAAACTTGATCCGCCGCTTTTCCAAGCGCGTCCAGGGCACTGGTCTTATCCAGGGCTCGCGCAAGCGCCGCTACTACACTCGCGTAAAGTCGGCTAACGTCCGCCGCCAGCAGACACTCAAAGTCATCAAGCGCCGCGAGGCAGTCAAAGAGCTCATTAAGTTGGGCAAGATGCCGGAGAAGCCAGTTCGTGGCCGCCGCCGCTAAATTCGACTTGTGCGAATTCCCTACAAACAAATAAAAGACGCAGTGTTGGGCAAGGAATATGATTTATCCCTTGCCTTTTTGCGTGCTGATGAAATGCGCGAGGTTACGAAGAAGACCCGCGGCTACGACAAAGTCTCCAACGTTCTCTCGTTTCCTCTTTCAAAAACATCCGGGGAAATTTTAATCTGCCGCACCGCCGCAAAACCCTTTTCTATCGGCTATTTGTTTATCCACGGCCTCTTCCATTTAAAGGGGCTCAAACATGGTGCTAGAATGGAACTCGAAGAGCAGAGAATTTTAAAACAATTCGGGCTCCGCATGCATGAGCAAAATCGTAACCGGAATTGATGTTGGCACCTATCATGTCAAAGTCGTTATCGCCGAAAGCGCGGACGACCCTCGGCAACCGCCGCGCATATTAGGCACAGGCTACGCAGAAAGCCGCGGAATGAAGCAAGGCTATATCCTTTCGCATGCCGAAACATCGCGTTCGATTGCTGCAGCCGTGGCCCAAGCCTCCAAAGCCGCACACGTCAAAGTTAAAAAGGCCTACGTCGCCATTGGCGGCATTGGCCTCGATGAGGCGTTCTCGCGCGGCGAGGCTGTTGTTGAGCGCGGCGACTCAGAAATTACCGAGCGCGATATCCCGCGCGCCATTGCCGCAAGCGAAAAGGCTCTGGCGCCGGCTGCCATTTTAAATAAAAAGATCATCCACACTATTCCGCTGCGCTTTTCTGTCGACGGTGCGCGCGTGATGGGCCGTTCGGCTGTGGGAATGAAGGGTATGCGCATCGCTACTGAGACGCTCTTTATTACCTGCCTCGAGCGCCATGTTGCCGATTTGGTCGCCGCTGTAGAAGACGCTGGCGTCGAAGTGGAAGATATCGTTGCCGCACCTTTAGCTGCAAGCTTTGTTGCACTTACTAAGATGCAAAAGCGCGTGGGCTGCGTTTTGGCAAACATCGGTGCGGAGACGCTTTCTATTATTGTGTTTGAAGATACGGTACCGATTTCTATCAAAGTCTTCCCTACTGGCAGCGCAAACGTCACCAACGACTTGGCCTTGGGCCTCCGCATCGCACCCGAAGATGCCGAACAACTAAAACAAGGCGCGGTCTTGGGCGCCCCCTACCCAAAGAAGAAGATCGACGACATCATCGCCAAGAAAGTCTCCGAGATGCTCAAGTTGGTTGAGGCGCATTTGAAAAAAATAGGTAAAGACGAACTTTTGCCTGCAGGCATTATCCTCACAGGCGGCGGCTCGCTTATCCAGAGCGTGTCTGATTTGGCAAAAGCAGCACTGCGCTTGCCTGCGCGCACCGCAGCATTGGCAGAAGGCGCTGCAACCAAAATGCAATTGAAAGATGGCTCATGGGCCGTGGCGTATGGCCTCACCATCTGGGGCATCACGCAGGGCGGCGACTTCGAAGTCCGCGACGAAAGCAATCTCTCCGACATCTTCGGTGGCGCCTGGCGCTGGTTCAAGAAGTTCCTCCCGTAATGACAAAGAAAAAGCTCGACGCTATTTTCCTCTTTGCATATTTTGTATGCGTCTTAGTAGGTGTATTTCTATTTAAACCAAATCATATTGTAGGTACGCTTCTTTTTTTCGGCATACCTGGGCTCTATTTAGTGGCTAGGTATTGGAAAATTCATTCTCATGCATTTACTTTTTCATTAGTTGCTGGACTATGTACGGGCTTCCCGATGCAAGTAATGGCAGAAATGAGCGATGAATGGAAATACAAGCCATTATTGCCGTTCTTCCAGATTCGAGGTCTACCTTTGGAAGCTGTAGGTTGGTGGGTATTATGGATCGGTTTTACGGTGTGTGTATATCAAGTTTTTTTCGACACACACCCATATCGAATGACAAAGAAACATAAATTCTGGAAAAACCACGGAAAATTTCTATTGCTTGCCGGTAGCATAGTGTCAGCAACATTGTTTGCACTTACGGAATACCCTTCGGTATTTACAATTCCATACGCGTACCTCATATTTGGATCTCTTTTTACCTTCTTACCGATGCTTTGCATTCTGTATGTGCACCCGCATCTTTTCAAAGAAATTTTTAAGGCCGCCATTTTCTTATCTATATTTGCACTTATGTACGAAATAGTTGGTCTCCGTGTAGGTTGGTGGACCTATCCAGGCAATTATGTTGGCACAATTACTATTCTTGGAGCTGCAATACCTCTTGAAGAAATATGTATGTGGATTTCGTTAGGTTCATTAGCTGCCATAACTGCCTACGAGGAAATAGATCTTAGGTAGCGATCGGAAAGAAAATAAAAGCTTTATTTGTCAAACTATCCCGGCTCAACAGCCGGGATTTGCTTCTGGATTAGAAGTGGTATACTTTCCCGGCATAATCATTACTAAAAGAGCACTACTGTATGGCACAAGTACAACCAGAAATTGAAGCATTCGCACGAATTCGCGTAGTGGGCGTGGGCGGTTCCGGCAAGAATGCGGTCAATCACATGGTTGAAAGCAAAGTGCGCGGCGTCGACTTTATCTCCATCAACACCGACGCGCAGGATCTGCACCACTCGCTCGCAAAGAAAAAGATTCACATCGGCAAAAACTTGACCCGCGGTCTTGGCGCCGGCATGAACCCAGAGATCGGCAAGCGCGCATCGGAAGAAACGAAAGATGAAATCCAGCAGGCGCTCAAAGGCAGCGACATGGTCTTTATCGCAGGCGGTATGGGCGGCGGCACAGGTACTGGTGCTGCACCTATCGTCGCAAAGACTGCAAAAGAAATGGGCGCACTCACCGTTGCAGTCGTCACAAAACCATTTTCATTCGAAGGCCAGCAGCGCGGCCGCCTTGCAGAGCAGGGTTTGGATGACCTCCGCAAAGAAGTCGACGCACTTATCGTTATTCCGAACGACCGCATCTTGGCAACCGTCGCAAAAGAGACAACTTTGAAGCAGGCATTTGCCGCATGCGATGACATCTTGAAGCAGGCTGTTGAGGGAATTTCTGACCTCATCACCCACCCGGGCATCATCAACGTCGACTTCGCCGACATCCGCGCAGTTATGGAAAATGCCGGTTCGGCATTGATGGGCATTGGTATCGCATCGGGCGAAGGCCGCGCAGCAAATGCTGCCAAGGCTGCCGTCTCGTCGCCACTCCTTGAGCTTTCTATCAACGGCGCAAAGGGCGTCTTGTTTGCAATCGCAGGCCAGGATGACTTGGGCATGATCGAAGTGCACGAAGCAGCAAAGATCATCACCGAGTCTGTGGACCCCAACGCAAAAATCATCTTCGGTGCCATCAAGGACGAGAAGCTCAAAAAAGGCGAAGTCCGCGTCACCGTTATTGCAACTGGCTTCCCTGCAACCGGCATCACGCCGCGCGGCGGCACCCAGCTCTTTGCCTTTGGCGCAAATCGCGAAAAGGAGGCTGATGTTGCCCCTATCGGCAAGATCTTCAACACTCCGGCCCCAGCCCCAGTTGTTGCCCAAAAAGAGGTAGCTAAGAAAGAAGAGGAGCAGCCTAAGAGAGCGCCAGAACCTGTCGTCGAACCCAAACTCAAAAAAGAAGAGGATGAAGAAGATGAATGGGGCGCTGTGCCTTCCTTCCTCCGCCGTCCTAAGATAAAATAGCTAGATGTACGACTTAGCTATTGTTGGTGGTGGCCCTGCGGGTGTCGCCGCGGGTGTATACGCTGCACGTAAAAGGCTCAAAACTGTATTTATTGCAGAGACCGTTGGCGGCCAAAGCACCGACTCGGTCGAGATCCAAAACTGGATTGGAACACAAAAAATTTCTGGCCTCGATTTGGCAAAACAACTCGAAGCACATTTGAAGGCCTACACTGCTGACGTGGTTGATTTGAAGTTGGGTGCACGTGCCGAGAAAGTCACTAAAATTGACGGCGGTTTTGCGCTTGATGTAAAGGGCGAAAAAATCGAAGCAAAATCTGTCCTTATTGCAACCGGTGGCTCGCGCCGCAAATTGGATGTGCCGGGCGCCATGCAATTTGAAAACAAAGGCCTCACCTACTGTGCATCGTGCGATGGCCCGCTTTTTAGCGGCCAAGATGTCGTGGTCGTAGGCGCAGGCAACGCCGGGTTTGAAAGCGCAGCGCAACTGTTGGCCTACTGCAAGTCTGTCACGCTCCTGAATCGCAGCAGCGACTTTTCAAAAGCAGACGCATCAACCGTGCAAACTGTTTCGGCACACCCAAACTTTACAGCACTCAATGACACAGTGATCACCGAAGTGAAAGGCGAAAACTTTGTAAAAGGTATTTCAATCAAAAATACAAAGACTGGCGAAACATCAGAGCTCCCTGCCGCAGGTATCTTTGTCGAAATCGGTATGATCTCGGCGACGGGTTTGGTCGAAGGCTTGGTCGACATGAACGAGCAGAAGAAAATCAAAGTCGATGCAAAAACCCAGCGCACAAGTGTCGAAGGTATTTGGTCTGCCGGCGACTGCTCGGACGGGCTCTATCACCAAAACAACATCGCTGCGGGCGATGCCGTCAAAGCACTCGAGGACATCTACTACTGGCTCCGCGCACGCTAACCCTATGAAGGTCTGGACGAATACTATCCAGAGTGCTGATGGCACGGATATTTATTACGAAGTATCCAAGCCTGCGCAAAACTTTCCGATCGGTTCTGACGAACCGCGGAGAAGTTCTGCTCCGGCATCCCCAACATTGTTCTTAGTGCACGGCATTGGTGGCGACACGGATGGCTGGCAGTATGTGCGCACCCTGTTGAACGCGCAGGGGTACTCAACTATTTCCATAGACGTACGTGGGCATGGTTACTCCGGCCATCCGAAGAAAGTACGCGACTACAAAGCAGAACGTATCGACGAAGATATCGCTGCCGTGATGCACGCCGAGAAAATAGAGAAGCCTCTGCTCGTAGGCCACAGCGGCGGCGCAATCCTTTCTGCTCGCTATGCCGCGCACCACAGCGACACAATTTCTGGCCTCGTACTTATCGCAGGCTCGCATCGCCCACCTGCATACCTCTCATCAAAAATTCTGCACACATTGGCACTAGGTATTATCCACATCGGTGCATTCATGAGCCCACCGCCGTACAAAAAACACGGCTGGCACTCAACCTACCCAGAAGGCAAGCACCACAAAGAGTTTGAGCCGTTTGGGTTAGCACGCACTATCTTTTACAACTCGCTTCGCAGTTATTTGCTGTTGAGCCGCGAACTTATTACGCTCGACATTGCGAGCATGTTAGCCAACATATCAGTACCGACGCTTATTATTGCGGGCGAGCACGACGGCATCTTCCCAATCGAGATCTCAGAAGACATCCACCGCCACATTAAAGGCTCACAGTTGGTAGTCCTTCCAGAAACTAACCACGTCAGCATCTTGAACAATCCGCACGGTGTTGCCATGGCGATACTGGCGTTTTTGACACAAAAACGATAGTATGTGGCTGATTGGCCCTATCGTCTAACGGTTAGGACGCCGGCTTTTCAAGCCGTTAATCGGGGTTCGATTCCCCGTAGGGTCACAAGAAAACACAACACGGAGAGGTGGCTGAGTGGTCGAAGGCACCTGACTCGAAATCAGGCATGTGGGAAACTGCATCGAGAGTTCGAATCTCTCCCTCTCCGCCATACACACAAACAACGACGGCTCACGTATATGGCGTGAGCCGTGTTGCTTCATGCAGGTGTGAGCCATGCTCAATCTTTAAGTCTGCCGTATTTCTCTCAACGTCTGCTGATGGTACTCTGCGGACTGCTCGCGCATTGCGGTCCAGACCGAGAGTACTGCCGTTGCAATCCCGCCTATAATAAGCGTCCATGCGAGGGCACTAGCCGAAAGTGCCATAAACGGCACCGCAATTGCTACCAAACCCAAAACGGCGGTTACCCATTGTTGCCACATACATTTTGTTCGAGATTTAGCGGACTACTAATGTCGACCCCTAGATGTGGAAGTATGCACCAGGCCTACTGTACCCCACATGAACTCTTCAATATCACCTTGGTATACTAAACGCGCACATTATTACGTAACTCAACACTACTATGAACAGAGTTGTACATTTCGAGATTATGGCAGATGACATGGACCGCGCGCAGAAGTTTTATGAAGCAGCGTTTGGCTGGACCTTCCAGCAATTAGGCGAAGAATATGGTGGCTACCGGACGATCATGACTGGCCCAAGCATGGATGACATGGCTAAAGGCGTCAAAATGGAAGACATCGGTATCAACGGCGGGATGATGAAGCGTAATGCGCCGCTTCCCGAAAACGGCAAAAGCCCAAATGCATTTACCTGCATTATTGGCGTCTCCAATATCGACGAGTCGATGCAGAAGATAGAAGCAGCAGGCGGCGTCCCGCAGAGCGATAAAACGGACATTCCAAACGTGGGCCAACTCCGCTACTACAAAGACACGGAGGGTAATATCTTCGGCATCATCCAGCCTGCACCCATGCCGACACAGCAGGCATAATGGGTTGAAAAAGACCCAAAACTGATGTATGGTTTTGGGGACGCGCGGTTAGCTCAGTTGGTAGAGCATCCCCTTGACGTGGGGAGGGTCACAGGTTCGAGTCCTGTATCGCGCACCACAGGTTTTGTATGAAAGTTTTAGCGATTGAAACAAGCTGCGACGAGACCGGCGTCGCGCTGGTAGAAGGTGTCAAAACTGAGAAGGGTTTTACCTTTACCCAAATTGGCAATGCGGCGCTTAACTCGCAAGCAAAGTTGCATGCAGAGTTTGGCGGCGTCTACCCAAACCTCGCCAAGCGCGAACACGAAAAGAATTTGCCTGTCATTATGGAGCAGGCGCTTCGCGACGCGAGTGATGAGCAGATTGATGCCATTGCCGTGACACAAGGGCCGGGCCTGGAGCCTGCGCTGTGGGCCGGCATTACGTTTGCCGAGAATTTGGCGAAAGAAAAAAACGTTCCGCTCTTGGCAATCAACCACATGGAAGGCCACTTGATCTCGTCACTTGTACAAAACGGCAAACTCGAAGATGTACAGCTGCCAGTGCTCGGGCTTTTGATATCGGGCGGCCACACTGAGTATGTGCTGATGCGCGAATGGTTCAACTACGAAGTCATCGGTGAGACACAGGACGACGCCGTGGGCGAAGCGTTCGACAAGGTGGCGCGCATGCTCGGCCTCCCATACCCTGGCGGCCCGCAGATTTCCAAATTGGCAGAAGAAGCGCGCAGAGCAAACCTGCAGTCGGAGAAAAAACTCCCCCGCCCTATGCTGCACGACAAAAATTTGAATGTATCGTTCTCAGGGCTCAAGACTGCGGTGCTCTATACGCTGCGCGACATGGGCGGCATACAACATTTGAGCACCGAACAGCAGATGGCATTCGCCCGTGAGTTCGAAGATGCTGTGGGCGACATTTTTATTGCAAAAACACGCCGCGCACTGGACGAAACAAACGCGCAGACGTTTGTTATTGGCGGCGGTGTTGCGGCAAATAAATATTTGCGCGAGAAACTAGTCATGTTTATCCGCGACGAATTCCCAAACGTCGACATCCGCCTCCCGGACCTTGCCATTACGGGCGACAACGCCGTTATGATCGCCGAAGCCGCGCTCGCCCGTGCCCTCTCTGGCATCGATGACGTGGCCCGCGAACCGCTGCGTGCCTACTCCAACCGGTTCTCGATTTTAGCCCCAAAATAGGCTACGATTGGGCGTATGCCAGAAAAGGTCCCAGAGAAGTTTAATACTCCCTACCAACCCCAAAACACCGAAGCCTCTATCTATAAAAAGTGGGAGGACAGCGGCTTTTTTAACCCCGACAACTTGCCGGGCGACCGCACCGAGCCCTTTACTATTGTCCTGCCGCCTCCAAACGTTACGGGCACGCTCCACTTAGGCCACGCCTACGAGGACACACTTCAAGACATCGTGACCCGCTTCCAACGCATGCGCGGAAAGAAAGCGCTCTGGATTCCGGGCACCGACTCTGCCGCTATTGCAACGCAGGCTCGCGTCGAAAAAAATCTCCAAAAAGATGAAGGAAAGACTCGCCACGACATTGGCCGCGAAGAATTAGTTAAACGCGTCAAAGAATTTGCCAAGCAAAGCGAGAGCACGATTTTGAATCAAGTGCGCAGAATGGGCGCGTCACTCGACTGGTCGCGCTACGCATACACACTCGACGAAAAGCGCGACCGTGCCGTGTTTACCGCATTTGTACGCATGTACGAAGCAGGGCTAATTTACCGCGGCCATCGCATCGTCAACTGGGACCCGAAGGGCCAGACGACAATTTCCGATGATGAGATGGTCTATCAAGAGGAGAAGAGCAAATTCTACTATCTGCAGTACGGCCCGTTTGTTATCGGCACGGCACGCCCCGAAACAAAGTTCGGCGACAAGTACGTCGTAGTACACCCCGACGACGCTCGCTACGCGCACTTTGAACATGGTCAAAAGATTGAACTTGAATGGATCAATGGCCCCATTACTGCGACGGTTATTAAAGACACTGCCTCCGACCCAGAAATCGGCACAGGCGCTATGACCATTACGCCATGGCACTCTGTTATTGACTTTGAAATTGCCGAGCGCCACGGGCTCGAGAAGCAACAAGTGATCGACAAGTACGGCAAACTCCTCCCCATTGCTGGCGAGTTCGCCGGAATAAAGATTGCTGAAGCGCGCGAAAAGATAGTCGAGAGGCTCAAAGAAAAAGGCTTGGTCGTAAAAATCGATGAAGAGTACGTCCACAACATCGCAATCTCGGAGCGCACGGGTGCCGTTGTTGAACCGCAAATCATGGAACAGTGGTTTATTGGTGTCGACAGACCCTTCACGATCCCCCATTCAGAAATCCCAGGTATTGAAAACGGCAGCGAAACGACACTCAAGAAATTGATGCGCGCATCGGTTGAAAGCGGCGCTGTCGATATGCCACAAGAAGGTTTCCGTAATACCTACTTCCATTGGATCGATAATTTGCACGACTGGTGTATCAGCCGCCAGATTTGGTTTGGCCACCGCATTCCTGTGTGGTACCGCGGCGACGAAACATACTGCGGCGTCGAAGCGCCAGCAGGCGACGGATGGGAACAAGATCCAGATGTGCTCGACACATGGTTCTCGTCTGCGCTATGGACCTTCTCGACACTTGGATGGCCCGAGGCAACTGCTGATTTGAAGAACTTCCACCCGACATCATTTATGTCGCCTGCATACGAGATTCTTCAATTGTGGGTATCTCGCATGATATTGATGAGCACCTTCCACTTGGGGCAAGTGCCATTTAAAAAAGTTATGATCCATGGCCTAGTCCGAGCAAAGGATGGGCGCAAGTTCAGCAAATCGCTCAACAATGGCGTCGACCCGCTCGATATGATTGAGAAGTACGGCGCGGATGCACTCCGCATGGGGCTTATTATTGGCGCAGCTATTGGCAGTGACATCCGTTTTGACGAGCAAAAGATCAAAGCATATAAACTCTTCGCAAATAAAATTTGGAATATCACCCGCTTCACTCTTTCGCAAGATAACACCGGCGAGGTTAAACAGGAGTTGAAGGATGAGTTTGATGCCATGGCCGCGGATGTCACCAAAGACATCGAAGAGTACCGCATCTATATGGCTGCAGAAAAGCTCTACCACTATGTGTGGGATCGTTTTGCTGCGCAGATTTTGGAAGAAAGCAAAGGTAAGCCCGAGTACGGCGCCTCGCTCTACTACATCCTCGAGAACTCCCTCAAACTCCTTCATCCGTTTATGCCATTCCTCACAGAAGAAATCTGGACGAGCATTCCAGGGCACACATCACTGTTGATGGTTGAGGCGTGGCCGACAAAGTAGGCGGTATACTGAAAGGTAATGAACCCGGGCGTTCTTCTTATCGCATTTTTGGGCGGCGTATGCCCTGCTTTTATTTGGCTCTTCTTCTGGCTGCTTGAAGACCGCGCCCACCCGGAACCAAAGCGCTACATTATCCTTTCTTTTATCGGCGGCATGCTTGGCGTCTTGTTGGCGCTCCCTGCCGAGCAGTACACTGCCGGCCTCTTTTCAAACAGCATTTCTATCTTCCTGTCGTGGGCGGCTATAGAAGAGCTGCTCAAGTTTGGTGCCGCCTATTTCGTCGCTTTACGCTTTGCCGTGTACGACGAGCCGCTTGATGCGATCATCTACTTGGTTACTGCAGCGCTTGGCTTTTCTGCGCTCGAAAATGCACTCTTTCTGTGGACACCGCTTGCACAAGGCGATGTCGTGCGTGCACTTGTAACAGAAGATTTGCGCTTCATGGGCGCAACGCTCTTGCACACACTCGCGTCTGTCACTATCGGTATGTCGCTCGCACTGTCGTTCCACAAGTCGGCCGCAGTGCGAAAACGCTTCGCGTTATGCGGAGTTATCCTCGCAATTTCCTTGCACACCCTATTTAACTTTTTTATACTGCAACAAGGGGCAAGCGCGACCTTCTGGATCTTCCTTTGTATCTGGATAGGTATCGTCGCCGCGCTTTTGATGACAGAACGTATAAAAAATCCTTATGGCGAAAGAAAAACGATCACTTTTTGAATGGCTCACCGGCGGTACCGCCGCTGACCAAGATTATTCGTTCGAAGACCTCGAAAGCGGAGGTTCTTCCTACGCGGGCAAGACTCCTGCAACTCGCGCAGAGAAACATCTCAATATCGCTGTCGAAGATAGTGCAGAGCCCGAAGTAGAAGCCGAGGGCGAGCTTGCTGTCGACGTGTACCAGACGCCCACGCACATCATCATCAAGGCTATGATCGCTGGTGTCCGCCCAGAAGACTTGGACGTTTCTATCACGCGCGACATGGTTACCTTGCGCGGCAAGCGCGAACGCCACACCGAAGGCACCGCTGGCGATTTCTTCTTCCAGGAACTGTACTGGGGCTCGTTTAGCCGCACTATCGTACTCCCCCAGGAAGTAGAAATTGAAGAAGCCGAGGCAACTGAGAAGCACGGCCTGCTGACAATCAAACTCCCCAAGCTCGACAAAGGCCGCCAAGCAAAACTCAAAATTAAATCCAACTAAAAATCGCCCCACAGGGGCGATTTTTACATCTGGTGCCTGGGGCCGGGCTCGAACCGGCGACCCCTTCCTCTTCAGGGAAATGCTCTACCAACTGAGCTACCCAGGCGTATGCAGATACTAACAAAAAAGGGCCTGTTTTGGAATAGCTCTTCTATTGCTGGCCGCCGCCAAACTGCTTTACGTAATCCTGCAGTTGTTGCTCAAAGCCTTGGCCGCTTGTGTAGGCCTGCTGTGCTTTTTCGACATACGGTTGCAACCAGTAGTAGTACGTTGCACCCGAGACCGCCAACACAATTGCCCACCACAAAAGCGAGAAGAATCGCGACCATCGCGCCGCACTCCGCATGCTCTGCACAATGCGATACGTCTCTTCTGTAAGTGCAATATTTTTCTTAAGCAAATCTCTTAGCTCTTCGATGTCTGTATCCATGCAGAAAATTGTATCACGCCCGCTTTGTGCCCCCACTAGGAATCGAACCCGGATCTTTCCCTTAGGACGGGATTGCTCTATCCATTGAGCTATGGGGGCCAACGTTAATTGGCAAGTCAAAACCGACCCAATGGGTCGGTTTTGAGTATGCGGCAAATTGGAGGTTTTTGCTATGCCTCGATACCGAGCTTGCCGGCAACCTTTTCGCGGTCAAAGCCAACCATAATGCTGTCGTCGATAACAATGACTGGCACGCCAAGCTGGCCCGTGAGGTTGATCATTTCTTCGCGTTTTGCAGCATCTGTCGAGACATCGTAGGCGGTGTACTGAACGTTCTTTTCTGCAAAAAATTCTTTTGCCAAATTGCAGAAGTGGCAGGTCGGGGTCGTGTAGATGGTGACTGGTTTCATATATGGCTAGTATAGCATTTCTTGTAATTTAGAACCCAAGCTGTTCTTTGACCAAAAGCACGGTAATAGTGCGGCCAGTATAGGTCGGCTCGCCGTGGAAGATAAACTCTTTGTTGAGCGCGGTGCCCGCTGCACCAACCGACTTCATACGGGCGTCCTCGAGCGGTACGACATACTCGCGCAAGCGCTTAGAAGCCTCTTCAAGCGACGGCGTGATCTTCTGCGTACCTACAACAAAGATAACGTTAGGCGAGCTGTAAACGATATGCGGCAGTTGGCTGCCTGAGTTAGAGGCAATAATCATCTCGCCAGTTTGCGACAAGGCATGGACGCTGCCCAAGTAATAGTCGGACAGAAGTGCCTGGCGGCGGAGCTCGCCCTGCTTTGCAGTATCCTCTTCCTTTACGATTGCTTCGTGGAGGTTATTCCAGCCATGTGCCCCACCTTTGAGGTAATCGACGAAGCCCAGTTGCTGGAGCGTAGTCGACGAGCCATTCATAACGGAGGCGCCTTGCGGAATGAGGCTCTTAATATGCTCAAGGGCTTCTTCTTTAGTGTTAACTACCACAGGAGTAAAGTTTCGCGCCTTCAAGGCTTCGACTGTAGCGTTGAGAACATCGTCACTGGCGAGCATGTCGTACTGCATATCTATGAAAGATTAATTATATGGATACAGTCTATCAGCTAGTACTTTACTTTGTAAAGTACTCGAATAGTGATACACTGGGGATATGAAAACCGCGGCCCCCTGCCCCGTCCAAAAAACAGCCGAACTCCTGTCGGACACCTGGACCATGCTTATCATCCGCGACCTGCTCGAGGGCCCCAAGCGCTTTTGCGACTTGGAACGCTCGCTCGCAGGCATCTCGACCCGCACCCTCACCTTAAAGCTCAAAAAATTGGAAAGCCAAGGCCTCGTAACGCACGGGCCCGACTGCTACCAGGCAACGCCCAAAAGCCGCGGCCTCAAATCTATCGAACGCGCGATGCGTGCCTACGGCGAAAAGTATCTCTAACGTTTTCTCTGTGCGGAATGGGAGAATCGAACTCCCGCCCTATGCTTGGGAAGCACATGTTCTGCCACTAAACTAATTCCGCGAAATTAGACGAACAAACTCTACCACGAAAAGAGGGTGTGAAATAGCCGCCCGAAGAAACCACCCCCACCATTATTAGAAGGTGTGGATGTTGGTGCGTTGTGGACGATCTGCACCACCCCTTCGCCTGGTTTTACCAAGCCATAGCGCTCGCGTACCAACTCCTCCTGCCCTCGCGAGGACGAAAGCTCCTGTACCGATGTCGAGACGCGCGCATGCTCTTTTTCCATATCGGCCAATTCTGCCGCAGCTTCTTGCTGGCCCTGGGCAGCCATGGCAAGGCGGCCGTACATATCCCACGCGGCTTTTACAGCGCCCAAGGTAATACATAGCAACAACAAAGCGCCCCCTAAACGGAGGAAGAAATGGGTCAACCCGGCACGGCTGCTTCGGCGCTTTTTGAACTCGCGCATATATGCTATTGTAGCAGCTATATGTTTGGAAACGACCGCAAAAAACGCCAGCGCAACCTGCAGATCTTCACGACCGTCTTGGCCGTGCTCGTTATCGTCAGCATGGTCCTGTCGTACTTCTCCCTGCTCGTATAAGCGATCCTATTCGCTTTTGATCATCTTGAGGAAGACGTCCTCGGGGATGTTTACTCGGCCGCGCTCCATAGCGCGTTTTTTACCTTTCTTTTGCTTTTCGCGGAGCTTCATTTTGCGGGTGATGTCGCCGCCGTACATGTGCTGGGTCACGTCCTTGCTCATCGCAGACAACGTACGCGACGAGACAATACGCCCAAGCGCCATGGCCTGGATTTTGGTAGCAAAGTTTTGGCGCGGCAAGATATTGTAGAGTTTTTCGACTGCTGCTATCGCTTCTTCGTCGGCTCTGTGTTTTGCAATGATGCGCGAAAACGCCGGCACAATTTCTTCTGCGACGTACATGTCGAGGCGCGCCACATCAGCCAAGCGCAATTCTCGCATTTCGTACGAGATGGACGCGTAGCCCGACGAGATGCTTTTTAGTTTATCAAAAAAGTTGCGCATCAATTCGCGCAGCGGCATCACCACCACAACGCGTACGCGCGATTCTGAAAAGTTTTCGGTGCTTTCGGCCACTGCCTCATGTTCGAATAACAATGTGACAAGTTGGCCCATATATTCGGCTGGCAAAATAATTTCTGCCGACACAAACGGCTCCCACACCTGTGCAATATCGCCATACTCTGGGAATTGTGATGGCGAGTAAACCGTATGGCGTTTGCCGTCGCGGGTCTCTACTTCGTAGGTAATGGTGGGCGTTGTCACGACAAGCGACAAGTTCGCTTCGCGGCGCAAGCGCTCAGTGACGATTTCCAAGTGGAGCATGCCAAGCAAGCCGCAACGGAAGCCGCGGCCAAGCATACCCGACGATTCTTCTTCAAACGAAAGTGACGAATCAGAGAGACGCAGGCGGCCAAGCGCCTGGCGCAGTGCCGTAAAGTCATCTTGGCTTTCTGGGTATACAGATGCCCATACGACGGCCTTTGGCTCGGCATAGCCCGACAGCGGTGCTGCTTTGGAGTTTTGAGCACGCACGGTGTCGCCGACGCGCGCTAAGCCTGGCTCTTTGATGCCGGTGACGATGTAGCCAATGGTGCCTTCGCTCAAGCCCTCTACCAGCGGCGTTGGCTTTGGTGAGAAACTACCAACTTCGAGTGCGTTAAATTTTCGGCCCGTTGCAGCAAACTCGAGCGCGTCGCCCTTTTTGATTTGCCCATCAAAGACACGCAAATACACAATCACACCCTGATGGTCGGAATATTGAAAGTCGAACACCAAGCCACGCGTTGCTTTTTCTGTTGATTCTCTGGGCGGAGGAACGCGTTCGATGATAGCGTCCAAAAGTTCCGGGACTCCCTGCCCGGTGCGGCCAGAACATGTAAGGACTGATTCTGGCGTAACATCAAGCAAAGCCGCAACCTGGGCACGGACGTCTTCGACATTGGCCAAAGGCGAATCAACTTTAGAGATGGCCGGGATAATGACGAGCCCCAATTCTTGCGCAGTGCGGAGCGTTGTGAGCGTCTGGGCCTGGACACCTTGTGTTGCGTCGACAAGCAAAATCGCACCCTCAACGGCTGTGAGTGCGCGTGACACTTCGTACGAAAAGTCGATGTGGCCTGGGGTGTCTATCAAGTGCAGCAAGTATTCCTGGCCACCTTTGCTGTAGCGCATACGCACCGGCTGCATTTTGATGGTGATGCCGCGCTCGCGTTCCAGATCCATCGAGTCCAAAACCTGGTCGCGCATTTTGCGCTTTTCTATCGTGTTGGTGACCTCCAAAAAGCGATCCGCCAACGTGGATTTGCCGTGGTCGATATGGGCTATGATGCTGAAGTTGCGGATATGATTCACAACCACGAGTCTAGCATTTTCATGCCTTTAAGACGAGATATCGGTGGTCTCGAGCGCGACCTTAGGCGTGTCGCGGAAGCGGCGTTTAAATGCCGATACTGCCTCAGCTAACTCTCTATTTTTAAGGAGTGCCAAGATCCCCGCCGTAACAAGGAGCCCAAGCACACCTGCAGTCGCGCCCTGCCCTATCAAAATGCTTGTTTTATTTATCGTACCCGCAATACCTGTGTAGTTTAAAAACAAATACGACACACCGGCGCCGATAACTGATGCAGAAAAACTCTGGAAGATAAGTTCAAAAATGGCCAAACGCGGGATACGGAAATCGTGGAGGAAAAAGACAAGCCCAATAACAAACTCTGCGACCGCGCCACAGCAGTATGCGAGTGCCAGCATCAATACAATAGTGCCTGGCACGTCGCCCACGCGTAGCAATGATTCAAGAAATGCGCGCACAAACGGGTTTGCATGGAAGAGCGCTAAAAAGAATATCGCGCTCACGATTGAAACAGAGATATCGGCGAGGCCGAAGTACAGGGGCTTTTTTGTATTGCCCGCGGCATAGTATGCGCGCGCAATAAGCAAGGTTATGGACTGCGCCGCAAGCGACAGAATAAAGAGCGCCAAGGCTGCGGCCGTGAGGCGTGTTGCACCCCAATCGAAAGCGCCTGCCCCTAAAATGACGCGCACAAGCTGCGCACGCAGCACAATCACAAAAATAGTTGCCGGGATGCACCAGAAGAAAATGTGGCGCAGCGCTGTTTCGATATAGCGTACAAACTCGCCATGGTCCCCCGCGGCATGGAGGCGCGCCAAAGTTGGGAATGCCGCGACAGAATATGACACGCCGATGATAGTAAGCGGCACCGCCTGCAAGTTGTACGCAAACATAAACACAGAGATAGAGCCGGGCACCAAAAACGACGCAATTGCAACGAGCGCCAAGAGTGAGATCTGCGTTGCGGCGAGCCCTAGCGTGCGCGGCACAGACAGCCCCAGCACTGCGGCAAGCTCTTTGAAAAATGTTTTGCTTGGCAAGCGTTTGTTTGAATGTTCAATACCAAAGAATGGAACTTGAATTGCGAAGTGCAAGAATGCGCCAAGCACCACGCCCCAACCAAGGCCTGCCACGCCCATACGTGGGTAGAGTGCGAGTACACCAATGATGATGCCAAGGTTGTAGAGCAGCGGCGAGATTGAGTACAAAAAGAAACGGTGGCGCAATTGCGTGAGCGCACCCACGATATTAGACGCTCCAAGGAGGATCGGTTGGAGCAATAAGATGCGCGCCAAGAGTATCAACTGCGGATCATGGATACCTGGTGTGACAAGCGGCACAAGTTCCGGTGCGAATATAAACGCAACAAACGAGATTGCACCCATCGTTGTAAAGAACACGACGAGCGATTGCTCAAGGAACGATACAACCAGGCCTTTGTGTTCGCGTTCCAGCCGGGTGAGGACCGGCAATAAAGCATAGAGTGACAAGAGCGAGGCTACCGTCGCAAAAAGAAAATCTGGAATGCGGAACGCAGCATAATAGAGGTCGAGCGTATGCGATGCGCCAAAGCTTGCCGCAAGCAACCTGTCGCGTACAAGCGCCAAGAGCTGCGAACACAACGCGAAGAATGCAAGGAGGTATGCAGCTTGGTGCATACCCCTCACTTCTTTGCCAAATACCGACCAGAATCGCGCCATTACCCTATCTTACTATTATTGGCCAATAGGCGCTGACTGCCTATCCTCTGGGTTTTTAGTGACGGGCGGAGTAGCCCCATCAAACGGTTTTTTGCCGGCCTCCAAGTTCGAAAGGATAAGTTGTACTTCTTGATTGTCGGGGTTCGTCGCAGCCAAGTCTTTAAACTGCTTGATTGCATCTGCGGTGCGGTTTACGTTCGCGTACGAGAGGCCCAGGAAGTATTTTGCATTTGCGTAGTTTGGCTCGAGTGCCACCGCTTGTTCGAGTGCAAGTGCAGCATCCTTCATGTCGTTGTTTGAGTAAAACAGAAGGCCCAACTCAAACCAAATTGACGGCACACCGGGCGCACTTTGCACCGCAGCTTTTGCCGCAATAATTGCATTCGGGATATCTTTTTTCGCAACATCAAGCTGCACCACAAAGAGGATCGCGTCTGTGTAATCGTTCTTTAACTGGAGCGATTGTTGGAGCGCTGCCGTGGTTGCAGCTTCATTGCCATGAGCTGCTTCGAGCCGTGCGAGCGCCAGCGGTAGTGCCGGGTTGCTCGGGTTGTGTGCCGAAGCGTTTGCGTAGAACTTCTTTGCCGTATCGTATGCGCCATCGACGCCAACAGATGCAAGCAAGCTGTAGACATTAGCAAGCAGTGTGTATGCACGGTAATCAGACGGGTTCTTCAAGACTGCCTCTTGCCCGATTGAAATAGTCGTTTGTGCCGTTTGTGCAAATACTTGTTGCGTTTGTGTAGACGGGGTCGATGTTGCGTTAATGAGTGTCTGCATCTGTGCAAGTCCTGCGACCGATGCAAACTGCAATGCGTCGCCTGTGCGCTCCGTCGACAGTGCCATGTTCGCCGACGTCAGCGCTCCTGGCACATCACCCGCTCCAAGCGCTGCCAAGCCCTTGTTGGTATACATCTCGGCCATGAAGCGGCGGCCGCCTGCCCATGCAATGACGCCAAGCAGCACGACAACCAGGCACCACAGCGCGATATAGAGAAGCCGCGGCATGCGATGTGATGTCTGCTGAACATCCGGCGCAGACGCTTCTCCGCGCATAGAGAATGCAAACGCGGCACCCGACAAAACAAATGCGAGCAAAAGCATATTTTGGCTCGGAACATAGAAGAAGGTCGAGATCCACAAATACGCAGCGCCAAAGCCTGTAGAAAGTGCAAGGATCATATCTTCTGCTACAGGCGATGGAGTACGAATGGCACGGACAAGACCAAGAAGAACGAGGACAAGCGGCAGAAGCCAGAGCAATGCGCCAAGGAGGCCAACGGTTGCGAGCGCAGTGGCGAGCGTGCTGTAGCCAACGTTAAAGTCCAGGTTCCAGAATTGCGATAGGTTTACTTCTTGTGGACGGTAGAGCGACCACTGACTGCCAAATGTATTGGGCCCAGAACCCACGAGGAAGCGCTCAATTGAGCTGCCGTGTGATGCGCGAGTGATATCAAGCGTGGTGGAAATTGCCGGGCGCACTTCCAAAGACGACACAGGAAATACTTTTGTAAGCCCGCCTTGCACAACAGCACCCCACACCAACAAGAGCACGCTGATGACAGCGCCTGCGATTGGGAGCCACGGGATTGGGCGCGACTCACCTTCTGTCGAAAGATACATCATAAGCGCAAGCACACAGAAGAATGCGAGCAACAGGCCCCACACGAGTGCAAACTGTACAAGCGCTAAAAATACAACAAGCACAATCGATGCCAGTGCTGCAGCAATGCGGCGCACAGGCGTGAGCGTGCCTGAGGCCAACGGAATGGTGAGCAGCATAAGCGCTAAGCCGGCAAGAAGGCCAAGATCATTCCATTTACCAACAAGGTTTGTTGATGGGTCGGCAAAGAGTTGCGAGAGAACATGCGTCCCAAACAGAATGCTAATGATTTGGAAGACAAGCGCTATGCCAGCAGCGCCAAGGATAGATGAAAGGAGGAGGCGCACCGATGGGCTGCGGCGGAAGAGAAAAGAACCAAGGAGGAACGCAAGACACCCTAGGGTCACAAACGCGACCGTGTCGGCCTCGAGAGAGTAGCCCAAGAGCGCCACACTCTTATCTGTCGAGAATACGTACGAAAGGAGGTACCCAAACGGCAGCGCGAGCACGGCAAAGGAAAGAAACGTACCTCGTTTACCAGCGATACCCCCGCCCCCGCCACCTACAAAAAAGAATGCGCCCGCCACAAATGCCAAGACGGCAAATAACGCGAGCTTGCCCAACTGCAATGGAAACCACGCAGACGGAATCAAGCCCACTAATGCAATAAATAATCCAGCTACAAATATATAGCGCGCCCATGTGATGAGAGGTAGTCGATGCATATACTCATCAGTATAACGAGCGAACGCCCCGCTTGTAAGCGGGGCGTCCACAGTTTTGCGCGCGCGTCTGTAAGCCGAATTCTGTCGTGAATAACAATTTATCTGGGCCCGCACTTACGTGCGAGCTCGAGCGGCACTCTCTGTTTGCACAGAGCACGGCCTTGCATACAGGTAAGGATTTTGCCGTTTCAGCCGGACTTAACCGGGTCGTTTCTGTTCGCACCTCTTATGCCCGCAAACAGCATATGATGGGCGTTACCCACTACCCTTTTATCCTACAAACATGTAGGAGAATGTTCGGACTTTCCTCCCCTCGTTAAAAAACGAAGAGCTGTTACTCAACGCGCTCCAATTATTGTACCACAATTTTCTGCCCTACGGCAAGGCCTGCCTGTGCTGCATAGCCACGAGGGACTTCGAGCACATAGCGCACGGCCATGTCTGACGGAAATACTTCGGGGTAGCTTGATGCAAGTACATCTCTATCGATTTTTACTATCGTTCCGTCGTCGCTCGCGAAGATCATATCGAGGTCAAAGTTCATATCCTTCATCCAAAAGCCGACGACGCGCGAAGGTTCAAACACAAACAACATACCGCTTCCTTTGGCCAACGATGTGCGACCCGACAGCCCCTGTTCGCGCTCTGCATCCGTCGACGCTACTTCGACATGCAGTGTGTTGGTTCCAATTGAGATAGTTTCCATAGGCAAGTTCGTGTTTACATTCGGGCCTTGTTTGTGCTGCCCCATATAGTAATGAATAAGTGCGTACGCGACGAGCGCGAGGGTGCACAAAGCGATAATGTACCGAGAATATTTCATCGTTTTGAACGACGTTTCCGCCAATGTATCTCCAGATGAGCCGAAATCCATCCCAGGATAAACGCTAGGATAAGTGCAAGACCTGTAAGTATAGCTACGCGGTGATGTTGTAGAGATTCAATGAGCTCTCCGATAAAAGATTGCGTTGGGGCAGGAGCAGGCTCCGTTGTCGTTGCCACAGGTTCTGTCGTTGTTGCGACCGCAGGCGCTTGGCCTATATGTATCGTGTATGTCGCGATAGCGCCCCACGCGCCGTTTTGTTTTTCTTGTACATGGAAGTACCACACACCATCGTCGAGGTCGACTTCTTTATGCGAGATGGCAGGACTGTAGACGACGGTGCCCACGCCATTTTCTTCTTTGTCATAGCCAATGCGGACGGCGCTAATGCCTTGCGCGTTGGTCCAGTCGAACACAACGTGGTGTTCCTCATACCATGCGGTTTGGTCTGGATGCGACGACGACCTGATATGCACCGGCGGCAGCGTATTTGTTTGCACAGGTGTTGGTGTAGGAGTAGGTACTGGCGCAGGTTCCGAGGATGCATCAGTAATAGTAAGTGTCTTTGGAGATGAGGATTTTAGAATAGATGTTCCGCTGCCATCGTTTGCCAAGACATCTGCATCACTAAACGCAATGGTTGCTTTGCCAGCTGCCTTTACTTGGAAGACAAGCGTTGCCACAACACCGCCCGTGCCACTCCAGCCTGGGTTTAAAATGACGCCCTCCATGTCTCCGCGCCCCGCAGCTGTGGAAGGCTCCTGCGGCCACAGCGAGATAATGCTGCCTGATTTCGAAATTGAAACGAGCGTGAGCATGTCGCGCGAATATTCGACCGTCGCCGACACTGCGTTTGCACTCTCAGCGCCTGCGGTAGACAACAAGAGCGGCACGCTGATCGTTTGCCCCACGGCGGCACTCGAGACGCCGCCAAAGGTAAGCGTTGCTGCATGCGAAAGCGACGGTAGCGCAAGCGCGATAAGAAGAGACGTTATCCCAAAAAATCGTTTCATAAAAAATTACAATTATATAAATTGCACTCGAAGGTGGCGCTTAATAAACCAGAAGAAGAGTAACGCCAATACGATCAGCAACGCTTCCATAAGCGCAGGGCTTGGTATCGAGCGCGCAATGGTACCAAAGGTGACAGGTTCAGGCGTTGCGTTGCCATCATTTTTGTAGAGCTCTGTTTTATCCGCGTCAAACTGGAGTGTATACGCACCATTTTGTGTCGCTTTAAAACGCAGCGTTATTAGTGTTTGTTTGCCGCGCCAGCCGTCGGGCATTATGCCCGAAAATTCAACCTCATGATCCGCATCGTTATATGCCGCTGGCTCTACCCATTGGCCAATAACACTCCCTGCTTCTGCCGACACAAACGAAAGCCCCGAAGGCACGTGCACCGCAGTACCCACGGTATTTATTTCGTTGGCCGATTCAAGCACGATAGTAAATGATGCGGTGTCGCCAGCTGTCAGGTGTACTTCTTTTGGCGCCACAGACAACGTTGCCGCGTGCGTAGCCGTCGGCACAAGGACAAGAAGCGACGCTATAAACATTCGTGCGCGCATATTACTTACCCCAATAATACGCGAGTATGCTGAAGTCGGCGAGGGTCACTTTCCCATCATGATTCAAGTCGACGCCCTCTGCGATTGCAGCGTCGGTAAGCGGACGTTTAAACCAATACGCCAAGATGCTAAAGTCCCCGAGGTCGACTTTTTGGCTGCAGTTAAAGTCACCAATTTTCTTTCGATCGGTACAACTTTGCGATGCTGGCGGAGGCGCAGGTGTAGGGGTCGCAAGTGCGAGGCCGCCGCCTCCACCACCTCCTCCGCCCCCACCCCCGCCACCACCTCCACCGCCCGTGTTAGGTGGTGGCGGGTTGTTGTCGACACATTGTGAATCTGGAGGCGCTGTTGTCGCCGAACATACGCCATCGCACAAAATAACGCCTGTGTTTACCTGCCCGCAGATGTTAGCGCTGGTCTGGCACGACTGGCCCGCAGGAGCAGGGCAACTAGTATTGTCGACATAGATAGCAAGCGTGTCGGTTGCGCCCAACAAATGCGTAGGCGTAATACCACCCGCATGTATCAGCGTACGAAAGGCAGCAATAGTTGCGCATACGACCAGCGCGCCAAGGACGACTGCGACGCCGACACGTATCGTTTGCATGAGTGTATTTTACTGCAAGGTCAGGCGGACGTGGCGCTTGATGTAGCGCAAGATCATGTAGATAAGGACAAGGACAACGAGGAAGCCGAGTATGTACCAGATAGGTACGATCCAAAACGACACTTCTTTAGATGTAAGTGCGTCGCCTTCGCCATCATAAATGGTTGCCGACGCAGTGTAGCGCCCGAGCGCAAATGTGCCCGGGTCCCATGAGAACTTTAATTCTTTTACGCTTGTTGGCAGTGCAACCTGGCCCGTGACAGGCACCTCGCCCGCTTTTTGGCCAAACATATTGCGGATGATGATGGTGCCTTTTGGTTCGAAGTGTACGGTGCCAGTATTTTGGAATTTGATATCAAACGGTATAGGGCCCTTCTGCGAAAACATCGGCACCATAAAGTCGAGAATGGTTCCTTTTTCCAAATGGTTGCCCGGGATTGCGACCATCACAAGCGTACCCACTTGTGTACCGACTTTAATGCTGCCTGACGGCGCATTTTTTGGCGTTGCTTTAAAAAGAATGACGCCTAAGTGGCTGCCTGGTTCAGCATTTAGTGGTGCAGTGATGGTGTACGGAAGGCTAATCTGCTCGCCCTGTTTGAGCGAAAAAGTATTTTTCGTATCAACATGGATCCAGTCGATAACGCTGGTAACGCCTTCGGTACGGCCAATAAACTGGATACCATCGGCACCCGCTGTTGGCACAAAGTCTTGGAGGCTCACTTCGACATCAACCGGGCCATCGCTCGCATTGCCAAGCAAAATACTGCCATCAAGCACATCGCCTGGGTTGATTGTCTGGTCGATCTTAACTGGCTGGATAGAAAGACCTGTTGAAGCAAATGCGGGGAGAGCCGAGAACGCAAAAAGTGCTGTCGCTACCCCGGCAGCTGTCAGGTATGCAAATCGTTTCGCTGCCATATGCTAGTTGCCCGTGGCGGTATAGGTAATAGGTGCGTTGTACGTACCAGTTGGCTGCGACGCTGAAACGTTCAAGTAGTAAAGCACAGTGTTTAAGTGCGCCGTTGAGCTGTACGAACCCGAGCCTGCATTACCGACACGTCGCTGCACTGTTGACGACGGGATACCGGCCCAGAGCGTGTTTGCATTGTCGGTATAGTTATCGGCTGTTCCCCACCACGACGTTGCCAAAAATGGTGCGCCGTTGGTCGATGATGCAGACATCACACGAAACGCGAGCACATTGCCTGAGTTTACAAGCGAGCTAATGCGCACAGCATTGCCAGCGCTTGACGTTGCCGCAGCGGGCACCCATTCAGTCTGGTCGGAGATCTGCGTTGACGTTGCGCCGTTCAACTGGAGGTTGTTTTGCGGCTGGCTGTTCTTTTGATCGCCCGAAAGCGTAATGTTCCATCCTGCTGTGTCGTTCGTCAGCACCGAAAGCGTCGTTGTTGCGTACACTGCGGTACCTGGCTGGATAGTGGTGAAGTTATCGGTTGCAGTGTTGAAGGTAAGCGAGGTGTTCACGATAACAGAAAGCGTCACTGTTGCTGCATAGGCCTGCATAGCAAGGATCACGCCCATAAATAGCGTGGTTGTAATGATGAGCGACTTCGTAAAATCGACGATGTCGATCTGGCGGGCGTATACAAAAGAAAATGAAGAGTTGTTCATTGAAAATTCAATTCCCTGTCGTTTACAAGTATAGCGTACGGTTTCTCAAGTGGTTATTATCGTTATCCCCATCCATCACTCCTCTATATATAGATCACGGATTCGCTGTCACCGAATACACAACACTGCCAGTATACGTACCTGTCTTTTGCGTTACGGGCACGTTCAAGTCATACAACACGCGCAATGTGGTTGTCGAAAGTGCCGATGTCGAGCGGTTCGCTATCGACTGCGTTGTTGACGGGATGCCTGCAAAGAGCGCGCCAGACGATGTATCGTCTGCGCCCCACCATGCAGTCGAATAGTTTGGCGTATCGGTCATTGCCTTCCACAGGCGGAACTGCAGTGTCAGTGGTTGCGTTGTCGATGCCGTTGTCGGGCCGCTTGTTGTTGTTGCTGCTGGCGCGGTCCAGTCTGTTTTGTCTGGAATAACGACGGAACTGTCTGTATTTAATGCCAGCGTTCCTGAAACCGTTGCGCGAGAAAGTGTTGTAACAAAACCTGTGGGGTTCGTTGTCTTCACCGTGAGGATACTTGATGTTGCAGTGAGCGAACCTGGCGTAAACGTCGGCAGCGACTGCGAACCAGAATCCACAACAAAGGTGAGCGATGGCGCTACAGGTGTGGCGGTTACTTCGCTCGACGTCGCGATAGTAATGTTTGTATTATCAAGCGCCGTGACAACAAAGTAATATGGCGTACCATTTGTAAGCGACGATACGTTGTATGTCAGCACATTGCCTGCAGATACAAATGTGTATGGGCCGCCCGATGCTGTGGCGTAGCCAACGTTATATGAAGAGACGGTATAGCCAAGATACGGAATGGCTGCAGACCAACTCAAATCCGCGCGGCCACTGGCGTTCCCTGTCTGCACCGACAGCACCGGCGCCGTCACCACTGGAAATGAGAAGAAGCCAAGTTGTAATTTATAACTCGCCGACGAGCCGCCGTTATGCGCCACTTCGCCTTCTGTGCCTGAGAGTTTATAGCTCGCGGACGACCCGGTGCCGCCAGGGCTTATCGTTGGCCCTAAAATTTTGTAGTGGGTAGATGCTACATCCGCCTGCACTGGCGCTGCAGTGACACATATATATAGAACGAGTAGTGTTGAAAAAATTCCAGAGAGCAGACCTCGCATACACACAGTATAGTATATTGAAAACCAATGAAGCAGTTTTTACTCAACACCAAGCATCAGTGGCCATACATTCTTGTTGGTTTTGTTGCTGGTGCAGGCATTCTCTTCTTTATCTATGTAGCAACAGGCACGCGTGCATACGTTGTTGCAAAACGCGACCGCGATACATGTCGCGACCAATACCCATTGATTAGCCGCTCGCTCGATTGCATAACGCTCGACGATAACACAGAGCGTATGCACGCACTCGACGCAACGCTCGACTCAGCCGCAGCATTGTATGTGCGCGAAGGCAAAGCAAAACGTGTTTCTATATTCGTCCGCGACCTTACAAGCCAACAATGGGCAGGCGCTAACGAAAATGATGTCTATGCACCTGCATCGCTTATGAAGCTGCCGCTCATGATGGCGTATTACAAAATTAGCGGCCTCGACCCGAGCATCCTCTCGTCGCAACTTCAATTACAGTCGGCAGACTATACTGACACGCAAGATTTTAAACCGGCAGACCCGCTTGTCGTTGGAAAGACGTACACGGTAGACGAATTGATCCACCACATGATCATCGACTCAGATAATAATGCGGCTGACCTGCTCGGCAACCACATCAACAAAGATATTCTTGATCAAACCTTCATCGACCTTGGTGTCAAAATTCCAGCAGGCGGCGGCTCGGTAGATTATGTGTCAGCAAAAAGCTACGGCGGTATTTTGCGTATGCTCTACAACGCTGCATATCTCGATCACGACCAATCAGAGGCAGTGCTCGAAATGATGACGCATACGGCTTTCCCAGGCATCGCACAGCCAATCCCGAGCGATGTTCTTGTCGCGCATAAATTTGGCGAGCGCCAAGTGGAGGGCGCAAACGGTACCATCGTCACGCGCGAACTCCATGACTGCGGCATCGTATATAAAGACCCGCACCCGTACCTTATATGTGTGATGACGGAGGGTACGAATTTTAATGACTTGGTCGGGGTGCTCCAGAGCCTCTCGGCTACTGTATACAACGCTATTTAGTTGCCCGAGCCGCTATCGGTCGAAGTAGCCGAATCTGTTGACGTCGAACTATCTGTAGATGGTGCATCCGGAGCAGGTGCTGGGTTTGATGCAGGTGCCGGTGTTGGCGCACTTCCGCAGACGCCTGGCGCTGCAGTCGGAGCGCCGTTGGTAATTGTGAGGCAGTACGGCGCATGCGTTGCGGTGTCGTAGAGTGTAATGCCTGCAGGCGCATCAGCAGTACCGACGTCTGCCTGCTGTGCAAAGAGATGCTGTGTAAACAATTTTCCTACGACGGCCGTTTTTGCAACAATTTCGCCTGCGATAAATTTGGTTGCTTGTGTTGTTGTCGTAAAGAGCTCGTCTGCCAATTCGCCAAGGGCGGCACCAATTGAATCAAACATCTGTGCTGCATGCTGCACCAAGCCCAGCGACTTCGTGTCGAGCGGGTTTTGAAGTTGAACAAAGGCCAAGATGCTATTTCCTGTGGACGCTGAAGTAAACGGCTCGAGCGCAATGCCGACAGTTGGGTCATTTGCCCCCGCCTTCATACCAAAGCCCGGCGTCGTGGTCGAAAGCGTGATGCGGTCGCCTTGCGCGATAGGGCCACCCTCGAGCGTCACATGCACCGGTACGCGGCCCGCGAGCGCGATTGCATACTTCCCTGCCGTGCCATCGTTACCCAAGATAAGACCTGGGTCGGTTGAGACAATACCTACAAGCGTGGAGCTCATAGCAGGTGTTGCGCGTGTCAGCGTTGATGTTGCTGCCGTTGTCGATGAAATTGCAACGATGTCACCCGCATCAAGCGGTATATCGGACGGGAACATTTCAGCGACGTCGACCGTTGCAGTGGTGATGTAGTTGCGGGCAGTGACAGAGCCGCCGAAACCGCCTGTCGAAGATGCCGTACACCAGCCAGCGCCTGAAACACAGAGGCTGCCTTTTGCAATCGTAACGCTTGAAAGCACTTTACCGTTGCCGATGATAAGGCCGTTTTGATAGCTGGCGTTCACGGGCGTACCAACACCGCCAGTAAGACCTGTGGTGGTTGCACCAAAGAAGCTGATGGTTGTTGTTGCGCCGCCAGCACTGTTAATACTCAAAATTGGGTTTGCTCCCACAGCTGTCGATGAGGCAATTGTCCACGCACCAACACCTGTTCCTGGGATCGTCGTTGTCGACTGGATAAAGTGGTTGATGATACCGGAATGGATGGTCATCGTTGATGCGGTACCTGAACCGAAGTAGGTATTGCCCGCGACAGACAAGAGCGATGTTGGCGATGAAGTACCGATACCAATGCGGCCGTTGTTCAAGAACGAAAGGCTCGAAGGCGACGATGTCGCATATGCATCAGTCGATGTGCCGATGTAGAGGTTGCCGCCCTGGCTTGAGAACAACCAGTGTTTGCTGTTTGCGCCAGCAGATGAGTCAGACAACGCAAAGACAGGGCGCGTACCAGCAACCTGCAAGTTCCACTGTGATGTGGTAGTGCCGAGGCCGACTTTACCTGCCGCTGTAATATGCATCGCCGATGCGCCAGCAACTGTTGTAACGTCAAAGATTTGGTTGACGTTGTCGCTGCCTTGGACGGTGAAGTCTGCCCACGGCGTCGAGGTACCGATACCGACGTTTCCGTTACCCAACAACGCCAACGACGCTGGGCTTGATGTTGCATACGCATCGGTCGATGTGCCGATGTAGAGGTTGCCTCCCATCGATGAGAAGAGCCAATGTTTGAGGTTTGTACCAGCTGATGTATCTGAGAGTGCAAATGTCGGGCGTGTACCTGCAACCTGCAAGTTCCAGTTTGATGTTGTCGTGCCGATACCAACGTTGCCGCTCGTTGCGATGCTCAATAGTTCATTCGTATATGTTGAGCCGTTGTTGTAATACAACCCAAAGCGGTTTGATTCCGCACTTGTGCGTGTTGTGAACTGCCAGAATTTATTGTTAGAACGGAGGTTAAAGACGCCAACATTGTCGTCTGTCGGGCCCACAGACGCAGCGACGGCACCTCCCGTTCCAGAAACATCAAGTCTGTTTGTGAATCCGCTACCAAATGAACCCGGCGTCATGGTGCCGAGGCCTATAAGACCATCGTTAGTTACCGTCATGCGGATCTGATTGTTCGTACCAAAGAGCATCGGTACGTTGGAGACCACGTCGAAGTAGCCGGCCATTCCGCTCGAGCCAAACGGCGTACCTGATGAGCCGCTGATACCCATGCGGAAGTCGCCGGTGTCGCTCTTCTCTTGGAACTCGGCAAACCCTGTTGGCGATGTGTTTTCAAGCAAGCTGCGTACCGTACCGCTTGATGCTTTTACATGCATGGCCTCTTGCGGGTTGTTTGTACCGACACCAACGTTACCCACAAAGTACGCATTGCCGGTGGTTGTTGCACCGCCTGAAATGGTAAGGCCGCCGGCTTGTGCGCCCGAACCGACTGTCGACGATGCTTGCGAGATAAATGCGTTCTGGAATGTTTGGAGCGCAGTCCAGGTGTTGGCAACAGAAAGCGACGCACCACTTCCCGACCCAACACAGGTGCCACGGATAGAAAAGCAGCCGCCGTTTTGTAAGTTTATGCCTTTGCCGCTAAATGTTGTGGTGCCATTGTCGATGAAGTTAACACCGGTGCCCGAACCACCTATAGAAAGTAGTGTGCCAGGTGACGATGTGCCAACACCAACGTTGCCGTTACCAAATACTTTAAAGAGCGATGTGCCGGCAGTTCCTTGCGTAGTACCGAAATCGACAGAGAGAAGCGAGTTAGTGCTATTTGCTGCACCTTTAACAATAAGGCCGTTGCCGTTTGCGGTAGTGTCTGCATTGTAGAAAAGACCAACATACCCTGCAGAGTTTTGATTCCAGTTCAATGCAGTCGTGCCTTGACCCGTACCGCCAGAGTCTGCCGTGTTGTTATTGTTGTTTCCAAGTTGCGAGCCAGAGGCTTGTGTACCAATCCTCAAGCTGCCTGAAATGTATGCACTGCCCGTGGTTGTTGCGCCACCGTTGATGGTGAGGCCGCCGTTCTGGTTGCTGTTGCCAATGGTCGACGACGCGAGAGACAAAAATGCTGCACTAAATGTTTGCAACTGCGTCCATGTGTTTGCGGCAGTAAGTGATGCGCCCGAACCCGAACCAATGCACGAACCGTTGATTGCGAAGCAGCCAGCAGTGAGGTTAAAGCCGACGTTTGATGTCGATGTTGCTGAGCCGTTTACCGCAAAGCCCGTCACAGTTGTGGTGCCAAACCCAGTTGCCGAAATAGAAAGTGCCGATGATGATGCTGATGTTACAAATTCTGCAAGCTTACCTGATGCAGTCCCCCATACAGAAAGCCCTGCGTAGGGAGTCGAGGTGCCGATGCCAACGTTGCCTGTATTTAAAATCGTCATACGCTGCTGGAGGCCCTGGCTTCCTTCAGCGGTGGTATTGAAGACGAGTGTAGCGCCCTGTGAGTTATTGCCGTTTGCGGTGCCGCTTGTATTGATCGCGTCGATAGAAGCACCCAGCGCCGACGCATCAACGTTTCTGTATACGCCAAAGCCGATGCGGGATCCTAACGTACCGTTTGGTGTCGTATTGTTGTTGCGCACATTGATAAGGTCCTGCATCGCACTTCCGTCGTTGCGCGATTCAAGCTGCGCCTGAGGAGTCGTTGCTGCTGAGCCAATGCCGACGTTGCCGTTAAGGAACACCGAGGCCGTCGCTCCGACGCGGAGCATTTCTGTCGTACCACCGCCGTTGTTGGTGATGATAGAGACATCGCCTGCAGTATCGGCGCCGATACCTGCGTTCGTCGTCGATCGGTTCGGGATAAGGGTTGGGACGGAAGCCGACGGTGCGCCCGAACCAAATTGATAACCGCTCGTGTTGTTCGATTGGATAAGGCCGCCGCCCGTGATGCTCTGCCCCGCAAGCGCTGCCCCGCCGTTGAACGTTGCAAGGCCAGAAAGAGTAAATGTTGATGTCGCAGTGATAGCGCCGCCAAAGAATGATGTGCCGCTAACATATTCACTGCCCTGCAGTGAAAGAATCTGCGATGGAGAGGTTGTACCGATGCCTATCTGTTGGCTGCTATTTATGTAGAGTGCATTTTGTGAGTTTGTTTGAATTGCGATAGTTCCGTCTGACGCTTGGTTGTTAATTATTGATGCGTCGGTTGCAGAGTTTTGTGAGAAACGCAACCCAACAGAATTTGAATAGCCGCCGTTAATTTGGAATATACCTGTGGCGTTACCAGCCGCAGCGCCTGCCACAACCAACGCGGTACCCGAATTGACGATACCGACACCAATGGCGCCAGGAGTGCTAATGCCAAATCCCGCACTTCCTGCAAAGTATGCATTGCTTGCAACAGAGAGTGATTGAGACGGCGATGTTGTACCAATGCCAACGTTGCCTGCGAAGTACGCATTGCCTGTCGTCGTTGCACCGCCAGAAATTGTGAGGCCTCCCGTTTGCGCACCAGAGCCGATGGTTGATGTCGCATACGCAGTGAGGCCGCCGTTGAACTGTGTCAGTGTCGATGTTGCGTTACCAGTTACAGCAAATGGATACCCAATTGCATCCGTCACGGTTACTGCGCCCGTTGAACCCGAGAGTCTAATGCCCGAGCCTGCAATGAGTGATGTAACAAAGTTGGTCGACGTTGCAATCGAGTAGGTCGTACCGTTCACCCCCGCCCCGAGGAGACCGCCCGAAAATGCCGAGAAAACGGGTGCATTTGAAGTCGTGAACGTACCTACATGAGTAAGGGCGCCGACAACTGTTGATGATGCCTGTGAGAGAAAACCTTGGCCAAAACCAAGCGTCGTTGAGGTAGAGACGCCCCACGACTGTACCGTAAACGGCCAGCTGAAGTTTGCGTAATCGGTACCAGCAACGGCAGCAGACACGACGCCGCCGGTTGCCTTAAGGATACCGTTAAGCGAACCGATACTCAGGCTCGTGTTAACGACAACGTTGTTTGTTTCTGTAATGCCAAGCGGTTCGTGTTCTGTACCATCTGGATCATAGGTATAGATATGGAAGCGTCCATACTGGCCGCGCGCATCTGCATATAACTGCACACCCGGGAAGGAGCTGTTGCGCTGTTCGTTGTTGCTGTTAATGCCCATAACGATTGCTTGTCCGGATGCAGACGAGTGGAAACCCTTTGGCAGGTTGTTTGCGGTTTGATCAATAAACGCAAGACCTTCTTGGGCAGGAACATTCGAGCTAAAAACCGTTGGCTGATATCCCATCTGGATGGACCCAGTATTTGAAACTGCAAAGTTGCCTTTAACGCTAAGTGGGACAAAGGGTGACGTAGTTCCGATGCCGAGGTAGCCAGATGAAGTAAATGTTGAGGTAGCACTGCCGCCAAAGAATGCCTGTGTTGCGGACAACTGCGTTGTTGAAGCATTACCGTTGAATTGCATCAAGGTCGATGTAGAAACACCGCCGGTTACGGCAACCGTAAACGGCCACGAGAACGATGCTTTGCTGTTGAAGCTCGTCCAATCAGCAGATGACAAACATCCTGCTTGCGAACCGCTTGCTGTTTGGCAGCCAAGTGAGCCGCCACTTCCAAGTACCGTAAACGAACCAGTCAGCGGCGACGACGCGGTGAGTGTCGATGTTGCAACGCCGTACACCCCTGCCCCACCGTTGGAGACAAGCAGGTTTGATGACGATGGTTGCGATGTTGTTGCCAAGCCGGTCCATGTGATTGTCGAGCCCGAGCCGCCGACAAGTGCGCCAAGTGATGATGCACCGCCGAAGGGCCCCGAGAATGCGAGGGACGACGTTGCGGCAGAGTACACAGTACCGTTCGCGCCCGCAGCATGTATACCCGATGTGAGTGCAGAAAAGATTGGGGCGTTTGCAAATGTCGCGACACCTGCGCTGTTGATCGAGAATACGCTCGAGAGTGCGTTGTTTAATACTTGGAAAAGATTCGCGGTCTGTCCTGCAAAACCCGCAATCGAAAGTGGGATCGATGTCGAGCTCGTTGCTTGAATAGTCACGAATGACGAACCAATTGGCGTCGATGTGCCAAAGAGCGACGGAGTCGATGTTCCGACAACTGCACCCGCGACTTGAGCATACGGAACCGATGTGAGCTGCTGGCGAGGAGAAAGAGTTTCCGAAGAAATATTGTTGGAGGAAACTTCGACCTGGAGGTAGAGTGCCGGGTAGTTTGAAAAGTTGAGGTTGAGTGCATCAGGGTAGCCGTTTGATGTGTCGCCGATGTTTACGGTAAAGACACCTTGCGTCACGGTGACAGTCGATGTGCCCGCTGTTGTTGCTGGCCACACTTGCGTCCCGACGCCAACAGTTGGGCTCGTCCAAAGAGAAAACTTCATGTAGTAACTTGTTCCCGCACCGCCCAGCAAGTTGCCGCTCGCGTCCGTGAGGCGGCCTTGGTACGTCAAAATTGTTGGCGTCACACTCGCAGCCTGCGCCGTCGCAGCGTAGGTGCTAAAGACGAGCGAAAGCACCGTCACACACGTGACTGTTTTTTGTAGCAAAAAATACCTCTGAGCAAAGGTATTCGAGAATTGAGCTGCTAGTTTTTTATGAGAAAAAAGAAAAGGCATACCGCGACGTGCGATTGCCCTGTATGCAGATAATCATACTAAAGAATTACGCGTTGTGATATAACGCTTTTTCTTTGTTGGTGTGGATATCAGTAGCTAATACATAGAACGGCTCCTGCATCTCATCGATACAGGAGAAGCACAAAGATGCTGCACGTATCAGCAGAGACAGCGTTACCAGCATCAACCTACCGGAAGACCAAAATAAACTGGCCGCCACCAAACAAGATAAAAAATGATTTGTTTGCAACATTTCTCGGCAAGCCGAGCATCGAATTTTCTGCCATACGCGCACCTCCAGATGCACGCGCGACACTAAACCCCGCACCATCAGACCCAAACGTCGAAGGTCGGGCAAGGAGGTGCCCCCGGCCTTGGACCATGGTGAGCGCTTGTGCGTCGGCCTCCCGTGCAGACTCTACCTGGCCATCCACCGTTGCGTTTGCGTTAGCAAATGCGACCTGCCCGAAGTCATCGAGCGGTAAGTACGAGAGCACTCTTCCCACGCCACCGACAGGCATCTCTTGTATCCATTCGGCCGAAGATTTTGATGATTCGTACTCGAGTGTTTTTTGGTATGTCTTCCCTGTTGTGTTATTGACGAACACTATACTCCAATTATTTTCTGCAACTTCTGAAATCGAAACACTTATAGAATCATCTGCATGCACAGGCAAAGAAATATGCGTTTGATAGTCGGGCAACAATTCGTACCACGCTTCGTATTGCACGCGTCCATTCTGCACCACTGCTTGCGTACCTGCTTGAATCAAATCGCGCGACACAACTCCACCAACGCCAACCCATGTTGCATCAGCTTGCACCGGTGCCGTGCCCGTTGCCACAACAGTCGGTATAGTCCAGCTCGCAGACACTCCGGTGTACACGTTTCCATCTTTTTGCGCGGCATAGCCCGCCCAGTTTGCAGACGTGCCAGCGTCTTCTGCAGGAACGAAATCAGGCGTCTGCCCTGTCGTGGCAGATGTACCTTGCGCAATGACAGATGCCGGCAGTATGGCCATCATCAGGAGCGCAACAAAAAAAGTCATCAATGACATTCCCCTTCTCATAAACATCCAAAGTATGCATGAGTGTCACTGAACGCGAGGTGAAAAAGAAAAACCCTCCATGTATGGAGGGAGTCTTCAATACTTTCTTTTGAACCTTTCGTAACATTTTATATCTCAAATACTTTTGGAAAATCAGTAAGATTTTCTGCCCCATTGGGAGTTATCAAAAGCATGTCTTCCAAACGGATGCCACCAACACCTTTGTAATAGAGCCCGGGCTCTACCGTGACAACATCCCCTTCTTGGAGGATGTCGGTACTATTTCTTGAAATACTTGGCGCTTCGTGGATCTCTAAACCAACGCCATGTCCAACGCCGTGCACGAACCCTTCTGCAAATGGAAATTCTTTCCCTTTTCCTGACGTTACATAACCCGCGTCAGTAAAGACTTTTGCAACCGCAGCATGGATCTCACCGCACGACGCACCAGGCCGCAGCAGAGATATGCCGAGCGTTTGCGCTTCAAGTACTACCCTATACATATCTTTGAGTGCCGGGGGCGCTTCGCCGACACACACCGTACGTGTCATATCAGCAAAATACGCATTCGTCTTTGAGCGCGGGTAAATATCAATAACAACGACTGTGCCTTTTTGTATTATTCCGCTCCCTATGTCGTGTGGCTCAACACCCTGTTCGCCGCTTGCGACAATGTTTCCTTCGGGCGATTCGCAGTCATGCGCCTCGAGTACTTGGTCAATAATTTTGTGTGCATTTTCTGATGTCGGCTCATCTGCTGTCTTTACGTACTCAATAACTGCTGCCATCGCAGCCTCGGTCGCCTTCTGGACCTGGCGTATCATTTCGATCTGTTCTTGAGTTTTTGTTCTCATATATTTTTCCAATCTTTATAACGAACAATAGGGATAATTGACTATTCAATAGTTTTATTATACAAAAATAAAAGAATATGGTGCTCAGGAGGCGCTTACACAACGGTACCTCTTGTATATGAGGACCGCCTCCGGTCCGATACTCAATCCTAAAGGAGCAACACGATGACGACGTATGCCTGCTACTTCATCTGGGTAGGTGTCAGGAATGACCGCCTCGAAGAGGTCGACAAGGACAACCCGTTTATAACGAGGCTGTTCTATGACGCCGAAGCGGTTAATTACGACGGCCTCAGGTTTGAGCGTATCTATATGCACGGAGACCTTGTCGGTAGCGGCGTCAAAGTTCTTGAGCTTGATTGGCTCCCTGCAAGCAAAGGCCCCGGCGAATACGACCCCACCCTCACAAAGAGCGCACTCGATATGTGTGAGAAAGTTTGCCAGATCTTCCGTGAAAATAAAATCACAACAGACGTGAAGATATATCACCACATCGATCTGGGCGGTTAGATATTAGAGCCGTTGCCTCTCCCTGAGGCGACGGTTTTTCTTTTGTGGCAGCTATTATTTATTTCTTGTTCTTCCGTAAAAACTTCGTCAAGTGTTACGAAAAAAGAAAAATCGCCGGCTCTCGTGAGAGAGTCGGCGATGGTGTTACCCAACGGTAACTGATTTAGCCAAGTTACGCGGCTGATCGACGTCCAAACCTTTCGCTACTCCCCACTCATAGGCAAGCAGTTGCAAAGGGATGGCACCGACGATGGCCATGAGTTCTTCCGGGATGTCCGGAAGCTCAATGCACTCGTCTGCAACACACGGCACCTCATAGTCACCTTGTGTTGCAAGAGCAATGACATGCGCCCCTCGCGCCTTTGCTTCTTCCATGTTGGCAAGCATTGCTGTATGCACTTTTGAACGAAGTGCGACGGCAACAACGGGCGTACCCTCTTCAACCAAGGCCAGCGGCCCGTGTTTGAGTTCGCCCGCGGCATAGCCGTGTGCATCGATATAGGCAACTTCTTTGAGCTTCAGCGCGCCCTCAAGTGCAAGCGGCACGCCATACCCTCGGCCGATAAAGATCGCTCGCTGCGCCTTGGAAATGGACGCAACGATCGACTGTATCTGCGCACGGGTTCGAAGGGCTTGTTCAACCCACTTCGGCAACATCGCCAACCCTCGGATGAGCGGCTGGATGTCTTGCATGTACCCACGTTCGTATGCCAACCGCAATGCCAAAAGTGCAAACGCTGTCGCCTGACCAGTGAAAGCCTTCGTCGATGCGACTGCGCATTCGGGCCCCACATGCAGGTAGATTCCCGCACCAGTGAGCTGGGCGAGTTCAGACCCGACACGGTTGGTGATGCCGAACGTCAACGCCTTGCGCTTTTTGGCGAGCTCGATAGCACGCAGCGTATCGAAGGTCGACCCCGACTGTGAGACACCAATGACGGAGTCTCTTTTGTCGACAAGCACATCTTCGTGGAAGAACTCGGACGCAAGCGCAACTTCGACTGGTATGCGCACAAGCCCTTCAATGAGGCGCTTGCCGAACAACGCAGCGTGATAGGACGTGCCGCACGCGACCATATATATGCGTCGCGAATCAGCAAGACGTCCTTTGATAGCCTCGACACCTCCGAGTTTGATGCTATTTGTCCCAAGCCTTCCGCGCAGCACATTGCGAATGGCGTCGGGTTGCTCATCGATCTCCTTGAGCATCAAGTGCGGGTAGCCGCCCTTGTCGATGTCGTCCAGTGACACGCTCGGAGGGGTGATACGTGCCTGCATATCCTCGGCGGAAACTCCGCGCAGACGACGCGAGCCGTCGGCACAAAGAGTGGCAACTTCGCCATCCTCTAATGCCAACACCTCGGACGCTGACCCGTTGAACCCGACTTCGTCGGACGAAAGCATCACGCCTTCGGCCCCGAACCCAATGAACAACGCGCTGCTCAAACGTGCAGCCACAATCTCCCCTGGATGCTCAGCAGAGATAATAGCCAGTGCATACGCACCACGCAGATGCGTGAGCGATGCAGCCACCGCATCTTCAAGTGACGGAACTCCCGTACGCAGCGCCCGTTCAACAAGGTGCGCGACAACTTCCGTATCCGTCTCTGAGCTGAAGGTACACCCTTCTGCCTCAAGTTCCTTGCGGAGTTCGATATAGTTCTCGATGGTGCCGTTGTGCACCACCGCGACCCGCCCGTTGCACGAGGTGTGCGGGTGGGCGTTTTCAACAGTCGGCTTGCCGTGGGTTGCCCACCGGTTGTGGCCGATGCCAACAGTGCCAAGGAGGGGCTCCTTTTCGAGCAATGCTTCGAGATTAACGAGCTTACCCACCGCACGACGATGAGCAATACCTTCGCATGTAAGTGTTGCAACCCCTGCGCTATCGTACCCGCGGTACTCGAGCCGACGAAGGCCTTGGAGCAGCAGAGGCGCTGCGTTCCGGCTGCCGGCATAGCCAATGATTCCGCACATGTGTGTTTCCTTTCGTGATGAATGTGTGAAGGTCTTCCGGAGTCTATAACACCAGAAGCAGAGCTATGTTACAAGCAAAACCCCGCCACATGGGCGGGGTTTTGGAGACCAAAAACGAGGAGGCTTACTTGAGTGCGCTCAAGCCAGCTGCAACTGTGTGGATATCGTTCTGTGCTTTAACGATATAGCTCACCGCTGTAGAAAGCTGTGCTTCCGCAGCAGCAACACCAGCCGCATCCATCGGCTTCTTAGCATTGTTTGCGTTGTTCGAAACGCTCTTTGAAATAGAGCCTGCAGACGCAACCTGGGTTCCCAAGTCCTTCATAGCAGCCTGGAGGGCAGCAACGTCCTTCTTTGCATTTTGCGCAGTCGAGATCATCGCCTGGAGTTTAGGAGCGACCTTGCTCATCAGTACCGTTGTCGAATCAATCATCGCTGCCGCTGCAGCAACATCTTTAGGTGATGATGTTTTGCTAAGTGCGCTTACTGCTGCCGACATCGCAGTAACCTGTGCATCAATTGCTGCTGTGTCCGTTGGCAATACTGACGTTGACGACGGCATAGCATTCCCTACTGCTGCAGTTTCTTTTGCATCAGTCATGCCTATTTCCTTGTGCGACATGTAATACCACGCACCTACTGCGACGACCACGATCACAATTACCGCCCATACCCACTTCTTTGACATAAAAATCGTATTGGTACGAATACCTTATAATACCTACTTACTAATCGCCCCGTAGAGCAAGTATACCGTCTTCATGAAAACGGCATGAAGAGCCATGGGGATAGCAGCAGAGGCACCTGCAAGCATCGCCCCGGCCCTATCAATAAAAGATACTTTTGACGTAATAGTGATTTTTTGGATCAGTTCGTTTGTGCTTGTTCCACCTGCCCTATAGAGCGCCGCCGTGTACGTGCCGGCCCGCAGGTATGTGTGCGTAAATGTCGACACTACTTGTTTACAGGTATTTTTGCTTACCGAAATAGTGCTTGTCGAATTGTCGCCGTAGCCCAGACTATAGGTAAGTGCAGCACACGACTTTGCAGTGTTGACGGTGGTTGTAAATTTGACCGACAGCGGTGCGACTCCGGACGTTGTCGACGCCAACAAAGAATCCACAATAGGCGAAGTGCTACTTGCCTGCGTGCCACCACCGCCCCCTGTTTGAGTTGTTGTCGCACTTGTTGTTGCAACACCACTTGCCACTTGTGACGCAGTCGACGAAAACGCGGCTGTACAACTTACCGTGCCGTATTTTCCATAGAACGTCAGCACGTAGGTTGTGGGCGCAGGGATGCTGGCAAAGGTTTGCGTGCCGCTGACTCCAACGCGCGTACTGTTATTCCATACTGCATAGTCGGCGTCCGAGCTTGTCCATGAGACAACCACGGGCTGGCTGCTCACCACATTGGTGCTCGCGTTTAGCGTACAGGTGGGCGGCGTAGGCACTGGCGCACCAGAGCGCCCTTCAACAATACCGTTTTGCGGAATCGACAACATCGAACCATTGAGCCAGTCTGCTGCGAGTTCTGTCGAGGTACCAAATGTATTTGGTGTCCAGATAAAATTTCCTGTCGATGACGCAAGCGTCGTGGGCGAAAGCTGTGTATGGTCTGCAAGCAACGTTGTTATAACCGTATACGATGTGTCGCCTGGGGTGACTGTGCCATCAAGTTCAAAATAGTAGGTCTGCCCCGTTGGTATAGACAATGGCTCGTCGGGCGAGATTGATGCAACCTGCCCGTCGAGGTCGACAGGCGCGCTGTTAAGCGGCGTCGACGATCCAAGAAGCGAGGTGGTGTAGGACGAGTCGCTAAACCCATACAACGCAAGCTCCGATACATCTGCATTGTTGCTTGCGACAAAAAACCCGATGCGCCCAATGGTGACGGGGCCGCCCGCACCAGCGGTAATGCTAAAACGCGACAATCGCCCATCCGCCACATCATAGACAGGCAATGGTACGGCAAGCAGCGCCGGCAAAGACTTGAGACCCACTGCAAGCGTGCTGGTTGCCAATGTTGTTGTGCCCGAGCGAAGAGAAAGGAGGTAGCGCCCATTTACGAGAGGCGGAAGCACTGCGCCCCACTTTCCCCCTGCTACAGCAAGCGATGTTGTTGTACTGATGGACGCATCAAGGGGCGTTTGCGCCGCAATCGAAAGAATAAGCGGGGCTTTTATATTAGCGGCAGTACCAACAAGTGTCGGGTTTGCCTGCAGTGACAAAACAGAAGATTGCTCAAACGAGGCCGTGGGCGGCATGGGCGGTGGCGTAAACACAGCGGGCAAATGGTTTACCGCAGCCGCTGCAGCACACAAAGATACCGCACAAAGAGTCTTTAAAAAATACAGCATGTGAGTCTGTACCCTGATACTACCACCTAGGGTAGCTAGCGATTGAGCATTTCAATAAAATAATTAAGGTCGTTTGTGACAAGTATGCCGCGCAAGCGCATCGGGTTGTCTTGGTACACACCTTTATATGTCGTGCGGTAGGTTGCATACCCTGCCCCGCGCACAATATCCGCAATACTTTCTGTCCAGTATCCGTACGGAGATGCAAAATGGTCGACGTGGGTTCCCAGATGTTGTTCCAATATTTTTTTACTTTGGGTGACTTCGGTTTTGATCTGGTCGGTTGACGTGTGTTTAAAAAGCGGGTGCGAAAGTGTATGGTCTTCAATCGTCATACCTGCGGCTTGCATTTCTTTGAGCTGATCCCAGGTAAGCCAGTGATCGACTTTGCTAATTGGGTTTGTATACACGTAGAACGTTCCCGTCATGTGATATTTCTTAAGCAGCGGAAAGGCGTATTTGTATTGATTTTCCCATCCGTCGTCGAATGTGAGCACAACGGGTTTTTTGACACTTCCTGTTGAATGGATCTTGATATCGTCTACAACGTCGTCGAGCGAAACTGTGGTGTAGCCATTATCGCGGAGGTATTTCAATTGCTCTTCAAAAAGTTCGGGGCTGATTTCGTACGTTTTTACCGCGCTCGAATCGTTTGGGTCGATGGGGCGGATGCTGTGGTAAATAAAAATCGGGATTTTAACTGAGTCTTTCGTTGGCAATTCTTCAGGCCGCATTTGAAAGAGCGCCTCCATTAGTGTTGCCGATTCAATTTCGGGCGGTATATCCGAGACGACTTCTTTGCTGCGGGCTCCCTGCACAACCACATAGAGCGAAAGGGTGGCAAGGGTGGCCACGGCAGCAAAAATCATCCACACACGCGAAGTGCTTAGTATTTTTTTCTTTGCGCGAGCGTGCTTCTTCATACCTCTCGTCCTTATTCAAGGTATTGTACCTCGCCTCGCACACACGCACGCTCTATCCTTAATCTATATTTTTTGAATCAAACTCAATCATCCATTCGATGCCGTACCTATCTCGGAACATTGCGAAGTAGGTCCCCCAAGGGCTATCGCCAAGCGGCATTTCTACTTCTCCCCCAACTGAAAGCCCGTTGAATAGCGTTTCTGCTTCTTCGCGGCTCTCTGCAGCAACTGCAATCTTGCTTCTGTTTTCGTGTTCGTTTGTACGCCCCAAATGCTGTGGGACATCGTTTGCGCTCAATATATTGTTACCAATAGGCAACTCGATAACCATTATTTTATTCCCTTCCTCCGGTGCCGGTGTAAAGTCAGCACTTGCTAAATCCTTGAAACGGCTAATTTTTGAAAATTCTCCGCCAAATACTGACTTATAAAAATTGAATGCTTCTTCTGCATTTCCATTAAAGTTGATATGTACGTTGATAGTGGCCATAAATACTATTGTAGTACGCCCCATCTGTTCAATTGGTTAAACAGCACATCGTGGCGGAGGCGGAGAGATTCGAACTCTCGATCAGGTTTCCCCGATGCCGCCTTTCCAAGGCGGTGCACTAGACCACTATGCGACGCCTCCAATGCATGCAGAATATAGCACAAAAAGAAAAAGGCAGCCTCTATTCAGAAGCTGCCCTTGGTGTGGTCTCAGAATTTTTTCCTCGCCATTGCGCAATTCGTCTATCGCGAAGCCTAGCGAGCCTATCCTCGAGATCTGGCGAAACTTTGAGAGTCCCGTCTGTCGAAACTCTTCGCGGTCGCCGCGCCTCGATAATCAGAAGACTATCGTTGTTTTCCATAGAACATATCTCCCTCTACTATATATACGTAGCAGATGAGGTAGAAGTTTCCATGAAAAAAAGAAAGTCCGCGTCATCCCCTAGTTGGAACGACGCGGACATTGTTGGTTTAGCGACGACCTTTGCGACCGCCCAGCACCTCGGCATGGCTGGCGGCACCGACCGCCTTCACCATTTCGAAGATGCGCTTGCGGACGCGGCCTTCGCGGATCTTGTAGTAGGCGCGAACCAGCTCGAGGGTTTCGCGCTTGACCAGCGGATCCTTCTCCTGTTCGAACGGAGTCGCCTCTTCGCCGTGCTTGCGGCCACGGCCCGACATGGGCCGGCCGGCAAGCGCGTTCGACGGCATTTCGTCGAAGAAGTACGAGACCTGCACATCGAGCACCTTCGCGAACTCGAAGAGCCGCGACGAGCCGATGCGGTTGGAGCCGCGTTCGTACTTCTGGATCTGCTGGAATGTCAGCCCAACCGCGTTACCGAGGTGGGTCTGGCTCATTCCGAGCAGCGAGCGCCGCTGGCGCATACGAGCGCCGACATGGACGTCAACAGGATGGCTACGAGCCATTCTCACTTCTCCTATTTTCTGTTACGAACCCAAACACGAGTTCCGTTATACATAATAACATTATATAGCTATATGTCAATATTGCGCAGGTATAAAAAATGGGGCTTTGTACAGCCCCATTTCTGCCTTCCTTTTAAGATAGGTTAGTAGTCCATCTCCCCCATGCCGGGTGCGGGCGGTAGGTCTTTGTCGTCTTTTGGCTCTTCGGCAATTGCTGCTTCTGTCGTAAGCAAAATTGCTGCCGCGGATGCCGCGCGTTCAAGCCCTGTGCGCGTCACTTTCACCGGGTCGACAATGCCCGCCTCAAGCATATCTTCAACCACAACATCATTGAGCGCGTCATAGCCAGCATTACCTTTTGCATTCTTTACCTTCTCGACAACAACACCACCGTCGGCGCCTGCGTTTTCTGCAATCTGGCGGAGCGGCATCTCGAGCGCGCGCAGCACCACTTCATACCCAACGCGTGCGTCTGCCGGCATTTTGTCTTTTTGTTTTGCAAATGATTCTGCAACTTTCTGCGCCGCCTTTACCAAGGTTGTGCCGCCGCCAGGGACGATACCCTCTTCAATTGCAGCTTTTGTTGCATTGACTGCATCTTCGATTTTCAATTTGAGATATTTCATCTCGGTCTCGGTTGCAGCACCTACGCGAATGACTGCCACCCCGCCTGCAAGCTTCGCCAAGCGCTCCTCCAACTTTTCTTTATCAAACTTGGCAGTCGTCTCGGCAATCTGTGCACGGATCTGCGCAATGCGCGCATCGATATCTTTCTTGGCGCCTTTGCCTCCAACGATCACTGTGGAGTCTTTGGTTGCAATCACTTTTGATGCGCGGCCAAGCTGCGAAAGCGTCGCATTCTCAAAAGTGCTGCCCGTGTCGCCCGTAATGACTTCGCCGCCCGTCATCGCAGCAATATCCTGCAACTGCTCCTTCTTTCGGTCGCCATAGCCTGGCGCTTTGATACCAAGCACATTGAAGCGGCCCTGCAATTTGTTCAACACAAAGGTCGTGAGCGCTTCGCCATCGATGTCCTCTGCGATAATCACCAAATCTTTTTTGCCGCTTTCTGCAACTTTCTGGAGCAGCGGCAAAATTTCTTGCACCGACGAGACTTTTTTGTCGGTAATAAGTATCGGCGCATCTTTATACGACGCCTCCATGCGCGACGCGTCGGTGATCATGTAGGCCGATACATAGCCGCGGTCAAATTCCAACCCTTCGACAATTTCCTTCTCAATACCGAGCGACTGGCTTTCTTCTACGGTCACAACGCCATCCTTGCCCACCTCTTTTATAGTGTCTGCAATGATAGTGCCGATTTCTTCCGACTCTGCGGAAATTGTCGCAACCTGCTTTACCTCTTCGTCGCTCTGGATTTTCTTGGCAAGCACCTTCAAGGCCTGGACGCTTTCCTGTGCCGCCTTCTCAATACCCTGGCGCACACCCATGGCATTCAAGCCCATCTCGGTGTGCTTCATACCTTCGCCCACAATTGCCTGGAGCAACACAACAGACGTCGTCGTGCCATCGCCCGCGATGTCGTTGGTCTTGGTAGCAACTTCTTTCACGATTTCTGCGCCCATGTTTTCAAACTTGTCTTTGAGTGTGATTTCTTTTGCGATAGAAACGCCGTCGTTGGTGATAGTTGGGCTGCCGTAACCTTTATCAAACGCAACGTTGCGGCCACGGGGCCCTAGCGTCACCTTTACTGTGTTGGCTGCTTTGTCGATGCCGCTTTTGAGTGCGCGGCGTGCACGTTCATTAAAGAGAATCTGTTTTGCCATAGATATATAGAGTGCGTATTAGAAATAACTAGAAGATGTATGTGATGCTCTCTTCGCGGATCAAGTAATAGTCTGTGCCCTGTACTTTGACCTCGTCGTAGCCGTACTTAGAAAACATAATCGTGTCGCCAACCTGCACGCGCATCGGCATTACTTTGCCGTCTGCCGAAATGCGGCCATCGCCCACCGCCACAACAACACCTGTTTCTGGCTTCTCTTTAGTCGAGTCTGGGATGATAAGGCCAAACGATGTCGTCTGTTCCATCGGTGTGGGCTTTACCAACACACGGTCGCCGTACGGGCGGCCAAGAGCACTCTTCGTAGAACCAGTCTTCAAAACAGCCTTTTTCTTCGCAGCAGGCTTTACTGCTTTTTTCACACTTTTTTTAGCCTTCTTCATAGTGAAGAAAGTTTACTTGATCGGGAAACAAGGATCAAGAACGGTCAAGAAACATGGGTTGCGGGGCTCATATGGCTGTGTTAGGCTATTTCTAATGACGATAGCGGGCGCATTGCCCTATATACAAATAGTGCTTTCGGTCGTGCTTATTGTCTGCATCTTGTTGCAGCAAACAGGCGCATCCTTGGGCGGCGCATTCGGCGCCGACAACTTCAGCGCTGCGTACCACACACGCCGCGGTCTCGAAAAGTACCTCTTCCGTACAACCATCATTGTGGGTATCTTGTTCGCTGCCTCAGCGTTCGTCGCTCTCGTCATCCACTAAGCAACTCAATGGCCCGTATGGGCCACTTATATTTATGCGTTCGTTTTGGCGCAATCAAACTAACACTCCTCGCTTCCCTCTACTTGCCCGCGCGCAAGATACGTACCACACCTTTTCGGCCAGCGGTCGTGCCCTCTTTTTATTCTTTGCAGGGCTCTTGGTCGTAAGCGTTGTCGGCCTCGTCTATATATTGAACGCAGCATTGCTCGTACGAGTGCCAGCGCACGGCGGCTCACTTGCAGAAGGTATCGTCGGCGCGCCTCGCTTTATAAACCCCGTGTTGGCCGTGTCTGATGCCGACCGCGACCTTTCGTCACTTGTGTACTCTGGCCTCTTACGCGCAACGCCAGACGGCGACTACACCGACGACTTGGCGGCATCCTACGATATCTCTCCCGACGGCCGCACGTACACCTTCCACCTGCGCCCTGACGCGACCTTCCATAACGGCACGCACGTGACTGCCGACGACGTCGTCTTTACCATCCAAAAAACACAGGACCCGCAATTGAAGAGCCCTGTGCGCGCAAACTGGGACGGCGTTGTCGTCACAGAAGTCGACCCAGAAACCGTGCAATTTACATTGAAAGCCCCGTACGCACCCTTTATTGCAAACCTCACACTTGGCATTATCCCGAAGAGTTTGTGGCAAAACATCAGCGATGACGAATTCCCCTTCAGCGACTTAAACACCTCGCCTGTAGGTTCAGGGCCATTTAAGATTGCGTCGATTTCGCGCACGTCATCTGGCATCCCCTCATCGTACGAGCTTGATGGCTTCTCAAAATACACATTGGGCGCGCCCTACCTCGAACATGTCACGCTCCGCTTTTACCAAAATGAGGATGATTTAGTGACGGCACTCAAAGGCGGCTCGATTGAATCGGCAAGCAGCATCTCACCTGCGGCACTGTCGACCTTGAACGGCTTCCGCGTCGAACAGGCACCCTTAAACCGTGTCTTCGGCGTCTTCTTTAATCAAAACCAATCCGTTGTGCTTCGCGACGGGGCCGTGCGCCAAGCACTCAACGATTCGCTCGACCGCCAGGCGCTTGTGGCACAAGTGTTGGGCGGCTACGGCACTGCACTGTCGGGCCCTGTCCCGCCAAGCATTATCTCGGGCACAACAATCGGTGCGGCAACAAGCTCACAAGACCAAGCAATCGCAAAAGCGCAAAACGAGCTTACGCGCGCCGGGTGGAAGATGGGCCCGGATGGTTTTATGCAAAAAGTGAGCGGCTCGGGCAAGAGCGCAAAAACTACAACGCTTGAATTTAGCTTGGCCACAGGCAATGTGCCCGAACTTCGCGCAGCAGCAGAATATGTCAAAACTACCTGGGCCAAAGTTGGTATCAAAGTAGACATTCAAATTTACGACCAAGGCGACCTCTCACAAAATGTTATCCGCCCGCGTAAGTACGACGCACTGTTGTTTGGCGAAGTTGTCGGCCGCGAGCTCGACCTCTTTGCCTTCTGGGATTCGAGCCAGCGCAATGACCCGGGGCTCAACATCGCTATGTACGCAAATGCCACAGCAGACAAAACACTCGAGGCATTGCGCCAGACCAGCGACGAACAGAAGCGCCTCTCGCTCTACCAGCAATTTGCTGGCGAGCTTTCCAAAGACAACCCTGCCGTATTTCTCTATGCGCCCGATTTCGTGTATATTGTACCTAACGACCTCGCTGGGGTAGATCTCGGGTTTATCGAAACTCCAAGCGACCGATTTTTGAGCATCAGGGGCTGGCACAAAGAGACAGACCAGGTATGGCCCCCGTTTGCGCACTAAAAAGAGTCTTTCAAATTATTAATCGTATAAGTAGTAACGTTAGTTAATCAGCAGATATGGAAGAGAAGAAGAAAGCTCCCAGAGGTGGCGCAGGTCGCGGCCGCGGAGGCCGCGGTGGGCGTGGGCGCCGGAATGATTTCCGCCGCGAAGGTCCTAAGCCTCATCAGCCGCACCCAGTGCGCGAGATAAAAGAATTCGAACCGGGGCAAAACACTGCCAACCCGGACGAAAAGCCAGTTCCACCGCTCGAGCCAGGTAACATCCGCATCATCCCGCTTGGCGGCGTGGAAGAAATCGGTCGCAACATGACGGCCGTCGAGTACGGCGATGACATTGTTATCATCGACTGCGGTTTCCAATTCCGCGAAGATGATACGCCAGGCATCGACTACATCTTGCCGAACACGCGCTACTTGGAAGAGCGCCGCGATAAAATCCGTGGCCTCTTTATTACGCACGGCCACCTCGACCACATCGGCGGCATCCCGTACGTTATCGACCGCATCGGTTACCCGCCTGTCTACACCCGCCTTCTTACCTCAATCATGGTTAAGAAGCGCCAGGAAGAATTCCCGAACTTGAAGCCTCTTACTATCCACGAAGTAGAAAAGAACGAGAGCGTCCGCGCGGGCAAATTGAAGATTCGTTTCTTCTCTGTGACCCACACTATCCCCGACTCGATGGGCATCATCATCGAAACGCCGCACGGCAATATCGTTGCAACCGGCGACTTGAAGCTCGACCACATCAACGGCGTCCCAACAGAGCAGGAAGAAAAAGAGTGGTCCATCTTTAAAGACATGAACGTGCTTATGCTCATGGCAGACTCGACCAACTGCGAAGAGCCTGGCTTCTCGCTTCCAGAGCGCACGGTGCGCAAAAACATGGAAGAGGTTATTACCTCGACCAAAGGCCGCCTTATCATCGGCACCTTCTCGTCGCAGCTCGAGCGCATCATCCACATTGTTGAAACGGCTGCAAATGCAGGCAAGCATGTGCTTGTCGAAGGCCGTTCGATGAAGGTCAACATCGATATCGTCAAACAGCTTGGCATGTTGAAGGTCCCTGAAAAGACGTTCATCAGCGCACAAGAGTTGGAGCACTTGCCTGACAACAAGATCCTTATCTTGGCCACGGGTGCGCAGGGCGACGAATTTGCAGCGCTTATGCGTGTCGCGATGAAGACGCACAAATACATCAAATTGAAGCCAACAGACATTGTCCTCCTTTCGTCATCTGTTATCCCAGGCAACGAACGCGCAGTGCAAAAATTGAAAGACAACATCTCGCGCCAGGGTGCCAAGATTATCCACCGCAAGACGATGGACATCCATGCCTCGGGCCACGCAAACCGCGACGAACTCGTCTGGATCCACATGCACGTAAACCCGCGCTTCTTTATGCCGATGCACGGCTACCACTACATGCTCCGCACCCATGGCGAAATTGCCAAGGCCTGCGGCCGCCGCGAGGACGAAGTCATCATCCCCGACAATGGTACGGTTATCGAAATCCGCGACGAAGGCCAGTCTGTCGTGCGCTTGAAAGAGCATGCGCCGAACTCACTTCGCCTCGTTGACGGCTTCTCTATTGGCGACATACAGGAGGTGGTTATCCGCGACCGCTCGGTACTCGCACAAGAAGGTATGTTCGTCATTATCGCGACCGTCAACCCAAAGAACGGCCGCCTGCGCAAATCGCCAGACATTATCTCGCGTGGCTTCGTCTACCTCCGCGAAAACCAAGACCTACTTCAGCAGACTCGTCTTCTTATCAAGAAGACCATCGAGGATACGACTCGCGGCATGAACCCAGTCAACTTCGACTACGTCAAAAACAACGTCACCGACGCTGTCGCCCGCTTCCTCTTCGAAAAAACCAACAAGCGCCCTATCGTGATTCCGGTAGTGCTAGGCGTCTAATTTCCTGAAAAATAATGTTCTAAAATAGGCCCTTTTAAGGGCTTATTTTATTTGACAAAAATGTAAAATAATGTATGATATCCTCACTTCAACTTACCGGATTCCCCGGAGGAGGGTTGGATGTTCAGAGACTATTGGAGGGCATTCCGCCCTCTCTTCGCCGACTACCCCAAGATGTGGTTCTACCCGTTCTACTTCTGGGGAATCATGTATTGGCGGGCGCTGCTGCCATATGCCAACGACGACGGCCTGGACGGGTACAGGATTCAGTTCCTGATCGTCATGCCGTTTCTGCTCCTCGCCATCGCGATCTGGCGGAAGTACGGCATGAGGCCGCCGACCTTGGAGGCTGTCATCCTGATCTGCATTGTGTCACTTGCCGGCCGGTCATGGCTGCTTGTGCCAACGGACATGACGAGCCTGTTCGGCCCGGTGCCCAGGTACTACTACATCGGCCTGGCGTACGAAGGTATTCTCACGGATGCAGTCCAGTGGAGCATCACAGCGGCGCTCACGCTCCTGTGCCTGAATCTTAGGATTCAGCAGGAGCACGGCTTCTATCTTGACGAAGCCTAAAACGACCAGTGGCCGCCCTCCCTCTCCGGGTCGGCGGCCATTTTCTTTTTACTATAAGAATTTCAGTAAGTCTTTCTCAGACACGCCTTTCTTAAGAGCATCACGCAGTGCTGCTGCGCGCTTTTGGCGTGTAGAGCCTTCGAACTTGGACTGCTTGGTGTAGTGTTTGCTTTTGTTATTGATGCGGATGCCGGAGGCTTTGAGGTATGAGCCGTAGTCCATCAATGCTGCATAGAAATCCCTTGGCTCCATCTTCGATTTCTTCAAATCCCGCTCTATCAATGGCAGTAACTCTTTATCGTCTATTTTCTTAGTGAGCAAGGTCGGACCTTGCTCAAAATAGTGATGGGTAAAGACGGTACGGATATTGGTTTCGATAAATACTTCTGGTTTGTTAAAGGCGAAGGCAGAAATAGCGCCCGCCGTGTAATGCCCAATCCCGGGAAGTTCTTCTATCTCTTCTGCTGTGTTTGGGAATTTACCTTTAAACTCTTTTGTGATTATCTTTGCTGTCTCATGCAAAAATTTTGCGCGGCGGTTGTAGCCCAACCCTTGCCACTCGAGCAGTACGTTTGAAAGCGGTGCTTTGGCGAGTGCTGCGAAACTCGGGAACACCTGTATGAAACGCTCGTATTTCGGTATGACACGAGCGACTTGCGTCTGCTGCAGCATCAACTCTGACACCAAAATTTTGTACGGGTCTTTGGTCTTCCTCCAAGGAAGATGTGATCTACCCTCTTTTTTGTAGAAGCGTTTAAGCTCTCGTAGCATCGCTGCAATCATACCAAAAACAAAACACCCCGGGGCCGAAGCCTCGAGGCGTTTTGAAGACTAGCTTAGAGAAGCTTACGCCTTAGGACGTGCATCGGAAACGGTGAGCATACGACCACCGAAGTCCTTGCCGTTCCACATAGCGATAGCGTTGTCTGCAGCATCATCTGCCATTTCGACGAAGCCGAAACCGCGTGAGCGGCCGGTTTCGCGATCGGTGACGATAGAAGCCGAAACGACTTCACCTGCCTGTGCGAACGCGTCACGGAGCTCATCCCCCGTAGTGCGGTAAGGAAGGCCACCGATGAACAATTTGCGTGCCATAGTGTGCGAAAAACAATTGGATTAATACTGTCCTTCGTAAGGCGACCCTCCTGACGCCTAAACTTGGCACATGGAGAAACTTACTCGAACGCCTCTAGTAGACCATACCTTAGATGAAATTGCAATAAAGATGAGGTAGAGAACTTATTTAGACGTGAGGCGGGCAAAGACGACAAGGCGCTTGTCGTAGGAGTGCGATGCGTCATCCCAGGCCCCGTCGCAAGTGATGAGCACGAGCTGTGATGGGCCCGTAACCGCAAAGATAGATGCTGTAGGTGCTTCGTTTGTTGCGTACTGATGCGTTTCTGAAACAACGTACACAAGCGTCTTTCCCGAAGCGTCTGTAACAGTCACATAGTCGCCTACTTTTACGGCGTTCAAATGTTCAAATACTCCTGCCTTGGTGAGCGCATTGTTGACGTGGCCCGCAATGACTGCGTTGCCCGCCTGCCCTGGGTGCGCACCCAATTCGTACCAGCCAGCATCTTCAAAGGACGTTGGAGTTGCCATCGAGCCATCGGCTTTTTTGCCAACACGCTCTACGTGCGCATCCACGCCAATCGACGGGATCTTCAAACGCACCGGCGTAATGGGCGTCGTCGTCGAGACATATGCGGGCAGTGCCGCGATATTTATATTTTTTGTCGTGAGCGTACCAAGCGGCGCAAATGCTGTTTGCGTTGCATCAACGCTGACATACGACGAGAGTTTGTTCAGTGCGGCAAACACACCAAGCGCAATGACAGCAAACCCGACAGCGATAAGAACCATCCGTGCCCATGCGCGGACTTCCGACTCACGAACAAGCGTTGCCATCTTAGCCGAGGGCAGCAGTAAGGGCTTTTCTGACATATGGGGCAGTGACGAAACCAACAGCCAAGAGGAGGACGAGCGCAAATGCGAGCGATGCGCTATCAAGCGGGCCAAAGCCTGTGTTCGGCAAGTATGCTGGGATGTAGTTTGAGGTAACAGATGGTGCGCCAGTCTGCGAGCCAGCGTAAGTAATAGCTGTGCCTGCTGCACCCGCGACAACGTTTACGGTGCAGGTCGCATTTTGTACGCCATTGGAAACGATGACAGTTTGTACGCCCGTGGTCTGGAGCACGGTTGTAAACGACGTGCCGACGTTAAGCGAGGTGCGGTCGGTCGTGGTCCAGTTGTACCCACCCTGGTTACCACCCTCAGCAGTAAAGGTTGCCGGGCGGCCTGCAGAAATAGTCTGGTAGGTCGGTGCGCAGGTAAGCTGCGATTGGCCAAGAGGCCCCGAGTACGGGACAACGGGCGCCATGCACGAATTGCTACCAAACCAGGTAATGCAATTGTACGCAGGCGGAGGCGGCGTGTTGGAAAGTGTAATAGTGCAGCCGCGGATACCATTGCCGCCATTTGCAGGAGTAAAGCCCGAGCAATCCTGCGAGTACGTAAAGTAGTACCCCGGAGCGCCAGAGGCCCACACAGCGTAGCTGCCCGGAACAAAGTTTACCGTGCGCACTTCGCCGTTAAAGTTTGCAGGATAGCTTGCCTGCGACGAGCTTGTATTCGCAACATTCGAAATTTGCGGGATAGTCGCCTGGATGGTGACAATCGGCGCCACCTGGGGAGCTGGCGTGCCAGGCGCCACGTGGGTTGTAATCATAAGTTGCGAATACGGCGCAGTCTGTGCTGACGCAACAAACGGCATAGCTACCGCAGCAGCGGCAATCAATGAAACTACGAGTGGGCGGAATGTCATATTAAATAAAGGGTTAATTAGATACTAATACTGGCTTGAATGGGATGAGTTCCCGATGAACCCGCCACACAGGCGGGCGAATCTGGCAGCCAGACTACCACTTTATTTAGAAATTACAAGGCCCTGGCACGAGACCAGTATACGAAGGCTTCATTGACACTCCATCTCTATCCCTATATACTTAGTATATCTAACTATTTGCATGTCGAACAAAAGCGAAACAACCGTCGAGCTGTTTCTGGACGCTGGACGAAAAATGAAAAAGAAACTGGTCGCCGTCGAAGATGGCGTGTCATTTACCCAGGCTGAAGTGCTGCGCTTTGTCCAAGAACAAGGCTCCCCTCTTATGAGCGCTGTAGCCATACACCTCCACATCCGCGCGCCATCGGCCACGGCGCTGGTAAACCAACTTGTAGACGGAGGCTATCTTGTGCGTGAGACAAATAAGGACGACCGCAGGCAAGTACATATCAAAGTAACGAAGAAGGCGACGACGGAGCTTGCAACAATTATGAATAAGCGCAAGAAAATCCTCCACGGTATGCTACAGAGCCTCTCGGATAAAGACCATAGCGATATGCAGCGAATATTGAAAAAGATATTAGAAACCAATTAGCGCAATATTTTACAAACAACGTATGAAATCATTTTTTGAAAAAGAAGTTCTCGCCCACCCGCTTGTTATGAGTGCGCTTGGAGCGGTTGTTGTCATCGCCTTGGGTAGCGGTGTGTATTACTTCGTCTCAACTCGCTCACCCCAGTCGTCTGTTGCTACGGTTGAGATGGGTTCAATTAACGAAACTGTCACGGGCTCAGGCACTGTCGAACCTTCACAAAACCCTAATCTCGCATTTGTAGGCGGCGGCCGTGTCGTTTCAGTCCATGCATCCGTTGGTGCACAGGTGTACCAAGGCCAGGTACTCGCAGCACTCGACACCGCAAGTTTGCATGCGCAAGAAGCAATGGCAGAGGCTAATGTCGAAGCAGCACAGGCAAAGCTCGACTCCTTAAACGCAGGCGCCCGCGCCACCGATGTCCAATCAGGCCAAACTGCAGTCGCACAAGCACAGCAGTCGCTTGCCAATGTATACGCCAACATCCCCGCAACGCTGACAGACGCATACAACAAAACCTACAATGGCGTGCGCCAAAATACAGACGCACTCTTTAACCAACCAACGATGCCGCAGCCTACCGTTACCTTCCAAACATCAAACAGCCAGGCTGCGGTGGATGCTTCGAATGCTCGCACCACCTTGAATGTGCAGCTTCCATCCTGGAGTTCGACGATAGATTCGCTCAACACCGCATCTGACGCCCACACAATTGATGCAGCGCTCTCTGCCTCTATCGTACAACTGACAAACGTGCGCACATACACGAGCACGCTTCTCCAAGCACTTGCAAATGCCGTACCGTCAAGCAATTTCACTGCCGCACAGATTGCAACAGCACAAACGTCAGTCAGCACACTCAACAGCACCGCAAGTTCACTCATACTTTCTCTGCAAGGCGCGCAGCAGCAAATTGCATCGGGCAAATTGGCAGTGCAGTCGGCACAAGATGCACTCAACAAGATCCAAGCTGGCGCAACGAGCCAAGACATCGCAGCACAGACAGCGCAAGTTGATGCAGCAAAGGCGCAGGTCGCAAGTATAGAAGCACAAATTGCAAATAATATTATCGTCGCGCCGTTTTCCGGCACTGTCGCCAGCGTCAATGTAAAGGCGGGCCAAACAGTCGCACCAAATACCGTTGCCGTGTCGCTTACACCACAAAGCGCCTTGCAGGTGAAGCTCTACGTGAGCGAAGTTGATGTTGCAAAGTTACAGACGGGAGACAGCGCGCAGGTGACGCTCGATGCCTACGGCAGCGGCAAGATCTTCCCCGCAACGGTTGCGTCTATCGACCGCTCCCCTACGACAGAGAGCGGCATGTCTGGGTACAAAGTCGTACTCCAGTTTACAAACAATGACGAAAGCATCTCAACAGGCATGGGTGCGAATGCGACGATCTTAGCTGCACAGAAACAGAACGTTGTGGTGATACAGAAAAGCGCAGTATTGCAAAATGGCGCAAACACATTCGTGCTCGTGCCGGGCGGCAAAACCCCAATCGAGAAACAAATCCAAACAGGCATCGCTGACGATACCAACATTGAAGTTACCTCGGGTCTTTCTGCGGGCGACCAGTATCTCGTGAATTCAAAATAATTTTTATGGCACCTACACAACCAACAGAAGAAAAGAAAGGTCTTGATCGCCGCGTGCTTGTCCTTGCCGCGTTCCTTGTCATCGTCATAGGCGGCGGCATCGCAGGCGCTGCATACCTTGCCGCGGCATCGAAGACTGTCTACATCGACAAATCGCAGATCGAAGCGCCTGTTGTCGACTTGGGCCCTGGCGCAAGCGGCATATTAAAAGCAGTCTATGTGCACGAAGGCGACACTATTGCGCCAAACACTGTAGTAGCACAGGTCGGCACCGAACTTATCAAATCGCAAAACGGCGGGCTTGTGATCACCACCAATAACAACATCGGCAAATCAATTGGCCAAAACGAAACAGTCGTCGCAGTAATCGACCCGACACAGTTGCGCGTCGTAGGCCAAATTGCAGAAGACAAAGGCCTCGTCGATATCCATGCTGGCCAACGCGCAGAGTTTACTGTCGATGCATTCGGCGGGCAAAAATATACCGGCATTGTTGACGAGGTCGCCCCAAGCGCAGAGTCGGGCGATGTTGTCTTTAACATCTCCGACAAACGCCAAGAACAAGACTTCGACGTCAAAGTTCGCTTCGACACCGCGGCACATCCCGAACTCAAAAACGGTATGTCCGCAAAGATCTGGGTCTACAAAAACTAATCTATGCCAGAAGGTACGACGCAAAATCCGTACCGTTGGATGATATTGCTGACGGTGATAATGGGTACGTTTCTTGGTCGGCTCGACCAGACCATCGTTAACTTGGCGCTGCCCAAAATTATCAATGACTTTTCGATCACGGTCTCGGCCGCAGGCTGGATCGCAACTGCCTATATCTTGGCTAACGCAGTCTTTGTGCCGATTTGGGGCAAGCTCGGCGACACCATAGGGCGCAAACGCGTCTATCTCACAGGCTTTGCGATGTTTATCGTGGGCTCGGCGCTCGCAGGCCTTTCGTGGAACTTGGGTTCCATGATTGTCTTCCGCGTCATCCAAGCAATTGCAGGTTCCGCCGACTACCCCACCGCCATGGCAATCATCGCGTTTACCTTCCGCGAGGGTAAAGAGCGCGCGCAGGCACTCGGCATTTGGTCGTCGTCGTTTGCCGCTGCAGCAGTGTTTGGCCCGCTTGTAGGCGGCCCGCTTATCGACAGCTTTGGCTGGCGCTCGGTCTTCCTCATCAACATCCCGGTGGGCGTCATCGGCATGATTTTGGCAATCATCTATATCGAGGAATCAAAAAACGAAAAGAAGCCAAAAGGCTTCGACTGGTGGGGCGCGTCGGTATTGGGCATTGCGCTATCGAGCCTCGTCTTTGTGCTCGACCAAGGTACCGACTGGGGCTGGCTCTCGCTTAACAGCATCCTCTGCTATATCACCGTTGTTGTTGCCACAACCATCTTTGTATATATCGAACAACGACATCCGGAGCCAATCGTGGATTTGAAGTTCTTTAAAAACTGGACCTTCATCAACACGCTTGGCAACAACTTCCTCGTCTTTATGGGCCTTATGGGCAGCATCTTCCTTATCCCCGTATTTGCACAAACATTCCTTGCATACGATGCCACGGAGTCGGGCTACCTTTTTATGCCGATGGCATTTGCAATGATGTTTGCGGCGCCCATCGGCGGCGCACTCACAGGCCGCGTGCAGCCGCGCTATGTGATTTTTGCATCAACGATTGTTGCGGCGTTTGGCCTCTACCTTTTCTCATTTATTGATGTACGTTCCACGGCCATCGACATTATGATCCCCATGTTCGTAATGGCCTTTGGGTTGGGCTTTGGTATGGCGCAGCGCACAAACGCGATTGCTGCGATTGTGCCGCAGGAAGAAATCGGCGTCGCATCATCTATCTTGGCGCTTGGCAGAAATATCGCGGGCGCATTCGGCATCGCGCTCTTTGGCACATTGCTCCAGAGCACCACAAACAACAACGTGCTCAAGATCGCTCAAAACAGCCTGCTCAACGTACACACCAAAGCTGCGACGCAACAGTTTATTACACTTATCGAATTAAAAGCGCAGATAGACGCGTACGCCGTGATATTTATCACCGCCGCTTCCCTTCTTGCCGTAGGCGCCTTTGCAGCACTCTTCCTCCGCGTCCCCGAAAAGAAATTGGACGAACCTATTATGGTCGAGGCTTAGCCTGCGATTGAGATTGCGACAAAGAGAACGAGTGCGCCCAAGAGGGTCATAAAGGTAGTCCAGAAGGTTGGGTGTACGTGATGGCTTTCGGGAATCAAGTCCGACGCGCCAATGTAGAGGAAGAAGCCAGAGAAGAGCGCAAGAAGCAGGCCAAGCGTACCTTCGCCCACATTTATAAACATCGTCAGTATGATGCCCGCAATGGGCGCGAGTGCGTCGACAACAAGCCATCGCATTGCCTGTGCTTTTGTGCCGCCGTGGCGTACCAAGACATTAACTGTATTGATGCCGTCCGAGAAATCGTGCGCCAAGACCGCTGCCGCAACAAGGAAGCCAACCGTGGGCGACACATGGAATGCCAAACCAATACCTACACCGTCGAGAAAACTGTGGAGCGAAAGTGAGCCTGCACGCACGTGGCCGCGCGAATGATCATGCTCGGCATCGTCCGCATGGCCGTGGCTGTGCAATACAAGCAACCGGTCGAGCAACAAGTAGAGTAAGAAGCCAAGCGCCACGAATGACGTGACAGTCGAAAGCTCGTGCGCTCTGCCGCCCAACGTGAGCGCTTCAGGCAATAGGTCAAAGAATGCAACAGCAATAACTGCCCCCGCGCTAAACCCCAATATCAAGTGCAAGCGGTCGCGCAATCGTAACGCAACAGCTCCCCCAACAAGCGTTGAGAGAGCTGCAGCGATGCCAATAACAAGCGGCATGGAGTAGTTAGTGCGTGGTAGTCGACGCAGTGCTCGTAGCCGAGGCACTTGCTTCTACCTTCTTCAGCCCTTTGACGAGCGTGTCGATGTCTTTGCGAGCTGCCTTCAAGTCAGCACCTGCAGTGGTCAAATCAGTGCGTGCCGTTTTAAGTGCTGCATTATTTGATGCCATTTTGTCTTTGTCGCCATTGTCTGGGGCAAGTGCTGCGCTTACGGTAACAGCAGCCTGTGCCTGCGTATTTGCATCCGAGATCTTGGTGCCCAAGTCAGACAAGGTTGCATTGAGCGCAGTGACATCCGCACCTGCCTGCCCTGCTGCCTGGATGCGTGCTGCCAACTTAGTGCCAAGCGTCTGCATCATCGAAGAGATAGCGACTGCGCGGTCTGCCGCAGCTGCAATGTGTACCTGCGGGAGCACGAGCGCGTATACGCGGTATGACTGAGTGATCGACTGTATATCTGCCTTCAATGTTGCAGCATCAGTATCTGCATCGATCTTTGCCTTGAGTGCATTAAATGCAGTGATCTGTGTCTGGAGCGCCGTTGCCAAGTTGTCTTTAAAGGTTGGCGTTACCTTCTGCATCGCCTGAACGCGGATGTTTGCATCGGTGAGTGCTTGTACGCGGCGGTCGAGTTCTTTATCGCCACGCGCCTTCGCATTTGTCATGGCAGTTGCGCTCATTTCTACCTTTGCTGCAGGCGTTGTAACAGTTGCGTTAGCCGAGACACCAACGCCTGCCGTCTGTGCCATTGCAAATGCCGGCGCCAATGTCATTCCAAACCCAAGCACTGCGAGAATGTAGGAAATCTTTTTGATAGTCATACAGGATGTGATTACTGGCTGATAGCTTTATCGTTCATGCTCGAGTCAACGCCCGAGGTATCTGTTGTGTATGCATTCATCTGCGCATCGATTGCTGCAGTGTCCTGTGCCACAGCAGCATCAGAGGCATCGTTTGATGCGCTCATGCCATTAATAGGCGCGTCCTGTTGAGTGGTAGGAGTCGTAGACGCAGTTGTAGCCTGGCCCATGGGCGTGCCTGGCGTTTTAGGCGTGAGCCAACCGCTCCACCATACAAGCCAGCCCAAGGCTGCCAAAACAATAATCGCGATAATCCAACGTATTGCAAGAGTCATAGGTAAAAAACTACAAAGTTAGTGAGTACCTCTTTAGTATACCGCCCTCCTCGGGCTTGGCTACTCCTTTGCCTCTAGGTCCAAACAGACCGAATTGATGCAGTAGCGCTTACCTGTTTCCGTAGGGCCGTCGTTAAAGACATGGCCCAAGTGCGAGCCACAACGCGCGCACACCACCTCTTCCCGGTGCATACCATGCGAGGTGTCTTCGATAATTTTGGTGGACCCTGGAATAGCCTGGTCGAACGATGGCCAACCCGTGCCAGAATCAAATTTAGTATCTGACGAAAAGAGCTGGTTGCCGCACGCGGCACACGCATACATGCCGTCGCGTTTCTCGTGCAAAAGCTTGCCGCTAAACGGCGCCTCGGTCCCCTTTTGGCGGAGGACTTCGTACTGCTCGGGCGTTAGTTTGTCTTTAAATTCTTTTTCATCCATATGGTCAGTATAGCAAACCAGGTTATACGAGAGTAAATCCAAATATGCGCTCCACGAGGTTGAGCGTACCTGGAATAATGTTGAATACGACCGGCACAGTGTAGAAGAAGACGCTTAGCGGTGCAGAAAAGAAGGTGCACACGAGCCCAAGCGCATACAAGCACAGCGATACTCCTCCGCGCACTCGTGCCTGCGTGAGCGTACGCGACGACACATCATCCATCATGATGGCAGGGCGATGCCGCACGTACGAAAGCATTATTGACGAAAGAAGTACGATAGCGAGCACATTGAGCCCGTAGATGATAGCTGCCGGTTGGCGCGTCGCATGGTAGGTACCCAACAAGCTTGCGCTAAAGGGCAAGAATGTCACAAACATAAGGTACACGAGGTTAAGCAAGTTCAGCCTGCGATCGACGGTCTTTACCATGCTGTGGAACAGAAAATGGTGGTTGATCCAAAACACAGACAGTACGGCAAAGGTAGTAATGAAGATTGCAAACACAGGGAACATTGCCCCGAGCGCCGACCAGAGCGCCGCGTCAGTCACAGGCGGCGGGAGTTCCGGTACGTGGATATTAAAAATGAAAAGCGTAATGACAATTGAAAATACGCTGTCACTAAATGCTTCAAGACGCCCTTTATCCATACCTATTGAGATTTAAAGTATACCATCTGCGCACTTCCGCCGACCCACGTTGCATCACTACTCCCCGAGACCGGGAACTGGGCGCCTAGGTATTTTGGCGTACGCGCAAACAAAACATCGAGCGTGGCTTTGAAAGACGCAGGGATCTCGCGAAGCGAGTACACAAAATACTTCTCGCCTGGGGCAGCAGCGTCAATACCCCGCGCATCGAGCCCAAGCGAGCGCGCGATAAATATAGCGCGCGGCAAATGGAAGCGCTGCGAAATAATAAGGAGTGACGTTACGCGGAAGACGTCGCGCGCACGGTACATACTGCTATAGGTATCAAACCCTGCATAGTCGAGGAAGATATCCTTTTGCGGGATACCAAGCGCCAGCAAATATTTGCCCACCGGATACACCTCGTCATATTGAAGGGTCGAGTTGTCGCCTGTGACTAATATCTTTGAAACAACATGGTGCTCGTAGAGCCAGGCAGCCACGTCGGCACGTTCTTTAAGAACTGGCGAGAGTTTGCCGCTTGATGCGACAGACGCACCAAGCACCATCGCAACTTGCGCTTTGGGTGCCTGGGATGGCTCGTAGATAGAGTGGGCAGTTGAAACATCGACATATGCGACCGCAGCAATACCTATAAGGATGCCGCATAAGACGCCGAGTATCGCCCATCGGAAGAGGTTCCGCATACGTCCAGTATAGTTCGGGGTGTTTAATCCTCAAGCGGTACAACCTCTGTCATTTCCATCTGGTTGCTTGGGATCACGCAGAGCACTTTGCCGGCGATTTTAAAATCATCCTTCAAAATGATGGGTTTGAATTTCGGGTCTTTAGACTGCGGCCACAGGATGGTCATGCCGTCGCGGCGCTCCAAACGTTTGACCGTCACCATGTCGTTGACGATTGCAGCCACACGGTCGCCATCACGCACGTCGTTGGTAAAGCGAATAAGCACGTAGTCGCCAGTGTTAATGCCGGCGTCATTCATACTGTCGCCGATGGCGCGCACCGCCACAATATCGCCTTCCTCTTCATCGACAATGCGCTTGTCGACTTCCAAAAACTCGTCAGCCGAGTTTGAATTTTGTGCAAAAACAGAAAGGTCGTCGCAGCCTACGTTGGCAATAACAGGGATAGAGACTGTCCCCCACGCACCATCGACGTTGCGCAGTTCGATATTACGCGCAGCATTTTTGCGGCGGACGATGTAGCCCTTCCGCTCCAAGATGTCCAAATACTGGGTTACGGTGCGCAGTGACGAAAAGCCGAGCGTTGCACGCAATTGCTCGAGCGTAGGCGACCTATCTTCCTCATTAATATATTCACGCACCGCATCAAGCACTCGCTGCTGCTTGAAGGTTAGTAGATGTTGGATGTTCATGTGTATATCCTACCACGCGATGTATGTATACTATACACAAGGTACACTAATCTGTGGATAACACCGTGAACCGCACCAACAACCAACTCATCCTCTTTGATACACCCCGCTCACTGCCAAACGGCCTTGTATACAAGCCGGATTTTCTGACGCGGGATGAAGAAGAGATTTTGTTGGCCTACATCGGCAACCTACCCCTCTTCCATGCGCCGTACCGCGAGTACACAGCCAACCGCCGCATTATGAACTTTGGGTGGTCGTTCGACTTCCGGAAGAATCGACTCGTCCCAGGGCCCGAACTGCCAACGTTTTTAAAACCTGTGCAGTACAAAATCGCTAAGTGGCTGGGGATTGAAAAGCGCCGCGTCGCAGAAGCCTTGATTACCGAATACTCAAAAGGGACACAATTAGGCTGGCACGTCGACAATGAGTCGTTTGAGACAATCGTTGGCATTTCGCTTGGTAGCTGGTCGCGCATCCGCTTCCGCCCGCTTCGCAGTAGAAATAAAAACGACATCATCACCCTCGAACTTGAGCCGCGCTCGGCCTACATTATGCAAGGCCAGGTGCGATGGGAATGGCAGCATAGTGTCATGCCTGTCCCCGACCTGCGCTATTCAATCACGTTTCGAACATTACCTCCTCAGTTGTCGAAATAAACTTCTGTTGCTACAGTTGCCGCAGACGAAACACACAAGGGGATTCTCATGACCAATGTGTACCCTATCTCGCCTCCGCAGCCTGGCCAGGTTCTCGACCAGGCGAGCGAGCAAAAGCGGGTATTGAATCTGCTCATCACGCACTATCTGGGGATGGTACACGCCGACCTCGATGATGCGCTCTGGCCCACGCCTCACCGCCACAATACGCACCTGACGTTCGAGGAGCTGAAGAGGTTCCCGATGGGCACGACGTTTTGGGCCGACTTCCAACGTGTCCTCACCAAGAACGGTATCGCGGTCGAAAGCATCGGCGACATCATCAATTTCTTCCATTGGGAGGAAAGCGATATCGAACCCTTGCGCGGCAGGGAGGGTCGGATCGAGACTGGGACCATTCTTCTGGCGCTCGAGCACCTCAACATGCATCTCTATTCGGGCGGATAGCAAACCGCCGGGCTTGTACCCGGCGGTTTTTTCTTTATTTAGTTGTGGTGATGCGTGTGGGTGTGGTCGTTGTGGCGGTGCGAGTCTTTCGAGAAGAGTTGGTCAAATTTTAGTTTTGCTACGCCAAAGAGGTAGATGATCTCCAAAATGCCGAGGCTGTTAACCACAAGCATAATGACAAACCACCACGGCTGGCCGCGGCGTGCACTGTGCCAGAGCGCCAAGCCCTTCCAAATAATCGACCAGAGCACTGCAACTAATACCAAGCCGCCAAACAATGCAGCAAGCCCAAATGGCATATTAATAAACCACATATCCCCCACGCCCCAGTGATGCATATACATATATATAAGTATATACCTCGCAACGCGGCTATCAATATCCAACAAAAAAACGCTCCGCACGTGGCGGAGCATATGAGTTATATCTTCTGAGGGAATGGCACTTGGATATCGGACACGTCAACGCGCTCTTCAGCAACAAGGATAGGCCCTTCATCTTCATGCCCGGAGACCAGAATCTGCAGATAGCCTTTTTCTTTTGCTTTCCCGACGTACCACGCCAAAGGGAAACCATCCACGCTGACCGTTTCGCCCTTTTTGTAGGACTTCTCTGGAGCGTCGACATCCGTTGTCTTTGCCACAGCGGCTCTTTGCGCATCTTTGATGCGCGCAGCCTGCTCACCTGTCCGCACCGTCTTGCGTTGCTTTCCCTTGCCTGGGAATCGCTGATCATCAAAACGCTTCTGGCGGTTATTCTTCTGACCTCTATAGGCCATTCTTTCTCCTTTCTTTTCTTTAGGACCAGACTGGCATCACTATACAGCGTTTCGCGATGGATGCTACTGCCCAGCGGTTTGGCTTTTTACAACGCAGTTGGTGTACGTCTGTGTTTGGTTTGCACCTTCGGTTACAAACGCACCATTGCCTTTGCTCCAAAAGACAAACGACTCATCTGCATTTGCATAGCGTGCACCATCTGCAGAAACGGTTTGCGGCACGCTCATCATCGAACCGTTCGCGAGTGTGAGCACCACATGGCCGCCAGGGATTGGCATACCGTTTGCTGCAACAGTCGACGGACCCTCATAGTACTGTGCGATAAGAACTTTGTTTTGGTCGCACGAGTACGAGACGGTGTTTATTGGTTTTGCAGTTTCGGCAGGCATAACATTCGACACACTCGAACCCAAGAAGTTTGAGAACGGCGGTGTATTGCGGTATGCCCATGCAACGAGACAAAGCGCTATCAAGATAACAACAACGACAACGGTGGTAATGGTCGAGCGGCCAGCCAAGGGCGGGATTTGGTCAGGTGACATACCCCAATAGTACCCCCGTTTTTACCCCTGCCCCAAACGGCTAGTGGATACGCGCGGCGACCCACGACCCTATATGGAGCAACAAACCGTGGAGCCATGCTGCTATGACGTCGATATCATGGTGTGCTGCAGGCACATGGGTATAGAGCAGCCAGCCCACATACACAATAAGGAGGAACCACGCCATCCCGATTATTGAGTGCACTGCCTCCCACATGGGCGACATGCGGTATTGATAGTTGTACGAATAGGCGCGGTGTTGGCGGCGCTGTTTGCGGCGCTCTGCCTTCCACATCTGCTTCCATTCTTTTGCGTGCTCAGCGGCTTGTTTGCGAATTTCATGAGCGTCATGAGTCGCTTTATGCCAATCGCGGCTGTTTTTAAAATCTTCGTATGTTTTGTGTGCGCGGTTGATGAGGTCGTTTGCGGTGACTGATGCTGCGCCATAGGCCTGCGCTTTTTGCTCGGGCGTGTCGGCTTCAGGGATAAAGATACCGATGAGCACATACCCAAACGCAAACCCGCCGTGCGTGATAAATGCCAAGATCACAAACAACACGCGGATGAGTGTGACGTCGACATTAAAATACGCAGCCAACCCAGAACAAACGCCAAGGAAGACACGGCCCTCGTGCAGGCGGTACAAGCGGCGCGGCGTGTGCGTACCAGTATGCGCGCCTTCGTGCGACGCATGCTCACCCTGCTCGCCATCAACATCGCCCATCTGTTTGAGCACTGCGTCCATATCAGCCCCAATGATTACGTTTTTGTGCGGAGTTCGGTAGAGGTCGCACTTTTCAGCAATAGCCTGCTCCAAGTCGGACAGGATTTCCTGCTTGTCGGGGTTATCGGCGAGCTTATGTTCGGCAGCATCCAAGTAGCGGCGCAATGCATCGTATGCGCCTTCCTCGAACTCGTACGAGCGCCCATTTAAGTTAACTGTTACAACCTTGTTCATGCTTTTTTACTAAGTTTGATAATTGTTTCGTGTAATGTCTTCCAATAGGTGTCCAATTCGTCTGCCCTCTCTTTGCCTTTTGCCGTCAGAGAATAATATTTGCGCGGCGGGCCTTGTTCCGATTCGACCCATTCATAGTCGACGGCCCCGTCGCGGCGCAGCTTCGACAGCAGCGGATACAGCGTCCCTTCTTGTGTCGCAAATTCGGTCTCTGCCAAGCGCGCCAAAATATCAGCAGCGTATGCGCGGCGCGCAGAAATTACCTTGAGTACAACGAGCTCAAGCAAGCCTTTGCGAAGCGGGCTAAATACATCTTTGTCGGTGTCTTCTGCCATATCTAAATTCAGTACCTTTTTATACTAAGGTACTAGGTAAAATAATGCAAGCGGGACTGTGGAAAAGAAAAAGCCCCGCACATTACGCGCGAAGCTTGTTTACTTGAACAATACTTTCCCGAAGGAAGTTAAGCGCCCAGTAAGGGGTTTGTTCGATGATCTCCCATGCATCTTGATACTGTTCCCTATCAGGATGCTTGAGTTGCTCACGCAGCCGTCTTGTATAGTCCGCATCAGTCGAGGTTAGAAACACAAGACGTTGACCAAGTTCATGCGGCATAACGGCACAGTATCTGTCGACGATGGCCTTCTTTGAATCATTCTTGTCCTTGTCGAACAAGTGAAGCATTTTACGGGCTACATGTGACGGAGCTTCAAGCGATTTTTGCAAGAACCCGCACTTCCGTTCCATCGACATGGAAGGATATTTTGCGAGGCCCTCTTGGAGACGATAAAGCTTAGTTCGAAGGTACCACTCAACCTCTGAAATCATATCGCCGCCTTCTTCACCTAAAAGATCAAGAGGGTTCGCGCTAATGACACCGCCATTCTGTATCGCTGTCTGCAAATGGATACAGAATGCAGGGCCCAAATGGTGGAACCTCGTCAGCACCGTAGACGAGTCACACGGGACAAACCCAACAGGCACGTACCGCTTTGATGCAAACTCGGTTATGCCCTGCAGCACTTCCATAGCCCTGCGCTCAGACTTAGTGTTATAGATCACGACACAGTCGATGTCGCTTCGGCAATTGTGATCACCGCGCAGTACGGAACCACAAAGAAGGGCTCCTGCGATTGAATCTTCGGCTTCAATGACCTTCCGTATATGTCGAACAACCACCGGAAAATCAGTAATTTTTGGAATCTGGCCCGCTTCAATATCAGGCCACGAAAAGACTCTACCCATTGCTGTCTCCCTATCTAAAAGAAATCTGTTTGAGACAATACCAGACACTTCAAAAATTGCGAATGTCGAGGACCGTCCTCGACAAAACAAAAACTCCCCGAGAAGGGGAGTTTTAGCGGCGGATGGTGAGGGTTGCGGAGACGCAGCGGAGGCACTTTTCTTGGCGAGGGCGGGTCTTCAAGTAGCGGTTGCCGCAGGTGCAGATAAGGATCTGCGTCTTGTTTGGCTTTTCGATCCAGTGGCCGTCTTGCTGGAAAGTTTTGTGCGGGCCCTGGAGCTGCGCGTTGGGGCGCATCGGCTCACCTGCCAACGGCTTAGCCATGAGAGCTTTTTTAACAATGCTCCCCTTCTTTACTACTTTCGTAGCTTTTACAATTTTAGGTTTTACTTTCGTGTTTTTCATACGGTTTGTTGTTCGCTGAAAGCCAGGACGTTACGCCTCGATAAAGGTGAGCGCCATACCGCGCTTGCCTGCACGACCCGTGCGGCCGATGCGGTGGACGTAGTCTTCGCGCGACGCTGGCAAGTCGTAGTTGATGACGTGAGAAACACCCGAGATATCCAACCCACGGGCTGCAACGTCTGTCGCAACCAAAATGTTAGTGTGGCCTTTTTTGAACCCATCAAGTGCGCGCTGGCGTGCATTTTGGGTTTTATTGCCGTGGATCGATTCTGATTTAAATCCGCGCTGTACAAGCATCTTGGAAAGCTTCTCGACGCCGTGTTTGGTGCGGCCGAAGATAAGCACCTTTTCAAACCCAGGCTTAAGAAGCAGGTCGTGGAGCACAGTGAGCTTATCGCCACCCTTCGGTACGCGGACAACGTCCTGGTCGATTGAGGCCGAGGTCTCTCGTGTTTTGACGGAGATACGGACCGGTTCTTTCAAGAACTGGCCAATGAGATTTTCGATTTCTTTCGACAACGTCGCCGAGAAGAAGAGCGTATGGCGAGGGCTCGGCAAAAGTGCGAGAATAGTCTTCATATCATTAATGAAGCCCATGTCGAGCATGCGGTCTGCTTCGTCCAAGACTGCGGTGCCAAAGTCAGAAAGGTTGAGTGCACGGCGCTCGAGCAAATCTTTGAGGCGGCCAGGAGTACCAATAACAAAGTTGGGGCGGCGGCGGAGCTGCGAAATCTGCGGGCCGATGCTTGCACCACCCACGCAAATGGCCGAGTAGATACCGAGGCCTGGCGTAAAGCCGCGAAGTTCGTCGCCTATTTGCACCGCAAGTTCGCGCGTCGGCACCATCACGAGCACACGCTCGTTTTTATTTTTCAAAATTTTATTGATGAGCGGGATGAGGAATGTTGCTGTCTTGCCGGTACCCGTGTTTGCAATACCCACGACATCCTGGCCCATCAACACATGCGGAATAGCGCGATCCTGAATTGGGGTCGGCGCGATATAGCCCTTCGACACAATTGCGTCTTTCAAACGCGGTTCGATGTGGAAATCGGTAAACTTGTGTTCGGGGATAAACTTCTCAACTTCTTCGGTGATGACCGCTTTGTTTACGAATTGCGAAAGGTCAAAGAAGGAACCTCCTTTGAAACCGCCGCGAGAGCCACCCTTAGCGCCACCTGAAAATGGGCGCTTCTTAAACTGCGGGCGACCACCGCCAAATGAAGGGCGGCTTCCACCGTACGACGGACGCGATGTCGAAAAAGCCCTGTTTCCAGGCTTCTTTCCGAAACGGCGGCCGCTAAACGGCTTTGTATGACTGCGTTCTGGCATTGCCAACAATAATAATATATTGCAATGATTTTGTCAAATGTGGCCATATTCTCTTCATGCCACCTTTGGGAGCACGAGTGCAGAATTGTAGAGTTGTTCTTTCCAATCGGGGGTTATGTATGTTTGGCACACTTGCGCAGATAGCTGGCGTTAGCGGCTCGGTTCTTGCACTCATGTACTGGGGAATTCCTGAATCAGGAAAATTCCAGTGCGACTCTCTCCAAGGGCGCGATACGCATCGCGCTGCCCTTACGATAAAAAATGGAGGCGTCGCGCAGGACCCTGTGAATGCGACATATATCGACGTGGACATGGCTATGGCACTCTATTCGGACGACGAGATCGGGTGCAAACTCGTGTCACGGATCCGAACATCAGAGGAAGGAGCGCAGGTCTATATCAACCCAGAGCATACGGTCGAGATCTTCATTGGCCCCGCCGCACAAACACTAAAAATAGTGCACTTGTCGGAACATGGCCATTACTGGCGCGCCACCGCACCACAGAAATAATTCTTCGGCACCCTCACAGCCCTTTCTGGGCTGTGTTTTTTATTGATACTGAATAAATAACGGCGCAGGTGTGAGCTTGAGTACTTCGGCAGGAGTCATCATCGCCTTGCTTGGCGGTTTGATGTCGTTTTTGTAGAAGAGTTTAAAGCCAGTGAACTGTACGGGCTCAGAATAGATAACCGAATTGTACGTATTAATCTTTTTTGCCGGAAAGCCCCAGCCGTCCATGTCCATCACGATCTGCACCTCAGGCAATGGTTTGATATTCCCGTATCCCGTCACCATCTCTTCTGTAAATCGGTGCACAATCAAAATTTTTGGCGGCAGATTATTTTTCTTCACCAGGTCGGCCAAGAAATTGGCAGCGTAGTTTACATCGGCCGAGCTCATCGTCCCAATAACACGGCCAGGCGGGGTGCCGCCGTGCATCGCAAACTCAGGGTCAATTGCGAGGTGCACATTCGGCATCGCCAAGTATGTCGAAAGCAACGGCAGTTCGCTTTGCAAATTGCTCAACCCAACCTGCACATCCAAAATCACAATGCCGTGTACTTTGTTTGCGATCTCAATCGCTTTATCGATTTGGCTGTCGGGCATGCGCAAGCGATACTTGCCGTCTTTGCCCGGGCTCCCCTGTGCCGTGACATCGATGTAATCAATTGCGGGGATAACAGGCGTTGACGGGTCGGCCGCTTGCCACCCCGCTACCGCATCCTTCAGTTTTTGGATCATGACATCTTCTGGATACTCGCCGAGCACACCCATACCTTTGGAGTAGAAGTTGCCGTAATACGCGACGATGCGATTGTTCGGCAGTAATGCGCCAGGGTTCGGGTACGTAGTCTTCACCGGCCACAATTGTTTTTTTGGCGTCGTGGTGCCAGTTGTGGTGCCTGTCAAAAAGTATTGGTACCACGAACTTGATGTTGCAACGTGCGCCAAGAAAAGAAGCTTGGTGTTATATGCATTGATGTCGAGCGGAGGCTGTGATGATGGCTGCGTAGCACTCCCCGCGGTGGTTGTAGCAGCGTCCGCGGCGGCCGCGCCGCCCACATACTTCACGGCAAAGGGGCTCACGTAACTTGCCGCGTACGCGAGCCCGCAGCACAGAGCACATCCAAAGAGAATAGCTGCGGCGTACAGTAGAGCATCGTGTGTCTTTAAAAATGTTTTCTTCTTCGCCGCCATAAAAACCTGATTTCACTATACCAGGCAGCCCACTGAAAGAAATCCACATATGGGGCGTCTTCATGCATATATGCAAACATCCCGCGAATGCGGGATGTTTGGGGGAAGAACGGGAGGCTCCGGTCAGTCGTCGTCTGATGATCGTTCGTCATCGCTACTGTTGTCTTCCCTCGAATTTGAGTGAGCGGCTTTACCGCCTTTGCGGCCCGCTTCCTGCGCTTCCTGCGAGTCGAACTCGTGCGCAGTCCCTTTCTCATGAGCGGCCTTGCCGCCTTTGCTTGCTATCTCGCGCTGCTTTTCTGGATCCATTCCAGCAAAGCCACGACCATCACGACCGTTACCGTTGTTACCGCTATTGTTGTTTGCCATATGCTTTTTCAATTTTAGCTGCTAGCCAATAACATCGACCTGTAGTCACTCTAGCTGAGGCAACATTAAGCGCAGGTTAAGGCAGCTATTCAAGCACGCCGTCGACGAGACCCATTCGTAGAAAATCATCCGCAGAACAAACGGTATGTTTCTCCATCATGAGGAGCACATCCTGCACAGAAAGATTCCCGCGAGAATTATCTGCAACAACACTCGCGTACTGTTCGTCTTTGAGTTTGTCTTCGGCGAGCATCGCGGCCATTTCGGCTGTCGTATAGCGCTGGTTACCAAAGACGCGGCCTGCTGGGTGCAACAAAAATGTTGTACGGCGGCTCACATAACGGCGTGTGCCCGACAAAAAGATAACAATGCCGGATGAGTCGACGTCGCCTGAGCCAATCGTCACAAGCGCAGGTTTTAAAATATGGCGCACGGTGTCATAAAAGCTCATCGCGGCACCTGTAGCCCCGCCCGGTGATGTCACAAACAAACCAATTTCCTCTTCGTTTTTGTGCAACAGTTTTTCTATATGCGACAGGATTCGTTCGTTCTGCATGCGCGTCACGCCGCCAATGTAACGAACAGTACGAGTGCGCGATGGCAAGATGGGAGTAAAAATTATATTTGAAGCAATCGAACGTGATGTAGTTTTTTGCATTACCTCCATCTTACATTCTGTAGATTTGATGAATCAAGCTCAACCACGAGTTTTTGAGTGAGCAAATCATGCGTTCGTTCACCTCGCGTTCAGTACATGCAACCTATACTGGACTCTCATGTGCGAATTACGAATTACTAACTCGCTAACACTACATCTTCTATGACTCTACGCACACTTGGGATTAAAGCAGGAAGTGCCGCAGTCGCACTAACGTTGCTCTTGGGCAGCGGCGTCGCGTTTGCACAGACTACTGGCAGCAGCACAACGGGTACGACTGGTACAACCGGTTCCACAAACACAACGGGAACAACGGGCACTACTAACACAACCGGAACTACTGGCACCTCAGGCACGAGTGGCACCATGAGCACAACGCCAGGCACGCCAAACACAGGGTTGGGCGGCGATGCACTTGGCGCATGGGCAACACTTGGCGGCAGTGCACTTATCGCGGGCGGCGCTGCAGTATATCTAGCACGCCAGCGCAAGATCGCACTTCGCTCATAGACGGAACCGATCCAAACTCTCGTAACACAACAGAGCCCCTTCTATGGGGCTTTGTTTATTGCACGAGCGTCGCAGAGATAATGCGCCTATGGTCGTAGGTCGAGCGGTCGCGCGTGAGTTTGCCTTCGCATGTAATCAAGTTGAGCCTCTGTGTATCCGCACGCGCAAAGAGTGCTTCCGCAGGAACATCACCGAGTGCGTATACGTTTGTCTCTTCAACAGTAAAATGCTCTTCGCGTCCATCCATGAGCGTGACGTAGATGTCGTCCCCTGCTTTTAATTTGTAGAGCTTCGAAAATGCAGCAAACACATGTGCATCAAACACCGCACTTCCTATGTCGCCTGGCACGGTGCCGTACTCGTACCAGCCAACATTCTTTGTGTTGCCCGGCGGCACATCCATAGCGCCGTCCTGTGTAAGCCCAACTGGCACCACCGCATCATTTAGATTGAGTGCGGGTATGCGCACACGCACAGGTACATGCGCTACGGTCGGGGTTACATGGACGTCTTCGTGCGATGTCGGCGCGCTCGACGTAGAAACTACAGTGCCCGCATCAGGAATCTGCGGGATAGCATCGCTTGGGCTTGCGGACTGCAGGTGCGTACAGAACGCAACAACAATAATCAATCCGCCTATGAGAATTTTGTACATCAGCGCTTCCAGTATAAGGACGCTTCACGCTGATGTCATGTAAAACGATGAAGTCGACACGCACTAGTGCGTTGCTTTTGCGCGCATGCGCGTGTGATAGCGGAAGAAGAGCACTGGCACGAGCACAAGCGTGAGACAGATAGCGAAGGTCAAGCCAAACATCACAGCGTACGCCAGCGGACCCCATGTAGCATTCGACAGCGCGAGCGGGATCATACCCACAACAGTAGTAATAGTTGTCAGCACAATCGGGCGCAAGCGCGTTGCAGATGAGTCGACGACAATATCAACGAGCGACTTGTCCGGGTGCGCATGCAGCTGATGGATCATTGAGTCCATCAATATAATGGCGTGGTTAATGATGACGCCGCCGAGCGCAATGATGCCAAGGAGCGAGGTAAACGACACCGGCTGCCCCGTGAGCGCCAAACCATCCAAGACGCCGATGAGCGAGAGCGGCACGATAAGCAACAGTTGGAGCGTGTGGCGGATCGAGTTAAATGAAATGATGAGGATCATAAACATAAGCACGAGCCCCGCGATAAGCGCGAGAAACATTTCTGTAAATGATTTATTTACGTCTTGTGTTTCGCCGCCATACGAAGCCGTCACGCCTTCGGGCAAAATCAGTTCGCTTTGGCGTTTTTGGAACGCGCCGACTACGGCATTGGCCGTTGTGTTGTCGCTCGGGTATGCCGATACTGTTTCAATACGTACTTTGTCTTTGTGGGCAATTGCTGCGTTGCTCTGCCCCAGGCTGTCTGTGAGCACCGAGCCCAAGAGCACAGGGCCCGTGCTGCCTTGGATCGAAAGATTTTTAATTGCATCAATCGTGGTGCGCGTCGTGTCGGACGGGTCGATGTAGTTGGTGTTTAGGTTGAGCTTTACGATAACGTCGATATCTTTTTGCGGCTCTGTGATGCTTGTGGCCTTGGCGCCCTGGATCGCGGCGCGCAATGTTTGCGCCACCATTTGTGTCGAGAGGCCAAGCGCCGTTGCTTTCCCACGGTCAATGCTCAAGTCAAACGCAGTGCCATTGTTTTGCGTCGTGTCAGTGATATTTTTGACATCCGGCATACTTGCAAGCAATCGCTTCCCTGCTTGTGCTGCGGTGATCAAGTCATTTAAATTCTCGCCTTTAAACTGTATTTGAATCGGCGCGCCCGACGATGGCCCATTGTTTGCCTGGAGCACTTGAATATCTGCATCGGTGATAACGCCAAGCTGCTGTGTTAATTCGTTTGAAATGCTGGTGCTTGTCTTTTTGTGGCCAAGCGGCAAGTTTACTGTGATGTTTGCTTGGTTGCTGCCGGACGAGCCCGAGCCCGTAAGCCCAGAACTTTGGCCAACGGTTGTTTCAAACGACGAGATATCGCTGTTTTTGTACAAGATCTCTTCCACCTCGCGCACAGTCAAATCTGTTTGTGCAAGCGTCGTGCCTTCTGGTTTTTGGATGTTTATGTAGACAAAATCTTGGTCGTCTTGCGGGAAGAATGTTGTTTGCACCAAACCCGTAAATGGCAGCGCGAGCGACAACACAAAGAGCGCCGCAAGCCCGCGCAAGAAGAGGCGCTGTGCGCGTTTACTCTCGAGCATGATGCGCAATTTTTCTTTATACCAATGCGTTGTCTTTTCGGTATACATTTCTTGGAGCTCCTCCAAACGGCTCTGCGTTTGGCTCGACGAAAAAAGCACGGCAATGAGCGGCACAATACCAAGCGCCACGAAGATCGATGCGATGAGCACAAAGATAAGCGTGTACGGAATACCAGCGATAAATTTGCCAACGATGCCCGAGATAAAGAAGAGCGGTGCGAACACGGCCACTGTCGCCATGGTGCCCGCGATAAGCGGCCACGCGTAGTCGTGGAGTGCCGCGCGTGCAGCATCCATCGAGTCTTTAAATAATGGACGGCGTGCATGGATGGCTTCCGTCACGACGATGCCAGAGTCGACCAAAATGCCGACGGCTAAAATAAGTGCAAAGAGCGAAATAAAGTTAAGCGTATTGCCGGTAAGGTAGAGCCCGATAAACGCGATAAGGAAGGACATCGGGATAGCGAGCCCTGCCACAACAGACTCGCGCCAACCGATAGTGATAAAGAGCACAATGAGCACGAGTGCGACAGTTTCGAGCCCTGTTTCGGCCAAGTCGCCCAACTGCTTTGAAACCTGCACGCCCTGGTCTGTCGACGGCGAGATAAACACATCGAGGCCTTTGAGCGATGTGCCTTTCAACGCTTCGACTTTTTTCTTTGCAGCGTTGGCAACACCTTGCACACTCGCGCCCGACTGCTTGTAGACCATAAGCGTCATGGCTTGATTGCTTGGTTTGCCGCCAAGCGAGAGGCGCGAATATGTTTTTGCAGGTGCCAGGCCGTCGGAGACGACTGCTATGTCGCGCACATAAATCGGCACGCCATTTTTGGAGCCAACCGCAATGTTTTGTATTTCGGACGGGTCGTCGATGCCGCCTTTAAAGTTCACGGTGTAGTTAACGCCGTTTATCGAAATGCTGCCTGCAGGTGCCGCAGCGTTTGCAGACGAGATAGCGCCAATCACATCAACCAAGCGCAAGCCATATCGCTCGAGCTGTTCTTTGCTGACGATGACATCCACCTCTCTATCTGGCACGCCAGTAACATCCACTTCCGAAACTCCAGGGATGCTCTTCAAGTCATCCGACACTGATGTGCCCAAGGCAGAAAATGCTGGCAATGGCAGGTCGCCCGAAATCGAAACAACAAGAATAGGTTGATTGGTGATATCGATCTTGCTGACTTGCGGCGCCGTGGCATCTTGCGGCAAGTTAGGCACCGCTTTGGCTACTGCGTCGCGCAGGTCTTGGATCGATTGGTTGACGTCGGCGTTTGCGCTGAATTGTACGTTTAGTACGGAAACGCCATCGCTTGAGTTTGATGAAATGGTGTCGAGGTTCGAGAGACCAGAAATTTGATCTTCGAGTTTGTTCGTGACGAGGCGCTCGATATCTTCGGCCGAGGCGCCCGGCAAGGCAACCGTAACGATGCCGTTGGGGATGACAATAGACGGCGCATTTTCTTTTGGGATCTGCAAAAGCGCATAGAACCCTGCAATAACAAGCGTCGCAATAAGGACGTAGCTAAATTGTTTGCGCTCCAGGAAGAAATTCCACAGCCACAACATAGGTTATTGAGTGTCGACGACGACCGTGTCGCCATCGGAGAGCCCGCGCGCATCGGTAACGATACTCATGTCAGGGGTAAGACCGCTTGTGATGGTAACTTGTTCGCCCAAAATAGTGCCGAGCGTCACAGGGATGCTGTGCAAAGTCGATGACGCAGTCACTTGGAAGACGACGGGGCCTTGAGGCGTAATTTTTGCTGCAACTATCGGAATAAGCACCGTACCTTCTGGCGTCTTTGTTTGTTGTTTGACCTGTGCCGGCGTCGAGCGTGCGAGTGTGACAGAGACGGTGTCACCATCGGTGAGCGCTGCTTGGCTGCCCGGAATACCAATCTTTACCAAAATTTTGCCGATGGTTGGGTCGAGCGCTGGTGCAATAGAAACGATAACGCCGCGGGTGCCCTGCCCTATGGTTGCCACGCCACCGACGACAATGGTCTTCGCATCGCTTGGCGTTACATACGCATCAACCTCCAAAGCGCCTGGGTTTGAGACGACTGCCACTTGCGAGCCCGCAGTGACAAAGCCGCCGCGCGTAATGGGCAAACTTACAATGGTGCCGGAAATCGGCGAGCGGATGATTGTTTTTTCAAGCGCCGAGCGTGCAGCATCAAGTGCGCCTTGTGCCTGCGTCACCTGCGCCCCGGCTGCGCTAATGCTGTTTGCTGTGCCAGTGCCCGCAGTGTTGCTTGCCGTTGCAGCGCTTGCCACCGCGGCATCATACGCTGTTTTTGCCGACGAAAGGCTCGAGAGCGCACTCACTACTTCGGTGCGTGCCGCAGCAATGGATGTTTGGTACCCGGAAATTTGCGCCGCTGTGACAGTTTCTGTAGGCAGCGCTTTGTTTACCGCCTCGACCAAATGGTTAAGGAAGGTTACCGTCGCCTGCCCATACGCGGCCATCGTTGTGATGTCAGCGTCAGTGTCCGCGCGCGTTGATGCATTTGCTTTGCTGTTTGCATTCGAAAGCGTGTGCTCAAGTGCGACACGTTCGTTCTGCAAGGTAATAGCAAGCTGGCTGTCGGTTGTCGTCAGCAAAAGCGTTGCATTAGTGCGCGGGTTAGTAAACAAAAGGTCGGCTTTGGTATGCACCGCGTCGTCGAGCGCCGAGTAGAGGCTTTGCATCGCAGTGTTTGCACTTGCTTGTGTGTTTGCCACATTTTGCACTGCCTGATTTGCACCGATGCCAGAGTTTTGCGCCGACGTCCCGCTGGTGTTTGCAAATGACGCTTGCGCTGCTTCGTACGCACCTTGTGCTTGGAGTACGGCTGCGCGCTGGGCGCTGTTTTCAAGCTCGCCTATCACGCCGCCCGCGGCGACGTACGAACCAAGCGATTTCGAAAGGCTCGTCACAGGACCAGACGTTTGCGCAAGCAGTGTTGCATGATCGAGCGATGTCACGTTGCCCACGACAGGCAATGGCCCCACGCTCTGCGACGAAAGGCTCGCAACGGATGCTTCGCGCACGTGCGACACTTGTGGCGTTGTAGTAGTAGCGTCATTGGTGCGCGTCAGTGCATGCACGCCCACGCCCACAACAGCAACAACCGCTACTGCCGCAGCAACTTTGGAGTACCATGCCCACGCGCGGACACGGCCAAATACCCTGCTCAACATACTCATATACTCCAACTATACCATTAGGGCTTCACTGCGGGCCCGTTGTAGTCATCACCTCGATATAGGTGTCGGGGATGATAGCTAACTGCGGATGCGTGCGAAGTAGCTCTGCCGCAGCGTCGTGGCTTTCGGCCTCGACAATGATGTAAAAGTTGAGTTCGTTCTTAACATCAGTAATGCCCTGGCTTGTGATGCGCTTTGTTCGGCCAAGCGGCATGCCTTTATCGACAACCTGCGCTGCATGCTCGGCCATCCACTGCTCCCACTTTTGCATCATGTCTTCTGTCTGAGTTTTGCGAGTCTCTTCGTCGACAGTCGCCATCCAGTTTTGGATAGTCGCAGCCGGCATCGAGAATGTAACGAAATATTTGTTCATAGTTTTTTCTTACAAAATAAATAACCCCTCTATTGTACCTGCCCGTTCTGGGGAACGAGTGAAGTACCTACGCCTTTCTATTCATCGCAGTAATCGTGAACTGCAAGACGGTGGCGAAGCTCACCCACGCAAGGTATGGCAAGTTAATGTACGCGACCCACGATGCAATAGGCAAAATAGTTACCAGCGCCCATACAAGGGTTGTCCAAACCAGTATGATATCGACGGCAGCGAGCGTAAAATTGCGCAACCGAAATTGGATTGGAGTAAACAGAAAATTGAATATGAGGTTGAGTACAAACGGGAGAAGTATTTGGGGTGTGATTGCATTCGTAAACCACAAGTAGCCAACGTATCCAAACGAAATCGCGATAAGAATGTAGAGCACGGTCCATACGGGACCAAAGAGCCACGACGGCGGCGCCCATGTTGGTTTTTTGTAATGGAAATATTGCGTCGCTGTTTTCATACCTCAATTATAACGTCCTGCTGTCGTACGCCCAGTGAAGAACAGCTTGCCGCTGTTTTGAGTGGCATGAAAAATCTCCCTTGCGGCAGTTCTTTACTATTTGCGCAATGTGGCGACGGATAGCAACCCAGCGTTTGATCTGCCGCTCGTCATCCTCCCCGCGGCGCCCCATATAGTAGCGGCAGTACCATTGGAACCATCCGCGCGGGTCGTCTTTATATATCCACCCTTTTCTCTTCCATTCGCTAAGCGACTGACTCGCCTTCACCTTAAAAAAATTAATTGTTGGATCTTGTTCATACACTCCTTTCGTTTGAAACTTGGCTTTCGCAAACCAATCCTTTGGAAATTCTTTTCTGCAGTCGCGCATGTAGACGCCGCCAAACACACCAAGTGCGAGCATTTGTTTTGGCGTAAGGTCGGGCTGGAAACGCGGGTCAAAATTTTTGCCCACGGGCTCGCTCAGGGTGTAGCTGTACCCTTTCTGCATTCTGTCATTCACACGTACAGTTTTGGCTCTCATACTTTAAGCTCTTAACTGAAATTTTAACATAGGTGCTTCAGAACAAATTAAAAAGAAAAGGCCGCCCAAAAGAAGGGCGGCCCGCGATGTCCTAACGATTCAGAAACTCAACGTGCTCCTTGGGTGTTTTCAGTTCAGGATGTTCCCGTTTAGCTTTTTCGAACAGCTCCGCCACCGTCCCGCTCTTAGGCGGTAACAAGACTACGAACGTAGCCTCTATCGCCCGCATGGGAGTGCGCCCAACAATACTTTCCCATGTGATATCCTTCCTGCGCTCATGCCAGACATAGCAGGTCTCGATGACCACGTGCCCGATTTCTTCGGGTTTGATACCGAGCAGCAGGTTCCCGAGTTTATGGGCATCTCCTGGAGACCACTCAAAAAGAAAGTGGAGCGGCTCGTGCGCCATTGGCCAATAGACATATGCTCGCGCTTCTTCAGTGCCGTCGAGACCCTTGTTGATACCCTCACCTGGAATCCACGCACGTGGTTTGGTCGGGTTCCCCACAAAGTAAGGCATCAGCGTATCCATGCGTTTGACCGCGATGTGAATACGCAAGGCGACATTATTCCCGCCGCTCGCTCTCCTGCGCAATATCTCAATTGGCTTCTCGAGGATGGGATACTCTTGAATGAACTGCGCAATCTGCGCTTCGGTTGAGACTTTCATTGTTCTCTCCTTGCAGTATTCCACTGCAATATGAGCCCAGCATTCCGCTATAGGGCTCGGAGCTGGAGCAAGATTACTCCTCTGACAGGCTACCAAACAAAAAGAATTTCTGCATTTAATAGATTAAATCGTTCTAAAGTTCTAATCATCCAATTTACCTATCCAAAATACCCTTATTTCTTAACAAAAATTTTACTGGCTGCAATGGTGAGATGGGTTCGGAACAGTTTCGTGGCTCAAAACAACAACTGAGCTTCCAATACCGAAATTTTAACATAGGTGCTTCAGAACAAAGGAAAAGAAAAACGCCCACGACTATTCGTCGGAGGCGGGGTACTCGTTGTCGGGGAGAGACGGGAGCATCTGTTTCTCGTTGATGACGCGGATGATCCAGTCGTGTCGCTTATGCGGCTTGGCATAGCGTACGATCCAATCTCCTTCCTTAATGTGAGGAACAACAAGAATCGCCGGCACCACTTCACCGACATGATTGTCAGCCTCCCAAAATCCGCGAAGCTCCCATACGTAGGAGACTTTTTCGTCGCGTTTGCGAAGACTTTGAGTAGCCCAGTCGGCGTCCTCGCAAGGAATCATCTTGCTTTCACTATGCGTCCACTTGCAACAATGTGGGTTACTCCCGTAAGAAGTGGCGACTTCAATTTCACCAAAAGAATTCCAGCCCACGACACGCGTATTGGAATGCTGCTTTGGGTCATTGTGGTCGTGCGGAAGTTCGCTGAGGCCACCCACGAGTGAGATGCCCGGAGAATTGCAAGTTCGAACGAGCTGTCCCAACTTGAAGGCACTCTGCGCTTCAGCCTCGGCCTGGATTCTCTGGATCGCCTTGCCCAGTTGGTCGCGAGGCAACGAAAGAAGCTCTTGCAACATATTTTCCTTGCGAACGAGACCTTTAACAAGATCGTTCATCTGTCATCCTCTCGAAAAAATGGAACTTATGGCTGTAGGGAGTTATACAAGACTGACTAACTAATATCAATCAGTTCTGATAATCCAATCATCCTATCCAAAATATCCTTATTTCACTGCAAAAATTTTACTGGCTGCCCGAGTTAGATAAGTTCAGAACTCCGTACTGGCAAGAAGCAAAGGTTTTTATGCATTGGCTTGAGCAATAACATCTTTGACCACCGCATCAATAGGCCTATCGGTATTTACAACAATAGCACCTCGCGAACGCATCTCTTCCCCGTAAGTTTTATAGCGGTTGAGAATTTGAGCTTTGATTTGTGGGTCTTTACCAAAATCATTGTCTGTTCGTGCGTCAATTCTCGCACTGAAGGTTTCGGGGTTACATTCTAGCAATAAGATTTTATCGAATGATGGCAAGAACTCATTCTGATTACCAGCCATACCTAGTACAAACGCCACTTCGACATCTTTATCGAGAAGTTTATTCAAGTGTTCGATATCTACAATCCAATCATGGGCATCAACAAATTCTTTAGTGAGGGGCGTATCTTTGCCGCCATGTTTTTCTCCTGTCTCTTGATGCGTCCATGAGCACAGCCCTGACACCTCATCAATACTCACAACAAGGTAGCCCCTCTTTTCTAATTCATGTGCAATGGTAGTTTTTCCTGTCCCTGAAACTCCCGTTATATAAATCTTTTTCATTGCTGCAATGGTTAGATGGGTTCGGAATCAATTTGATACAAATCCATACTGATTATTTTAGTGTCGTTCGGAACTGGACTGCTACTTCTGAAAAGGCCTAGAACCTAAGTCCTGATAGAAGCGCAGCATGTAGCCGTCAGGGTCTTGTACCCAAAATTGCCTATTCCCTCCCTCGGTCTCGCCTGTTCGATACCACTTATCTTCCATTTCGGAGAAGATAGGATGAGAATTGCTTTTAAAAGTATCGTAGAGCGACTGCACATCTTCAACCTGTATCTGAAAATGCATGCCGCGCCCAAAAGGATACTCGAGAGCCCCTGCTTTCATTATGCGACTTTTATCGCTAATGGATTCAATCATAATCCATGCATCTCCTTTGCTGAGCATTGCGAATTCGTCTTCAGGACGTTCGTACTCAATATCAAAACCAGCGAGTGTAGTATAAAATTTTAGACTCTTCTTAAAGTCAGTGATTTTTAACTCTGGCGTAAGTGCCGGTATTCTCTTTTCCATTACAGGAAGTATAGCAGTTCTGATCATCCAATCATCCTATCCAAAATATCCTTATTTCACTGCAAAAATTTTACTGGCTGCAATGGTTAGATGGGTTCGGAACTATTGAGTCGAAACACTTTGTGTTGGCTTTAGGAGTTTACCTAAAGTTATGACTCCAAACAAAGCCAGATTTACAATAATCAGATACGCTTGAAATGCGGTGTTTTCAAGATTCCAAACTGGGATAGCAGGGATTGTGATGAGAGATGATATGAGGCTTGTAAGAAAAACGGTTGCCGTTTCGGTATGAGGGCTTTGCCATCCTTTTACTAGAGTCGGCACTGAGGCAAACAAGTCTGCAGCTATCGCGAACAAAATTGCCGCAACGGGAGCATGAGCAATAAGCCATGCAATTAGAGCAATTACGGAAAGTACTCCACAGAAGAAGTCGAAGCGAGTGAGTTTCCAGTAACTTTGCTTCAAAAACAGACCGAACATAAAAATAACGAACGGTACAAAACCAGAAATAAAAACACGTGCAGTGCCCCACAAATCGGCATGAGCCGAAATAGCCGCTCCTGTTGCAATAAGTGGGGCCAAGCCCCACAGACCCCACGAAACCAAGTTGGGTTTGGATTTTCCTCGAAACATGTTGAGGAGGTAGGTTATGCCTCCTGTTGAACTGATGCCGATGGAAAGAAGGACGAGCCAGTGTGCAATCGGTAAACCCAAAAATACTTCGCTCATATAGATAATTATACTTGAGCCGCCTTATGTTCCTTTCGTAGAAACCGTAAATACGATATTTCGACCACCTGCATCATCTTTGCAATGATAATAGCGGCTGGATACAACCATGTAGTAAGTGAATACGTTTGAAGTGACGCAACAGAAAGCCCGTGTTTAAAAACGTCGAACCAGAGTGACCCGAGTGATTCACTACGCGGAGCGCGCCATGTTTTTCGTATTGTAGGAAGAAAGCCAAGTAGATCAGTTATTGTTGCTAAAATTACAGACCACAAAATATTGTGGGAGAAGAGCCACGGGACAATAGAGGTAATTGCCAGAACCAAACACAGTAGATCAAACTTCGTAATATCGCTTGTTCCATATTTGAAGCAAAGAAACAGAATGATGAAACAGTAACAAGCTGTCACCCCTGTGGCCCATGAGCCTGCTCCTCCACCGGTATACCATTGTCCAAGAAACCCAATGGCGGTAACAATGGACCATATAATCCATGTGTAGGTATGAGGTTTTGTATTACCGCGGAATATATCCCGAATATAGAGATATGCGCTACCTATGGCAAAAAGCGCCGCAAGAGTGCCAAGTACAAATTTATATTCCATACTAGGAATAGTACATTAGTTGTTAGCTCCTGACCCCTCTTGGTCGTCCGATACTAAACTAAGCTGCTGCCAGACTTGGATTCGAACCAAGATAAACGGATTCAGAGTCCGTTGTCCTACCATTAGACGATCTGGCAATACTGCTCCAAAGTACACCAAAAATGCCCGAAGCTCAATGTTTTATTTTTTGCTTGCGGCCTTTATAAACGCCGAGAAGATCGGGTGCGGAGTAAGTGGGCGCGAGAGGAATTCGGGGTGCGACTGGATACCCATAAAGAACGGGTGCACATCTTTCGGAAGCTCAACGATTTCCATGAGTACGCCGTTTGGTGACTTGCCCGAAAAGACCATGCCCGCTTTTTCTATCTCTTCGATATAGTCGGTGTTTACTTCGTAGCGGTGGCGGTGGCGCTCGGAAATTTCTGTTGTGCCAAAGACTGTGTGTGCCACGGTCCCCTCTCTGATGACGCATGGGTACGTACCCAACCGCATCGTGCCGCCAAAGTTCCCCTGCTCAACAATATCTTTCTGCGATTCCATAATGTCGATCACTGGGTGCGCGGTGTCTTTGGAAATTTCCCGTGTGTGTGCATCTTTCATACCTGCAACATGGCGCGCATACTCAATCACCGCCAACTGCATGCCATAGCAAATGCCAAAATATGGGATCTTCTTCTCACGTGCGTACTGGATCACTTTTATTTTGCCCTCGACGCCTGTTGAGCCAAAGCCGCCCGGCACCAAGATGCCGCCAAAGCGATCGAGCTCGGACAATTCCATTTTTCCTGATTCAAAATCCTGCGACGACAGGTACGTAATTTTTGGTTTGAGGTCGAGGTGGTACGCCGCAGTCTTGATTGCCTCGAGCACCGAAATATATACGTCCGAAAGCACGAACTCTCCCGATGAGAAGTATTTGCCCACAACTGCTATCTCAACTTCTTGTGTTGCCTTCTTTGATTTTTGTACAAACGTATTCCACTCCGAAAGGTCTGTCTTTTTCTTTGGCAAGGAAAGGACGTCCGTCAAAATGTCGCCTAGGCCGTCTTCTTCGTAATTACCTGGCACATCATAAATACTCTGGACATCGGGTGCCGAAATCACATGCTCGGTCGGGATGTTGCAGAAGATAGCGATTTTTTCTTTGCGCTTTTCGTCGAGCGCTACTTGTGCGCGTGCCAAAATCACATCCGCCTGGAGGCCGACAGAGTTCAGCGAGCGCGCCGCATACTGCGTCGGCTTGGTCTTCATCTCGCCGATGTTGCCCGGAATGGGTACATACGACACCATCACGACGGCCACATCTTTTGGATGCTTTTGTTTGAGCATACGCGCCGCTTCGAGGAAGATGATGTTCTGGTACTCGCCTATCGTGCCGCCCACTTCCACAAGCGTAATGTCTGCCTTCGCTTCTTCTTGCGCGCGCTTGATGCGGCGAATTACTTCGAGTGGCACGTCCGGTACCACTTCCACGTTTTTGCCACCATACTCCAAATTGCGCTCGCGGCGGATTATTTCCTGGTACACGCGGCCGGTGGTCATGTAGTTAATCTGCGGCAGCGACTCATCCAAAAAGCGCTCGTAGTTACCCATATCCTGGTCGGTCTCGTAGCCATCGTCCAACACGAACACTTCGCCGTGTTCTGTCGGGTTCATGGTGCCAGCGTCCACGTTGATGTAGGGGTCGATTTTAATCGCGGTGACCTTAAACCCCTTTGCTTTCAAAATTTTGCCGATGGATGATGACGCGACGCCTTTGCCAACGCCCGACATCACACCGCCGACGACGAAAATATATTTTGGATTCTCGCTCGAGCTTTCGGATTTAGAAAAAGGAAATTTCATCTAGCAATTTAAATCTTCAAATATCGGCGCACCGCCAGGTAGCTGGCTGCCGCCCCAAGCACAACGCCCGTCCCGACTATAATAGCGAAGAATTGAAGGAAGTGCGATACGTAGTACGAGAAGACGTTGATGCCGCCAAAGAAGTCGGCCGTTGCGCTCCCCAACCAGTATGTCAGCGGGTAGAAGAGGATCAATGTCACGAGCCCCGAAATGAGGCCGTACAGCACGCCCTCCACCATAAACGGTGCACGGATATAGAACGAGCCCGCCCCCACCAAGCGCATCACCTGGATCTCTTCGCGCGAGGTGTAAATTGCCAAACGCAGCGTGTTAAATGAAATAGCAATCGTGACCGCAACCAAGATAAGGATAATCACGAGGCCAAGCGTCCCTGCCGAGTCGGTGATGCTCTGCAGACGCTCAAGCGCCTGGCGGTGCTGCGCGTCGAAGTAGTTAATCTTGTCGATGATACTTGCGTTGCCCGTGGACAGTGCCTGCTGCTGTTCCAAAAACTGCGCGATAGCGTCGTACTGCGAAATATCTTTTGCTTTGATGTTAAGCACAGCGCCGAGCGGGTTTGCGCCAAGTTCTTGGAGTGCTTGCAGGGTAAGCTGGTCGTTCTGGTGGCGTTCGCGGAAGTTCGCGAGCGCGTCGTCGGCCGACACATACTGCGTACTTTCAACTTGCGGCAGCGCATTTACCGACTTCTGCAATTCCAATATTTTGTCTTCGGGTGCATTGGTCGTGAAGTACACGCTCACGTCCGCTTTATCGCGCAAATCATTCAATGCCGTTTGCAAAATAACGCCCGCAAAGAGCGTCATACCTACGACAAACAGCGTTACCGTCATCACCAAAATTGATGCGAGTGAGACGAACCCGTTTCTCCAAAAATCGAGGAGGCCGGAGCGGAATATTCGTTTAACGGTAGTCCAGTTCATAGGCAAATTTTACAATATATATTTCCCTTCTCGGTCGTCGCGGACGATGCGGCCGCGGTCCATAGTAATAACGCGCTTCTTTAAGCTGTCGATAACGCCTTTGTTGTGCGTGGTGAGGATAATAGTAGTGCCTAGGTCATTGATTTTCTTGAGGATCTGCACCACTTCAAAGGTGTTGACCGGGTCCAAGTTACCTGTGGGCTCGTCGGCAATAATGACGTCAGGCTGATTGACAATAGCGCGCGCGATAGCCACACGCTGCTGTTCGCCGCCTGAAAGTTCGTCAGGAAAATTATTTGCTTTATCTGTGAGGTCAACCAGGTCGAGCACGTGCGGCACATCGGAATGGATCTCCTCTTCGTGGCGGCCTGCTGCCTCCATCGCGAATGCAATATTTTCGTACGCGGTCTTTTGCGGAAGAAGGCGGAAGTCTTGGAAGACGGTGCCTATCTTGCGGCGCAGGTGGTTGATGCGCGACAAAGGCACCTCGTGCACATTAATAGATTCAAAAAAGACGGAGCCGTCTGTTGGCTTCTCTTCTGCTAAGAGCATTTTGACGAGGGTGGTTTTGCCGGCACCCGAGTGGCCGACGATGGAGATGAATTCGCCCGGTTCAACGGAGAAGCTAACATCTTCCAATGCGATTGAGTTGTCAGCGTAGACCTTGCTGACTCTGTCGAAATAGATCATAACAACTTTCCTATTGTACCTTTCTCTGCCCTCCCGGCAACTGGGTTCTTCATCTAATACCTGCATAAAGAAAAAGACCGCCCTATGCTGGGGCGGCCTCTCATTGGTCACTTTTTTGTGGCGACGGTACGTTCCCGCCTGCAGTTCTCAGCGACTTCCCCGCCAGCAGCATTAATGCCGACTTCGCAGAGGAAAATATCATCGGCTTTTATGATGCCCAGCAAATACGCATTGCGGACAAAAATAAGCCTTCCTCCACAGCTGAAGAAGCTGCCGTGGAGTTCTTCGCCAAAATCCGGCGGCACTCCACAACGCATTGCCGCCCGGGCGTCGACCACTTTGCCACCAGGATCAAAACGATGGCTTTGGGCGAATGCTGGTACAGAAATTGCCGCAACTGCGGCGACGAGTGAAAAGATCTTCATTACTTCCTCCCGGAAGTGTGGTTATTGCACGAGGGGTCGTGCGTAAATAAAACAATAGGACTATTTCTGGGTTGTGTCAAACGCGGCAATGAAGGGTTCCAGGTTGCCGTCGAGCACACCTTCGGCGTTCCCTACCTCAACACCCGTGCGGTGATCTTTTACAAGTTTGTACGGATGCAGCACATATGAGCGGATCTGGCTTCCCCATTCTATCTTTTGTGCATTGGTTGAAAGTTCTGCAATAGTTTCTTTACGCTCTGTCTCCAGTCGATGAAATAGTTTTGCCTTCACGATCGCAAGCGCTTTCTCGCGGTTGGCATTTTGCGAACGCTCGCCATCGGCGTGCGCCGAAATGCCCGTCGGTGTATGCACTACGCGCACTGCTGTCTCGCGTTTGTTGACGTTTTGGCCGCCGGGGCCGCCCGAGCGGGCAAAGGTAATTTCTAATTCTTGTTCGGGCACTTCAAAATCGCCGACCTTTTCTACAACCGGCAGCACTTCTACCAAGACAAATGATGTTTGCCGTTTTTGCGAGGCATTAAATGGCGAGATACGCACCAAGCGATGCACCCCGTACTCGTTTTTGAGCGTGCCGTAGGCGCTCTTACCTTCGACTTCCACAGTAATGTTGCGATAGCCGCCGTGGTCGTTGGGGTGGCTGTGCAACACGCGCATACCCCAGCCCTTTTTCTCGCTAAATTTGCGATACATCTCGAGTAGCATCTGCGCAAAGTCTTCTGCGTCATCTCCGCCGGCACCTGCGACGATCATCATGATTGCGTTGCCGCGGTCGTACTTGCCGCCGCCTTCTGCTTCGGCTTTCAAATCCTGCAACTCTTTAATCATCGCCTGTGCTTTAGCAGGCACGGCCCAAAAATCAGCAGCATTCATTGCTGCCTCTATTTCTGCAATCCGTTTTTGTATTTCTTCTTTCTCTGCCATAGATTCGTGCCACTACTGTATCACAGTATTGACTTTCTATGCTTCTCTGCTATTTTGCGCACAGAGGTGAAACATGCACACAAACTTTGGGCTCCCGGTTATGATGCTCGCCATCTATAGCCGCCAGCCCGACACGCTGTTGCTCATCAAAGATCTGAAGAAGTCGGAGAATGCGTGGAAATTTATCGGCGAAGGGATGCACGAAGGCGAGTCCGAAATCGACGCCGTGATTCGCGCACTGTGGGAAGAAGGTGGCTTTTGGCTCGCCAACCGAGGCGACCCCGAAGTATGCATCGAAGAGGTCCGTAAACCGTATACCGTATACGGAGCGAATCCTCATCTTCAGTATTTCTACAAAACACGTCTTCCGTATTGCCGTCTTCGGGACCTATCTGGAAAAAAATTTCCAGGTAAAGATGAAGATGAGTTTTTTGAAACTCAGGAATTCCCTATCGACCTTGTCGATGCAATGCCAGATTTCTTCGGCCTCCACCGCAAATTGTATAGAGAGTTTTTGGGATACACCGCCTGAATAAGGCGGTTTTTTATTTTTTGGAGCCAGCGGTCGGGATTGAACCGACGACCTGCGGTTTACGATACCGCTGCTCTACCAACTGAGCTACGCTGGCGTACACTTCCCATCTCTGGAAGCTGGAGCCGTTGGGCAGGATCGAACTGCCGACCTACGCCTTACCATGGCGTTGCTCTACCAACTGAGCTACAACGGCGATACCCTACAACTTACCTCACTTTTTCCCACTGCACCAGACGCCACGAGTAGCGGAAGATGGGGAATATCTCCCCTATTTTTTTCGTCCACGCATGTTCATCCATCCACAGCGCATATGCCACGTAGTCTTTGTCCGCGCTCAAAAGTTCTTCTTCGGCCAGCGCGCGCAGCGCGTATATCGCACAGATGCACAAGAAGAGGAATGTCAGGCGCATGCTGTCGACAAACGAAGCGCCTGAAAGAAACGGCAGCCAGATTAAAAACCATCCCACACATTTGGTGAGGTACACCGGGTGCTTGGTGTAGCGATACGCACCCGTCGTAATGATGCCGCGGTTGCTTATGTTGGACGAGCGGAGGCCAAACTGCGCTTCGCCCCACAAGTGCACGAGCGACACTAACACGAGGAGCCCGCCTATGGTTTCCAACACAACTGGCGCGTTGGCAAAATGTACTACCCACGGCTGGTTCCATACGGGAGTCGCTGCCGTGGGGTTGTAGTTAAACCATCCTTTAAACACGGCGAGCTCAAGCGGCGCATAGCAGATGAGAGTCACAACCCACGCAAACCACGAGTGGCTCACGTCGCGTGTATGCGTGCCAAAGAGGCGCGCACCAAACACATAGCCAGGCGTGACGGCTGCAATGATAAAACCGTAGACAATTAAGAGCACGTAATATTCGACAGACATCCACGGGCCTTGCAAGAAAAAGAGGCCATGGCCGCGGAAGACATCGATTGTGTTAACCAATTCACAAAAATTTATCGGCAAGAAAAATCCGCGGATAACCCACACAAGTAATGCGTCGCGCACACCTTTCCAGTTAACTTCGCGCCCAAGCACCAACTGCCCCAGTTGATAGTCGCCGTGCGTATACAGCCCGAGCACTTTTGACGCAACAATAGCGTAGAAGAAACTTAGAACAATCGACGCCGCGAGGAAGAATGGCAATACTTGAAAAAAGGGTTGGTAGTACGAGCTTGAGTACGTCGTGAGTGTTCCCCACAAAAACAATACAAAACCAAGCCCTGCGAGTGTTCCCGCCCATGTGACGAGCGCATGCGACATTGATTGTTTGAGCGAGTGCGTATGTGCGGGCACGTGCGTTCGGAACGCTTCAAGCACACCCATCACCGCAATGGACACAATAACGATGCACATAGCCAATACGGTGTCCGAAATCGCCAAGCGCGAGAATGCCCAATAGGCCCCCACAATCGTGGCGCACAACAAAAACGGGTCTTTCCAGCGCGAGACTGACGGTGGCAGGTATCCCCCTTTACGCATGGGGTTATTCATCTAACAAATCCAAATAAAAGTCAAACACCTAGTGGACTGTAGTGGAGGCGGTACCAGAAACAGTCGGCGTGGTCGTTGCAGTCGCCGTTACTTGAGTGGTATCTGTTGAAGCAGGTGCCGGTTGCGGCTGCTGCATAGACGTATCGTTGGTCTGTGCAACTGGCGGCACAAGCATGTTGAGCAGTGCGTTGTTTAAGGATGGGACAAAGATGACAGCAGCGCCTGCGGCCAAGATCAAAAGTAAAATGATGATCAACACGATGAGTCCTGCGTTTGAACTTTTTGCCGCAGGTTGTGATGCAACCATCGCAGCAGCAGACACTTGCGGCGATGTAGGTGCCATGGGCGCCATAGGCGCAGCTGGCGTCATCGGTGTCGAGACTGGGTTTGGCGTAATAGTGACTGCTGGCGGCACGATAGGAGATGTGTGCGGCGCCATTGGTTGCGCAGGCGCTGCAGGTTGGACAGGTTGCGGAGCCGGAGTCGAAGCCGGTTGCACAGGCATGGCTGAAGGAGGAGTCGCTGGAGCGGGAGTAAGCGCCGCAAACGCTTCACCGACGTCAATCGCATTCCATCCGCCCGCGGCCAACGCTTTCATAAGGTCGTTCTTCTGAACACCGGCGGCCAATTGCTGTTTTATATAGTCGAGAAGTTGTTGATTTACCATAGTGAGTGCAAAAATAAATGCTTCACTCGTAAGTATTACACGACTTCTCCCCTCCCAAACACACTGTGGGGATTACATTGTCGGTTTGGGTTGAACCTTTCTACCAAGAAATGAGAATACAAAGGTCAGGAAATTAATTGCAATGAGATAGCCTGGGAAAAGTATATTTGCTGGATTGTAGCGAGCGGTGGAAGCTAACCCTAGCGTAGCCGCAAGAGTAGTCAGCGCCCAACCCCAAGGATGTTCTGACCACGCATCCGTATATGCTTTGCGCAATGTCGGAAGAGCCGCAAGGCCATCGGCAAGTATCGAAAAGATGAGTGCGAGTATTGCATCCCCTGTCGTTTGCCACGCAACAATTGCGACAACTCCCAACACACCGCAGCATGCATCAAATATATTCCACTCTCGATATCCATATCCTGCGATAGAGAAACCAAGCACCACAAGAATAGTTATTCCGTCCACGATGACGAACACGATTGACCACGAAGCGCCTTCATGGACCTGGGCAGCGATGGCTATCACCTGAATAAAAAACCATAAGCCCCACGTGATTGTATTTGGACGCGTAGTGCCGCGCACAATGTCGCGCACATATGGGATAAGCGAAGAGAGACTGATGATGGCAGCCACGGCCGCGAGCGCAACATGCCAATTCATGTACATAGTCTACCAGCTATGGCGTATACCTGCTCACTACTGTTGTATGCACTAGGAGTAATTACGGCACCATCTTTTGGTACACCGCTTCGTACGCATCGGCCATATTTTTGACATTGAATTTTGAGAGCGCATGTTCGCGGCACGCGGCGCGGCTGATGTCGCCGATGGCGCTCACCGCATCGATCATCGAGTCGGTATCTTCGACGACAAAGCCCGTCACCCCTGTCTGCACAATTTCTGGTATGGAGCCGCGGTTAAATGCTACAACCGGGCAGCCGCACGCCATCGCCTCTATCAACGTGAGGCCAAACGGCTCACGCCACGTCACTGGGTGCAAAAAGCATTTAGCACCCGCCATTAATTTATTGCGTTCCTCTTCGTCGACTTCGCCCACCCAACGCACACGGTCCGAGAGTCGAGGCTCGATATAATTTCGAAAATACGCCTGGTCGCCCGGGTCGAGCTTTGCCGCAATGATAAGCGGCATGTCGAGCTGCTCGGCAACTTCGATGGCGTAGTGTACGCCCTTCTCCATCGAAAAACGCCCGACGTAGAGCAAATAGTCCCCTGCTGTTTCGCCAAACGGGTAGTGTTCCATAGGCAAGCCGTTGTAGACGGTTGCGACGTGGTTGATGCCCGGCGCTGAAAATATTTGTGATTCAGAAATGCTCACAATGCCAGGGCCGCGTAGTGTTTGGAAGAGTCTGCGGTTCGCGGCGCTAAAGGGCCCGTGCATGGTGGCAACAACAGGCGTGGTGGCAATGTTGGCTGTAGGAAGCGACAACGGTATGGTGTGGTCGTGGATGATATCGAACTCGTCTTGCATCTCGTACGCCATCGCAATGTTCAAGAGCGTCCACGAGTTGGCACCATAGACATCGGCGATACGTGCATCACGCAAGGCGCGCGGGTAGACAGAATGCAGCGTCGCGGATGTTTCTGAGTCGCCGCTGGCAAACAGCGTCACCTCGTGGCCGCGGCGCACGAGCTCTTCTACAAGGGCGTGGACTACACGTTCGGTGCCGCCGTATTTCTTCGGTGGGACGCGCTCAACAATGGGCGCAATCTGTGCAATTTTCATCCGCACAGTATCCCAGCCTTACCAGAAGTATTGATGAAGTGCGCGAGAGACGGGACTCGAACCCGCAACCTCTGCCGTGACAGGGCAGCGCTCTAACCAGTTGAGCTACTCCCGCATATTGCGGAACATCGTAGATACTAGCGCATATAGCGCAATTTCTCTACTGGTGTCGAGGGTGGGAGTCGAACCCACGACCTTAGCGTTATGAATGCTACGCTCTAACCATCTGAGCTACCCCGACAATACAACACAAACTAGCATTTTTATGGATTTTTTGCTAGAATAGCGAAACTACTGAAGTGGCAACGCTTCAACAGATAGCGGGGTGGAGGAGTAGTACCTCACAAGGCTCATAACCTTGGGACCCGGGTGCAAATCCCGGCCCCGCAACACGATACGTTCAAAAAATTAAATATAGTCGAACTCTTCAAAGACCCGGCGGTACTGTTCTATCGTCGCGCGCGCGTCACGCTCAGAGAGCGGGAATGCTTCGCCTAAGTGCGCCAGTGCATTGCGCATGCGGTGCGCCTCCCACGCAATATCAATGGTCGTAAACTGCAACGGGTTCGCCATCTTGAGCTGATCCCCCAGCGTGTCACCTGTATACCCTTTTTCGCGCAGCATATCCGACAGCATAATGTCGGCATCGATAATTGCGCGGCGCCAATCGCCTTCGTTTGTTGATGCCGCGAGCGTCGAGATCATTTCCCAGCGCGGATTCTTTACCTCTGTATGCTCTGCTGCATGCGCTTCGTGGTGGATATGCTCGGCCATTTCCAAGTGATGGAAGCCAGCGTGTTCCATATGTTCAAGCCGGATGCTCAAATACACGATCAGTATCAACAAAATGAGTGCAAGCGCGAGCCCCACAATCGTAACAACATTCGCAATCGTCAAAAGCGTAAGGTAAAGCCCGTGGGCCTCCGTCGGGATACCCATGCTGATGTCGTAGAGATTTTTGAAGAATCCGTAAAAGTCGGGGCTAAACATAGAAACTGTCCTCCCTATTGTACGCCGAAAATTAGTTGCCGGTTATCTCCTTCCCCACGCGGAAGAGTGTAGCTTCGTCGCCATGCGCCGCAGTAAACTGGATACCAACAGGCAGAGTGTTCACGTTGCCCATAGGCACGCTGATAGCTGGGTTGCCGGTGAGGTTTGCTGTGACGGTAAAGATGTCGGCCAAGTATGCCGCAAGCGGATCTTCTTTTTCGCCTACGCGCCATGCAGTGCCTGGCATTGTTGGTGTCGCAATCGCTTCGACATCTTTTAGTGCATCTTCAAATTCTTTGCGGAGTTGCGCGCGCGCAGCGCCTGCTTTGCCGTAGTAGGCGTCGTAGTAGCCGGCAGAAAGGACATAGGTGCCAAGCATAATGCGGCGGCGAGTCTCTGCGCCAAAGCCTTGTGCGCGGCTTGTAGCATAGTCGCCCAAGAGCGAGTCGCCCTTTACCGACAGCCCGTAGCGCACGCCGTCAAAACGCGAAAGGTTTGATGATACTTCGGCAAAGTTGGTGATGTAATAGGTGGCAAGCGCCAAGGGCAGGCTTAGTAATTCAATATCAACAATTTCGTACCCTGCTGCTTTCAATTTCTCAAGCGACGCTTCAAATGCCGCGAGGACATCCTTGTCGACACCCTCTTTGAGCAATGCACGCGGTACGCCAATTTTTTTATTCTTCGCAACATTCGTATAGATGCTTTCATCTATTGAAGTTGAGTCATGCGGATCTTTTCCGCGAATAGTGTTGAAGATAAGTTCTGCGTCTTCGACTGTTTTCGCAATTGGGCCAACTTGGTCAAACGACGACACTGCCGCAATAACACCAAAGCGCGAGACTGCGCCGTAGGTAGGCTTCAAACCCACAACGCCGCAAAAGCTTGCCGGGTTGCGGACCGAGCCACCGGTGTCGGTGCCAAGCGACCCAAGCGCCATGCGTGCAGCAACTGCAGCGGCCGAGCCACCTGAAGTGCCGCCTGCGACGCGCGACGTATCGTAGGGATTTTTTGTGGGGCCAAATGCCGAATTTTCTGTGGAACCCCCAAGTGCAAACTCGTCCATGTTGGTGCGGCCAACAAAGACGGCACCTGCTTCCTTCAATTTTGCAATGACCGTCGCGTCGTACGACGCAACATAGTTCTCGAGCATCTTACTCGAGGCCGACGCATGTTTGCCTTTGATTAAAATATTGTCTTTGGTTGCAAGTGGAATACCGAGCAATGGGTGCGCTTCTTCGCCTCGAGCCTTCAACTCTGCACGCTTCGCGTCTGCCATCTTCGCCTGCTCTTCTGCATCTGCAAAAATCTCCAAGTATGCATTCAGCTCTGAGTTTTTTGCTTGTGCTTCTTCGAGGCACGCGCGCACCAAGTCGACAGAGGTTACCTCCCCTGCCGCAAGTTTCTTCGAAGCCTCCGCAATAGTAAGTTTTGCTAGTTCGCTGCTCATATCAATCCTTACTTCTCAATTATCTTGCGCACGACGTTATAGTCGCGCTCGCTCTTGGGGAATGCTTTCACAATATCCTCGCGGGCAGCTTTAAGCGCCGAGCCTTCGTCGTACGGCACATCGTCGCGCATAACGTTGTGGTTCAAACCTACTTCTTTTTCTTCTGCGCCTTCAACAGCGCTCACTTGGCCCACGTAGTCCAAAATATTAGAAATATCCTTTTGCAAGGACTCCATTTCCGCATCACTCAGCTCTATCCTTGAGAGCTCCGCCAGCTTGGCTATTTCTTCTTTCGAAATCACCCTCCAATACTACACTAGGCAATTAGCTTTAGGAATTCGTCTTCGCTCAAGACTTGGACGCCGAGTTTTTGGGCGTTGTCGAGTTTGGAGCCAGCTTCGGCGCCGGCGACCACGGCATAGGTTTTTTTGGAAACAGACGACGAGACGTCGGCACCCAGTTTGCGGAGCGCTTCTTTTGCTTCGTCGCGCGACATGGATGAAAGTGTACCGGTGAGTACAAATGTTTTACCCGAAAGGGGCAAATTCTGCTTCGCTTCCCCACTTACATAGTCTGGGTTTTTGATTGTGATCACATTACCTAAACGCTCAAGAAGTTTTTTGCTTTCTTTTTCGCCGAACCACTCAACAATTGCTTTTGCAACAATGGGGCCAATCCCTTCTATTGAGGTAAGTTTTTCTTCTGATGCTTCTTGCACCTTCTCCAGTGTCTTAAAATTCTGCGCCAAAAGAATTGCAGTTTCTTCACCTACATGCGGCAAGGAAAGGCCTGTGAGCAACCGTGCAAGCGTCACATTCTTGGCAGTTTTCTGAATTGATTCAATAAGCTTCTTTGCGGATATTTCTGCAAAACCCTCCAACGTCAGCACATCGCCTTCTGTCAGCGTAAAGAAGTCATCGAGGTGCTGCACCAAGTTTTTCTCAAGCAACGCGTCGACGGTGCTTGGCCCCAAACCTTCAATATTAAGGGCGCCTTTGCTTGCAAAATGGCGGTAGCGTCGGCGGATCTGGGCAAATGAGTTTTTGTAGACGCACACCCATGCGGCTGTGCCCGGCACGCGCTCGATACGGCCATCGCCGCCACACTCTGCCACATGCGTTGGCCACACATATTTCTTTTCTTTGCCAGTACGCACCTCTTTCAGCACTGAAACGATATCTGGAATAACATCACCTGCTTTCTGGAGTATGACTGTGTCACCAATACGCACATCGAGGCGATTAATTTCATCTTCGTTGTGAAGCGTTGCGCGCGAGACAGTCGAGCCTGCAACAAGCACGGGGCGCAGATGTGCCACAGGCGTGAGCACTCCGGTGCGCCCAACTTGGAGCACAATATCTTCGACAACGGTCGTGACCTGCTCGGCTTCAAACTTAAATGCCACGGCAAAACGCGGCGCTTTGCCCGTATATCCTAATTCCTCCTGCTGCGCGCGGCTATTTACTTTGATAACGATACCGTCGATCCAGTAGCCTTGTGATTTATTTTTCTTCCCCCACTTCTTCCAGTACGCAATGATGTCGTCGGCATCTTTTGCCAGTTCAAAATTTTTATTTACTTTAAATCCGAGACCTTTCAAATATTCCAACTCCTCTGCCTGCGTGCCGGGCAATGCTTCGCTCGTCTCTGCGACGTCATATATAAAGGTGTCGAGCCCGCGTGACGCGGCGATCTTCGGGTCCAACTGCCGGATAGAGCCCGCCGCCGCATTTCGTGGGTTGGCAAACAACGGTTCGCCGTCTTTCTCCCGCTGTTTGTTTGTGCGCTCAAGCGCCGCCTCGCTCATCCAGACTTCGCCTTCGACAACGCAGTCAATCGGGCGCTCAAGCACGAGCGGCACACTCTGTATCGTGCGCGCGTTGTGCGTCACATCTTCGCCGACAGTGCCGTCGCCGCGCGTTGCAGCAGTCACGAGCATCCCCCCTTTGTACGTCAGCACCACTTTGAGTCCATCTATCTTGAGCTCGCACCCATACTCAACATCTTCTCGTCCCAACATACGCTTAACGCGTGCATCAAAATCTCGTACACCCTGCTCATCGAACACGTCATTAAACGACCACTGCGGCGTGGTATGTTGTACTTTTTTAAATTTCCCCAATTCTCCACCCACGCGCTGCGTCGGCGAATCAGGCGTCACCAGTTCTGGGTACGTCGCTTCAAGTTCGGCCAATTCTCGCTCGAGTTCGTCATAGGCGCTGTCGGCAATCTCGGGCGACTCAAGCGCGTAGTACAAATACCGATGCTTGTTAAGCGACTGTTTTAGTTTGTCTGCGCGCTCGCGCACATCCTTCGGGACCATGCTTCTATACTACACGAGGGCGTATTTAATAGCTCACCTTCAGCTCGCGCTCGAGCTGGTTTTGTGTGTTGGTGTAGCAGGTATTATATCCGTGCGAAAGGATAGTGGTGTGCACGACCGACGAAGCGTCCGTATATTTCCCCACCTCAACCTCGGCACAGTAGGTAAACCCGGTAAACGACATCGTAAAGGTGGTGGTTGCGGTAGAGGCGTCTGACACAACATTCCACACACCCCAGCTCGATACAGTGTTTTGATATGGCACAGGGGGCGTACCGTGCGCCGCCACATCAAGCGAGCCGCACGTGACTCCGGAGGTTACCGGGGTCGAGTTGCTTGATGTTGCAAACGCACTTCCCGCCCCGCTGTACTTTGCATCCCAATAGAGCGCGCACTCGGCGCCTGAGTCCGCGGCAAAAATTGCATACTGCGACTGAATACTATTGGTCGACAAGTCGAGCTGGCGCACCGTTATGTCATAGATAGCCAACCCAATGGCCAGCGCCAACGACGCAACAAGCGTTGCAAAAAATATCGTAAAGCCGCGGTTTTTGTTTTTCATACTTATTGCCAGTTGAGCATATTTTCGCGGAGCACCACAGAGCGCGTGATACCGCCGACGTCTTTCCATTGCACGGTTACCGTCACTTGCGCCTCGTCTGTTGTGCTATTAGTAATTTGCACCGTGCGCGAGAATATAGTCTGCGTATTTCCAATCGATGTGTATGAGTACGTGTTGGTGCTCGAGTTGAAGTAGAGATAGTTTGAGGCACACGCCGCCACCGACGCGCCGCAGTAGGTAACTTTGTCGGCCAGTGAGTCGACGATGCAGGCATTACCCGCAACACACGACGCCTGCCCGCCGCTTGCATCTGTCGTATGGCCATTGGATGTACCATCAACCCCCGCAAGCCAGTCGGTTGCACCTGCCAACTTGTTTGTGTCGCGGATAAAACGCACGTACTCCATGGCATCTTGTGCCAAAAATGTCGCAATCACCTGGTCTTTGGAAATGAGCGCCAACTGCAACCCTTTTGCTGCAATCGACATCGGGCCCGCAATCGCCGTCGCCAAAATCAAAATCGCCAAGAGCGTCTCGATCAGCGTAAAGCCTTGTTTGAGTTTTTTTAGTTTATTGATCATAGAAGCGTTGCGTCACGGACGTCTGGAGGTTGAATGTGGTTTGCTGAAGGCCCTTGATGGTTGCATAGCCCGACACGAGCATTACCACTTTGGGCTGCACCGCGTCGCTGCTCGACGAGCCCAAGACGTAAAACATCAGCGAGGTCACAACAATTTCGGGCGACGTGATGCTCGTATACGTTGCGCCGCCGTCAGTCGAACGGATGATACACCCCGTGTTATTTGCACACCCCGTTGTCTGCAGCTGGTAGACAACCGTCTGCCCCGACGAAGAAAGGAACGCGAATTGGCCAGAACCCGTCGTCGCGCAGTCATTGGTTGTAGTCAATGTGCCGCCGCCGCAATGATAACGCGAGCCAGTGCGCATACCGCGCGTCATACTATCAATCGCCGAGTTAAAGTTGTTCGTCACCGACGACAACAATTCTGCTTTGCGGTTTGCTTCGGACAATGCCAAGAGCGAACCAAGCGCAATCACCATCACCGTCGAAAAGATGGCGACCGACACGAGCATTTCAATTAAGGTAAAGCCTCGCTGTCTCATGGCAATGTTCCGGGGGCTTGCACACTGATCTGCCCTGCTGAGGTAACGACCACGCTGCGCGTTGTGCCGTTAGGTGAGCGTATTTGTACGTACGCGCTTGTGTACTGCTCGCTTGGAATATCTGTCGCAAATACCGCATCAGGGTTGGGGCGTCTAAAGAGGATGGTGACGGAGTTTGTAGTTGCCGCAGTAGCCGTGTCATCGCTGCCCGTGCAGCGGTTGGTACCGCCTGAGAGTTTTGCGCACGCTTCGCTCACCGTATAGCCCGCACTCAGAGAAAATACTTTGACTGTCTCCGACGCTGCATCGTACGCACCGTTGTTATTAAAGTCTGCAAACAAGACGTACGAGTTGGGCGTTGTGTTTGAAAAATACAATCCGTAGGCTGGGGCATATTGAACGCTGCCGCCGTTTGCGCTACCCAAGACGCTGGTGCCGTACACCTGCGCTTGGCGGACCGAAAGCGCCACGCTGTACCCCATGCTGCGCAAAATAGTCGAGCTGTCGAACTGCGATTGGCGCAGAAGCAGAACCATCGTAATGATGACGATAATAGACGACACGACGAGCAATTCGATCAACGTAAATCCGCGCGGTCCGCCAACGGGCGCACGTTTACCAAAGCGCCGCAAGTGATGAGAAAAGGTCAACATGGAAAAAGTAGACTGCCGCGGCACCCAAGGCCAGAAACGGGGCGAACGGAAGCTCGCTCTTCATTGTAAACCCCTCTTTTGTTTTCTTTCCGGGCGCCTGTGAGTACAACACGAGCGCTATACCTGCTGCGGCGCCGCTCCAAATTGAAAGCATCAACGCGGTACACCCAGGCAACAGCCCCAAGAGCCAACCAAAGGAAAGCTCGAACCAGCCATCGCCCCACCCCATCCAGGTACCGCGCGAAAGAAGAGAGATGAGTAAGAGCGGCGCTGCGAGTATTGGCCCCGCAAGCAATGCATACAACGAAAGGTGCCCCGACACACATATATAGAGTATGGATGTTATGCCAAGAAGGATCGAACATTGGGTCGGGATGACGGTATGACGGATGTCGTACACCACAATAAAAAGCACAAGCATCCAAAAGGCAAACGCAACCAAAAAGTGCAGCGTCGCGCCTTCGACAGAAAATACGCCAAGGGACAGGAGCGCCCCTGCTAGTTCGACAAGCGGATACTGGATCGAAATTTTTGTACCGCAGTATCGGCACTTCCCTCGAAGCATTGCGTACGACAGGAGCGGGATAAGGTCGAAAGAGGAGAGCGTATGTCCGCAGCGCATGCATTTGGAGCGGCCGCGCAACACAGACAACCCCGTGTTAAAGCGGAAGGACAGTGCATTCAAAAAACTCCCAATAATAGCGCCGAAAAGAAACGCAATGATAGAAAAGTAGGCGTCGAACATTTAATTGGTGACGTCGTAGCAATTGTCTGCCCCTGCTGCCGCAGCCGAGGTGCCCGAACAATTGTTTGCCGCCCCATTAAAATCTGCGTTCTGGCTTCCCGTACAGGTATCAGAAGTTGCTGCTGCCGAGTCGGCATCTTGTGCAACAGAGGTGTTTGCTTCCATCGCGGCACCCAAGTGGTAGCGCGCTGCGTGCGACGACGTACATGACGTACCGCTGCCCGAGTTGTTGCGCGCAGCGTACACATAGCAACTTGCCTGCGTGCCGTCGGTGCACACAGTCGAGTTGTTAGGGTCATACGGCACATTCGACATATATGTTGGCACGAGCCCCGTGTAAATGTTCAGCGGGTAGTAAAGGTTGTCGTTGTAGTACTCCTCAAGCGCAAGCTGGATGTTTTTGATGTCCGCGACACGTTTTGCATCGCGCGATTTTTGGCGGGCGCTTGCCAAATTCACCATCACAATAGACGCCAGGATGCCGATGATGGCTATGACCATCAACAATTCGATCAATGTAAAACCGCGCTTTTCCATTCTCTTTAGTATAGACCCTAGTTGCAGCCCTGGAGTACGCTGCCGCCGCTTGTGTTGCTGATGTGTACGAGGCCAGCCGAAAGCGAGCCTGTTGCATATTCCAAGTACGAACAAATTTGATAGCTCTCAGTTGTCGGGTTGGCACTTGCAACCGAATATTGGCACGGCTCATTCGACGCGTTGGTGCAAAGCGCTGCCGAGCCGCCTACGCCCGGGTCGATGTAGGTTCTAAAATCTATCGGAGAAGGGCCAGTACACGTCATCACATTGACGACCTGCCCCGAGCCGCTGCCTGTAGCACCGCTACACCCTTGGAAAGGAGCGGGCGCACCGGTGTCTGCCAAGGAAATTGCTTTGCCCATTTCTTCCATGGCAGAAATACGGTTTGCGTCATGGCCTTTGGTCTTTGCGCTCGACAATGAGACAAGTACGATCGATGCCAAAACACCAATGATGGCGACGACAACGAGCAATTCAATGAGGGTAAAGCCCCTCTTCATATTAGAGGCAGCCAGTGATAACCGTACCACCCGAGGCGCTCGTAACACTTACGCGGCCTGAGGAAAGTGCGCCCGAGCCAGTTTCCAAGTATGAGCAAATTTCGTAGTTTTGCGTTGTTGCACCTGCAGTGCCGTCAGCTTTTGCAATCGAGTACTGGCATGCTGAGCTTGAGGTGCTGTTGCAGAGTGTGCCCGAGCCGCCAACAGTACCGTCGGCATAACTTGCAAAGCTAATTGGTGATGGACCGGTGCAGCCAGTAACGTTCCCATGCGCGCCAGTGCAGCCCGTGATAGACGGGGCTGGGTCGGTGTCGGCAAGCGCAATTGCTTTTGCCATTTCTTGGAGTGACGCAACGCGTGCGGCATCGCGTGCCTTGGTGCGTGCTGACGTAAGAGAGACGAGCACGATAGCGGCCAAAATACCGATGATGGCGATAACAACCAACAATTCGATAAGGGTAAAGCCGCGCTTCATATTCAAAGATTTCTGCATGAGATAAGTATAGCCCTGCCTCCCTGCCCTTTCGGGGCCCCGTGGGGATAACTAGATGCTTGCGGTCGAGTTGTAGATCGGCAAGAGCACCGCAGCCAAGAGGAAGCCGACGCCCAAGGCGAGCGCCACGATAAGTGCCGGCTCGATAAGCGACACGAGCGCGTCCACTGCTGCATTTACTTCGCGGTTGTAGAACTTTGCCATACGCTCCAAAATGCTGCCCAATTCGCCTGTTTCTTCGCCGATCTTAAGCATCTGCACCATAATCTTCGGGATCTCTTCTGGGTAATGCGACAAGGTCTCCGACATTGGGCGGCCAGCCTTCACGCCCTCGAGCGCGTCGAGCATAATCGCTTCGTAGACTTCGTTTTCAAGCACGCTTGCGGTGATCTCAAGCGAACGTACGGCGCTGATGCCTGCCGTGAGCATCACGTGCATGTTGTCGGCAAAGCGCGAGAGGTACAGCTTTTGGTAGAGCGCGCCGACATATGGGAGCGAAATTTTTGTACGGCTCATCATATATTTGCCGCGCGGCGTTTGTGCGTAGCGCGCCAAGAAGTAGCCGCCGATGATAAGCGCAATCAAAAGGAAGATGCCGTAGTCGGTTAAGAAGGCGCTGAAGTTGAGGATGACTTGCGTAAAGAACGGCAGCTGCTGGCCATCACCTTGGAGAATTGCGCCGATTTTCGGGATAACCACCGTGAGCATAAGCGTCATCACGGCAATAAACGTGACGATAATAAAGCCCGGGTAGATAAGCGCGTTTTTTGCTTTACTTGTCAGTTCGTACGAGCGGTCGATGTAGTCGGCCAAGAAGAGGAAGGTTTCGTCCAACTTACCGGACTCCTCGCCTGCGCGCACCATGTTGACGTAAAAGTCAGAGAAAACTTTTGGGTGCTTTGCGAGCGCTTTGGAAATGGACGTACCGCTCTGCAAGTCGTCGCCGATTTCTGTGAGCGCTGCGCGTAAAAACGGTTTGTCGGCTTGTTCGGCCAACAACTGGAAGATGCGCAGCGCCGAGACCTGCGCCTCAAAGAGCGTTGCCAGCTGGCGCGAAAGCAGCACGATGTCGCGGCTCGAGACGCCGCCAAAGAAGGTCGTGTTTTTGAGAAATGCCGAAACGCCGCTGTTTTGATTGACTGGAGAAATAGATGTCAGCGTAAGGCCGCGGCGCTGCAGCGCTTCAATAGCCGCGTCTTGCGAAGGCGCCGTTGCGGTGCCGCTTTGCGACTTCCCTGTTTGGTCGAGTGCTTCGTACTTAAAATCAGCCATAGGAAAATATTACAGCAGTCGCTCCAAGGTTTTTGGATTTGCAGCGCGCGAGTAGGCGCTTTCGATCGTAATTTCGCCCGAGCGAACAAGTTCTGCAAGCGAGCGGTTCATATCGATCATGCCATCGTCTGAGCCTGTTTCAATGACGGTCTGGATTTCGTGCGTGCGCTTTTCGCGAATGAGGTTTGCAACAGCCGGAGTGTTGATCAAAAGCTCGCACGCAGGTACCAAGCCACCCGAGACGCGCGGAATAAGGCGCTGCGAGAAGACGCCTGCAAGCGATGCCGCAAGCTGGATGCGGATCTGGTCTTGCTGGTTTGGCGGGAAGGAGTCGATGATGCGGTCGATGGTTTGCGATGCGTCGTTGGTGTGCAATGTCGAAAATACGAGGTGGCCCGTTTCTGCAGCAGTGACTGCCGCAGACATCGTCTCTGGCGTGCGCATTTCGCCGATCATCAAAACGTTCGCGTCTTGGCGGAAGACAGAGCGCAAGCCTGATTCGAAATCTTTTGTATCGATGCGGACTTCGCGCTGGTCGATAAGCGATTTTTTATTTTCGAACAAATATTCGATTGGGTCTTCAATGGTGACGATGTGCTCGGTGCGCTCTTGGTTGATCTTTTCAATGAGCGCTGCAAGCGTCGTGGTCTTGCCCTGCCCTATTGGCCCCACTACCAAAAAGAAGCCTTGCTGGCGCGCAGCAAATGTCTCAAGCACAGGCGGCAAGCCAAGCTCTGCAATAGTGCGGATCACTTTAGGGATCAAGCGCAAGGCAATGCCGACGCGCCCGCGTTCGTAGTAGGCGTTGCCGCGGAAGCGGACTTTGTCGCCGTAGGAGTATGAAAAGTCGAGCTCCTGGTCCTTTATAAAACGTTCTTTATTTTCTGGCGTAAGCATCACGGACAAGAGGCCCATCACATCGTCGTTGGTGAGCATCGCCTCAGACAAAATCGGCGTGAGTGCGCGCGATACACGGATGACAGGCTGCGTGCCTGCGCCCAGGTGCAAGTCTGATGCGCCTTGCGCGATAAGCATCTCGATAAGCGCTGCTAATTTTTGTGAGTAGTCCATAGAGTATTAGATCTGTACTTCTGTGCCGGCGCTGTCGCCCCCTGCTTCTGTATCTGCTTTCGTAGTTTCGTCTTCTGTGGGGCCTTCAGACGTGACGATCGGGCCTTCTGCTTCGTCGTCCAAGTCAAATTGGCCGCCCAGTGTGTTTACTTCTTCAAACGGAATAACGCCTTTTGCAGCTTTAATCATAGCATCCTCTTTCATCGTCAACATGCCGTGTTTGCGCACAATGCCGAACATTTCTTCTTCAGATTTGTTGGCCAAAATTGCACGCTCGAGTTCTGCATTCATCTCGAACACTTCCACCACCGCAACGCGGCCTGCGGTGCCCGACGGGCATTCTGGCGTTGGGTCGATGCGGTACACCTCGTCAAAACTTGGCAACTCTTTTTTATATTCGTCCGGCAAGTCGGCAAACTCTTTGCCGATCATCTCCCTCATACTTTCGTCCGACTTCACTTTTTTGCCGCCCCCTTTGCACAAGGTTTTAGTAAGGCGCTGCGCCATACCCAAAATAAGCACAGGCGGAATGAGGTACGGCTCGACACCCATGTCGAGCAAGCGCGGGATAATACCAATCGAGTTGTTGGTGTGGATGGTCGAGAGCACCAAGTGGCCGGTGAGCGCTGCCTGCACAGCTAAGTTTGCCGTTTCCGCGTCGCGGATTTCTCCCACCATGATGATGTTTGGGTCCTGGCGGAGCGTGGTGCGCAAGCCGTTTGCAAAGGTGTAGCCAATTTCTGGGCGCACCTGGCTTTGGCTTACACCCGGGATCGTATATTCGACAGGGTCTTCAAGCGACAATACGTTTTGTGTTTCGCGGTCGACCTCGTTCAAAATCGAATAGAGCGTCGTTGATTTACCCGAACCGGTCGGCCCCGAGATAAGCACCAAGCCGTATGGTTTTTTGATTGCTTTGCGGATGAGTTCGATATCGCGCGGCGACATGCCCAAACTTTCCAATTTCAATTCTTGCGCAGCGCTGCCCAAAATACGCATCACGACCTTTTCGCCATAGTAGGTTGGGAAGGTAGAGACGCGGAAGTCTATCTTTGTGTCCCCCACGCGCGCCGAAAAGCGGCCGTCTTGCGGTTTGCGCTTTTCGTCCAAGCGCATGTTCGAGAGTACTTTAACGCGCGCCACAACAGCGGCGTGGACTTTCGACGGCAGCGTGAGGTTCGTGATTAAGACACCGTCAACGCGGAAGCGTACGCGCGACTGGTCGGCCATTGGCTCGATGTGGATGTCGGATGCGCGCTGCTCGGACGCGTGCTGTAACACCGTCGCTACAATTTTGGTAACGGGCGCGCCTTCGTTAATCGACTCCTGTGTGTCGCTTACCTCGTCTTCATCAACAGAAATTGCTCGCGCAGGGCCCGCAGTGTCTGTTTCTTGTTTGACCTGCGTTTCCAAATCGGACAATGCGCGGCCCACTTCGCCCGAGAGGCCTTTGTACTCGGACACAAGCGTGTCGAAGTCGGCGTGGCTTATCAAAAACAATTTGTACGGCATCCCGATCTTGGCCGAGATAAATGTGAGCGCATCGCGCGCTTCCAAGTTGTCGGGGTCGGTGACGCCAATTTCAAGCGCCCCATCTTGCACGGCCAGCGGCACAAAGTGGTAGTGGCGCGCCGACTCTTCTGGGATGTAGGAGAGCGTGCTAAACGGTACAGGCTCCTGCCCTATCTCGCGCGTGGGTATGCCAAAGTAGGCACCTTTTACTTTAAGAATGTCGGCAATGGGCACGCCCGCTTCGGTAAGTACCTTTTCTTCATCGACGCCCGGCTTTTTGAGCGCGGCCGAAAGCTGCGGCACCACTGCCGCATCGACAGACCCGTTTTGTTGGAGCAGTTCGAGCAGATCTACCATATATATAGATTACCGCCCGCCCGTCGTTGTGGTTTTAGTCGTTATCTGTGGTGCGGGCGAGGCAGCAGAGGTGAATGGGTTGCGGCGTCCAGCAGGCTGCGATGGAATAACGACGCCAAAGTCAGTGAGCGACTGGAAGGCAGGGTCCGAGAAGATACTACCGTCGAGCTTGATGGTGTGGAGGTTCGAGAGCGTTACCAAAAGTTGCTGCGAGACTGGGCTTACCTGGTCGGATGATGTTAGCGACGGCGTGCTTTGGAGCGAGTACAGCGCAAAGTAGAGCACCGCGAACACCGCAAGTACGAGCACCCCTGTCAGTATTTTGTTGGTCTTAAAGAAGTTCATATACAACGTGACTAGTGGAGCCAGTAGGTGCGGATCTCAAACGTATAGGTATTCAAGTCGCCTTGGCCGGTGATAAAGCCGATGCGGTCGACGTCGACAATGCGCAAGCTGTGTTCCAAATCTTGGAGGAAGGCCAAGAAATCTTCATATCGTGCCACAACCGAGAAGCCCACTTGCACCGAACCCACAGCGCCCGCGGGCCCCGTCGCAAGCGACGTAGATGTTTTTTTGTTGCTGGTGTCCCCCAACTGCACATCAGCCAACGTCATGTGGTGGCGTGCAGCGATATTGTTGATGTCGATGATAAGGCGGATGTTGTCGACGTTGTCGGGGAGCACATGCGACAGCTTGTCGACATCGGTTGCAGCAAACGAGCGGCGCGTCGCCAAGAGCTGGTCGCGCAATTGGCGGAGCTGCTGGGACTTCGTGAGTGCATCGTCGTACGATGCGTTTTGTACCGACAGCGACTTTATGCTGCCTTGGTAGGTCGGGTTAATAAAGAATATAAAGAGGCCGAGCGACACAGCGAGCAAAATGGTTGGTATAAGGATGCGTGTCATATTAGCGTCGTGTGGTTGTTGCCTGTGGCGAAGTTGTCGAAATGGTGGTTTGCGGTGCTGGTGCCAATGCTGCCTGGAGCGATTCGTTACCCAAGCTCTTGCCGTAGTTTATGAGCGATGAATCCACCGTTGCTGAAACGCTAAAGCTGACTGCGCCACTTGTGCTTGTCTTGATATCAGAAAAGACAACGTCGCGGAGCACTTTGCTTGCGCCAAACTGGTCGCTCTGCAATGCAACGGACGAAAAGCTGTCTGCGATACCGGAAAGCACCATCGTGGCTGTGCCGTCGGTCGAGAGCTTGTAGTCAAAACTCGTAAACTGCACGCTTTGCAGCGTTTGTTGCGAGAGGAAGGCAAAGAGTGATGATGCCGCAACGTGCGACCTGAGCAATGTTTTGGCGTTGGTGATGCGTGCATCGGTGCGGATCAAATCTTGCACGGTGGCGATGTCGAAGGCGCCTTCTGCTTTTTGGAGCGAGTCGGCCTTTGATGCAATTGATGCCTTCAAAATATTGCTCCACGCAAAGACGCCGCCTGCAGCAACGAGCGATACGATAAACACGAAGAGTGCGATAAAGAAAAGGAAGCCCATCCCCCCGCTTTCGTGGACAGGTCGGCCGGTATCAAGCGGCTTCTTTGGAATAAATGATGTTGGAACTTGGGGAGGCATTTGAAATATAGCTTTCCACTCAAGTATATAGTGTGTTTTTATACGGACACTCTGCTGTACACAGATTATCCGTTCTCTTGGAGGCGGCGCAGGGCGAGGCCGACTGCGACGCAGAATTCGGGGCCTGCTTCTTTCAAAATCTCTTCCAAAAATGCCGGCGCCTGCGTTTTGGCAAACGGGTCGGCGATGCGCACCTCGGTTGCGATCGATTTTTGCGCAAACTCCTTCATTCCTTTAATAGTTGCGCCGCCGCCGGTGAGCACCACTGCCCCAAGCGGCTGGTTGTGCGATGTTTCGTAGGCCGTGATTGTGCGCCCAAGTTCCGAAAACAGGCTCGAAAGAGTGAGCTGCAACGACTGCGAGAGCGCCACAGCGCCCTGGATCGTTGCGTCGCCTTGGAAGCCGAGCTTACGCTTTTTTTGTTCGGCATCGGCCACAGTGGTATTTAGCGCACGCGCCGCCGCAAGCGTCGCGTCTTGGCTGCCGCGGCTAATGATGTGGCTTTCGTGGATCACGCCGCGCTCGACAACATAAAACTTGGTGGTTGCGGCACCCATATCGACCACGGCCACCGGCGCAATGCCGTGGTCGAGCGCTGCGCGCGCTGTGCTAAACACTTCGATTTCAAAAAATGCCACGTTCAAACCTGCCGTGCTCGCAATAGAGCGGAACTTCGCGATGGTGTCGTTATGTATCGCCACCAAGAGCACCTCCATTTTGTCGTTAGGTGATGCAGATTTGCCGCCGCCAGAAATGACAAACCAATCCAAGAGCACTTCGCTAATGGGTACCGGGATATATTTGCGCGCTTCCAAAGGCATTACCTGTGCCAGCTGCTTTTCAAGCGAGGCGGGCAAGGTAATCACCGACACAAGCGACGATGCATATGGAATGGAGAGTGCGCAGTCGGCCGTCGTGACGTTTGCTTCGCGCATCACATCCTTTAATGCTTCTGCGACTTTCTCCGCGGGCAAGGCTGTGGCGCGGCCCACTTCCATCCCGGCATAGGGGCCAAGCGCAATAGCGCCGTATGTTTCCAACACGACGCGCCCTTTGTCGCGGCGAAGCTGCACCACTTTGATGGATGAGGTACCAATATCGATGCCGACGGCGCTCTGGGCAGGCGCTGCAAACAATTTTCCAAATGATGGAATGGAAAAGGCCATACGAGAGTGAGGAACAGTATCAAGTATACCATTACAAGAAGATGTCTTTCTTTACTTTTTTCAATCGTGCGCTCGATGTTGTGCTGCCGCCGCGACCAACACAAAAAATTGTGCGGCAATTAACACAGGCCGAGTTGCGCGCACTCACCTTGCGCGGCGAAAAATCCGGCAGCCTCCCCTACCATGAGGCGCGCGTGCGGGCGTTGGTGTGGGAGCTCAAGTATTACGCAAGCGTGGAAGCCGCCGAATTGGCCGGCGCGATACTGTCTGATGTGCTCATCGGTATACGGAGCGAGAGTTTGGGCACGCCGCTGCTTATCCCAATACCTATGCACGGGGCGCGCCGACGCGAGCGCGGGCACAATCAAACCGAGGTGTTGTGCGCCGCTGCCTTACGTAGCCTTGGCGAAGTACGGAGGCACATGTTCGACTACGCTCCATATATAGTAGAGCGCGTGTATGCGACGCCCCAGCAGCAAGGCCTGGCTAAGCACGAGCGCGAGCAGAATTTGCGCGGCTCGATGCAGGTGCGAGGCAAAGATACGGTCCGCGGGCGCTCGTGTGTTGTCGTGGACGATGTGTCTACAACGGGCGCTACGTTTGCCGAGGCTAGGCGGGCGCTCTATGCCGCCGGGGCCGCCCATGTGGAATGTGTGGCCCTGGCATATTCCTAAAATAAAAATAGGGATATACTAAAATTCTCTTACTAACTTAGATACAGTGTATGAAATACAAAGCAGCACTCATTACCGCAGCATTACTCATTGCACCGCTTGCCTATGCCGATGACCATGGCGGCCGCCCTGGCATGATGCCGCAAGTGCGTGGCGAAGCAGGCGCCCGCGTCGAGATGCACGACCGCATGATGGGCTCAACCACAAACGATGGCCGCCCGCCGTTGCGCGATGGCGAAGACGACCGCGGCGACCGCGACCACATGATGGCGTCGTCGAGCGACCGCGACCACATGATGGGCACATCAACTGAGGACCGCCCAGCGCCGCACGGTCTCTTCCTTGGAATCTTTAAGCGTTTCTTCGGCGGCAACCACGACAACGGCCAGGCAAGCACCACGCCTCCGCAGATGCGCGGCGAAGGCGGCATGATGGCATCGTCGAGCATCGAAGCGTCCACCACAGTACAGAAGCCTGGCTTCGCTGGCTTTATCCAAAACTTCTTCGGCCGCTTCTTCCACTAGTTCGACTTTCCTCTTTTACAAAAAGCCCCCGAGCGGGGGCTTTTTGTTGCAATATGTCTGCAGTTTAGTATTGTCGGTGCAGCTAACCAGTTCCAGTGGGAGTAAAAGAAATGACGGACACTTCGTCCCCCGCGCGGCATCACGCCCGTATGGGAGATCCACACACGTCCCTTATAGAGAGGAAGCGGCTCGCTAGGAATATCAGGATCGCAATCCAAATGTTGGGGCGAATGGCCGACCGGCTCGACGAAGAAGACACCGCAACTCTTGAAGCCCTCTCTTCTTCAAGCCCGCTCCACACCGGCGACGATACGGAATTTGGCGCGATGTTCAAAATACTCAACGCATCAGAGGACCAGACTGTGCAGGTCGTGGTGACCGAGGCAGTACTGAAGATCCCGGTCAAAGATCTCCGGACGCCCGACAAGCTCTGCCTACGCATGAAGGGCACGCTCGAAGAAGGCGTTCTCTCAATGACTCTCGACAAAGAGCCAACCAAAGCCTGACACACGTCGGGCTTTTTCTTTTATTGTGCAAAAGAAAAATGCCACCCTTCAGTGGCATTTCGTTTTGTCGAGCAATGCGCTCAAATAGTGCGCATATATCTGATACTGGCGTGCGTTTGCAGCCGACCATGCACGGACCGCTTCGCGCCACATGACCCTACTTATATCCTCACGCGCTTTCTCGGCGGCCGCAGCAACCTGCTCTATAAATACTCTGCTGCGAAGCATGTCCGCCCACAGGTCGAACGCAAAATCGACGACCTCTCCGGGCAGCACTACATCTTTCGTAAAGTAGTGCTCCTTCTCGAGCGCCAGGCGCACACGCCCAGGCCTCTCTTTGGGAGGTATCCCCTCATCTGTATCAATTGGACATAACACGCGCTTTCCGTAAAGGATCTCAGTATAGATGCGCAAACCTCTGTCCGGCACATAGGCCGAACGAATTCCATTTCTCTTTTCAACAAGAATGGTGCTCTGGTATCCCTGCTCCATCTCACCCTCCCGCTCTTTTCCTCCTTAATCAAAACGCCGCACGGCAGAGCTGTCAATTATTTCCCTGTGATCAAATCACTTTCCAAATCCTCTGCCGGCATCTCAAAATATCCTACTGAGTTGTCCAATATCTTGACCATAGCAGAGGTAGAAGTAGTTTGGATTAAAGTAGGTACTAAATATTTTCTAAGTATTTCTCAATATCAATAGATGGCACAGTCCCCATCTTTTTTAGCTCAGAAACTAAAGCAAGAAAAAATAAAACTAAACTTTTATTTTTATTATTCACTGTATCGAGTACATAAGGTGACATATTTTTACCCCAAGGAGAAAAATCTTTTATACAGAAAAAAGCTCCTGTTAAGGAACAACCAAAATTTAAAGTTTCCTTTTCCGAAAGTTTTGAAATTTTTGTAATCAGAGGCGGCCTTAAAGAGCCATTTAGGGTTAAAATTCCAGCAAGTATTTTAGGCGGAACCCTTGGGACATATTCCTTCCCGTCAGCCTGTGTTATTTTTGCACTTGTTCTTTTTAGATTGCGAACGGATTGTGCTTTTTTTGAAGCATATTTCACCGTTGAGTTATTTAAGACCTGTTTTACTTCAATGATTGCATATACACATTCGGCTGGAATATATAAAGCGCCGTTTTGTTTCAAAATAAATGGAGAGTAATGTCGATCAAAAATTACAATATCAATTTGATCACTAATTCGTCCTTCAAAGTCAACCACAAATGCCTTATTCACCGAATACCGCTCTGGTAAATATGAAGAGAGCATTTCAATCCATTCAAGTTCTGTAACGTCACCTTTTGTTGTAGGGTGCGTAAGAATACGGCGACTGAGGGATAACTTGGACCTCATTTGTTCTTGAAGGCCGCTAAATACTTCACCGATATCAATTTTTTTTACCATACAACTTGATTCCAGCTCCCATTGAGAGAATTGGCAGCCTGCGAAGCTATAGTTCTTTTCTCTGAAAAACTTAATTCATCAGAAACATTGTTTGATTTATTACCTGGATCAAAAAGATTTGCGGATTCAAAATCATCTCGCAGATATTTCAAAACAGCAACAAGACGATCTGGCAAAGGATGCAGAAGACCAAGTGCCGGAGAAGGAGAATTTATGACCGCCAACTCGACACAAAAAGAAGGAAATTCTAGATTGTGCTGATTCCTCCAAATTTTTACCAGCTTAATTTCATCTATTTTCCTAGAATTTTTGATGGTGTTTATTTGATTATTTATATTAGTTTTTGTCCATGAGCCAGTTTTTTTCACATAGATCGAATGATCTTGGAGAAAAAGTGAGCCAGGTTGAAGCTTACCCGGGACTAGGTCTACTTCTATCTTTTGGCCATTCACGGTATGGGTAATTCCTATTGAAGAATTTTGAAACCGTGGCAGATAGCCATACACTTTTAAAAAGTCTCCTAGGCTCTTGCGAACATCAGTAAATGAATGAGGCAACCCTGTTTTTAAAGATATAAATAAATCTAAATCTGCCGAGCCAACAATAGCTGTGCCTTTTGCGTTTGAACCAGAAAGTTGGACATAATTTATGTAAGATCCGGCCCATCTATTAATTAGAGAGGTTATATCAGACTGTGTTTTATTTATAGCCGCTAATCGAAGAATGTTATTGGCAACCGAATGTTTCTTAAGTACTCCTGCTAAATAAAGATTCGGATTCATATTCTTAATTATTTAGTACTGTTAAACCAATCGATGACTCTTTGCCAAAAGGACTTCTTTACTGGGACAGCAGAAGTAGAGGTGGCAGCAGTTGTCGTTGCGGCCGGTTGAAGTTTCACCTTTGATTTATTGCTAGTGATGACAGTTCTATTTTCTTGAGCCTTATAAACAGGGGTGACAACCGCAGGCTGTACTGGAGTTGCTACAGGCTGAGTAATTTCTATACAGCTTGTCTGGGCACTATTCAATTGGTAGCCCGCCGCACAGCCACATGAGTTTTGCCCAGCGACTATCCCTTGTGGGCCTAATATATTTTCACAAGTCTGAATTGGGTCAGGTACATTCGTAGATGCAACCGCCGGCGTGGGAGTTGGTTGAGGCGCTATAACACAATACGTTTTTGAACTATCTGGAGTATATCCAGCGTTACATGAGCACGAACTATCCGAATTCAAGTGTGCATTAGATGGACAAGTTTTTGGGGCGCTATATGTCGGTGTGTAGGACGGGGCGTATGAAGAGTAATATCTTCCGCCATCAAAATAATATTTGAGTTCACTGCTCCATCCACACTCGTCCACCAATTTATCCATCGCCTCGTCCTCAGACAACATCCAATCATCAAGCCAGGCACGGCTTTCGCTATCTATAGTGATATCGTAAAGATCTTTGAACCCGTACGAATGTAAATCTCCAACGACTGTATCGCCCGCATATGGAGTTATTCCTCCATACCATTCAGCAACGGTGTAGTCGCCAAGACTGTCTTCAATAGCGTAGTAATCACACCCTGATATTTCTCCCAGAGAAGTTCCTTTTATTGAAGAAGCGGAAGCAAAATATGGTGCAAGAAGTAACACTAGTCCAACAATTAGAACGTGCTTACTCTTTGCCATAAAAGGATAATTGTTTGACACTTTCAAGAAATTAATACCGACGAGTGCCTGTGCGGCCCGTGTAAGGATTGTAATTACCATACGAAGAATAGTTGTCGTATCTCGAGGAGTTTGGTGAAGTTCGATAGTACGAATTTACATACGTGCCCGTACTTGGCTTGTAGTATGAATCAACATGAACTGCCCTGGCCTGAGAAATAGCAGGCGATGTTAGTAAAACTGCCGCTGCGAAAATAACCGAGAGCGCTGCACCTGACCGGAGTGAAATCAATGTTTCTTTAATCATATAGAAAGTGTACGAAATCGAGATCAAATTTTGATAAAGTCTGAGGCCTTCTATCCCCCACTCTACGCCTGCATGAAGAGCTCAGCAAGGAAAAAGAAAAGCCCCTATTGGGGCTTGGGGAGCGAGTCGAATGGGTCGCGGAATTGAAGCGGGACGCCCGTGATGTACTTCTCGAAAGCGGCTTTGAGGCAGTCATTCTCGGGGGACGACAGCATGTCGACGACGACACTCTCGACACAGCACGAGCCCACGACCCTGACGCGAGCCAGGTGTACATGTGTGCTCGAGTAGAGGTCGACGCACGCTTCTGTGTTGTGCCAGCATCTGCAGATGCCAGGGATTTCGAGCGCAACGGCTCTCGTGATGACATCGAGCTGCGGCCGGAAGTCAGAAATGATTCCTCGCAAAGCTTCGCCCATGGCATGGTCCTTTTTGTTGTTGTGCGTGATCCATTCATTACTGTACTCAAAGTTTTGCTCAGCGCAAGAAAAAGAAAAGCCCCTTATGAGGGGGCTTTGTGTTGTGCGAAGACAGGCTGCAAAAACTTGCAGTACCTCTGGAAGAGGCCGATGAGCTTGGTGGCGGGAGACCCGGGCTCGATCATCAGCTCGACTTCCATCTTCAAGTCGTGGCCGCTGACTGCTCCATAGACGCTGACACGCGCAAGCACGATTTCGCCGCCGTTCATATCGAAAAACAGTTCGGCGCACTTGTGTTCCGTGCTGTAGCGAGTTTTGACGCCGCTTAGGCTCGGCTCCATCTCGCGGGCGATGATATCGAGCTGCATCCGGTGCGGCAAAAGGTACGAGTCCTTCGGGACGCCCTTCCACAAATCGAGCGTCGTCTCGTGGGGCGCGGCAGGTGCCGGGCGCCGACCAAGATATCGACCCATCGCATTGATCGCGGCTCCGTTTAAGAAAGCCATGGCTTCCTCCTTCTGTGGGGTGTACGCACTGAACTCCTGTCGCCACTGTACCCTATTTCCTTTTGTATGCAATAAAAGAAAAGAGGCCCACGAATGAGCCTCTTGTAAGAGTTGGCTGGTGTTAGCAGCCTTCGAACGTGATAGCACCGCCAAAGAGTTCGCGGAACAGATCTTTGATGGTGCCGATGGGCCCACCCAAGAAGCGCACGATGGTCTCGATCGAAGTTTTGTCAGACGGCCTAAACTCGACTTCTCCGAGGACTCGGCCGCCTTCGTAAAAGTAGATTTCGGCCCGTTTGCGCACGGGGTTGTAGCGCGTGTTCAACACAGTTTCCATCACGGCCGACAGCTCTCCGGCTATCTGGCCAAGTATGTCTTTGAAATACCGCACAAAGGGCGGCGCACAATGCCACGATATTTCGTTTGGGGGCAGCGGTTCAAGGTTGCTGTGTCCAAGAACTACAATTGCGGCCATTGATTCTCTCCCTCTTCGCTTGTCTTGTGAGTTTGTGTACGTTCCTGACGCTACTCTACTCTTTATTTAGTGCTGCGCAACCGCATGCCCGTGCGAGCGGGATGGTGATTTAATCCCAAACGCAATGAGTGCCGACGCAGACAGCGCAAAGATGCCGCCGACAAGGAATGCTGCGTTGTAGCCCGAGGTAAGCGCCGCGACTTGCGGCATGCCTGCGGTAAATGCAGCGCCGGTGCGCGATGCGGCAACGCTTGCAAGGATTGCAAGCCCGAGCGAGCCGCCCATCATAAATGCCGTGTTAACGACGCCCGATGCCAAGCCCGACTCGTGTTCTTTAACTTCGCTCATGGCAATGAGGAGCATCGGGTTAAACGACATGCCAGCGCCAAAGCCCATAAGCAACATCGGCGGCAAAATATCCCACCAAAAATTTCCAACGACTGGCACGCGCGCAAACAACAGGAGGCCTGCCGCAACAAGGAAGAGTCCGAGTGCGAGCGGGCGCTTGGGCCCAAAACGCGTTACCACTTTTGCCGAAAGCCATACCGAGAAAATCGCCATGATGAGGTTTGCCGGCACAAAGGCCAACCCTACCTGCATCGGCGCGTACGAAAGTACAAGCTGCATGTACAGCGCCGAGAGAAAGAACCACGCAAACATGGCAGCCGACCACAGAACACCCGCCGTGTTGGCAACAACAATGCTGCGCAGGCGGAATAAGGTAAGAGGTACAAGCGGCGAGCGCACGCGCGCCTCGGTCAACACGAAGATAATCATAAGCACTATTCCCGCCCCTATCGTGCCCAAGGTGGCCAAGGACATCCACCCAAGCACATTGCCGTTGACGATGCCGTAGACCAACAGCATCAGCGACGCCGTGACAAAGAGCGCGCCCCATACATCCAGGTGCACGTGTTCAGCGCGCGCATGATGGCCCGAAAGGACGTAGAGCGACGCAACAAACACAATGATGCCAATGGGCAGGTTCACCAAAAAGATCCAGTGCCAGTTAAACGCGCCGGTAAGCAAGCCGCCGAGCAGCGCGCCGACCGAGCCGCCGCCCGCTGCAACAAATCCAAAGATACCCATCGCTTCCGTTCTTTCTTTAGGTTCTTGAAACAGGTTCATCACGATGGAAAGTGAGATAGCCGAGGCAATTGCACCGCCGATGCCCTGCACTGCGCGCGCCGCAATCAAAAATAATTGCGAGCCCGCGATGCCGCACAGAAGCGACGACAGTGTAAACACGACGATACCCACAAGGAAAAGGCGGCGCTGCCCATAGAGGTCGCCCAAGCGCCCACCCAAAAGTAGAAAGCCCGCGAACGTAAGCGCGTACGCATTTACCACCCACGCAAGTGATGTATCAGAAAATCCGAGGCTCGCTTTTATCGACGGCAATGCGACATTCACAATAGTGGTGTCGAGCACAATCATCAGCGTCGCCAAACACAACACAATAAGAGCAAGCCAGCGCTTGCTACGCGGTGTATCCATAGAGCACAACAATAGCATCTCTTTCTAAACGATCGAGGAAGTTTGCACGGCTCTTCATCACATCTTTGTATTTGCTCTATATGCTGCCGAGCATGGAACACTCAACCCGGGCGTGGAACGTGATGCGCTTTGCGTACGGCATTGTTTTAATACTGGTGGGCTTGGATAAATTTGGTACCAACCTCATCGCACACTGGGCAGGATACATAAGCCCGCCTGTCATGGCCGTGGTGCAAACACTCCCGGGCGGCGTCGCAGCATTCTTAGCTTTCATGGGTGTAGTCGAGGTGGTCGTCGGTATCCTCTTCTTTACGCGCCGCTTTACCCACATTGCCGGCTATCTCTCCGTTGCCTGGCTCGTACTTATCTCGATCAATCTACTTATGCTCGACCTGCGCGACATCGCAGCACGCGACCTTCTTCTTGCTGTGGGCGCGTATGCCATTGCCGAACTCACCCGCGCACAGCGGCGCATATAACTAGTGCGAATAGAGATAATTGCATATACAAGAAAAAGGCCTGCGAAGATGGGTATCTTCGCAGGCCTTGTGTGCTTGGGCGCCGGCGCTACTTGGCCGCGGGCTTCTTCTTCCGCGTGTAGTGCTTCTTGAAGCGGCCCTTCTGGCGGAAGAACTTCTTGGCCACGTTGTAGAAGTTGAGCGCCTTCTTCTGCTCGTCGGTCTTGGGCTTGGCCGGCTTCTCGCTCTTCGCCAAGAGCTTGAGCGCCTTGCGCACCCGTGCCGGCGTCTCGCCGGAAACGAGGACGCCGATATCGCGGATCGATTTGACGGTAACGCTACCCTGCTTAGCCATGAACGACACTCCTTTCAAAAAAAATCGTTCGTACACAACTTAACACAATATTAAAAACTGTCAATATAGACGGTCGAATGGCTCTCTCGCGACTCTGGCAGTATCGTTTATGGGCGAAAAATGCTAAGGTATCTGGTGTTCTCCCACGGAGGCGTGGCAGAGCGGTCGAATGCAGCAACCTGCTAAGTTGTTGTCTGGGAAACTGGACCGAAGGTTCGAATCCTTCCGCCTCCGCTAAGACAAAATACGGGTGTAGGTACGCTACTATATACCTATGCCACACGAGCACCGCAGAAACATACTCGCCTACTATGCGTTTAGTTTGCTCGTGGGGTTTTACATTGCGTCGAGCACCACCGTGCTGTTTGAAAGGCAGCTTGGGCTTTCGTTCTCGCAGATCTTTACGCTCGACGCGGTGTACATGCTTATGTTCATCCTCTTTACCATCCCCGCGGGTGGGTTGGCCGACCAGTTCGGCCGCAAGCGGATGCTTGTCTTTGGTGCGTTGGCACTTGTCATGGCCGCGCTTGCCTCGGGCAGTGCACACACCTACACACAGCTTTTTTTGAGCTACTTTGTGTGGGCGTTCGGATTTTCTCTTATCACTGGCGCATCCGACGCAATGTTGTATGACACCTTGCACGACGAAGCGCTCTACCAGCGCGTGTACGGGCGCGCGGCGTCGCTCGGCATCATCGGCAGCGCTGTGTCGTCGGGCATTGGCCCACTTTTGTTTGCGACAAACTTTCGCCTCCCCTATCTGCTGTCGTCGCTTCCATTTTTACTTGCGGCAGGCGCCATACTTTTCTTCCGCGAGACTGCGGTGCGAAAAAAACAATTTTCATTCAAACACTATTTTTTACAAATCAAAGACGGCACGCGCCTCACGTTCAATAATAAATTTATTCTCTGGAGCACCGCCGTACTATCTGTCGTGTTTGCTGTGGGCTACAGCTTTACGAGCATCTACCAACCGTACCTGCAAGATATCGGCTTCGCGGTGCAGGCATTTTCTATCATCGTGCCGGCAATGTTTGTCATCGAGGCGCTTGGCGGTGCGTGGTCCGCGCCTATCACCGAGTGGATGGGAGAAAGCGCATCATTTTGGACAACGTTTTTAGTAACGGGCATGTCGCTCGCACTTCTTGGCGTCTTTGCCAACAAAACCGTGATGCCTGTACTCTTTGTGTACATGTTTGTGCAAGGCGTGATCAAACCATTTTTGAGCACCTACACGAACCGCTATATCGACAGCGCCCATCGCGCCACCGTCATCTCGGTGCAAGGGATGTTTGGCACGATCACCGCGTCCCTTGTGTTGTTTGCCTTCGGTTTTCTCACCGACCGCATCGGCGTCATCGCCCTTGCCGAAGTCATCGGCATTTCTGTACTAATTCTTGGCACCCTCCTTCTCGCTTTCCGCCCCCGCTCATAGCAACAGTGGAATTTTTACCGCACTGGTGGTAGTGTCGCTGAGGTTATCTAGTTCAAGAAATGAAAGGAAGAAGCCGTGGGCAATTGCATGGACGAAGTCGTGCGCATTGAAGCGCACCTCAGGCTCAATAAAGTGCTCGGACAGGCTGGCAAGACCTGGAACGCCTTAGCAAATATGAAGCGCCGCGAAATTGCGGACCGCCTCTTCCAGGAGGTAGAAGCGACCGCCGAAAATGGAGCGGGGCGCTTCACTCATGTGCGCCATATCATCCGCACGCGACGGCTCCGTGACACCGACTTCCGAGTCCAGATTGGGAAAGAAGCGTCCGACAGCCATATGCCGCTGATGAAGGCGGCGTGGCCGTACTTAGCACTCTTCTATTCGAAACCCGACGGAACATTTACCGTCGAGGCGTTCGCCGACAATTACAAAAACGCCACAAAATAGTAGAGCCCTCACGGGCTCTTTTTATTTTTTACAAAAAAGAAAATGCCGCTCCCTTGGGAGCGGCATAGATCTTCATGCTGCGAGCGCAGTAAGCGCCGCACGAAGATTGATTTCGCAGGATTCTTGCGTCGGCCACGTCTCTTCTTTTTCCCGAAGCTTACGTTTGCGCCGCACAGCCTTTTCGAGTTGAACCGCGGCGTCGACGATTTTCCCTTCCGGGGTGTGCTTCGGGATGAAGAAGCCCCAATCATTGACCCTCATGGTTGTCACCAGGTCGAGGCCAGGGATTGTAGCGCCCTCTTGCGAGAACACGATCGGCATCGCATGCCCCTCATGAATCCAGCCTTCAAAGCTAGTTTCAAACGGGCCCTTAGCAGGGAACGCGAAGAACCTTCGATCCTTGAACGGCCCTTTGAGAATGGCCTCCCAGCACGCATCAAAGACCTGGTCCGACATAGTCTTGTTGCTCTTAGCGTCATACTTGAACAGAAAGTCCAAGTCCGCACCAGCAGCACTGATGTTAATGCCGTGATACCGCTCGAACGTGACGCCGTTCATGTTTTGAGGAAAGAAGCCGAACCGGTGCCTGTCTTTCTTTTCCGCCACATGTTCCTTGAGAAAGCCGCTAGGCTTCCACTTCACTTCCCGGAACTTCGGGGCGAAACGCTGGAAGAGTTCATACGCGCTCGGAATCTTTTCGACTGATGTCATTAGTGCCTCCAAAAAGAGCGTTGTAACCTATTCGACCGTACCAAATAATGAAACTCGTGCAAGTAAAAAGAAAAACGCCCTCGCGGTGAGGGCGTTTTGGCGGCATGTCAGGCAGCCTTGGATGCCTGCCCCGGCTCGGGCGGCGAATCTGAAGCCTTGCGAATCATAGACTCAATGCTGTCCTTGAGCAGCGCGCGATTGCGGTTCAGGTCAGCAAGCTTGTCTGCAAGTGCCCCAACGAGTTTCTGCTTTTCATGGGGCGACAGGTGCGTAGCTTTGGATATGGCCTTTTGAGCCAGCTCAAGCTCAGCATCATTCTTAGCGCTGGTGATCAGTGTTAAGGCAATTTCGGTCACCGGCGCTTGAGCCGGCGGAAACGATGTACTCATGATGAGGAGCCTCCTATTTCTCCGCAAAAACTCTACAACTACTGTGCGCTTTTCGCAAGAGTACCTACCTATAGAGAAACCCCTCTCACTTCCTTCATTTTTTACTCTACTCTCACGCCAGTGAGCGTCACGAAATTTAGTGATGATGTCGCACTACCGCACGGCTTTTGCAACTGCTTCAACCACACCGCGGTCAAATGGCCCCGGCACAATCTTCTCTGCAGTAGGTTTTTTCACGAGCGCTGCCAAATTTTTTGCCGCTTTGAGTTTCATCTCATCAGTAATTTTCTTAACCTTATTGTCGAGTGCGCCGCGGAAGATGCCCGGGAAGACGAGTGAGTTGTTGATTTGGTTTGGGTAGTCGCTGCGGCCGGTGCCGATGACTGCAGCGCCCCCCTTCTTTGCCTCTTCTGGCATGATTTCGGGCGTCGGGTTTGCCATCGCAAAGACAATTGCCTTCTGTGCCATCAACTGCACATCTGCTGCTTTCATAAGGCCGGGGCCTGAAACGCCAAGCACCGCATCTGCGCCGCGCAATGCGTCTTGCAATGTGCCGTCAATGCCGCGCGGGTTTGTTATCTCTGCCAACGCTTGTTTGTGGCCCGAAAGGTCGGCGCGGGTTTTCGAAAGTGTGCCCTTTCTATCAAGCACAATCACATCTTTGACTCCAGCTTTCAGCAACAGTTTAGTAACGGCTGTGCCCGCAGCACCCGCACCCGCAACCACCACTTTTAATTTTTTAAAATCTTTTTTGACGACGTGTGCTGCGTTAATAAGTGCAGCTAAGACAGCGATCGCCGTGCCGTGCTGGTCGTCGTGCATCACAGGGATGTCGAGCGCTGCTTTTACGCGCTCTTCTATTTCAAAACAATTGGGCGCAGCAAAATCTTCCAAGTTGATGCCGCCAAACGCCGGTGCGATGCGGATAATAGTCTCAACAATCTCATCAACATTTTGTGTATCGAGCACAATGGGGAATGCGTCGACGTTTGCAAATGCTTTAAACAATGCAGCCTTCCCTTCCATCACGGGGAGCGCGCCCAGCGCCCCGATATTGCCAAGGCCAAGCACTGCCGAGCCGTCGGAAATCACGGCGATCATCTTTCCTTTAATAGTGTAATCGCGGGCGAGCTTGTTGTTTTTGGCGACTGCAGTGGAGACTGCCGCCACGCCAGGCGTGTATTGGAGAGACATATCGGCACGGCTTTTGATAGGCATCGCGGGGGTAATGCGGATCTTTCCACCCATCTTTTTATGCAATGCAAGCGCCTTTTTGGCAGTGTCGTTTTTCTTCATATCGGCACAGTGTATCATGATGGCACATGCGCCAAAGCGACCCCATTTCCGACCACTTCCGGCTCACTGATGTGCAGAAGCGTGCACTCAAGCATTTAGGTATCGAAACCGTGCGCGACTTGCTCTACCACTTCCCTTCAAGATTTGAGCATGCTGGCGCAGATGCGTCCGCGGGCGGGCTCGAATTGGGGGCCAACGTCACGCTGCTTGGCACGCTCGAAAAGCTCGAGACGAAAAAAAGTTGGAAGAGCCGCGTGCCAATGTCGCAAGGCTATTTGCGCGACCAAAGCGGCCGCGTAAAGTTGATGTGGTTTAACCAGCCCTACATCGCCAAGATGTACAAAGACGGCACGACGGTAAAAGCGACAGGCAAAGTTACAGGCTCTGGCGAAAAACTCTACATCGCCAACCCGCAGCTCGAAAAAGTTTCTGCCGCCGAGGCGACGTTGTTCGAACGTTCTGAAAGTGCCAGTGCTGATGGAGGGGCTCCGCAGCGCGACGGCGCGAGGACTGAGCAGATTTCTAGCAAGAAATCTGCGTACCCAGAATCAGCAGCTGGCACTGACTTCTTTGCAATTTATCCAGAAACACAGGGTATTTCGTCGCTCTGGTTTCGGCACGCGATTAAAAAAGTTGTCGCAGGCGGCGCCGTTGAAAGTGTCGAAGACCCTATCTCTGCTGAAATTTTAAAGCGCTACAACCTCCCCTCACTTCCAACGTCGCTTGTCTGGATCCACACGCCCGAAAAATTAAAAGACTACGAGGCCGCAAAAAAACGCTTTGCGTTTGAAGAAGTATTTTTGATCCAGCTTGAACGCGGCCTCGAGCGTGCCAAGCAATCGCACGAACACGGCTTCCCCGTCGATGCTCCACAAGACGCAGTCGACGGATTTATTTCGAGCTTCCCCTTCGATGCCACAAAAGCGCAGCGCGCGGCAATCGAAAGTATTTTGCACGACATGCGAGGCGGCCGCCCGATGTCGCGCCTGCTCGAAGGCGACGTCGGTTCGGGCAAGACAGCGGTGGCAGCAACTGCGGCGTATGCGGCGGTACGCACGCGCCCCAAGAATCAAACCTTTGGCACGCTCCAAGTGGCCTACATGGCACCGACAGAAATTTTGGCCAAGCAGCACTTTGAATCATTTATTAAATATTTCGAGACCTTCCCTATTAACATTGGACTTATCACGGGAAGCGGCTGCTACAAATTCCCATCCAAAATTGGCCGCGGCAAATCCACTACTATCTCGCGCACGCAGCTGTTGAAGTGGGTCGCCAACGGCGAGATCCCGGTACTCATCGGTACGCACGCGTTGATTCAAAAATCAGTGAAGTTTAAACACTTGGCGCTTGTCGTAATAGACGAGCAGCATCGCTTCGGCACCGCGCAACGGCAGAAATTGGCACAAAAAGAAGCGCGCATCCCCCACTTGCTTTCAATGACTGCAACGCCAATCCCTCGCACACTTGCGCTCACGCTCTATGGCGACTTGGATTTAACGCTGCTCGATGAGATGCCCGCAGGCCGCAAACGCGTGATTACTGAAATTGTAAAACCAGATGGCCGCCCCGCTGCATACAACCATATGCGAGGCGAGCTTGAGGCAGGCCGCCAAGCGTACATTATTTGCCCGCGCATCGACGAGCCCGACCCAGAGAAGGCATTCGCCCTCCAGGCCAAGTCTGTGACCGCAGAGGCTAAGCGGCTGAAGAAAGATGTCTTCCCCGACTACACGATAGACATCTTGCACAGCAAAATGACGCCAAAAGAAAAAGATGATGTCATGAAGCGCTTTGCCGCGCACGAGATTGATATTTTGGTTGCAACATCGGTTGTCGAAGTGGGCGTCAACGTCCCCAATGCGACGATGATACTAATAGAAGGTGCTGAGCGCTTTGGCCTTTCGCAATTGCACCAGCTGCGCGGGCGTGTCGTGCGATCGAACCATCAAGCCTACTGCTTTGTGTGCCCCGAAAGCCGTGGCGAGGCAACCTTGGCGCGATTGAAAGCACTTGTCACTGCAAAGAATGGGTTTGAATTGGCCGAGCAAGATTTGATGCAGCGCGGGCCCGGAGAACTGTCGGGCCGCAAACAATGGGGCATCTCTGACATCGGCATGGAAGCACTCAAAAATTTGAAATTGGTCGAAGCCGCACGCACCGAAGCGCTTTCCCTTATCAAACGAGACGAACACTTACAAAAATACCCCCTCCTCCAACACGCCATCTTCGCCCGCGCGCAGAAACTTCATTTCGAGTAGTTTCTACGATATAGTCACTCCATCGGGCGCGTAGCTCAGTGGTAGAGCAGCCGTCTTATACACGGCCGGTCGCAGGTTCGATCCCTGCCGCGCCCACCAAGAAAAACACCATCCTTTCGGATGGCGTTTTTCTTTTTCTTAGAAGTTGACCGTAACTGGTTTCGGGTCGATTTCTTGTTTCTTTTTTGGCTGGACGCCGTGGGCGATGAGGATACCTTCGAACTCTTCGCGCTCGAGGGTTTCGACTTCTACAAGGCGGTGCGCAATTGCATCAAGCAGCTTGCGGTGCTCGGTGATGATTTTCTCTGCCTTTTCGTACGCCTCGGCCATGATGCGTTTTACTTCCCCATCGATCTCGCTCGAGACTTTTTCTGAATACTCTTTGCCATTAACGCCCGAGCCAAACAATGCACGGCCGTCGCCACTTTCAAGTGCCACGGTACCGATCTTTTCTGACATACCAAACTTGGTAACCATGTCGCGTGCAAGCGCCGATGACACCTGGAGGTCGTTCGACGGGCCCGTAGTAACGTCGCCAAAGACAGAAAGCTCGGCAACGTAGCCGCCGAGTGACATCGCAATATCATCCAAGAATTCTTTCTTGCCCTGCATGCGCTTGTCTTCAAACGGAAGCTTCAGTGTATAGCCCGCTGCGCGGCCGCGAGAAATGATCGAGATTTTGTGCACCGGGTCTGCGTGCGGCAAGAGCGATGCGACGATAGCGTGGCCTGCCTCGTGGTAGGCGGTGATTTCTTTTTCCTTCGCATTCATGACGTGTGATTTGCGCTCAGGGCCAAGCATCACTTTTTCAATCGAGCGGATCAAATCAAACTGCGCAACCGTCTTGCGGCCTTCGCGCGCAGCCAAGATGGCGCCTTCGTTCATGAGGTTTGCCAAGTCGGCACCCGAAAAGCCTGGAGTGCGTTCTGCAATGACTTCCATATTTACATCTTCGGCGAGCGGCTTTTTGCGTGCGTGGATGTGCAAGATTTCATTTCTATCTTGGCGGTCTGGCAGGTCGATGGTGACGCGGCGGTCGAAGCGGCCCGGGCGCACAAGCGCCGGGTCCAAGACATCGGGGCGGTTGGTTGCTGCCATCACAATCACTTTTTCGTTTGGCTCGAAGCCGTCCATTTCAACCAAGATCTGGTTTAAGGTTTGCTCGCGTTCGTCATTGCCGCCGCCAACACCCGTACCGCGGACGCGGCCCACAGCATCGATTTCGTCGACGAAGATAATTGCCGGCGCCGAATGCTTTGCCATGTGGAAGAGGTCGCGCACGCGGCTAGCACCCACACCGACGAACATTTCGACGAATTCAGAACCCGAGATGGTGTAGAACGGTACGCCCGCCTCCCCCGCCACTGCGCGGGCCAACATTGTTTTGCCCGTACCAGCAGGGCCCATGAGCAAGATGCCTTTCGGGATGCGCGCACCAATGTCCAAGAATTTTTTCGGATTCTTCAAGAAGTCGACGATTTCCAAAAGCTCGATCTTTGCTTCTTTAGCGCCTGCAACATCTTTAAAGGTCACCTTCTGTGCTTTGTCGTTAGGGTCGATGACACGATGTTTGCTCTGCCCAAATGAGAACGCCTGCATGCCCGCACCTTTTACTTGGCGCGAGAGGTACCACACGAAGAACGCAATCAACAGAAGCGGCGCGATGAACGGGCCCAGAAGCCCAAGCCAGTACTGCCAGCTGCTTTCGCGTTCGATATCGATAGTGACTTTGTCGAGCGACTCCTTCGCAACGCCGTAGTTGGAAAGTGTCTGTGTCAGCGCCGTATCGGGCTCTTTCTTAGAAATCTTTTTTGTTTTGTCGGCGTAGGTGATCTTCAAGTCATCACCGCTCACAATGATGGACGAAACATTCCCTGCTTGTACGTCAGTGGCTAACTGCGAAATCGGGATCACCGCAGGTGCCGAGCTTGAGCTCGTGGTGAAGTACGTGTACGCGCTGGTAATAAGAAGGAGCGCGAGCACGCTCGTTGCCAAGTTGACCCAGAACGAGTTCTTTGGAAGCTTCGGCATTTGGACCTTGCCGCGGCGCTTCTTACCGTTGTTTTTATTTTTTTCTGGCATTTATATCAATAGTATCACTTATCAATAGACATATAAATAGTATGACAAAAAATGGTATGATGCGGGCGTGAACTTGCTTGAGCACAAGAAAGCACGGCTCAACTATGAGATCCTCGAGGAGTTCGAGGCGGGCTTGGAATTGCTCGGCCATGAGGTAAAGGCACTGCGCGGAAAACTGGGCAAGCTCGAGGGTAGCCATGTCATTGTCCGCGCAGGCGAGGCCTATATTGTGGGCATGCAGATACCGCCGTTCCAGGCGGCAAACACACCCAAGGAGTACGACCCTGAGCGTACGCGCAAACTCTTGCTCACCAAAAAGGAATTGGCAACATTGGCTGCCTACGAGGGCCAAAAGGGGTTGACAATTGTGCCACTTTCGGTGTATAATAAAGGCAGCAAGCTCAAGGTAAAGGTCGCTGCAGTCCGCGGTCGGAAAGCATTCGACAAGCGCGCCGTCTTAAAAGAAAGGGACAGCAAGCGAGACATAGAGCGCACATTGAAAAATCAATAGCACAGTGAGAGGCCAATAATTTGCACAAAGCACGGGTAGCGTCGCGAACTTTGTGGGGATGACAGGCCTAGACACTGCAACCACTCTTCTAGTTGCCATGCAGAACTGGAGTACTTCTTAAAACTGCTCCAAACCATAACTGCAAAAACAGTTGCATCGCCGTATTTCTCGGCGAATGATTTCGCGTTCGCCTACGCTAAGGCCTAACGTGTCGCTTCCCTTCCCGCACCCGTAAGGAAGGTCAAAGTGTTATATACTCGGGTTGCTTCCCGACGTGAGCTCATCGTCGGGACTAAGATATGAGCTTTATCCATCCGCGCTTTTGTCCGCTTTTGATGCGGATGGACGAGAACTGAAAGCGGTCTATGCCTGGTAGAAAACTTTAAGAATTTGCAATGCACCCGGGTTCGACTCCCGGCATCTCCACAGATATTGACAAGTTTAGTTTTTATTAGTAAACATACGTTGACCGCTCTTTTCGCGGCCGTAACCATAGGAGACACGTATGCCTCGGCACGTGCGTTTCGGGATGCTGTGGTCGTTCATGACCTCGCTTCTCCTGGCAACACTCATCTTCGTTAGTGTCGGGCTGAACTCGACCGACGTAGGCACGACTTTCATCCTCTTCGTGGCAGTGACGGCGGTGGGCTTCGTGTTCGTACGGTTCAGCTATCGGCACGTCGCCAACCAGAATCAGCGCTGGGTCGCCTATATTGGCATCGTCACCTCGGCAATCTATTGCCTGGTGGGCACGTTGCTGCACATGAACACGCCCCAAGGGCTCTTCGTCTGGGCCCTCCTCATGGGGACACTAGCCGCCCTTAAGGTCTGGTTCTATAGCAGTCCTCGCCTGGACGACACACAAGGGCAGATTCAGCACTGCGTCTGCCGCTCCTAAGGCAACGCGGCCTCATGGTATCGACGCCCTAAAAAATAGAGGGCGCCCAAGGTTTACCGTCGGGCGCCCTTTTCTTTTTCGATCAATAAACTAAATCTGCCCCTGTGCGCTTAGATCTGGCATATGGATATATCGATTCTCCTCCATAAGCATGGTTCTGATAGCATCTACAGTGCTCCACATCCTACATTTTCCCTTCCATTGCTGTTCCAAGATTTTTGAAGGGTGTCACCTACTTGACAAATCTGTATTACTGTGTATAATGCAGGTGTTCTTTATATTCGTTCTTGCGACACAATAGTTCGGCAAAATCTGAATTATTGCGTCGCAGGAACCACAACCAAGGAGGTAGCTATGACTGCAACGACCACGGCCCCGCGTCTCACCAAGGGGATGTACGCCGCCCCTCCCATCTCGGAGCTCTTCGGACTCCGTCAGGGGCAGTGCCGAAGCAACGACTTCGTGCACAACGGCGGCTGGTACAACAAGCAGGGCGAAAAGCTCGGCTGGGGCGACCTCGAACCGGCGGACATCCTGAGGATTCGCAATCAGTTGGAGGATGACGAGATGTTCGTCGTACTCCCTGAGGGCGCGTCCTTCTGGGCGTTCGGCAAAGACGTCGGGAGCAGGTGCCTGGCGGGTGGTGTGGATGCAACGCACCTCGAGCAGTACGCGCCTGGCGTCGACTACATGGTGGAGAATGCCAAGTACGTCATCGCCAGACACAAGATCTACGATCTCAGAGACTTCTGGGAGGTAGAGACCTATGTGGATGAGGGCCTGCAGTTCCATACCCTCACCCCCGACAAGTTCAAGGAGATGCTCACTGCGAAGTGAGAACCTCCTCGAGCAAAACACCCCGCGACCGAAAGGAAGCGGGGTGAACTATTTTATATTTACCGTTTTCTAGTCCTGCAAAATTTCACTCCACTCCAAAACGAAGCTTTCAAGCCCAACCCAATGGGGTTCCAAGATTTTCGTACGACGTCCACAACTATTGCTTTATTCTATAAATCATGTTCTAATCATAAGGAAACGGTAACCATATGAAAGGAGGCTACCCGTGGCCAAGTACCTCGTTGTTTGCTTCGGTAATACCTGCCGGAGCCCTATGTTCGCCGCCGTGCTGGAGCGCAGCTTCAAGAAACACGGACGGGGTGATCTCGAAGTCGAAAGCGTGGGTCTCAATCGGGAGTCTGCTGGTCAGCCCGCTGCTGCCGAATGGGAGCAGCTTCGCGAGTTGACGGGCGTCGACCTGTCAGGGCACAAGAGCCGCTGCATCGACGACCTCTCGTGGAGGGAGCTCAACCAGTACGACACCGTGTTCTGCCTGGACAAGAAGGTCCACGACGAACTGGTCGGCAACCGGAAATGGTCGGCGGGGCGCGTGAAGCTCCTCGACATTCCCAACCCGTGGCAGCAGGGCGTCGATGCTTATCGAGCCTGCTACGTCACCATCGAGCAGTTGGTCGAGACCATCTGATCCAAGTGCGCGTGCGAAGGGCCCGACCACTAGTGTCGGGCCCTTTCAAGTATGTGGACCATGCCAGTAGCACCGTCTATCTCTACCAAATCTCCATCTTTGATTATTTCTGTCGCATTACTTGTTCCGACTATGCAAGGAATGTTCAATTCTCGACTTACGATAGCTGCATGAGAAAGCATGCCGCCTTGATCTGTAATAATCCCCGCCGCTTTTTGACATGCAGTCATTAGTTCGGGTGACGTTGTTTCAGCAACAAGTATCTCCCCATTCTGCATTCTTTCCATAAATTGATGAACGGCGTCGAAATTATCGAAACTGTAGGTAGTTACGCGGGCAGTACCACGCGCCTTACCTTTGTGGGCTGATGTGCCCTGTATCATCTCACTATGTTCTCGCGCCATCTCGCTCACAAATACCTCTATATCTTTTTTCGCCTCTGCTCCAGTTTTTATAACAACCCCTTCTCCTTTGCCCCACATGTAAAACGCGACATTGCGACGTTCAATTTCAGCATCATCTACGTGCACATTATCAAATAAAGCGAGAATTTCTGTTCGCGAGTATTGTCGCAACGTTTGCTGCGATATCTCAAAGCGCTGTTCAAATGTTTGAAGAAGCTTTGAAACAACTGCATCGGCTCCAAACAAAATACTGTTAAGGAAAGTGCGCCCATCATTTTTTAATTTGCCCATCCTTTCCAACCGTTGTTCCAGACCTCCATCTTTAGTTTCTTCAAAAAGTTTATAGGCTCCATCAGTAGCAAAAAACTCAGTTTTTGAATAAAAGAAAAAGAGCCGAGCAATCTCATTGAGAACTTGTTTAACATCATCTTTTGAAGAAGTGTGAAAATCCAACACTGCTACCCGTGTCAAAAACTCTTTCATGTATGTGCGAAAGTCTGTCTCGTACTGTTCGAACTCTTGAGCATCTGAAATACGCTGCCGACCTTCAGCAAGAGTGCGTTCTACCACACTATGCGGTAGATAACTCGTAAACTCATCGTTGTGTATGAGTGTCAAAGCGCCAAGTGTTTTATAGTGGTCCATCCAAAGGTCATCAATAAAAAAGCGGAGGCCTTGTACGCGGAAGAGACGTTGCCACTGTGCCATAGATCCGAAAGGATTTTTTGCGTTAGAAACTTCCTCTATAGAAACATCGTTTCGAAGCGTAGTAATTGGACGGCTTTGTGTAATATAAAATTTTCCTTTTTCAAACGCCCACTCTATATCACATGGGAAACCGTAGTATTTTTCAATCTGAATGACGAGTGTTGCAAGTTCGCGTATCTGCTCATCTGTAAGAACGCGAGATTGTTGACGTACCGCAACATCAATAATTTTCTGTGATTCTTTTTCAACTACATAACTATCGGGCGTAACTTGGCCAGAAACAACCTTGTCCCCCAACCCCCGCGCAGCTTCAACAATGAGCTGGTTTGGGTCTTCTGTTACTGGATGAACAGAAAAGGCTACACCTGCCGCCTCACTCTGTACCATTGTCTGGATCACTACTGCAACAGAAATTGGCGTACGTTGAAGGCCTTGTTCAAATCGATAAAAAATAGCGCGAGGTGTAAACAAAGATGCCCAGCAACGTTGTACGTTTTTTAATACATCTTGCTCTTCTGTGTTGAGAAATGTATCGAGCTGGCCCGCCCATGCCGCGGAGGCGCCATCCTCTGCGGTAGCGCTTGATCGTACAGCTACTTTTTCTGCACCAAGCTTCTTACATTCTTTTGTTATTTCTCCTGCAATATCAGCAGGCATTAGCGCTGCAACAATTTGGCTTTGAATACGCTCTGCTGCCCGCTCTATCGTATGCATTTGATCTGTGCACACAGCATCGAGTGCCGCATCGATTTCTGCACGAAGATGTGCTTCATCTAAGAACCGCTCGAACGCAGACGCAAGCACCACAAAACCCTCTGGTACCGGAATGCCAGCTTGGGTCATCTCTCCCAAGGAAGCGCCCTTACCACCCGCGATAGAAACGTCCCCTTTGCCTATTGCGTTAAAAAAACGAATTGATTCCACAGTATGCAAAGTATGCAACGGGAATTTATTACAGGCAATCAATAAACTAAACTTGCCTCTGTGCACTGAGATCCGGCATATGAATATATCGATTCTCTTCTATAAGCATGGTTCTGATAGCGTCTACAGTACTCCACATCTAACAAAAAACCGCCCGAAGGTGGTTTTTTGTATTACGACACATAGTTTTGCTTTTTGAGGGGTCTGACTCTTATTTTTTACACAAGACCCTGTACATACTTTTCAACTTCTATATACGTATGAAAACTCAAAACTTTTGAACTATTTTCTTTAACGAACCTTCGTATTCTGGGGCCATTTATAAAAGTACGGCGGATTATTTGATAGGTAAAAATAAAATCTTGCCACTTCGTCAGTTCTGGATGCCGCCCTTGTGTAAAAATTCTTCCCCAATGATTGAGTAAACGGCGGCCTAAAGAAATATCAAGAAATATGATTTGGTCTGCACGCTCCGCAATGAGCGGCTGCACATACCCGTACCACCCTTCGCACACCCAGGCATCTTGGGCAATAAAATTTTCGACGCCTTTGCGGATATATTCTCTAACTTTTTCTTTCGCTTCACTCTCCCCCGACGGCAGCGTATTGCCACCGGCTTCAAACCAGAGCCTATCGATCTCTAAACATGAAATGTTGAATTTCTCAGATATGTTTTTCGCCAGCGTACTTTTCCCGCTCCCCGCATGGCCGATTATCGAAATCCTCATACAGCTCTATTCTAGCGATTATTTTCTTTTGCGCTCGAATACCCGCACATACTCGTGATACTGGCCGTAGTCGGCGACGAGCTCTTCGCCCTTTTTGATGAGGCGCGCGGTGACGAAGACTTCGCCATCGTCGCGGGTTTCCATATTCGGTTTATCCGAATGATTTAAAAAGTACGATTTATCTATCGCATCGATACCGTAGTCGGGCACAAAATAGACGCCGTCTTGTAACGCGCAAAAATCACGCACCAACTGTTTTGCTTCTTCTGGCCCGCTGCTCGCTTCCAATTCTTTCTCTGAAATTTCGAGCACATCGCCGTGCGGGTCGCAATTTTTAAACGGGTCGGTGCCTTTGGGGATGTCGCGTATCGCCACCACCCCTACCCCGTGTTTAGTGACCGCCAAGCGGCACCACACATCGTTGAGCGATTTTAAAAACTGCCGTTTGTTCATCGCCCCAGTATCTCACAAAAGAAAAAGGAGGCGCATTGCCTCCTTTGTTATGTTTGAACTCTGAGAACCTGCCGCACCTGCTCGCGGGTGACGCTAGCCATACGGACGGCTAAGTTCCTCCTCATCGCATCGAACAGACGAATCCAACTGTCCGCACCTGTAGATGACATATTCGTCAACGTCAGACTCGGCAAGATGTAACTCGTACCGCCCATGTGGTGCGCTTTGCTACGATGAACGCTTAGCTTTGCCGTGGCGCCCTCGAAGATCCTTTCGATATCTTCTCCAGGATAGAACTCTTCCAAAAACAACTGGCGAAAGGTAGGGTCACAGCATTCGAGCAAAAACAATTCGACCAGATCGACCGACAGATGCAGACGATCATGGCGCACAACACCTAAGCCTAGCTGGTTTTCAATCACGAACCCCTGCTTTTCCGTATCCCAGCCAAACTGGTGCATAGAACGAAGTGTCGGCGTGCCTCGCCCAGAATCGTTATATAGTGCGCCCGAGGCAAGCCACCATACACCCTTTTCATCAGGACCTACTCTCATTGTTCCCTCCTAGATAGAGCTATTGCCTGGCGAGAGCGTACCAGACTATTTAATCTCTACCAAGTGGAGGTGGTAGTGTGCAGGAATTGATTTCGTGCGGTTCGTTGCTTCGAGCACGTACCGATAATTTTCGTTTATGTACGTGTTGCGGATTATTTCGAGTTCTGCTTTTTCTTCGTCATTCAATTCTGCTGTGTGGCGAAGAGGCACCACCATGTCGTGGTGTTTAAATACTTTGTCGTATGGATATTCGTTGGGGATTATCTTCCAGTTGGTGTAGAGACGCGTTGGCTCAACACGGCACAGCGCACACACCCCCTCCAACTCACCGCGATCTTTCATTTCCTGATACCGACGTTCGGTCTCTTCGGTACGCAAGGTGAGCACTCTTGGTTGCATATGATACACACCATAGCATACGAAAACCGCCCCGAGGAGGGGCGGTTTTGCGAAGAGGCGCGCCTACGATTTGCGGAAGAAGAGGAAGTAGATGATAAGGGCCAAGATAATGCCGCCTCCAAGGAACGACGCGAGCGCATACGAGCCAAGGAATGCCAACATATTATTGGGCGCTTCCGCCAGAATTAGAACTGCCAGTAGTGCCACCACTTGAGCCGCCCGCGTTCGAACCGCCGCCCGCCGGGAGCGTCACGTTGATGCTTGCGCCGCCGTTTGATGCAGGCGCTGCTGTGCGCGGGTGGTAGCGCATCCATGCAAACACGCCACCCACTATAACCAAGAGCAGTATCACGATTGCCACGATCCAGCCCGAAGACGAATCCTCACTGCGCACGCGTTCTACGACCGCTGCATTGTCGTCGATAATCGTTGCCATACGAAAAAATAGATTAGTGCACGATGTAATTTGTTCACGCCTCTATAGGTGTAGCAAGCTATTGATGAGCTTTGTATTAAGACGAACGGATGCGTGTAATGAATCAATCATCTGCTCGTCAGTATCCGCGTGCGAGTAGGTTACCCATTAGCCGTTATTAATAAAATATTTATGAAAAAGCAATTCGCTCTTTCTCTCGTTGGCGCCATTGCAGCACTTTCCTTTGCTGCCCCTGCGCTTGCGGCATCCATCTCCAGCCAGATGAGTGTCGGCTCGCGCAACGCTGATGTGACAACACTGCAGCAGACGCTTGCAACAGACTCGTCTATATACCCGCAGGGTTTGGTCACGGGCTACTTCGGCTCGATGACAGCAGCCGCAGTGTCGCGCTTCCAGGCGAAGTACGGTTTGCCGCAGGTTGGTCGTGTCGGCCCTATGACTATCGCCAAATTTAACGAGGTCTACGGCGGCACCGCATCTGTTGGCGGCGCACCAATTATCTCGAACGTTACGTTGGCACCAAACAACAGCGGCATGAACGTGCTCTGGAACACCAACCAGACCGCAACCGGTGTTGTCTACTACAGCACCTCGCCGCTGGTTGTGACGGAAGCGACCGGCCCTGGCAAAGCTCCGAACATCAGCGGCTCGGGCGTCATGAGCATGACGACCGGCGCAGGCACCAACAACTCGCTTGGCTTGACCAACACCACTGCAAGCACGACGTACTACTACATGATCGAATCGATCGGCCCATCCGGTGTTTCGGTCACGTGGCCTACAACCTTCAAGACCAACTAATTACACTCTCTTCCCTCCTACTAAAAACTCCCCCAAGCGGGGGAGTTTTTGTATTTCATATCAGCTTAGTAATCGCACATGAAGCTGATAAAGCATGCACCCACCTTTATTAACCTTTGACTAAAACTTGACGGTGGAGGTGTGAACGTAGCAGGAGTAGTGGCAGGAGGTGTGTTTGTGCCGCGGCCGACATCTTGTTCACCTATTCCTCCTGAACCCACAGGTTTACCAGACACAGGAGGCGTTCCAAGATTGCCTGTTTTACCAACATCCTGTTCACCTATTCCTCCTGAACCCACAGGACCAGTAGGCGAAGTTGGTTGCTTTGTATCACCTTCTCCTGTCCATACTGGGCCAGCAGGTTTCGACGATGGGGATGCAGGTTTAGGAGCTGAAGGGCCCCGGTCTGTCACTTCGCCTGTACCCGTAGGCCCTTGATATGTAGGAGTCGATGGTGGAACATATTTAATATCGCTATACGCTGGTGCACCTGGAACCGTGTTGGGTATCTGCCCGCCCGAAGACGCTGCACTTGGCGACACTGTTGTGTTGGTTGCGCCGTTAAGTACAGCGGCCACCGCTGCAGTATCACCATTATGGTTTTCGATAGTATCTTTCAAGCCCGCAAGTTGCCATCCTGAAAGGCTGCTAAACGGCGGAAGTTTTGCGCTGGGCGATGCAACGGCAATCTCTTTATACTGAGCTTCAAGTATCGGCTTGTATGCATCGACGACAGTGGCCGCACCACCCGTGCCACCAAAGAGATACGCTTGCGAAACAAGTGCCTTCGATGGCTCCACAGCAGTCCCTGCCGACGAATTATTGCTCGTGTTTGTTACGCCTTTGTTCGGGAGGTTGTCGATCAATTCACCAATCGAATTGTATTTCGGTGCCGCTCCTGCATTCCCATTTCCGTTATATCCATTTAAGTCGCGGTCACCTGCAGTACGAGGGTCTGTCGATGCGGCTAACTTCGAGTCTGTCGTTATACCACCATCAGATGTTGTGTACACGCGCGTGTATCCCGGAGGTGGTGTCTGGCCCGCTGGCAGCGAAAGAAGGCCTGTGCCATCTTGCGTCAAGTTCACGTACGTAATATTTCCTCCACCATTGCCAGCGTTTGATGAAGCAGGTTTCGAATCATTTGCTACCACGTCGCGGCCAAAGAGCGTATCAAGACCTGCGGCAATCGTTGTTGCAGCTTTAGCAACAGTTGATGGAGCCTGCTGTTCTGAAGGCGACGACGGTCCATACCCATTTAAATCGCGGTCGCCTGCAGTGCGAATATCTCCCGCATTATCGGTTTTATTATCAGATGAAGGAGCTGGAACAAACTTATCACCATCTTTATTCGTCGTGCCATCCTTTGAAGGCGGCATTGGTTCACTGTGGCCAACACCATCGCCCGGCCCACAATCACCCTGGGCACAGCCAACGTATGTTGAAGGGTCGACTTTGTATTGTGTACCTGGTAGAGGTGCGCCTGCGGCACTGTTTTGATCTTCCTGATAGTAACGTTGATCGGAGCCACCGGTGTTATTAGCGTACGGACCACCCGCAGCGCTATTTTGGTCTTCTTGGTAGTAACCATTTGCGCCGTTTCTACCACCGCTCGCTTCACTCTGGTCTTCTTGATAATAGCCGTTTGCACCATTTGAACCACCTGCCGCTTTGTTTTGATCTTCCTGGTATTGGCCATTTACAACCGGGGTTGCGTCCGGTGGCACATATATAGGCGTAGGTTCAGGTGGATAGGTAATCTCTTCTTGCGGATAGTCGGCGGTCTGCTGCGGGTAGTAGCTAGCACTTCCATCACTTGCAAAGTCTGGGTTAGAGAACCACGCATTGGAAGACGCGTCTACACTTGGTTCCTGAGGAGGATATGAAATTTCTTCTTGAGGAGGAAAATCAACTTGCGTATTGTCAGGCTCAGTAAAATTCGTATTTATTGGTTGACTTTGGAATATAGTAGTGCCACCGCTGTCGCCATAATTGTTGTAATCGACTTCACTAGCCGCGGTTGGAATGCCACTATCAACGGCACCGGGATTGCCTCCCGAGTCGCCGTAGTTGTTGTAATCAACGTTTGCGCTATCGTTACTTCCCCCATCCTCATCTTGCGCGTGCACATACGGGACAACTACAACAAGAAGAGCTGCTGCAACGAGTATTGAAAGAGTGTGTAGTGGAATTTTTTTCATATTATCGTCCTTCGTGTGTATCAGGCACATCTGCCGGCACAATGCCCGTCATAGTGCTTGAAATAGTGTCGAATACCGAGGCAAAATCTCTGAGGTACACATCCGCTTTGTCGTAGAAGTCGACCGTGTACATACCATTTGAACGGAACATCGAGCCCGGGAAGACGATAATGTCATGCGCTTCGCGCACCGCAGGCATCGAGCCCTGCGCCGGCACCGTCTCTATAACAACAGCTGAGTAGACACCGCCCGCAGTGCTTTTGTTTGTAATAACATCACCCTTCTTTGTGACTTCTGCTTCATACCCTGCTGCAAACTGCGCAACGCTTTGCTTCGTCAAAAACTTTCGCAGGATAAATTTTTTGGTGTAGCCGCCCAAGTCGTTATGGACAAGGTAAATTACGGTGTGGCCGTCTGTGGATGCCGTTTCTGCAAGCGTGCCATCACTCCAGCTTGCTGGGTACGAAAACATCACGCCAAAGCGGTGCGATGCAAACACGCGGGTATCTCTGTCGGGCAACTGCAAGCCAAGTGCTGCATACTCTCGCAACAGCAAACTGTTTTGCCCAATGTTGTACGCGGCCAACAGCACCGGCAACACAAGGAAACTTATAGCCCCGATGGCACCCATGGTGTAGAGCAATCCCTTCCCTCCCTGCTGTACAGCAAGAGGCTGCGCCGCAGCTGCCATTTTGACGTGCATTGAGAGTGTCGCAACATAGACTACGGACAACAGTGCGATACACAAGTTGAGGAATGGTTGTAGCGAAAGTAAGAACCATACGCCAATGGCGTTGTGCTCATAGTGTGGCACGAGGATGCCTGCCGTGTGCGACGCTTGCGCAAACAGCACAAGCGCTAAGACGCCAAATGCGAGCCGTATAAAGACGCCGCGCCATGCGAGACGCACAGAGCTATAGCTTTTCCAAAACGCCGCAGTAATGCTCAGCTCTTCACCTGAGGCGATGAAAAATGGTGCGGCTATAAAGACAACTGCTGCTACGATGCCGGGCACAAGGAAGAGTACGAGCCCGCCCAAGACAACACAGAAGTATGCAGCCGTGGCACCGACAACGCGGAGCGCTCTCTTCCCCTTCGACGCGCGGAGGGCACCCCAGGCGCCAAGTGGCATAGGTGATGCGAAATCTGTCAGAAGTGCTGCAAAGAAGCGCAGCAGCACACACACGTAGATAACAAAGAGTGCGATGAAAATTTCTGCGCCCCATGATGCCCTATATACAAAAAGGCCGCTGATGCCGAGTGCAGTAGCGACAATAGCAGCCAGGAGAATATATATAAGAGTAGAAACAACGCGGCCGCGAAAGAGTGCACGGGTGTGCGAAAGCAGCGTCGGTATAGACGGCAATGCGGCTTGATCGGCCATTACCTACCAGTATATAGGCCTTATTTTAAATGCTTCATCGAAATCCCCACCTCGACATTGAGGGAGTCCAAGATTTTTGCCTGGGTCGAGAGCGTTGCACGGATGCGGTGCGAAAGGCTGTTGGTTGATGTCGCAGTCGTAGTAGCTGTTGCCATAAGCACGGTGGTTGATGCTTTGCGTGCAAAACTTGTTGGGGCTTTCGGTGCAGTCGTCGATGCGGTTGCAGTTGCCGTGTTTGATGCGCCCGTAGCCAACCCAAGCGATAGTGACATCACTTTAGCCTGCGGTGCGACAGCGACTTCGCCACCCACACCGCCCGTCACTTCTGACGTTACCGCATCGGTCCCATCATCAGACTTCACTGATGCCGTAGCAAGACCTTGTCGCGGCTCCCCTGCTGTTGCGGATGCCGAAGCAGGATTCCCTCCCGGTTCCCCAGAACCGCTGGAGGAATCTTGCGCAGGCTCGGTAGAACCTTCGCCATCAGCGTCTGCAGCAAGGGCAAGCGCTGCGGTTGCGTGGACGGTGTAGTTTTCAGAAATTACTTTTGCAACGTCTGGCGTAAGGTTGCCTTGTGCGGCAAGCGTCTGCGCTTCTTCAACACGCGTTGCTGCGATAGTTGCGTTTGCTTCTGCTTTTGCTGCAGGCGTTGTGGCAAGCGCCACCGTCAATGGCTCTATGACATTTGTTTTGATCGGGTAGAGCGTCGCACCCGGCAACGCACCTTCTGCCGCGTACGCGGTACCCGTCGAGACAATAATTACAAGCACGAGCGCAAATGTTGCGACTGTGCGTGTATAAAACATCCACTGGTATGGACTCTTGTGCGGTACGGAACGCGCAGGTGTCATGGCAGCAACAAGACGCGCGCGCATCGCCGCCTTTTCTGCATCGGTCATGCGCATATCGCGCGTTTCATTTTGAAGTTGTCGTTGTAGGTTACTCATTGGAGTTTGGGGTCTTCGAGCAGGGTTTGCAGTTTTTTAATACCGCGGTGGATGCGGACCGATACTGTATTTTCGCTTTCGCCAAGGCTTTCTGCAATCTCCTTTGGCGAGAGGCCATCGATGTAGCGCATCACAAGCACGCTCCGGTACGCCTCGCCCACATTGGCAAGCGCCGCCACAGCGCGGGCACTGTCGAAGCGGACAACTGCCGCTTCCAACTCATCAGTGTCGTCGCGCAACAGTTCAGCCTCCACCTGGGTGCTGGTTTCCTCATTTTCGAGCATGGCATCCAGTGACTGGCTCTTGTGCTTCCTGTACTCATCGATGATGAGGTTGTTTAAGATACGGTACAAGAAGGAACGGTATTGCCGCACATCCCCTCCCTCGACGACATAGTTCCATGCCTTAAGGAAGGTCTCCTGAGTCAGCTCGAGCGCGCGTTCGCGGTCGGACAGACGAAGGAACGCATGCCTGAACAGCTCATCAGAATGGGCCTCAAATATGCGGGAGAATGCGTCTTTACTGTCCTCCATATATATAGACGGGTGCGCACGAGTAGTCTTTCACTACGCTATTGTACCCTATCGTCTAAAAAATCTATGAAACAGACAGGAAAAGGGCTGTGTGCTATACTGCAATTCACTAAGAAACTACCTTGGATACCCGCATCAACCACCAAATACGCGCCCAGGAGGTACGCGTCATAGGCCCCGAAGGAGAGAACATCGGCGTTATCCCCTTGTCTGAGGCTATTGCCCAGGCCCAAGAGGCCGGGTTGGACCTTATCGAGATCTCCCCCAATGCCAACCCGCCCGTTGCAAAAATAATGGAATATGGTAAATTCCAATACGAACAAGAGAAACGGCGCCGTGAAATAAAGGCCAAATCCCATACCACCGAGACTAAATCGGTCCAGGTAAAGATAGGCACCGGCGAAAATGACATGATGCTCAAGGCCAAAAGGGCCGCAGAATGGCTGGGCGAAGGCCATCGCGTTAAGGTCGACTTGTTTTTGTGGGGGCGGTACAAGTACATGGAGTTTGCGTTCTTGAAGGAGCGCCTGGAGCGATTTTTGAACATCATCCCGGCCGAGTTTAAGATCAGCGACCCCGTTACGAAAAGCCCCAAAGGCCTGACCTGTGTTATCGAAAAGTCCGGCAAGAAATCCTAGAAAATCTATATGAAGACCAACAAGTCATTTACGAAGCGCATTAAGATCACCCGTACGGGGAAGATTGTTGCGCGCAAGCCGGGCCAGAACCATTTCAACGCAAAGGAAGGCCGCTCGACCCAGATGGCAGGCCGCCGTTCGCAGCAGTTGACTCTCTCTCCGAAGGTCTCGCAGCGCTACATCGGTACCGCATCACCGTCTAAGAACTAATTTTTAATAACGAACTACCATGGCACGCGTAAAAGGAGGTACAAATACAACAAAGCGCCGCAAGAATATCTTGGCGATGACCAAGGGCTACCGCTTTGCCCGCAGCAAGAAGACAAAGGCTGCACGCGAAGCTATCTTCCACGCTGGCAAGTACGCATTTGCGCACCGCCGCGACAAGAAGAACGACTTCCGCCGCCTCTGGAACGTCCGCATCAACGCAGGCCTCGACACCATGGGCGAAACTCTTTCGTACAGCAAGTTTATTGGTGCGCTCAAGAAGAGCAATATTGCGCTTAACCGCAAAATGCTCTCGGCACTCGCAGAGCAGTCCCCTGCCACCTTCGCAAAGGTCGTCTCAAAAGTTAAGTAATCTAGGCAACAGGAGTTGCAGTAAGGGCCGCCAATTGGGCGGCTTTTTGCTTTTTGACCTTTTCAATAACCTTTTCTACAAGTACTTGTGGGTCACTTTCAAAAACGATGAGATCGTTGGGGCGGTGGCCGCCTTCCAAGATGTCTTTAATCACCTCGTCTGTCTCCCAGCTGCCCTGGAGCACGCCAATGGGTTTGCCATCCTCAAAGGCCACAGTAAATTCGTGGATGGTACCGATGCGGCCGCAGCCAAAGAGCATGGCGTCTGTCGAATGCGTAAAGATAATGTCGCGGCCAGGGTACCCAAAGCCGGTGTAAAGCACCATGTCCATATATTCCAGTGGCAAGTTGTATGTTTCGATATGTTCGCGCGGCGTGGCGGCCGGCGAGAGGCCCACAGAAATACCGCCCGCTTCTGTAGCGCCCATGGCCGACCACATTGGGAAGCCAGTTGTTGCACCTGTCAGCAAAATAGCGCCCTGTCTTGCAATTTGGCGGCCAAGCTCGAGACCCATATCGTAGGCATCAGGACCGCAGTGGCCAGTTTCTGCCGCGCCCGAGACGCCAAGTTTGATTTTCTGCGTGTTGTTCTTTAAATCCATCTGCCAATTATAGCTCGATAACAGCACTTCCCCCTTCTGCGGGCACTGTGGCATGCAGCCCTGCATAGTCGCGAATACGCTGCGCCAAAAACGCCGACGATGCAGGCTCGCCCATGGTGACAAAAATGTCGTGGAGCGGCTCGCCGATTTTTTCGACAAACTCAAGCAATTGCCCCGAGTCCATATGCGCCGAGTAGCTGTAGATTGTTTCCACATGCGCGCGCACGGGTACCGGTTTGCCTTTGATGGTGACTTTCTTAGCACCTTCGGCAATTTTGCGGCCAAGGCTGCCTGCGGCTTGGTAGCCCACGATAAGCACGGTGGAGTTTTTGTCGGGCAAAATAGCCGCCTCGTGCGCCACCACGCGGCCGCCGTTGCTCATGCCAGAACCTGCAATAATTATTTTGGGGCCCTGGCTCGATGACACATCGTGCGATTCCATCGCATCGTGCACGTAGCGGAGGCCTGGCAATTCAAACAGCTTCTCCCCTTCTTCGACGCGTCGCTGCATCTGTGCATTAAAGTACTGCGGGTAGCGCAAATAGCTTTCGGTAATTTTTTGCGCCAAAGGCGAATCAAGAAAGACGGGCATATGCTGCACGGCATTCGTTGCAAACAACTCGCGGATATCAAACAAAATATCCTGCGTGCGTTCTGTAGAAAATGCTGGGATAAGCAGCGTGCCATTGCGTGCGGCAGTGTCTTTGATGACGCGTGCTAAATCATTCAGACGAGTGCTGCGCTCTTTGTCGGCCTGAGTTTTGTCGCCATAGACGCTTTCCATCACAAGGTAGTTGATACCCTTCGGGTTTTCGCACAAAGGCAACAAGGGAGAATTGCCGCCGCCCAAGTCGCCCGTAAAGACAATTGATTTGCCACCACGCGAAAATTTCGCCATTGCCGAACCCAAGATGTGGCCGCTATTAAAAAATTCGAGCATGACGCCGTCGGGCAACGTAACTTCTTTGTGATACGGCACCGTGTCCCACTGCGACATCGCTTGCGCAATATCGCGCTCATCATAGAGCGGCTCTTTGCCAATTTTTTCTGCAGTTTTGCGCGAGAGCTCCATCGCATCCAAGAGCATGGGCTCGGCCAAGGCGCGCGTTGCCTCAGTTGAAATAATGCGGCCACGGTAGCCATCCTTTACGAGCTTTGGGATACGGCCGATGTGGTCGATATGCGCGTGCGTGTTAATTAAATATGAAATAGACGACGGGTCGAACGGAAATGGCATCCAGTTGGCATCGTCAAACGAATGTTCGCCCTGGAAGAGCCCACAGTCGACGAGGAATTTAGCGCCACCTGTGTCGAGCAAAAAGTTGGAACCTGTCACTGTCCCTGCCCCGCCGAAAAAATGTATTGTGGATTGCACAAAAGTAGTATAACGTATCCTCCTTTCCGGCCCCGAGTACGAGAAATCCCGACCTACGTCGGGAGTTCTCGTAGACTACAGGAGCAAGTGTCTACTTTTGTGCAAAGTGGGTGTCCTACCAGCCACACCACGGTGCTGCCGGACAGCGGACTCCCTGTAGATCACTTAAGGACATTTGCCCCTGCAGTCTGCACCTACTATATCACAAACGAAAAAACCGCCCCACGGGGCGGCCTGTTCGCTTCTACTCGTCGATGCCGAAGCGTTTGTATTTGAAAATCGTTTTCTTGCCAAACCAGTGAGCGATTTCGTGTTTTGCTTCGTCTGGAGTTTCCGACGCGTGGATGAGGTTGTAGATTGCGCGCTTTTCGATGTTTGCAGAAATTGCCGAGTCTGCCGAATAGTCTCCGCGGATAGTGCCCATCTCTGCCAAGTACGGCATCGTAGGGCCGACAATTTTGCGCACCATGTCGACGGCGTGCGGGCCCTGCACCACCATTTTGACGAGCGGTGCCGAAACCATAAAGTCGATGAGCCACTTGCGCACTTCTTTGCCGATCTTAATCGTATCGGTGGTACCAAAGTCGCGCTTGATATCGTGGTCGTATTTTGCGTATGTTGCCGAGGTGCGCTCGCCAATGCGCGCTATCCACTTCTCGTCTTTAGGGTAGTGGTTGTCCATCTCAGCCTTGGTTGGCTGGAACATTTCCATAGCAACCACCTTCAAGTCGCGTCGCTCGAAGCGGTTAATGATCTCGCCAATAAGGCCCTTGCGGACGCCGTCTGGCTTAATAAGCACGAAGGTCTTTTCCTCCTTGGGATGCATCATGGCGCTAACTCTACAATATATGAGGAATTTAGCAACTGTTATACTGGACGCATGCCGCTCGATATAGGGTTTGGGATCATGCTCTCACTCGCCACCGCACATCTCTTTTCTGTGCCCACGACACCATCGTTCATTGCGCTCGGGGTTATCTTTGCTCTTTTGCCCGACGTCGACATGCTCTGGTATCTCGCTTCGAGGTCAACGTATCACGACCACCGTACGTACCCTCACTACCCGCTCGTGTGGGTGCCCATCATCGCGCTCGTCTATTTCTTTGCAGGGCCCATAATCTGCACACTTTTACTTTTGTGTATTGCGATGCATCTTATACACGACACGATTGGTTTGGGCTGGGGCATCGCATGGCTATGGCCGTTTTCAAAACGACGATTCCAATTTCTTGCTCCCAAAAAAGAGCCGCGCGAGCATTGGGTTATTGCGTATTACTTCCGCCCCACCCCGGTGGCGTTTATTGAGTACGGTGTATTTCTTGTTGGGTTGTGCGCGCTCTACGCACACATCAAAGGCGCCCTTTAAAACGGTGTGATTATCTCTGCACCGTCTTTGGTGAGAATGATGGTTTGTTCAAAGTGGCAGGCGCGCGAGCCGTCTTCTGTCGAGTAGGTCCATTCGTCATCTTCTATGACAATGCTACCTTTGCCTTCTGCCACAATTGGCTCAATGGCAATAACCAAGCCTTCGGGCATGACTTCGCCCGTGCCCGCAGTGCCCGTATTTTCTATAAAAGGTTTTTCGTGCACACCGCCGCCTACTGCGTGGCCGCCCAACTCTTCAACAACACTGTAGCCATAGCGGCGGACTACCGCCTCCACCGCCGCACCAATGTCGCCGGTGTGGCCGTTTGCCTTCGCCGCTTTAATGCCAGCCGAAAGCGCTTCGCGGCCCGCATCAAAAAAACGCTGTGTTTCTTTTGTTGCCTCCCCCACTGCCACAGAAATTGCAGAGTCAGTAAAGTAGCCGTTGTAGTTCACTCCAAGGTCGAGCGTAATGATGTCGCCATCTTCCAATACAACATCTTCGCGCGGTATGCCGTGCACGACTTCGTCGTTTACAGAAACGCAGAGCGCTGCTGGAAATGGGTACGAGGCACCAGAGGGCTTGTAGTTGAGGAATGCAGGCACACCACCGTGCGCGCGGATATATTCATCGGCTGCCAAATCAAGCTGCGCAGTCGAAACTCCCGCCTTTACCAACTTGGCAGTTTCTTTCAATGCGCCAGACAAAATTTTGCCCGACATGCGCAATCCTTCGTAATCTTCTTTTGTTTTTGCGATCATATACGTTAGAGCCCGAGCTGTGTGATGATGTCTTTCTGAATTTCTTCGACAGAGCGTGCGCCATCTATTTCGAGTACGCGGTAGTTAGGCGCTGTCTTAAACCAGGCAATGTTAGGCATAGTATCTTTGCGCGACCATGCAAGGCGCTTTCGTATTGCCTCTTCTGTGTCATCGCTGCGCCCACGCTTCAGTAAGCGCGTCACTGCTTCTTCATCAGAAATATTTATACACACCACGGTTATCGGCTTTGCTTCGAAAAACTCGAGCGCTGAATCGAGCGCAGGCACTTGGTCGGCGGTTCGTGGGAAGCCATCAATAATCAGATGCTCTTCCCCAGAATAATTATTCATCAAGAACTGGGTGAATACGCTGCACGAGATTGCATACGGGATAAGACCTCCGTTCTTTAAGATAGAGTCGGTCTTCTTTCCTGCAAAACTAGGAGAGGTTGCGAGCTCACGCAGTCCTTGCCCCATACCAAATTCAAATACCGCACGAGTTGAATCGTTCTTCTGGAGATATTCTTTTAAAAGCTGTATCTGTGTACCCTTTCCCGAACCCTGCGGACCTAAAAATATGAGTGTCTGTTTTTCCACGTTTTGTATTGTACACTACGCCACCGCGAGTGTTTTGACTGCTGCAATAAAATCCTGCTTTGCCTGCTCGAGCCCACCATCGGGGTTTTTAACGACAATGTCGGCATGATCTTTAAATGGTGCCTCTGCTTCGAAACGTGCGCGACGCGAAGCAAGTTCGGTCTGCTCTATTGGGGCGCGGGCGACGATGCGCTTTTCCAAATCATCCCACGTGCCCGCATCAATGTAGATAGTGCGCACATTTTCTTTCGGCAAAATCTCTTCAATTTTGTAGAGGCCTTTGATGTCAATTTCGCGCACGACAGTTTTGCCTGCCTCTACAGGCGGGACGATTTCTGATTTAAGCGTGCCGTAGCGTTTGCCGTCGGTATAGACCCATTCCAAAAATTCGTTATTTGCTGCACGCTTCTGGAACTCCTCGTCACTGATGAAATGGTAGACCGCGCCTTCTACCTCGCCTGGACGCATAGGGCGCGTCGTGCACGACACTGGAAACACAATATCCGGCATCTGCTCGCGGAGATATTTGAGCAGCGTACTTTTCCCACCACCCGCCGGACTCACCACTAAAATAAGTTTCCCTTTCATATACTAGTCAATAAGATTGCGCTCTTTAAGAGCGGGCAGAACATCATGTAAAAATATTGAGCCGAGCACCAAGCCTTCTGGCATATTTGAATCGATCCATTTCACTTCTTCTACTTCTGCAGCAGGTATAATTTCGCCCGCCCAATGTTTGACGATAAAAACATCGCTCTGGAGATATTTGTCTTCCGCGCCTGCTGCCGGGGCATAAAACGTGCCCAACACTTCAAAATCTTCAGCTTTTGTATCGATTGAAAGCTCTTCTTTCAGTTCGCGAATGAGAGCATCGGTCACACTCTCCCCTGCTTCAAGCCGCCCACCCGGTGCAATAAAAAATTCCTTGCCACGTGTGCGCGTGATAAGGAACTTTCTATCTTTCAATAGAACGCCGGCAGCCTTGTGGATGTCGACAGTCTTTCCCATTTGCTTAATATTCGCGGATTGAGATCTGCGCGTCAATGCGGCGCGCGAGGTCCAAGATGACAGAGACAACGATCAAGAGTGCGGTGCCGCCGAGGGCAAGCGACTGGATGCCGGTGAGCGACTGCATAGCGATCGGCAAGACTGCGATAACGCCGAGGAACAATGCGCCGACGAAGGTGATGCGTGTGATAACGCGGCCCAAGTGTTCCATGGTGGACTGGCCCGGGCGGACACCTGGGATAAATGCGCCGTTCTTCTGCAAGTTCTCAGAGATCTGATGCGGGTCGAACGTGACTGCGGTGTAGAAGTAGGTAAAGAGGAAGACGAGCACAAAGTAGAGTGCGCCGTACACTGCCAAATTCTGGAAGGTGTGCAAGACAGCGCTTGCAGCAGTGGCCAACCATGCGATGTGCGAGGTCTGGAAGAAAGTTGCTGCCATCTGCGGGATAAGCAAGAGCGAGAGTGCGAAGATAATCGGGATCACGCCTGCCTGGTTCAAACGAAGTGGCAAGTAGGTCGAAGCGCCGCCAAAGAACTTCATACCGCGCACGCGCTTAGCGTACGTCACCGGCACTGGACGCTCTGCTTCTGTGACAACGACAACGGCCGCCACGACAGCAACTGCTGCTGCGATGAATCCCAAGTAGACCGGGAGCTGGCTCGAGTTAAATGCAAAGAGTGCCTGTGATGCATCCTGCGGCAAGCGTGCAACGATACCGGCAAAGATAAGGACCGAAACGCCGTTGCCCAACCCAAACTCCGAGATGAGCTCGCCAAGCCACATCAACAGCAATGAGCCCGCAACAATGACGAGCAAGTTAATACCAAACTGGAAGGACGAAAGGCCCGGCATAACGCCTTCGCGCTGGAGGATAAGCAAGAAGCTAATGCCCTGCACCACGGCCACTGGGAGTGTAAGAAAACGAGTGTACTGGCTAAACTTGACGCGGCCTGCCTCCCCTTCTTCTTGATAGAGCGCCTTGAGCGACGGCACCATCATAGTAAGGAGCTGCAAGATAATCGACGCAGTGATGTAGGGGCCAACGCCCAAGAGTACGAGCGAAAGGTTCGAGAGGCCGCCGCCTGAGAACAAGTTCAAGAGGCCAAAGAATTGGTTATTTGCGAAAAACAGCTGCAACTGCTGTGCGTTGATGCCTGGGATCGGGATGCTTGCAAGCACGCGGAACACAGCCAAGGCACCCAGCACAAAGAGCAGCCGGTTGCGGAGAAGCTTGTCGGTCAAAAGCAGTGTGAGTTTTTGAAGCATAGAGGTTTACGCTACCGAACCGCCCGCTTTTTCTATCTTTTCCTTTGCAGAGCCCGAGATAACAACACCCGAGAATGTGAGCTTTTTGGTGATTTCACCATTGCCCAAAATTTTTACCTTTGGAGTTGCGTCGCCTTTACGTGCGCGGATAAGGCCACGCTCGAGGAGGGTTGTTGGGTTTACAACATCACCTGCCTTGAATGCGACTTCGAGCGACGAGATGTTTACGACAAGCGGCTTGCTCTGGATAGAGACGAGGCCCGCGATACCGCGACCGCGACGCTTTGGAAGCTTCTTCAAGATTTCGCGGATTTCTGGGCGCTTCTTGTGGCCTGAACGTGCGTTCTGACCCTTGGTACCGCGGCCCGAGGTCTTACCACGGCCACCGCCGCGACCGACGCGCTTTGCGGTCTTGTTTTCTGTTTTGCGTTTGAGTTCGTGGAGCTGCATATAGTGTTAGAGATTACGCCTTGAGGTTCTTGAGCGCTTCGACTGCTGCGCGTGCGTTGTTCAAACCATTCTTCGAGCCAGAGTGGATCTTTGCGACGATGTTAGTGACACCAGCAAGCTCGAGCACTGGGCGAACTGATGAGCCTGCGACCAACCCGCGGCCGTGTGCTGGCATCATGGTCACGCGTGCTGCGTTGTACTTTGCCGACACTTCGTGTGCGATTGAGTTGTCTTTGGTGAGCGATACGGTGATCATGTTCTTCTTTGCATCGCGGACTGCCTTGTCGATTGCCAAGGTGGTGTCCCCTGCTTTGCCCAAGCCTACGCCAACTTTGCCCTTCTTGTTGCCGATGATAATCGCAACTGAGAATGAGAAGCGGCGGCCACCGGCAACGACGCGGGCGACGCGGCGGATGTTGATCATGCGCTGATCGAACTCGCTTTTCGGGCGAGGAGGGCGCGACGACGGGCGGCGGCCACCACGGTCGCCTCCACGGCCACCACGGCCGCGAGGACCGCGGTCATTGCGAGGCGCGCTCGAAGCATCTGCAGCAGGCGCTGCAGCTTCTGTGGTTTCTATTACCTGTGTGTTTTCGTTTTCAGCCATATAAAGTTTGAGTACTAGAATTCAAGACCTGCCGCACGTGCTGCCTCTGCCAATGCTGCGACACGACCAGTGTAGCGGAAGCCACCGCGGTCGAACACAACGCGTGTGACACCTGCTGCCTTTGCCTTCTTGGCAACTTCTGCGCCTGCCTTTGCAGCATCATCCATCTTTGCAGATGCCAAGGTGTGGCCCTTCGTATCATCAATGATCTGCGCTTCCATATAGCGGTTAGATTTGTACACAGCAAGGCGAGGGCGTTCTGTTGTGCCCTGTACTTTTGCGCGTATGCGATTGTGGCGGCGTGTGCGTTTATCCATAAATCAATTCGTTATGCTGCCTTCTTACCCTGCTTGCGGCGGATAACTTCCCCTTCGTAGCGGATACCCTTACCCTTGTACGGCTCCGGCTTCTTCATGGCGCGGATGTTTGCCGCGAACTGGCCTACTGCTTCTTTGTCGTGGCCTTCGATGGTAAGTGCGCCCTTGTCTGCTTTGACGGTAAGGCCTTCTGGGATATCAACGGACACAGGGTGCGAGAAGCCAAGCGCCAAGTTGAGCTTTTTGCCTTGGACGTCCCACTTGTAGCCGACACCTTCGATGAGGAGCTTCTTGGTGTAGCCTTCGGTGACACCCTTGATCATGTTTTTGACATGCGATGCGTAGGTGCCAACGAGTGCCTTTGCTTCAAGCGATGCACCGCGGACCGAGACCTGGACACCGTCTGCGCCAACTTCAACATTGACGAGGCGGTGGGTAGGCTTCGTGAGCGTGCCCTTAGGGCCTTTTACTGAAATGACATCACCAGACACGCTGACTTCAGCTTTGCCGGGGACGATAGGTTGTTTTGCAAGACGTGACATATGATTACCAGATTTCGAACAGGATTTCGCCGCCGACATTCTTCTGCTTTGCAGCCTTACCAGACAAGATGCCTGCCGGGGTCGAAAGGACAACGAGGCCGTAGCCGCGCTTTACCGGCTTGATGTCGTGGACGCTTGCGTACATGCGGCGCGATGGCTTCGAGATACGCTTAACGCCATTAACTGCCGGAGTGCCGTTTTTGTAGGAAAGTTCGAATGAGAGAACGCCTTCCTTGCTTGCCTTCTTGTCGATGCCGCCGATATAGCCCTCCTGTTCAAGGACTTCTGCGACAGCCAACTTCATCTTCGAGAATGGCAAAGAGACCGACGTCTTCTTTGCGCGAGACGCGTTCTGGATGCGGACGATCAAGTCTGAGATAGGGTCAGTTACCATAAATTACCAAGATGATTTGCGGACGCCAGGGATAAGGCCTTCGTTAGCAGCTTCGCGGAAGCATGCGCGGCACATGCCGAAATCACGCATAAAGGCGCGCTTGCGGCCGCAGCGGAAGCAACGGCGAACTACCCGAGACTTAAACTTCGGGGTCTTGTTAGAGCGTGCGATTGTAGATTTTTTTGCCATTTTTGAATGGTTACTCCCCTTATACCTAGGGAGTTATGATCTCGTGGGTTTGCCTCGCCTTGCGACTAAGCGGCACCTGACGAAAAAAAGGAGCCCAAACGGGCTAGGCATCAATATACTCGACCCCACCCTATAAGTCAAACCAAAGAAAAAAGGCCCGCGTTTTACCGCGGGCCCGAACAAACCCCAGCTCTAGGGGACGTAAATAGGTATAGCCTCCTGCTCCGAAAACGTGAGATCCCAAAGCCCCACGGAACCCCAATCCCACACACTATTTATATGCTGCAGGCCATAAAAGAATGGGTACCCGTCACTTGGTCGGCGCAGGACTGTGCCCATGAATGTCATGTCCCGAATGTCGTAGGTAGCACGATACCACTCAAGCGCAGAATCTTTGCCACGCTCTTTATAGTCCCGCATAAGCGCCATCCCTACCCGAAAGCCAAGGAGCGGCACTTGCCCCACTAATTCCTGGTAGATATGACCAGCAGCGAGCTGGCTCCCTTTTGGACGACTAAAGGCAACTCTGGAAAATTCCAGGGATTGCAAGTCTGGAAGGTGGTCCACTACATTACCTCGAGTCCCATCGCTCGGAAACGGACCTTTCCAGAGTTGCGACACCTGGTCTACGTTTTCCGGACGTAGATGATGGTTGATGTCCAGAGATTTCGGAAGGGCGATGACTCTTTTGGCCCCATTCTTGAGAAAGCTGGTGACGTTGTCACCGAATTCCTCGTCGTCGAGGCCTTCGATGATTGCCTTTTGGACGAATTGGGAATCCAGAGGTCCAAAATTTATAGTCGTTGCAATACGCCCAATAAGATTAGTCGCTTGGTCACGAGACACAGCACGCATTAGTTTCTCCATTGCGCTATAACCATCCCCGTCATTGGCACAGGGTAGGCTGGACGACAAAGAGCTGTCAGTGGATATGGCGGAATGCCACTACCATCAGCTGCAGCTTTTTTAACACATTTTTCAAAAATATCAATAATCCCCTACCACCAGCCCCATATTTTATAAAAAGAAAAAAGCGGCCCGGGTGGGTCGCTTAAGAACTGCTATGTGTATCCGTACGCTTCCCTGAAAAGCCTCAGGCCAACCTCTTTCACTAAAGGGTTGTGTTCGATGCGGCCTTCTTGCCACCGGGCAAGATGCAGGTAGTCGGGTCCGTGCACAGCTCCATAACACGCGCCACTGAACATCTTCGTTTCTATGTACAGTTTGCAAGTACGAGGTGTTTTTAACCCCGAAAGGTCGAGTAATGGAGCGCGCTCTTCCAGCTCCTTGATGGAGCGGGTAAAAAGGAAGTCCGTATCGTATTGACGGAGAACGAAGCTGACCGCCTCCTCTTCACCCTTTCCATAGAGCAACTCAGCGAGATAGGCACTGCGCAACAGTGCTAAATCGTGCGCATCACGCTGCACTTCCGTCGAGCAATCACGGAATTGATGCCGAGTGAAGCGTATACGCGCCGCAGGGTTACGCTGGAACCGGAACGAAAATAAAATGGGCAACTCGATGAGCGAGGCTGTCTCGCGGCAAGTTTCAACATTGCCCCAATTCATCAGATTGAGCCAGTCATACAGCGATTCGATCTTGGCATCCAGTACGAATTTCGAATCCTCTTGCATGATGGCTTCTAAAAGTGCGCCCTTGTAGGCACCAAGAAACCTTTGTTCTACGCTCAGCATGAGCTTCTCCTGTTTTGTGAATCCGCTGCACATACTACTTGCAGTGCACGTTTTGTCAAAAGAAAAAGCGACCCTCTCAAAGGTCGCTTGTTTGTCAGACTGCCAGCGGGACAGACTCGTACAATTCTCCAGCTTCGCTGCCGCCCGGATGTCTAACCACCTTTTTGAGAATCGGCGGCTTCGCCTCGATGTCCAGGATGTACCACGAGTCCTGATACTTGAAGCGAATTTCTGGGCGAGGAAATAGCCGACTCCTTTCCTCGTCCACATAGTGGAGATCGAGGCAAACAGTTTTGCCTTCTTCCTTCAGCGGAATTTCGAGCACCATAGTCCCATCCTTGCGGATTGCATTAAGCTTTTTGCCAATGCGCTCCAGAAGAAGGAAGACGAACAGCGTATCGTTCCCTTCCCGCATGACCCGAATTGTCTCGGCCTGATCGGCAATAATGTCCGCAGGATACGGCGCCAGCGGGCAGAACGGCGCAACGACATGCTTGTCGCGAACAATCTGGTCGACTTCGATGCACTTACTCGTTCCGCCACTGTAATACTGATAGCGCGGGCATTCGCCGCATGAGCCGACCAACTGCAGAATTCTCTTCTCCGGCATGTTCTATTCCTCCAAAATGTGCCTGGCACGAGCATAAACCATCTAACCATCCTTGTCATCAAAAGAAAAAGCGACCCGAATGGGTCGCCAATGTACATTGTTTTAGAAACCCCGCAATTCTGCCGCTCGGGAAAATTCGCCAAGGTAGGACATACCAATATTTGTCCCAAACCATTGGACGGTCGCGGCCACAATCTGCACATCCTGGGGCAGCAGTTCAACGGCGTTAAGGATGGCGTTGACCGGTACACGACCGTGATTTATTTGAGGTTTCGGGATATTCTCCTTTTCCCAAAGCTCCATCATTATCCGCTCGGGATTCCGTTCCGGAAACTCAAGACGTTTGACCTTGTGCGGAAGCGTCATGCCATAAGGCGACAACGACTTTCTCCGCTCGGCCAGAGGCGGACGTGTGAAAATCTCCCACGTCTCCTTCGGCTTTTTGTCTTTGTAGTGAGAGATGAATGTCTCTTCCGAGATACGCTGAAGCGATTGCGCCACAACGTCAAAAGAAAGTTTCCCCTCCTCGACGCGGCGGATAACATCCTGGAGCCTCTGTTGGAGGACGCCAGTCTGTTCAGCCGAGAGCCTTTGTTTAGACTTCTTTTTATTACCGTCGTTTCGTGCCGTATTGGCAGTCATGACAGATATCCCTTTAGTTGATGGTTGAAAGGAACACAGGCGATACGCTGCCTGCCGCCACCTTACCCTACCCCAAAAGAAAAAGCGACCCGAATGGATCGCCTTGCAATATTCAACTCACCACTTCAAGCTTGAGAAACTCGTAGGGCCCTTGTTCTTCGCGAGCCCACTTCTCGACCTGCTCAAATGGGATATGTTCATCCACATCGACAGTCTTGGTGTGTCTCTGTAGGGGTCTGTCCATTTCAAAGGATCGACTCTTGAAAGGATTGACCCCACGGTCCCGACACACCATCCTGTATCTCTTTTTCCCAGGCGGTGGTACTTCTGGCAACGAACCATCAGGCATATAAACACCTCTCGTAAAACTTTCAAAACCATACACAATCCCAAAAGAAAAAGCGACCTCGGTGAGGAGGTCGCTTTTTCGAGGAGTAAGAAAATTACTTTTTGAATGGGAAGCCCAAGTGTGTGAGGTAGGCTTTTGCTTCGTCTTTAGTCTTTGCAGTAGTGACGACAGTGATTGCCATACCGAAGACGTCCTTCAATTCTTCGTCTGCTGTTTCTGGGAAGACGGTGTGTTCTTTGATACCGAGCGTGTAGTTGCCCATGTCATCGATAGAATTGCCTGGGATGCCCTTAAAGTCTTTCGTACGAGGAAGCGCAACGTGGAGGAGGCGGTTCAAGAAGTCTTCTGCGCGCTTGCCGCGAAGCGTAACCTGATAGCCAACTTTGTCGCCAACGCGAGTCTTGTAGGTCGCAATTGCCTTCTTGGTGATGCGGTATGCCGGCTTCTGGCCAGTGATGGTAGCCAAACGGCCTTCGATCAACTTGATCTTGTTCTTGTCTTTGGTCGAGCCAGTACCGACAGAGATAACAACCTTCTCCACCTTCGGGGTTTGCATGACGCCAGTCCACCCAAAATTACCTTTGAGGTCTGCGTACGCACTCTTCTGCTGTTCTTTAACGAGTTTAGGCATGGTGGTGGTTTACTTCTTCTTCGCTACATTGCTTGCGTGGATCGCATGCTGTTTGTCGACAATCTGGCCGCTCTGGCCTTCGCGGCGAGGCTTCTGGTGCTTTTTGTGCATACCGATGCCTTCGACGACGACTTTGTTGGTCTTTGGGAAGACGGCAGTGACTTTGCCCGACTTACCGCGGTCGTTACCCGACAATACAACAACCGTATCTCCCTTTTTGATGTGAAGTGTGTTCATAAAAATTCAAAAATTACACGACTTCAGGTGCGCGAGAAATAATGGTCTGGTAGCCAAGCTCCTGCAATTCGCGAGGGATAGGGCCGAAGATGCGGCCTGCCTTTGGCTCCTGCGGGCTCTTGCCAGTACCTTCGATGATGACGACTGCATTTTCATCGAAGCGGATGTAGCTACCGTCTTTGCGGCGGAATGGCTTCTTCTGGCGTACGACAACAGCCTTCAAGACATCCTTTTTCTTTACAGCCTTGCGAGGCTCTGCGGTCTGTACCGAGAGCACGACGATTTCGCCGATTTCCGCATAGCGCTTCTTGGACGAGCCAGGAATCTTGAAAATGCGGCCAATCTTGGCGCCGGAATTATCTGCAACAACAACGAGTGAGCGGTCTTGGATCATATAAGTTTATTCGGAAACGATCTCGAACGATTTGGTCTTGGAAAGAGGACGGGTCGAACGGATAGTAACCTTCTCCCCCATCTTTGCCTTATTGCCAGGGTTGTGGACGTGGTACTTCTTGTTCAACTTGATGTACTTCTTGTACTTCGGGTGCTTTACGTAGCGCTGCACGGAAACCACTGCAGTGTCCTGCATTTTGTCCGAGACGACGACGCCGCGGAGAGTTTTCTTATGTACGGTTTTGGTTTCCATATTATGCATTCTTTGCGCGGGCATTAAGCTCAGTCAGGCTGCGTGCGACCTCCTTGCGGAGCTTGCGAGCCAACTTCACATTTCGATTTTTACTACCTGCGACCGAAAAGCGCAAGGAGCGGAGCTCTTCTCGCTTCTCTGCCACGAGGCGGTTCAAATCTTCAACGCTATTGTTTTTGAGTGATACTTTCTTTGCCATATACGTTTAGTGGGTGCGGGACACGACCTTTGCTTTGAGCGGGAGCTTCTTCGAAGCGCTGATGAGCGCGGTCGATGCCAACTTTGCGTCGACGCCGTCTACTTCAAAGAGGATGCGGCCTGGCCAGACTTCGACTTCGTAACCTTCCAAGTCACCCTTACCCTTACCGAGCTTCACTTCCGGCGGTTTCTTGGTGTATGGCTTGTCAGGGAAGATGCGGATCCAGCTCTTGCCGGTCTTGCCGAGCGAGCGGGCGATAACCTTACGAGCAGATTCGATCTGGTTTGAGCGGACGCGGGCATGGGTCACAGCCTTGAGGCCGTGTGAGCCGAATGCCAACGTTGCACCACGCGACGCGACCATTGCGCGCTTTACGTTGCGGCGCATCGTGTGTGACTTGCGGAATTTTACTTTCTTAGGGAAAAGCATGGTAGTTTATTTGTCGCCCTTCTCGTCTCCGAAGACTTCGCCTTTGTAGATCCAGACTTTGATGCCGATCACGCCAAGTGGCAAGTTTGCGCGCTCCTTTGCGTAGTCGATGTTCGAACGGAAAGTCTGCAACGGAACGCGGCCCTTCTTCAATTCTTCAGTGCGGGACATCGAACCGCCGCCGAGCATGCCGCCCAAGGCGATACGAACACCCTTTACGTCGCGGTTAGCCATGACCTTTTCAACCGTCTGCTTCAAGACGCGACGGAATGGGAGGCGCTTCTCCAACCCTTCTGCGATCATGTAGGCCACGATGGCAGCGTTTGATTCTGGCGAGCGAACTTCTTCGATATCGAGTTTGATTTCCGGCGCCGTAAGCTTCTTGTCGTTCAAAAAGGCGACAATCTTGTTCTTGAGCTTGATAGAGCCTTCGCCCGAGCGGCCAATGATGATGCCTGGGCGTGAGGTTGCGATCTTAATGCGGAGGGTCTTGTCGTTGCGTTCAAATTCAATACCGCCAACGTACATACCGCGGAGCTCCTTCTGCAAGAACTGGCGCAGCAAAATATCCGCCTTCAAATATTCTTGGAATTTCGGGCCCGTCGCAAACCAGCGATGACGCCAGTCATGGATGATGCCCAAACGGTGTGCAAATGGATTAACTACTTTCGACATATTAGTTTTGGGTTTCTTCTGCTGCCTTAGGTGCTTTTGCTGCTGCCTTCTTCGGTGCCTTAGCTTTTGGCTCAATAGCCGAGAGGGTCAGAGTGATGATGCTTGTCTTTTTGCGGATAGCCGATGCGCGGCCGCGTGCGCGGGGCATAAAGCGTTTAAATACAATACCGCCGTTGACTTCGATCTTGGAAACGACGAGGCCTTCAGCGCCTGCACCTGCGTTTGCGACAGCTGATTTGATCAACTTCGCAACTGGGTCTGATGCGCGTTTTGGCAACATCGAAAGCTGGGCCAATGCGCGGTCTGCGCGCTTACCGCGGACGAGGTCTGCAACCAAGCGCACCTTGCGGGGCGACTGGCGGTAGTTCTTCAGTTGTGCGGTTGAGCCTGCCATATAATTTTATTTCTTCTTATCCTTAGCGTCGCCAGCAGCCTTTGCAGCCTGTGCAGATGCAATTTCAGACTCCTTAGCCTTTGCTTCCATTTCCTTCTGCATCTTACCGCCGTGGCGGAGGAACTTCTTGGTTGGTGAGAATTCGCCCAAGCGGTGGCCTACCATGTCTTCGTTGACCAACACTTCAATATGCGTTTTGCCGTTGTGGACGCCAAACTTAAAGCCCACCATTTCAGGGGCAATCTGGCTGCGGCGTGCCCATGTATTAATAACCCCGGTTGTCTGGGGTTTCTTGCCCTCAATCTTCTTGAGAAGCTTTTCGTCTACGTATGGGCCTTTTTTAAGCGATCGTGCCATTCTTGTATATTTGACGTCTGCTAACGCAGACTTTGCCAAAATTAAATTCCCTGCCCGTCGTAGCCAGCGAGCGGCTAGACCTTGCGGCACGGAAGTACACAGATACTACTTGATGCCCCAGGAATAGTCAAATATGGTGTATTCTTATCTCGGACATTGGCTTTACCAGAGGGAGGGTGTTATGAACAGTGTTGAACGGGCTGTCCAAAACACGAAAAAGCTTCTCAAGAAGGCCAAGAAGAAGAAAAAGCTTTAGAGGAGGAACTGATGGGCGATCGTGAAGTCGAACTTTCAAAAGCCACTGCAAAAGAGCGCGTCGATGCCCTGGACGCAGGTGTCGACCTCGTGTTTCCACGCATGAGGGGCATGGATATGCCAGCGCCGGAAGTCGTCCAAGCCTACATTCAAGGAATTGCTGCAAAGCAGCTTCCCGAGAACGAAGGTTTTTGCGAAAACCATTACTTGGGCATCTAACGACAATCCCCGCCTTTCGGCGGGGATTTATTTTTGGAAAAAGAAAAAGCCCTCTACGGGCTTTAGCACACAACACGTCGATGATAGTCCTCCGAAGTCATGTTCCGGAAGGGACCGCCGTCCCACAAGGAAGAACAGCGCACGATATTGAATTTCTCTACCGTGCCAGTGGCTCTTCGCACAGCAATATCGATACACTGCCCCATACGGGTCGGAAGGTACGGGTCCATCGTGTAATCGATGGGGCTGTGTATGTCTACGCGCCCCATCCTAACGACTCGGTCGCCTATGTTGAACTTCATGAGACTTCGAAGCTGATCATAACGATTGTGCCACCGATACGATGAGAAAATCCAGCTGCCCAAGAGCAGTGTAGCGCCTGCGACAATCAGAAATTTAATTGGCATTAGTAAGCCTCCTTGTCCGCATCGATACTACCACGCGACACAACAACGACAATCCCCGCCTTAGGGCGGGGATTTTTCTTTTTGATATTAGGCTTGCTGTGAGCGCTTGCCGACTTTGCGGCGAGACACTATGAGATAGTTTGAGTACTTCTTCGGCGTGCGGGTCTTCTGGCCCTTGCCTGTTGGTTTACCCCACGCAGACTTTGCGCGGCGCAAACCTCGGCCCTGGCGGCCTTCACCGCCGCCGTGCGGGTGGTCTACTGGGTTCATCGCGGTACCGCGGACTGTAGGGCGGATACCCTTCCAGCGGGAGCGGCCGGCCTTACCAATCTTCACCAAGTGGTGTTCGTCGTTCGAGACTTCGCCCAAGGTTGCGTAGCAGGTTTCGAGAACTTTGCGGACTTCTGATGACGGCATCTTCAAGTCCGCATAGCCTGCGTCGCGCGCGATAAGTTCGATGTAGGTACCTGCCGAGCGGCCAAGTTTGCCGCCGTTGCCCGGCTTGATTTCGACGTTGTAAACAAACGCGCCAATTGGCATCGACTTGAGAGGCATGCGGTTGCCTGGTACTGCTGGGACGTTTTCGCCGGTCATGACAGTGTCGCCAACCTTCGCCGTGCGAGGGAGGAGGATGTAGCGGCGCTCGCCGTCCTTGTAGAGCACGAGGCCGATAAAGCCCGAGCGGTTCGGATCGTACTCGACAGTTTCAACAACTGCCGGAACCATCTTCTTGTAGGTAAAGTCGACGTCGCGGAAGAGGCGCTTGTGGCCACCGCCCTTGTGGCGCACCGAAATGCGGCCTGCGTTGTTGCGGCCCACAGAGCGCTTGCCACCCGAGACGAGTGCCTTGTGCGGCGCATGGCCCGACAACTTCTCGCGGAAGTTGATGCCGGTCATGTGGCGGCGCGATTTTGTGTATGGCTTATAGGATTTCATATGCGTTTACTTATGCGAGCTCGATCTTATCGCCTTCTTTCAAGTAGACGTAGGCCTTCTTGCCGCCTGCAGTCATACCCTTGCGGTTGGTGTTGCGAGTCTGGACGACCTTGCGCGGCACAGCAACAACGCGGACCTGGCGTGGCGTTACCTTGTAGAGCTCCGATACTGCTTCTGCAATCTCGAGCTTGTTGGCATTGACGCTGACGTTAAAGACGTAGACGCCCTTTTCCGACATGTATGCGCCCTTTTCAGTAATGCGCGGCGAGAGAATTATGTTACCTGAGTGCTTTTTCATATAGATTATTTCTCTGCCTTCACGACGCGCTTTTTGCCGAGCGTTTCAAATGCTGATTCCGGGTTTGCGATGATGAGGTACTTCGAAGAGAGGACGTTGACCGGGTTCAAGGTGCGGACCTCTTCGACTGCAATGTGGCCCATGTTTGCAAAGCTTTTAACGGTTGCAGTGTGGCGTGCAGGGAGCGCAATAAGTGCCGAGTTGTTGGTCTTAAACTTAAAGCCAGCCTTGCCGAGCGCATCGATCATTTTCTTTGCATCTGCGGTCTTTGGTGCTGCCATCTCAAGCGAGTCGACAAAGATAACTTCGCCGTCCTTCCACTTGCGAGAAAGCGCAACCAAGAGTGCCTTCTGGCGCTGCTGGCGGTTGATTTTGACAGAGTAGTCGCGTTCGTTGCGAGGGCCGTGCGTGATACCGCCGCCGCGCCAAATTGGTGAGCGTGATGAGCCGTGGCGTGCGCGGCCAGTGCCCTTCTGCTGCCATGGCTTCTTGCCGCCGCCGCGAACTTCAGAGCGGTCTTTAGTGTGTGCGACTGGGGTGCGTGCGTTTGCCTGCATCGAGGTAACGACAGTGTGGAGGAGGTCTGCATTAAATGGCACGCCGAAGATGCTTTCCGGTACATTCACCGTCCCCTTCTTTTCGCCTTTGATGTTGTAGAGTGTTGCTTCCATAAAAATTTCGTTAGCCACGGATTTCAACAAGCGTGCCGCGGCGGCCCGGGATAGCACCTGCGATAACAATTTCGTGGGTTTCTGGGTGCACCTGGAGGACCTTCAAGTTGCGGACGGTTACGCGGTCCTGGCCCATGCGGCCTGCCATGCGCATACCCTTTGCAACGCGACCGCCTGCGCGGCCACCCGAGCCACCGATAGAACCCGGTGCGCGTTCGCTGTGCTTCTGGCCGTGGCTGCGTGGGCCGCCATGGAAGCCGTGGCGCTTCACTACGCCTTGGAAGCCCTTACCTTTTGAGATTGCCGAGACTTGTACCTTCTCGCCTGCTGCAAATGCAGAGACATCGATCGATGCGCCAACTTCGACACCTTCAGGGAGTTTGCCATCGCGCTGGCGGAGTTCGCGGAAATTCTTCAATGCTTTGCCCTTTGCGTGGCCAACCTGTGCCTTGTTGACGCGGTTTTCTTTTGCCTCGCCCTGGCCGATTTGGACAGCGTTGTAGCCTTCCTTTTCAGTGGTTTTGATCTGGGTCACCGTTGCGGGGGTTGCAACAACAATCGTTGCTGCATGCGCAATACCATCTTCATCAAAGATGGTGACCATATGCTGCTTTTCGCCGAGTATAAACTTCATGTTGTCTAGTGGTCCCTCTGGGCTTGGCGCCCGGGACGTGGATCAACTCTATGTAAGAGTCCACGAGACTATACACGAGGTGTATAAATTATGCAAATACATAGGGTGGTCCAATGTATGGAGCCCAAAAAGCAGAAACCCTCACCAAATGGCGAGGGCTCGAACAAACAAAGAACTGTGTAGTTTGAGAGAAGGGAAACCCGCCAAAGCAAGGTACCAAAGAATCCTATCGACTTGCCCAGAGGACAGTTTCCTGGCCACCTTGCTTCGACGAGCTCCTCCTCTGCGTCTCCCAGACTGCAGTAGAAATAAATTTCAAAAAGACCGAAACGAGGTCTCACTGGACGACAGCATCCTACTCGAGGGTTGCTTCCGGGGGATGTGGGGAGCAACACAGCAGAATACCTGCCGCCCAGTGAGGGTAGAAATCCGGGCGGTGGGGCCACCCGAACCTCATCAATATAGCATAGTTTCATGAAAATAGCAAGTACATCCCTGCTACAAACAAAAAACCTCCCATTGCTGGAAGGTTCTTTGTTTTTCGACTTGATTGTGTCGTTTAGATCATTTTGACCTCGATCGTCACGCCCGAAGGCAGCGAGAGGTTGGTCAATGCTTCGATCACCTTGGCATTAGGCTCGAGGATGTCGATGACACGCTTATGAATGCGCATCTCGAACTGCTCGCGCGCATCCTTGTAGATGAAGGTTGAGCGGTTGACCGTGTACTTCTTGATTTCAGTTGGCAGCGGGATCGGGCCTGCAATCTTCGCATCGTAGCGAAGCGCGGTGTCCATAATCTGGCGCACAGACTGATCAAGAACTTTGTGCTCGTAGGCGCGGACCTTGATGCGGAGCTTCTGCGCCGATGCAGGCTCTGCCTTCTTGGTGCGCTTTGCCGGAGCTTTCTTTGTTTCTTCGGTTGCCATGTTGTTTGGATCTAGTTCTCTTCTTTCGAAGTAACCTAGTACCTTTTAGCTAACTCCTAATAAATCTAACCGTCTGTGAGTATGCCTCATTGCTGCCTTAATTGCAACGCTAAATTAAATCTCTCGTGTTAGGATGGCGACAGAGGAAATTAGAGGAGGCGGCGATGTATATCAATGCTGAGAAGCAGTTCGCAATCGTGAAGCAACACCAGGATGGGATGAGGCTAGCCAAGGAAGCCCGAGACAAGGGCGACCAGAGGCTCGCCTGGCAGCACGCGAAGGACTACAACCTGAGCGCCTATGATGTTTTGAGCCTTAGGCTCTCACGTAGTCACAAGCCCAGAGACTTTACGCCCCGAGTTCCTAAAGCCATGGGCTGCGTATAAGAACGAAAAACCCCGCATTTCTGCGGGGCCTTTCTTTTTCAAGTGTGAGAGTTACTTACGCAACAATCTTCGTAACGACGCCTGCGCCGACGGTCTTACCGCCTTCGCGGACTGCGAAACGAGTCTTCTCTTCAAGCGCAACCGGCGCTACCAACTTCACCTTAAAGGTGACGGTGTCGCCCGGCATAACCATTTCAGTACCTGCAGCAAGCGTCACTTCGCCCGTAACGTCAGTGGTGCGGATATAGAACTGTGGCTTGTAGCCAGAGAAGAACGGCGTGTGGCGGCCACCTTCGTCCTTGGTCAAGATGTATACCTCGCCTTCGAACTCAGTGTGAGGAGTCACAGAGCCAGCCTTAGCCAAAACCTGGCCGCGGTGGATGTCTTCCTTCTTTGTACCGCGGAGCAAGATGCCCGCGTTGTCGCCTGCCATACCAGTGTCCAACTGCTTGTTGAACATTTCGATACCAGTGATGGTGGTCTTAGTTGTAGCTTCCAAGCCGACGATTTCGACTTCTTCACCAACCTTAACTACACCGCGTTCGATACGGCCCGTAACCACGGTACCGCGGCCTTCGATCGAGAAGATGTCTTCGATAGGCATGAGGAACGGCTTATCAGTTTCGCGGACTGGGTCCGGATAGTAGCTGTCCATGGTGTCGATGAGGTCTTTGACCTTCTGTGACCACTCATTGTTGATGTCAGTGCTCTCGAGAGCCTTGAGGCCTGAGCCGCGGATAACCGGAGCATCAGCGTAGCCCTGCTTTGCAAGAGCTTCCTTTACTTCTTCTTCGACGAGGTCGATAAGATCCTTGTCGTCAACCATGTCGCACTTGTTGAGGAAGCAGATGATCTTCGGCACACCAACCTGCTTTGCGAGGAGGATGTGTTCGCGAGTCTGAGGCATAACGCCGTCAGTTGCTGCAACCACGAGCACTGCGCCGTCCATCTGGGCTGCGCCGGTGATCATGTTCTTGATGTAGTCTGCGTGGCCCGGAGCGTCGATGTGCGCGTAGTGGCGCTTCGGCGACTCGTATTCCGAGTGGTGGAGCGCGATGGTGATACCGCGAGCCTTTTCTTCCGGCGCGTTGTCGATACCGTCAACGCCTTCGACGCGGGCGCTGTAGCCCTCTGCTTTCAGCATGTCGAGGGTGTGGAGGATAGACGCCGTCAAGGTCGTCTTTCCGTGGTCGACGTGGCCGATGGTGCCGACGTTCATGTGCGGCTTTGCACGTTCAAATGTTGCCATACCTAAAATTACTATTATTTATAATGAATAATTCCGAACAATATAAAGCACGCCAAACACGGCTGATGCAGTGTTAGGGACATAGTAGCAAAGCGCTACCCTAGCCGCAAGAGAGACCTAATAGGTACCTCCTGTTCCGCCGCCTGTGCCATCGCCGCTCGAGTCGCCGTTTGCAGCGGCTGATGCATCTGCTGCGCTTGCGTTGCCGGATGAAGCGTCTGCCCCGGCAGTGCCGCCAGTACTTCCATCAGCGCCGCCATAGCTACTTGCACCCACGCCACTACTTGGGCTTGTCACTGTTCCTCCAATGCTATTACTGCCACGCAGTGCTGCAGGGCCAGTGTATTGCGTTATCTGACACGCGCCGCTTGGCGTTACTCCAACGGGGTAGGTTTGGATTTCATAGCTTGTGCCGTCGTTGTTAAACCCTTTTGCGGTATAACTCACGCTACCATCGGTAGCGGTGCACTTGGTAAGTGTTGCGTTGGTATATTTCGAAGAAAGCGTCGTGTACGCCTGCGACGCATTACTTGCAGCAGCAGCACTCCCTGCCGCCGATGTGGTGACACCTGCTGTCGGTTGGGTACCAAAAATTGAACTGTAGTAACTGCTAAATGACGAACCTATAGAGCCCAAACCGCCAAAGAAATTACTAAAGATGCTGGTTGAATTATTTGTTGTGGCAGACGAGGCGCCTGTGACGCTTGTTGTATTTCCGTTGCCATCAATACAGTAGGACACGGTTGCGCATCCGTTTGCATCAGGGCCTGTTACAAGCCGCAGGCCTGGTGCGCAGGTTGGCTGCGGCACAGTGGGGCATGACACTTTCTGGCACGAATAGCCGGTCGAGCAGCCATTTATGTCTGTGCCACTTGAAACTATTGTCCCGCCCGAACACAGAGGTGCGGTCACCGATGGGCAGTTCGAGCCCGGCTGTTGCTGGCACATATAACCAAGCGTGCAGTGGTTTTGGTCGGCCCCAAGCGATACAAGCGTCCCATGCTGGCACGGCGGTACGGCGACTTTCGGGCATGCCGGCAAACTTGTTGTCGTCTGCACGGTTGTTGCCGAAATTGATGGACACAGGCGTGCGACCGCCGAATTTGTCGCTTGGCCAAAATAGCCGGTTGCTGAATCAGACGGCAATGCGCCTATTGAGATAAGTGATTTTTGCAGTGCAAGCACCGTGCTTCCGCGGCTCCCTATTTTGAGCGTTGTAGGAATATTGCTGCATGAAAACGTTGAAGTCCTTGTTGCCTGCGCAGACGCCTTCGCTGATGCCGGAGTAAAACTTTGTCCCGGTTCGCTAGAACCGCTGGAAAAGTTCTGCGCAGGCTTGGTATCACCGGGCAACGTAACGGTTAAGCTGCCCGGCAACAATGGCGAATTATTGCCGTCGTACAAATAGAGCGAATAGAGGCCACTCGTTAAATTTTTGAGCACGATTGTCCAGCGCCCACCGCCGACAGGTGCAGTTTCGCTACTGTAGGTAATGCCGTTCGGAGTTTGGACGGTCAATTTTACCGACGACGTGCGCGACGTGCCGGTAATTATCGCTGTCGAACTTGTTGCCACAAGCGATGCTTGGTCAAACGATACACTCGGGCCCGAGCTTGAAACACAGTTGGGGTATGCGCCCGCGTACCCCGCCGGGCACGAGACAGTCCCCGCGGCAGTCTGGGTGTTATTGATCGGAAGTGTGATAACGGTCGACGCACCACCGCAGCTATTCTGCGCAGTTACCGTGATGGTGTAGGTGCCAAGCTGCGTCGGCGCACCATCCAAGACCCAGGTGTGGAGCACGGAGCCAGCGCCTGTGGTGAGCGTGGTGGTCTGGTCTTTGAGTGTAATACCCGGCGGCAAACCCGTGGCACTTACAGTTGGGAACGACGCATCATTGATGGCCGACAAGAGCGGCACACTCCAGGGCGTATACAAATTGGCTGCGGTGATAGTGAGGTTCGAAAATGATGGAGGCGTACATCCCGCCACTGCGGCTGCAGCAAACGGCGCGCCTGAAGGCGGCACGGCGGTGCCTGCGACCAGCACCATCAACACGCCTACTGCGAAGTAGGCGGTTGCGAGTTCGAGTGCACGTGCGAATTTTTCCATCGATAGAAAGTTACAAAAATAAAAGAGAAAGGGCCTCCCGTTTCCGGGATGCCCTGTTACTTACTAGTGTATTCTCTTCCCCGCTTCCGACAAGCGGTGTGTGGGGATATCTTTTTTGTTTATTGAACTCCGAAGACGCCGCTTTGCGCTGTACCAATGACTGTTTCGTTTGTGCCAAAGCCATTGCCCACAACCGCGGTGACTTGGATGTAGTACTGGCCCTGCACATTGGTGCCGCAGAGTGCATTTGGATATTGCATCGTGCACATCATAGTTTGCGGAAAGCCAGGGATATGCCAGTCATAGCTACCTTTCAAATCATTCGTGATTGCGATGGTACCCACTTTAGTACCTGCTGCCGTGTAGAGGTCGACAATGCTTGCATGTGGCTCGTAGGCAAATGTTTCGCGCACGAGGCCGCTCCAGCTGATGTTCATCTGGCTGCCGCGTGTATATATCTGCCCCGCCGCAGGGCTTGTGACTTGGAGCGTATTTGTTTGTGTTTGAGGTGCCGCAACAGTGACCGTCGCTGACGCAATCGGCATCACGGCGATCATGCAGTGCACTGGTGTCGCGTAGAGGCACGAGATATAGCGCGAGAGGTTCGCGGTGTACGTGCCAGGGTTTTGGTATGTGTGTGCCACGACGCCTGCACCAATAGGGCCGCTGTTCGCACCATCACCAAAGTCGATGATGTATTGGTTCGTGTCCGGTACAGTCGCGGTAAAGTTCACAGCCAAAGGTGCCGTGCCCGACGATGGGTACGCAGAGAGGCTGCCTGCTGTCGGCGTGGGCGTACCGCTTGTGCTGCAAAGTTTTGCGATTGCTGCGCGCGTCAGAGGGCCCACGCCGCCCACGCGAGCAATACCGAGCTCTTGCTGCAAGCGCGATACATTCGCCGCGGTCATCACACCAAAGTAGCCGGTGACAAGCTGGTTGCCATAACGCTGATTGAGAAATTGCTGGAGTTGGCTCACCTGCCCACCCATGGCCGCATCACGCGCACCCATGTAGAGATTTACAGAAAATTGCGGACACGAGGTTGGAGCAATGTAACTATTTGCCGATACGGGAGATGCAGATATCAATACCAATAAAGCAAAAAGCGCCGCGGTTAATTTCTTCATATATCTGAAGACGCGGCGCCCATGCTGTTCTTACGGAGGAGATTATTTGCGCTTTGCGATGATATCAGCTGCGACGTTCGGAGGAACGACTTCATAGTGGTCGAATTCCATAGTGAACGAACCGCGGCCTTCGGTCATCGAGCGGAGCTGTGTGGTGTAGCCGAACATTTCAGACAGCGGTACTTTTGCCTTAACGGCGCGGGCCAAACCGCGTTCTTCCATGCCTTCGATTGCACCGCGCTTACCTGAAAGCGAGCCAGTGACGTCACCCATGAACTTTTCTGGGACGACAACTTCCACTTTCATGATCGGCTCGAGCAACACGGCGCGCGCTTTTTGTGCAGCTTCCTGGAAGCCCATCGATGCTGCAATCTTGAAGGCGATTTCTGAGGAGTCGACATCGTGGTACGAACCGTCGTAGAGCTCGGCCGAAATATCAACCATCTTGAAGCCTGCAACAAAGCCACGTTCCATTGCTTCGCGGATGCCCTTTTCAACCGGGGCAATAAATTCTTGCGGGACGACACCGCCCTTGATGCTGTTGATGAATTCGAAGTGCTCTTCGCGCGTTACGTTCTTCGGAATCTTTGCGCCTTCTTCGAGCGGCTGCAGCGGCTTCAAGCGCAGGCGCACGTGGCCGTACTGGCCCTTACCGCCCGTCTGCTTGATGTACTTACCTTCTGCTTCTGCCTCCTGGAGGATCGTTTCGCGGTAGGCAACCTGCGGCGTACCGACGTTTGCTTCGACGTTGAACTCGCGCTTCATGCGGTCAACCAAGATTTCCAAATGGAGTTCGCCCATGCCTGAGATAAGTGTCTCGGCAGTTTCTGGGTCAGAGGTCACGCGGAAGGTTGGGTCTTCGTCAGAAAGTTTCTTGAGTGCGATACCCATCTTCTCCTGGTCTGCTTTGGTCTTCGGCTCGATGCGGAGCGAGATAACTGGTTCTGGGAATTTGATCTGCTCCAAAACGATTGGATTTGCTTCATCGCAGAGCGTGTGCGAGGTCTTCGTGTCTTTGAGACCTACGGCTGCAGCGATTTCGCCGGCGTAGACTTTCTTTACTTCTTCGCGCTGGTTTGCCTGCAAGCGCACGATGCGGCCGAGGCGTTCTTTCTGGCCTGTTGTTGCGTTGTAAATGTATGAGCCTGCTTCGATCGAACCCGAGTACACGCGGAAGAAGGTAAGCTGGCCGACGAATGGGTCTGCTTGGAGTTTGAATGCGAGCGCGCAGAACGGCTCCGAGTCCGATGCATGGCGTTCGATTTCATCACCCGTGCGTGGGTCGGTACCCTTCACCGCCGGCATGTCGAGCGGAGATGGCAAGTAGTCGACGACTGCGTCGAGCACGTGCTGCACGCCTTTGTTTTTGAGTGCCGAGCCGGTGTATACCGGGAAGATCTGGTTTGCGATAACTGCTTTGCGAAGCGTTGCTTTCAACTGTTCCATCGAGGGCTCTTGGCCATCAAGGTATGAGGTCATAAGCGCCTCGTCGTTTTCGACAATCTTTTCGATAAGCTGGCCGCGGTACTTTTCAGCTTCTGCGCGCATCGCTTCAGGGAATGGCATTTCGACGATTTCGTCGCCCATCGCACCTTCGTTCTTGTATGCCTTCATCGACAGGAGGTCGACGACGCCTTCGAGCGCTTCTTCTGCACCAATCGGCAACTGCATGCGGACTGCTTTTGGAGAAAGGCGGTCAAGAATTGACTGGTACGACTTTTCGAACGACGCGCCCATGCGGTCGAGCTTGTTGATGAAGCAGATGCGCGGCACGTTTGCCTCGTCGGCGTAGCGCCAGTTTGTTTCAGACTGAGGTTCGACGCCTGCAACGCCGTCGAAGACACAGACTGCGCCGTCCAAGACGCGCATTGAGCGCTTCACTTCGACGGTAAAGTCGATGTGGCCTGGAGTGTCGATGATGTTGAAGCGGGTCTTCTTAGCAGGGTCTTTCTTGTCTGGCTCGTTTGATTTGCTCCAGAAGCAGGTGATAGCCGCCGCGGTAATAGTGATGCCGCGTTCGCGCTCCTGCTCCATCCAGTCGGTGGTGGTTTCGCCTTCGTGCACTTCGCCGATTTTGTGCTGTGAACCGGTGTAGTAGAGGATGCGTTCCGACGTCGTGGTCTTGCCCGCGTCGATGTGCGCAATGATGCCGAAGTTACGCACGCGCTCCAATGGATAGTCTCTGGTGTCTGCCATATACAATAATGAGGATTAAAAATAGCGCGAAAGCGCGTTGCCCATACAATACTCCTCTCGCTCAAAAAAAGCAAAAGAACATTTTCTGTAACTTTTGCCAATAATCCGCTATTCTCATACAGATACACCCTATGAAATGCGTCATCTTAGCCGCAGGCAAAGGCACTCGGTTGCTCCCTCTGACAGAACGCATCCCAAAACCACTCATCGAAGTTGCCGGCAAACCACTTTTAGACCATATCGTGGGCGCCCTCCCCTCTTCGGTCGACGAACTTATTCTTGTCGTTTCCCATCTCCATGAAGCAATTCGCGCGCACTGCGGAGACGTCTTCTACAACCTCCCCGTGCGCTACGTTATGCAAGACGAACCGCGAGGGACGGCGCACGCACTTGCCCAGTGCAAACCGTACGTGTCTGGGAAGTTTCTCGTTATGCTGGGCGACGACATCCACGGCAGTGAGGCACTTGCGCGTATGGCAACCCATACCTACGCGGTACTCGCGGCACCAAGCGACCATCCAGAACGCTTCGGAGTTATATCAATGAAAGAAGATGGAACGCTCGCGCGCATCACTGAAAAGCCCGCCGCGCCAGAAAGTAACTTAGTATCAACCGGAGTGATGGTGCTCGACGAGCAGATTTTTGCGCAAACAATGGAAGAATCAAAAACATTGAAAGAATATCTTTTACCAGATCTTGTTAATGCCTTGGCGGCAAAAAACCCTGTGCATGTCGAGCAACAAGATGCGTGGTTGCCTATCAATCGCCACGAAGATATCCCTCTCGCGGAAGCGCAGCTAGCAACATTTAGGTAAAAGAAAAGCCCGCCTAAGCGGCGGGCGTCGGAGATTCTGGGGTGTGTGGCTTTGCATGAAGTTGTGCTCCGCAGCGCGGGCAAATATCCGACCCTGCGACGTGGTCGCAATCAATCGGAGCCTTAGGCCCAAAGTGCGGGTCGAACGACCATCCCGACCTCCTCGGCTTAGGAGATTGCTTTTCGTCCATTACGCTACTCCCCTATTACAAAACAAAAGAACGGCATATGCCGCTCTTTGTAACCTACCTCATCAGTAGGAAGTTTCCAACTTGAAAAAAATTACCAAGCGAAGTGTGCGAAGGCTTTGTTGGACTCTGCCATCTTGTGCGTATCGTCCTTCTTCTTGATTGCTGGACCTTCGTTGTTCGATGCTGCAATGATTTCTTCTGCAAGGCGGTTTGCCATCGGCATACCTTTGCGTGCGCGTGCTGCCTGGAGGATCCAGCGGTACGCGAGAGCCTGCTTGCGCTCTGGGCGAACTTCGCGCGGCACCTGGTAGTTTGCACCACCGACACGGCGAGAACGGATTTCCATTGCAGGGCCAACGTTGCGGAGCGCAGTTTCAAATACTTCCAATGGAGATTCTGCCTTGGTCTTTTCCTGGATGATGTCGAATGCATCGTAGACAACCTTGCGGGCAGTCGACTTTTTGCCGTCCCACATAACAGAGTTGATGAACTTCTCAACCTTCGTTGAGTTGAACTTCATGTCCGGGCCGACGATATTACGATTTTTTACTGGACGACGCATATACAATATTCCTTATTTATTTTTTGCCACCTGAGCGTTTAACACCGTAGCGCGAGCGAGAGACGTTGCGCTTCTCGACTGCACCTGCATCCAAGCGACCGCGGACGATCTGGTAGCGGACGTTGATGTCCTTCACGCGGCCTGCGCGAACGACGACGACTGAGTGCTCCTGGAGGTTGTGGCCTTCACCTGGGATGTATGCGGTGATTTCCTGACCGTTGGTCAAGCGTACGCGGGCGATTTTGCGGATAGCGGAGTTAGGCTTGCGAGGAGTCATTGTAGTGACCTTGGTGCAAACGCCGCGCTTAAATGGCGACGGGTAGAAGACGGGGCGGTTCTTAAGCACGTTAAAGCCGCGGCCAAGAGCCGGTGACTTTGATTTTGCTTTCAGTTGTGTGCGTCCTTTGCGGACAAGCTGTGAGATACGTGCCATTCGAATTAAAAACGCCCGTCAGGCGTTGCCAACAATCTACTATATATAAGTTAACCGTGCAACTAGGTGCCCCTCTACCCTATCAAAAGGGCAAAGAGCCATTGCAGTACCGAAGCAAAATATGGGTACAGCGCATAGAAGACGATAAGCATCACGAGCGTGCCCGAAAGGACGCCTAAACGTTCGAGGCTCACACGGAATGACTCGTACGCGCGGCCCACTGCGTTGCGGGTTCCAAGCAAGCCTGACAACACTTTTGAGCCATCAAGTGGCGGGATCGGGATGATATTAAAGAGTGCCAACAGAAGGTTTACGTACACGATTGTCGCAAACGCCGACAGCATCGGTGTCGCCATCGCTACCCCGCCCGTGCGGATAAGCGCTGCAAAGATAAGCGCCAACAGCAAGTTGGTGCCCGGGCCCGCGGCCGCAACCAATGTCTCGCCCAATGCACTCTTTAAGTTGTAGGGGTTGTACGGCACTGGCTTTGCGTACCCGATAAGGAAGGGCGAGCCAGTCATAGTAAGGAGCGCTGGCAGGAGAATGGAGCCCACCGGGTCGATGTGCGAAAGCGGGTTTAAGGTAAGGCGGCCAGCTAAACGCGCCGTGGGGTCGCCCAGCCAGTTGGCCATGTAGCCATGGGCCACTTCGTGCAAAATTACCGAAATGATGAGAATAATAAGGCCAAAAATGACGTCCGTTTGCATATTTATATATTAATGATATCATGTCGCGACAACTGATATGGCAAAAGTTTGCGAAATAACGGGCAAGACTTCGAAGGTTGCAGGCGGCTACAGCAACCGTATTCGTGCTACCAAGTTCAACCCAACGGGCAACGTCCGCAAGCAGGTTAACTTGCAAAAGAAGCGCATTTTCGTACCGGAGCTCAACAAGAGCGTTACGGTCACCGTTTCTACCCAGGGCCTCAAGACCATCGCTAAAAACGGTGCGTACAAGACCCTCAAGGCAGCAGGCCTCATCTAACTAGAACTCCAAATACAGTAAAGGCGACCCCTGTGGTCGCCTTTTTGTTTTTTCAGCCCATGGTCATACATGCACCGTCGTCACACTCTCCCTCTCTATCGCATCCGCGACAAAAGTTGAGTTCAAAATCGAATGGGTTATCGAACACATCGATATCCCGCTCGAGTATTACAAGGCCCGCAGGCCGATCTTCCGGTGTGTCCGGCAAAGTACTATTTTTCTCGTTTTGTTCCATTACATGCGCCCTCCATTTCTCACCATACTCTCCTCGCTCTTCATGTCAATTTTTGGGGCGTGTACAATAGAATATGAACACTACACATTAAGATTTATTGTATGGAATACACCGCAAAGACATTTAACATCCCCGAGCTTGATGGCATCTCGAGCGAATCCGTCGAAGAACATATTGGTCTCTACCAAGGCTACGTAAAAAACTTTAATGCAATCTCAAAAAAGTTGCCTGAGTACGCACAAGACAGCGAGGCAAACGCGCACGCCCTGTCAGAACTGATCCGCCGCCGCTCGTTTGAGTTTGGCGGCATGCGTTTGCACGAATACTACTTCCAGCAATTTGAAGGCGGCGCCAAAGCACTCAACCCAGAAAGTGCGCTCGCCAAGCAATTCGAAAAGGAGTACATGAAGGCCGAGCACTTCGAGCCGTACTTTAAAGCAATTGGAAATATGCGCGGACCGGGCTGGGCTATCCTCTACTGGGATGCATACGGCCAGCAATTGTTGGCAGGCTTCTCGGGCGAACAGCACCAGGGCCACTTCGTTACCCTCCCTATCGTGCTTGCACTCGATGTGTGGGAGCATGCCTTCCTCGTCGACTATGGCGCACAAGGCAAAGGAAAATATATCGACGCCTTCTTTAAGAATTTGAACTGGTCGCTCGTCGAGGAGCGATTCGCCGCATTGTCCAGCTGGAAACCGCAATAAGCGGCACATGACACAGGGCCATCGCCCACAAAGGAAACCCGCGCACGAGGTAACTCGAGTGCGGGATACTTTGTATCGTGGTGGCAATATAGATGATCCAGCGCAGAAGTAGTTGCGCAAAAAACGCTGGCACAAATGCGAGCACTACACCAGCAACACCGGGTAGCAAGTTTAGCGCACCTGCCAAAAATCCAAACAACATTGCCCACGGCAACACCGGCAATGCGAGTATGTTCGCGGGCAATGCAAAAACAGAAAATGTTCCAGTGAAGTACAGAAGCGCGGGCACAATAAAAATTTCGACAGACAAGGTTGATGTAGCGATCGCGCGCAGCTCGAACTTTTCTGGCACCCAGTGTAGCCATGTCTCTACGAGTGGCGAAAGCGTGATCAACCCAAACGCAGCCAACATGCTCAAAATAAATGATGTGTCCCACAATACGACGGGTGGGTTCCAGAGAATCATTATGGCAGCTGCGATGAATAACGAACGCAGTGCGTCCGCGTGCCGGTGTGCAACGCGGCCTATCAAACCAATGAGCGCCATAATGCCCGCACGGACTGCCGTCGACGAGGCACCAACCATCAATACAAAGAGCACGATCATAAGCGCGCCCAGCGGATATTTGTATTTGCGCGGCAAAAAGCCAAGCGTGCGCATAATGGCGTCGGCCACCAAAGTGAGTACGTGGCCCGAAAGGACAACGATGTGCACCAAGCTCGAGACAATAAATGCGCGTTGCAAATCGTCAGGGATGCCGCGGCGTTCGCCAAGCAAGACGCCGTCGATGAGTGCACCATGCGGCGGGATAAAAATTTTCTCGAGCGATGCATCAAACATATGTTTGATGCCATACAACACTCCAAACAAAGAAATGTGTACGGATGACGACGAAGAAAGCTGCGCACTTGTAAGCATCGCAGAAATTCCTTGGGCTTGTAGGTAGTGCGGGTAATCAAAGACGCCAGTTTCTGTTTCAAATGCATCGGGCAAGCGCAGCGTCCCCTTCGCCACAACATGTTGGCCATATTCCAGTTTTGTTTCGGGCGGGAAGAATGCGATAAGCGTGCCGTTTTTTGGAACGCCATCAACAGTTTCGACATCAACATTCACATGCAGCGTTGTGTCACGCCTGTCGGGGTCGTCTGCCACCTTCCCCACCACCACAACCTTCTTCCCCTTTTCTGCGTCAATTGTATGCACCAGCTGCAACAGTGTCTGACTGTTCCAATTGGTTTGATATATCAAACCGCGCGCAGCAAAGATGCATACAAACCCGAGAGCAAGCAGTATGTTTCTATAGAGCGGCTTCACCCTCGCACTCTAGCGAAAGGCTGATATAGATTCGCTCAAATTTTATGAAAAAGATTCTATAATCTCCGCCTCTTCTTCGGGCGACGTAGCTTTCTTAAAACGTGCAGCACGGCCTTTGACGCGAGCTTCACACTCGGCCCATGTTTTATGTACCTCAATAACACCATCAACCTTACTGACGTACGAATAGGCTTTTGCATTTGAGCGCTTGCTTGATGCAGATTTTTCTTTTTGCTTTATCTCGTCAAAATTTAAATTTTCGATAGCAACTGTGTAGGCAGAAGCGGGACCCGAGTAGAGTTCGACTGGGATATTATCTGCAAAGTTAGAGGCGATCTCATCGACTCGTTCATTACCGGCAATGCCGACGTGGCCGCCAACATACTCCCACTGAATCTTTCCGGTGCGCGCACGTGTCGCATCGAGCAATTGCTCCCACAATTCTCTATTCAATACCGGCTCTTTCTGCTGCGTCATCCATCCGTTGCGCTCCCACCCTTTGACCCACTTGGTGATGCCGTTGATCACATACTTCGAATCAGTGTAGATAACCGCCGGCCATTCCGCATGCGGCGCATTTCGGAGCGCCTCGAGCGCACCCGTCAGTTCCATTTTGTTGTTGGTCGTATGTTCGTCGCGTGCCCCCAACTCCACAACCGTCTCCCCATCACTTACGATCGCGCCCCACCCGCCCCTGCCCGGATTCCCCTTCGACGCGCCATCAGTAAAAATAGTAATTTTTTCCACGCTTGCAGTATATCGCAAAAGTAATTACAGTGCGGACAAAGCACTTCAAAGGGAGTAACATCGTGGCTCAAACACCATGGCACCGCGTCCTCGACAGATGCCCTAACCCACAGCACCCAATACATGACCTACGTGTCGCTCTCAATCTGTTGGCGAGACGACCAAACTGGGCAACGTATGGGCGCGTAGGATATCTCTACGGATATACACGCCTTCTGCCTCACATCATCACAGAAAGCCAAGACGGTCTTACGCGCTGGCGCATCACAGACGAACTACAGCAGACTCTACTGAAGATGACAGTGGAGGATGAAAGCCATCGGAAGCTTCTTCCCCAAGTGAATGCCGAAGCATTAATGATGCTCGAAAACCTCGCTACACAAGCTCGCGTATGCGTTGAATACGAACTTGGTGAGCCTGGTGGCCACGGCGTCCCACACCTCATCATGCCTCACGAAACCAAAAGGCAGTACGTTGGGATGATTGCTTTTCGAGGCACCAGTAAGCGTGTCATTCTTGCCGACACTCTGCGAGCTGTGACGATTCAATCCACCAAGCGCATCTATCGAAAGCGCAGAGCATAACCCGACTTCGGTCGGGTTTTTCTTTTTACAGATTCAAATGTTCTGGAACGTAGAACTCTTTGGAAAGCTGTTTGCGGAGTTCTGCAGCTTTTTTCTTTTTGTGAGAAATTTTCATACGCACGGGATATTTTTCTTCAAGCAGCTTTTCGAACTCCTTCGTGTTTTCCGGCGTCAACGTTTCATATTTCTGATAAAACGCTTCTATCTTTCCTACAATTGCGTCATCAAAAAACACTTCCACAATAAAATCTCCAAATACGTTTAGATAGTAATTCTGCGGAAGGAAATTTTCATCCATATTGATTTGCACGCGCTTGCTCCCCCACTCTTTAAGAAATGCACGGTCAAGCGCCGTACGGCCACCAATGGTATGGAAAATATATTTGTCGTGACGCTCATATTCGTTAAAGATTTCTTTTTCGACTTCGGTGCGGCCAACGGCGAACCATTCATGCGGGTTCCAGATACAAATTGGGCGCTCTTTGGGCGTCCATTCAACAAGCGTGTTAAAGATGTGCGCCCAATAGGTGTCACACGACAACAAGCTTGGGAAGCGATATGAGATAGATTCACCATCTTGCAAATCGAAGATGGCGTCCGGCACATTCTGCGTCTCATTCTTCAACCCCAACAAACGCTGGATCTTCCCGAGCCACACACGGGTAAGGAAATATTCGCCGCCCGCCTTAGCCACCGTTTCGCTCGCAAGCAGTGTTTTGAGCGCTATATATACCGCCTGTTTTGTGGTGTTAGGGCGCTCTTTTTGTATAGAAGCAACCAACTCTGGGCCTGCAATATAAGGCTTTTTTGCCAGCGCCTCGACTATCAAGTCCTCAATACTTTGCTTGGGTGTTCCTAGCATTGCCCTATTTTAGTCAAAATATTTTTGACTGTCAAGCATAAAAAGCCATTATTTTTGAACTATGTCAAATACGGGTGCATACTGTTGCCAGAACGTTCATCACAACCCAGGAGACAGAAATGCGTGGCATCTATACGACTTCGGAGTTTCTCAAGGTGATTAAGGACGAAGGCTCGTTCCCCTTCCAACTGGACGGGATCGACACTGTCTTTATCGTGCCGTGTGCCTCAGGTCAGGCCAAAGGATACGTCACCCAAGTTACTACGTGGCGTTTCGAACTCGACAAAGAAGGATTCAAGACGTACATGAAAGAAGCGCCGAAAGCGAAGAAGGTTCTACTTCTTAGCGAGTGCTGCAACTTCACGTCATGGCTCATTGACGAGGTGAAGGAAGCCTATCCGAATATCGAATGGGTGATTCCGAAAACCCGTGATTACTGCGCGAACATGAAGGTGGAGCACGTTCGTTCCGATCTTCTGAGTACACATGTACTGAAGGAGCTCCAGCAAGGCTGCCTCTTCTAGATTACTACCCGCGTCGGAAACGACGCGGGTTTTTCTTTTGGAAAAATTTACAGGACGTCGATGATGCGGATGCGGAGGGCGCCGCGCCAGTCGAGTTCGATATGGCCGACGATGGAGTAAGTAGAACCAACAGTAATGGGTTTTTGGAATGAGTCGGGGCCCGAGAAAAACGCGACGCCCTCGGCGCGGGCAGAGTTAGTGGTAAGAGTGAGCCCTAAGTGATTTTGTGTTTTGCCAAACATTTTTATATTCGCCACGCGCACATTCGGGATTTTAAAAAGCGGCTTTGTATGGCCCACGCCAAAGGGTGCCAATTTTTGCACCGCGCGCAACGCATGTGCAAGCTCGGCCAACTCCACTTCCCTATCTATCACAACCTCTACTGCAGCAGGCGTGCTTGTTTGGAGCGATGTGTACGCCTGTTCCAACTTTGGATGCAGTTCATGCGCATGTTCTTCTGTCAGTGAAAACCCGCCAGCGCCATGATGCCCGCCGTAGTCGGCAAACACATCATGCGCGCCGCGCATACACTCCACAATGTTTACTGCACCGTCCGAGCGGCACGAGCCTTTGAGTGTGTCGCCGCCTTCGCGCCCCCACAAAAAGACGGGCTTCCCGTGCGCCTCGACAAGCGCGCTCGCTACAAGCCCCAAAATCCCCGGCCGCCAGTTGGGGCTGCCTAAGACAATAAGCGGGCTTGGTGTCATTTCGCTCAAGCGTTTGTTTGCTTCTTTGACAGTCGCAGCCACCACACCCTTCCGCTCGTCATTTAATGCCTGGAGTTCTTCTGCAAGTATTGCTGGGTTGTCATCTTCCCCCGCGGCGAGCAAGCGCGCCGCGACCATCGGGTCGCCCATGCGCGATGCGGCGTTGATGCGCGGCGAGATCATAAACCCAACATCATCTTCAGTAATCGTTGTGGGTTTCATTTTCAAAAGTTTAAGGAGTGCAGCCAACCCCGGGCGGCGTGCGCGGCGCATGACAACCAACCCAAAGTGGGCCAACATTCTGTTTTCGCCCTGCAGCAACACCATATCGGAAAGGGTTGCGATACCTACCAAATCTAAAAACCACTTCTCTTCCCCTTTCATGTAGTTTTCCGGCCGATGTTTTTGCAATATACCCTGCACCAACTTCCACGCGGTGCCGGCGCCGCATAGTTCATGGAATGGGTATGCGCTGTCGGGGCGGTGCGGGTTAATCAGTGCAAACTGTGCGGTCGGTATAGGCTCGGGCACAATGTGGTGGTCTGTCACAATCGTGTCGATGCCTTTTTCTTTTGCAAACAGCATTTGTTGTGTGTCCGTGGTGCCGCAGTCGGCCGTAATCATCAGCGTTACGCCTTTTTCTGCAAGCATAGCGATGCCGTTTTCATTCAACCCAAAGCCTTCGTTATTGCGATGTGGGATGTGATGAATAACATCAACTCCAATACTCTTTAAAAATTGCGTAAGCATGACGCCCGCAGGCAAACCGTCAGCGTCGTAGTCGCTCCACACCGCAACTTTCTCGCCTCTTTGTTTTGCATCCCACACACGCGCCACTGCTTTTTCCATGTCGGGCAATAGCATCGGGTCGTGGCTGTCGCGCTCGAAGTCAGGCGAGAGGAACATCTGCTGGAGTTCAGTATCTTCAATACCGCGAGCGTGTAGCAGGTCTTGAAGTAGGTCTTCGTGGGCCCTGTCGCGCAGGCGATACTCTTTCCGCATCTCATCAGTATAATGGAGGGGTATGGAAAACTGTATTTTCTGCAAGATTGTCGCGGGCGAAATCCCAGCACAAAAGACATTTGAGGATGACGAATTCATCGCATTCCTCGACATCCACCCTAACGCACCTGGCCACACCCTCCTCATCCCTAAAGCACACCACCAATGGTTTCAGGATCTGCCGGACGACCTTTCCGACAATCTCTTCCGCCGTGCAAAAATGCTCGCGCAAAAACTAAAAAGCGAATATAGCGCTGACTATATCCACCTCTCTATTGTGGGCAAAGACGTGCCCCATGTGCACGTCCACCTTATTCCTTCGAAGATGTAAGTGCTTCGATGCCGGGCAGTGTGCCTTTTGCCAACAACTCGAGCATCGCGCCGCCGCCTGTCGAAATAAAGACACGTGCAGGGTCGAACGAGAATTTCGACAGCGCCGCGGCTGTATCACCGCCTCCGACAATTGCGCGGCACGGCGAGCTTGCAAGTGCCCCTGCCAACACATCAGTTCCTCCAACAAAACTATCCTCATAAATTCCGACGGGGCCGTTCCACAGCACAAACTCTGCGCTTTTTATTTGTTCACCCCACTGGGCTGCGGTATTTTCGCCAATGTCGACGATGCGTTCGTCGTGATGCACATCACCCGTCTTCGCTGAGCGAGCAGCGCCCTCCCCCGTTCGCACCACTAAATCAACAGGCGCTTGGATATGGAAATTTTCTGCGAGTGATGCCGGTATAGGCGTTTCAGAAATAAGTGACGCCCCAACAGGCATACCGCGGCTCTTGAGCAAATCATTTGCGAGTGCGCCGCCAAGGAATATTGTGCCGTAGCGCGATACAAGCGCCTCAAGCAACGGCTGTTTTGTTTCAAATTTTGCACCACCAATGATTGCGAGTGATTTTTGAGGTGGCACGAGCGCCTCGCTCACGCGCACAACCTCTTCGGCAAAACGCAGCCCCGCGTAGCTCGGGAGGAATTTCGGTATCCCAACAATCGATGCATGTGCGCGATGGCTGTCGGCAAATGCTTCATTTACAAAGATGTCTCCCAACGTCGCTAACTCTTTCGCATAACTTTCGTCGCTTGCTTCCTCGCGCGGGTCAAAGCGCAAATTTTCCCGCACCTCGATATTCGACATATCAATAAGTGTCGCAAGATGTGCCGCAATAGGCGCCATGCGCAATTCCTCCACTACCTTTCCTCCTGGGCGACCAAGTTTCGAAATAATGACAATCTGCGTCGCACCTCTCTCCTTCAAAAGTTGCAGCGTTGGCAATGCTGCGCGAATGCGGAAGTCGTCTGCGACGGCGCCATTCTTCAACGGGACATCAAAGTCTGTATGTACAAGCACGCGCTTACCGTGGACATCTGCGTCTTTGATATTTTTTATCCCTGGCATACCTTCAAAAGTTCTATACATGATTTGCTATCCGTACTTGCACGCCCCACCAAAAACCCAACAACACCACCCTGCGTAAGCAACTCGTGCGCGTTACTTGCATCGACCGAGCCTCCGTACAAAATCGGGATTTTTGCAGCAGCCGCGCGGTCAAACAACTCTGTCAGCGTGCGGCGGATAAAAATCACCATCTCTTCTAAATCAGCTGGCTTCATTGCATCTGCCGACGTCTTCCCTATTGCCCACACGGGTTCGTAGGCAATCGCCAATTTGATATTTGTTTTTGCGAGCGGTGAAAGTGCCGATGAAAGTTGGCGTTCGATAACAGAAAAATGCGCGCCGCCCGGGTCGCGCTCTACCTCACCAATACAGAGCATTACTTTGAGCCCCGCTTCGTGAGCGGCGCGTACTTGTGCGGCAACCTGCTCGTCACTTTCGCCCGCAGCAGGCACGCCATCAATTGTTTGCATGCGGCGCTCGCTGTGCCCTACGAGTGCCCACGTCGCACCCACTTCCTTTACGGCAGCAGGCGACACGTAGCCGGTATACGCGCCACTTTGGAATGGTTGTATTGCTTGGGCGCCCACGGCAATGTTCGATCCTTTAAGCGCCCCGGCAACCGTGCCCAACAGTGTCGCCGATGGCAACACAATCAAATCAATATTCGGAGTTTTGCTGCGCGCACGCTTCAATGTCGACGCGAGCTTCTTTGCCGCATCTACCTCTTCTATATACAGCTTCCAGTTCCCGGCAATGATGCGCTTTTTCACTACTCAAATATACCGCGTTCGCTAGCGGCCTGCTACGAGAAGGAGTACCTCGGCACTAACACTGCCTTGCACCGCTTTATACAGGGCGTCGTCGGCAATTGTCATCATCCCTTCTTCCTTCGCCTGCGCGGCCAATTCCTCTGCACCTGCCCCGCCTCGGATCGCGTCTTTGAGCGTGCGCGTTACGGGCAACACCTCTTGGAGGCCGAGCGTCCCCTTGTAGCCACCTTCGCATTCTGCACACGGTGATGCATCAAACATCTGCACTTCTTTCCATGCCGTGTGTGCGCCGAGCATGTGTTCGGCCTTTAATTCATCCAACACGCGTTTGATATCAATGCGCTCTTCAAGTTCTGACTGCTCTGTACGCGAGAGGCGATGTTCATTTCGGACGTGAGGGCACAGACGCGGTACAGTCGCCGTTGCAATAGACGCTACAAGTGTTGATGCGAGCAACGCCGAGGGCACACCAAGCTCCTGCAGATACTCGACGCCTTCTGCGGCAGATGAAGCGGGGACGCTCATAAGTACAAGCGCGCCTCTATTGGCAGCGTTTGCGGCAAGCGTCGCAACTTCGTCGTCGAGTGCGCAGTCCACCATAATGACGTCCGCATCTTGGCGCAGTTGTGCGCGCAGGCACGACGCTGGCGTAAGGCCAAGGCCCTCGTTAACTTCCATCTGCGCCACTGCAGGGACGATATAGCTCACCTGGGACTCGACACTTACTAAACTTTTCTCCCCGCTCGCGAGCTGATCCATCAACGTATACAACAGTGTTGTCTTCCCTGCGCCTTCGTCGCCACAAACAAGCACGAGCCCCGAACGGGCCGACAGTGCGCGGCGGAGTTCTCTCGTATTCGACGGCGTCCAGGATAGTGCCGCAAGCGAAAGGCCGCGGCGGCCGCTCCCTTCGTGCACAAAGGCCAGCACAAGTTTTTCTCCTGTACCCGCTTCTGTTATCTGCGGCACCGTCGAGACGGTAATGCCAACAACTGAGCCATCGGTGTGCGAAATTTTAAATCGCCCAAGCCCTGGCGTGTCGCTTTGGAGCGGCAGTTGTGCGAGCAATTTAAAGCGTGCGATAAGCGGCATGGCGGCAGCGCCCGGCAGTGTCATCGCGTCAAAGAGGCCGCCCTGTGTGCGATAGCGTACGCGCAACCCCCGCTCGCCCTGTTCGATATGGACGGCATGTGCCTGCTGATGCAGTGCGTGCGACAACAATAAGTCGGCAGCGCGCACGAGCGCGTCATGGCTCGACGCATCGCTCATCGATGAAGCCGCGCCAATGCGAGCGCATTCGGCAGCCAACGCAGCACCAAACGTATCTTTCAAATGTTTCTGATAGTAAAGCAATGCGCGCATCAATGATTCGCGATTCGTCAAACGCGGGCGCACCACGCGGGCAGCGCCAACATGTTCTTGAACAGCCCTAAGGTCGTCTATATCGAGCAGCGCGACTTCTACCGCATTTCCCTGTACTGAGAGCACCACCGCGTTGCGCGCGCGCGAAAACGGCTCGGGCAAGAGCGACAGAGCTTCTGGTACGAGCATATCTTTTGAAATGATGACAAACGGCACGCCAAGCACATGCGCAAGTGCGCGGCGCACATCATCATCGCGGAGCATACCCGTGGCAACAAGCGTGTCGGCAAGCGACGTATCACGCTCGCGCGCAAGGGTATGGGCGCGATCAAGTTCGCCTCGGGGTAGAACGCCCGTATCAAATAAAAAGTCTTTGAGCCGGCGCTCGTCGACTACCATTTAGAGTTCTATCTCAACAGGGACTAAGTTGACGACCACGCTTGCGGTTTTTGGCCCACCGCTTGTCTGGCACGTGAGTGTGTAGGTGCTCTGCCCTGTGATTGCTGCGGTACCTTTTTGACGAGGGCTGCTTTGAGATGCAATGTTGCCGCCCGTTGCCGTTACCGGACCATCTACCGTGCCCGGACCATTCAAGGTGCAGCTTGTGACACCTGATGCATACCAGCTAATGGTCGAAGTTTGGCCCGAGTGGACGCGGGATGGCGTTGCCGTGACAGATGCTGTTGGGTTAATTGCAGTCGCAGTCACGCTTGCTTGGGTACCAGTTTGATCGCAGGCCACCGTAAATGTACTGCTCTGGTTAATCGTCGCAGTTTTCGTGCCTTGCAAGGCTCCGCCAGAGAATGAAAAGCCGCTATTTACAGGGTTACTTGTACCGGACACCGACGTGTTCGGCGATGGGCATACCCATTTAACAGTGACGGCCGACCCCGCAATGACGGTAACAGTCGAGTTGCTTGTCGGCGTACAGTTTGCGCCAGTGCATATATAGACAGTTGGTGGCTGTGGGCAGCCTGATTCGGCCGGAGCACTTACAGAGCACGTCCCCGAACAATCGGTGGTAACTCCTGTGTTTGATTGTCCGCACGAGTTGGTACGTGTGCATGATTGGACATCGCCAGAATCGAATGAAGAGCTGCACGATGCGGGGATAATACTCCCCCCAGCAGTACCATTTGGCGACAATGACGCAAACCCGACTTCAACAGATGACGAGCGAGCGTCAGCAAAAAAATGCGCCCCTGCAAGGAGAGCCAACACAGCGAGAGACGTTCCAGCTATACGAACGCGATCTGCATTCAAGATCTGCTTCATATGTGAATTTAGTGTAGCACTGGGCCTACTGTTCCCCGAGTTTACTGTGGACAAGCGTAAGGTTGTGCGCAACAGCAGTACGAATCTGCTCGAGCCCTGATGCGTATTGTGCAGGATCGTTCCCTGGGTATGACCGTCCCCACTCTTCTTCGCTCATCGCCATAAATGCATCATACGATTTTGTGAAATATAGTTCTGCCTCTTTGTACTTACCCAGGTTAAGTTCTGCAACTGCGTACGAATTTTGGAGCCAGGGGTTACCCGGTACGACAGCAAGCCCTTGTTGTGCAGCACGTGCTGAATCGGCATACGCACCTTCAGAGAAATAAACCCACGCCAAATCGTTGTATCCAGCCCACTGCCGTGGCACGGCCGCATTAAACGCAATAAACTCGTGCTCGGCCTGGATGTATTGTTTTCGATACCCATAGATGAGACCTTTCATATAGTGGGCTTTTGCGTGGTCGGGGTATGCCCCAAGCTCCATATCCATTTCTGCCAACGCAGACGAGAAATTGCCATGGATAAAATAGATGCGGCCAAGCTCGTAGTGCGCGTATGGGTATGGGCCACCGGCGTGCGCCAGCGCCTGCTCAAATGCATGTTCTGCAACAGAAAGGTTATAGGCTTTGCCGTTAAAATAGTAGAGGCCGCGGTTAAAGTAAAAATCCGCCACGGTTTCTTTGCGCTCAAGTACGAGCCACCCCTTCCCCGTATATATATAGAAGGAGGCCCATGCCAAAAGCCCCGAGGCTATAAGCCCTGCACCTACCGTTATATAGAGCCGCATATCCCGCTTCACTTGACTACAGTATATATGAGGAGTACAGTGTGGATATCTGGAAACCGCCCCGAGAGGGCGGTTCTCCTTTTAAACAAACTAACTAAACCCTTATGTTTGACCTCAAAGTAATGAATTCAGTGCTCGGCGAGCTCGAAGAGGAGCGCGGTATCCCCCGTGCAAAAGTCATCGAAGCAATCGAGGCTGCACTCGCAACTGCATATAAAAAAGAGTACGCAAAACGCGGGCAGATTATCCGTGCCACCCTCGACATGGACAGCGGCTCGACCGAATTTTCTCAAGTAAAAGAAGTGGTTGATGACACCACCGTCCGCTTTGTCGAAGAAGGCGCAGAGGAAGAAGTGCAGGAACAGCAGTACGACGAGGAAGGCAACCCTATCCTCTTGCTCCCCCGCTTTAACCCCGAGCAGCACATCACTATCGAAGACGCAAAGTTTATCAAGCGCGACGCAAAGGTTGGCGACGAGCTCGTCTTCCCGCTTGAAATGAAGGACGACTACGGCCGCATCGCAGCACAAACGGCAAAACAGGTCATCATCCAGAAGATCCGCGAAGCAGAAAAGGTGTCTGTTGTTGCAGAATTTGGCCAGCGCGCAGGTTCTATTGTCACTGGCACCGTGCAGCGCATGGAACGCGGCAATATTTATGTGGACCTCGGCCGCGCAACCGGCATCTTGCCGTACGACGAACAAATTCCAGGCGAACGCTACCGCCAAGGCGAGCGCATCCGCGCATTGCTCTACCAAGTAGAAGAATCACCTCGCGGTATTTACCTCCGCCTTTCGCGTGCAAACCCACAGTTTTTGGCAAAGCTCTTCGAAATGGAAGCGCCAGAAGCAGCACACGGCACCGTTGTCTTTAAAGCAATCGCTCGCGAAGCAGGTTCGCGCTCGAAGGTCGCGGTGGCATCCACAGACCCGCATGTTGACCCAGTCGGCTCGCTCGTTGGCCAGCGCGGCGTTCGTGTTTCGACGGTGACGTCGGAACTTGGCGGCGAAAAGATCGACATCATCGAGTGGAACGAGGATCCAAAGGCATTTATCGAAGAGGCTCTCTCGCCAGCACGCATTACCTCAGTTGATTTGGACGAGGCAGAACACAAAGCATCAATTAAAGTCGCAGAAGACCAGCAGTCCTTGGCAATTGGCCGCGGTGGGCAGAACGTCCGTTTGGCAGCCAAGTTGACCGGCTGGCGCATCGACATCCAGTCGACCCGCGGCGACACCATCGCAGATGAACAAGGCGAAGTTCCTGCGGACGAAGCAGCAACCGACGAGAATATCGCGGTCGAGTAATAACCTAAGCTATACTTCTAACCATGAATCTCTGGCACGATGTACCGCTCGGCGACAATGTCCCGAACGAAATTAATGTCATTATCGAGGTCCCTAAAGGCTCGCACAATAAGTACGAGATAGATAAGGAGACCGGCCTTATTGCACTCGACCGTGCAAACTACTCGGACGCTGCCTTCCCCTACGACTACGGCTTTGCACCAAAGACCCTTTGGGACGATGGCGACGCCCTCGACGTTATTGTCATGACTACCTGGCCGCTTAACCCTGGCATTATGGTCGCAGTCCGCCCCGTTGGCGTCATTGAAATGATCGACACAGGCGAAAGCGATTTTAAAATCGTTGCCGTACCAACAAACGACAAGCGCTGGGATGACGTGCAGGATGTTGCCGATTTGAACAAGCACACCCTCAAAGAGATCCAGCACTTCCTCGAGACCTACAAAGCGCTCAAGGGCAAGCCAGCACCAGTAGAAATCAACGGCATCAAAGGTAAAGCTGAGGCAATGGAGGCAGTGAAGCGCTCCGTCGAGCTCTACAACCAAAAGTTCGCTAAATAATTGGTGTGGATATCGGTCCCCGAGGTACAATTACCTCATGGACGATTCTCCTCGCACAACAGAAAAAAGAGAGGGGTCCGTCGGGCCCCTTTCGGCTACTATCATCATCGTTCTTATATTAGTTGTCGCGGGCGTGTACTTCCTTGTACAGCAAGAACGCCACAACCGCGCGATGCGCCAGCAAGAACAAGAGGCGCAGTTGCCCGCATAGCCACAATACAGTAGTATCGCTCCATGTCATTTGAAGAACTCGCGAAGTCATTCGCTAAGAAACAGCTGCCCGAATCAGAAATAGAACTCACCGGCGAAATCCCGGCTGATGTTATTGCCCCCTACCACGACAAGGCCTTGGCCCTATTGGCTGCCCAGCTTGATATGCCTGGCTTCCGCAAAGGCCATGTCCCTGCCGACATTGCACAGAAGAAGTTTGGCGAGGTAGCCATCCTCGAAGAGGCAGTTGAGCTCTTTATGCGCGACTTCTATGTCGAACTGGTGCAGGCACACGCAAAAGATGCCGTAGGCCGCCCCGATATACGCATCACCAAGTTGGCACCAGGCAACCCTGTGGCTATTGTTGTGCGCACGAGCGTCTACCCTGAAATTTCGCTCCCAAAGAATTGGAAGAAGATCGGCGAAGGCGTCGAAGTTGAAACGGTGGTAGATATTTTGGATGCAGAAGTCGACGAAGCGCTCACGTCTATCCGCCGCGCATATGCGAAATCAAATTCCAACCCGCAAGGCGAAGAAAAAACAGCGGAACCGGAGAATTTGCCTGAACTTACTGATGACTTTGCAAAATCGCTTGGTGATTTTACTGGCGTCGAAGATTTGAAGCAGAAGCTCCGCAGCAATATGAAGACGGAGAAGGAGCAGAAGGCAAAAGATGCGCGCCGCGGCAAAATCGTCGAGGCATTGCTCGAGAAAACGACCATCGAAGTGCCTGCCATCTTCATCGACAGCGAACTTGATAAAATTTTGAACCAGATGCGCGAGGACACGCAGCGCTTTGGCCTCTCATTCGACGACTACTTGAAGCGCGTCGAGAAAACTGAAGAGCAGATCCGCGCCGAATTCCGCCAGCAGGCAACGCAGCGCGCAAAACTCCAGCTGACGCTGAACAAAATCGCCGAAGAAGAAAAGATTGAAGCAGACGAAGAGGCTGTTGCCAACGAGCTCAAACATGCACTCGAGCACTTCCCCGACGCCCGCCCCGAGCTCGTCCGCATCCATATCGAAACGGTGCTCCGCAACGAGAAAGTCTTGCAGTTGCTTGAAGGCAAAGAAGAAAAGGAGTAAAGTTCCTGCATGGAACATCTCAAAAAATACGACATCCGCAACCAGCTCGTGCCGATGGTTATTGAAAAGAGCCCGTACGGCGAACGTGCGTTCGATATTTATTCGCGTCTGCTTAAAGACCGGATTATCTTCCTCTCGGGGCCGATAGAAGACCACACCGCAAACTTGGTTATCGCCCAGCTTCTGTTCTTGGCATCGGAAGATCCAAAGAAGGACATCCAGCTCTACATCAACTCCCCTGGCGGCTCGGTGTCTGCTGGTTTGGCAATGCTCGACACGATGAACCACATCAAACCAGATGTCGCGACTGTCTGCGTTGGTATGGCAGCATCGGCCGCAGCAATTATCTTGGCCGCAGGTGCAAAAGGTAAGCGCTTTGCACTCCCCAACGCCGAAGTGATGATCCACCAGCCATGGGGCGGCGCGCAGGGCCAGGCAACTGATATCGAAATCACCGCCCGGCACATTTTAGCTACCCGCGAGCGCCTCAATAAGATCCTCTCGAAGGCAACCGGCCAGACTCTCTCGAAGATCGAGAAGGACGTCGAGCGCGACTACTTTATGTCAGCAGATGAGGCTAAAAAGTACGGCATCATCGACGACATCTTCACGAGCAAGGGTGCCACAATCCCCGAAACTCCGGCTAAAAAATAGGCCTGCCTCCGGGCACCATCTTTAGTTGCTGCAAACGCACACCCCTGCTACTGTAAGGGTGTGCGTTTCACTTATATGAATATTTCAACTTTTTATGGTTACCAAGACAATAGTGGCCCTCGTGGGCCTTTTGGCGCTTCTGTTGGGCGCTGGAATCGGTTACTGGCTCCGTCTCCTCGTTTTACGCGCTCGTAAAAACTCTCTCGAGTTAGAAATACAGCAAAGTTTACTCAATGCGCAAGTTGAGGCTAAAGCTGTAACTGAAAAAGCAGAGGAGGAAGCGAAGCAAAAACTTGCCCAAGCCGACGCAGACCTCAGGGAAAAGGAAGAGAAAATTACTCGCGCCGAAGACCGTGTCTTTAAACGCGAGGAGCAGCTCGACAAAAAACAAGCCGAGCTTGATGCTGAAATTGTTGCTGTGAAAGCGCGCATCGAAGAAGTTGCCGCGCTCAAAGAAAAGGCGCAGGCCCTCCTTTCCGAGCGCACCTCGGAACTTGCGCGCGTTGCAGGCCTTACCAAAGACCAAGCAAAAGAACAGCTTTTTTCAGAGCTTGAAAAAGAAGCGAGCGAAGATTTGATGGTCCGCGTTGCCAAGCTTGAACGCGACGGCATGGAACGCGTCGAGCGCCGTGCAAAAGAAATCCTCACAACTGCTATCCACCGTCTCGGCAACTCGGTTGCTGCAGACACGATGGCAACTGCGGTTACTATCCCGAACGACGAAATCAAAGGCAAAATCATCGGCAAAGAAGGGCGCAACATCAAAGCGTTTGAACGCGCATCGGGCGTTGAAGTTATCATCGACGACACACCAGGCTCGATCGTCCTCTCATCGTTCGACCCGCTTCGCCGCGCCGTGGCGCGCATGGCGCTTGAAAACTTGATCTTGGACGGTCGCATCCAGCCAGCAAAGATCGAAGAGCACGTCGAAAAGGCAAAGGCCGATGTCACTAAGATCATCAAAGAAAAGGCCGAAGCTGCCTGCTTTGAAACGGGCGTCCTTAACTTGGACCCACGTCTCATGATGATCTTGGGCCGCCTCCACTTCCGCACGTCATTTGGCCAGTCAGTCTTGCAGCACTCAACGGAAATGGCTCATATCGCCGGCATGATCGCCGAGGAAATGGGCGCAAACGTCCAGGTTGCAAAAGCAGGCGCCCTCCTCCACGACATTGGCAAAGCGCTCGACCACGAAGTCACCGGTACCCATGTGGAAATCGGCCGCCGCATCTTGCAGAAGTTTGGCGTTTCAGAAGAAGTCGTCAAGGCAATGCAGGCGCACCACGAAGAGTACCCGTACGAAACGGTGGAATCGATCATCGTGCAGGTTGCGGACGCAATTTCAGGCGGCCGCCCAGGTGCCCGCCGCGACAGCGTCGAGCAGTACTTGAAGCGCTTGGGCGATATAGAAGAAATTGCAACCTCCTTCCCTGGCGTCGAGAAATGCTACGCAATCTCCGCTGGCCGCGAAGTACGCGTCTTCGTCAAACCAGACGAAATGACGGACTTCCAAGCACGCGAGCTTGCTCGCAACATCGCTAACCGCATCGAAAACGAACTCAAATATCCGGGCGAAGTCAAAGTAAACGTCATTCGTGAAAGCAGAGCGATAGAGTTTGCCCGCTAATAAGATTACATAAAAAAAGAAACCGCCTCGGTTGTTGCGAGGCGGTTTTGTATTATCACTCGTCGTCGTTGAGCCATTCCATCCTTCTTAAATTGCACAGCTCTGCAAGCGCAACCCAGCTTATCTCTCCAGTGCTTATTAACAATTCTCCTTTCTTAATTGTGACATACACATCATCATTTTCTCTGATACTCGTTGATGTGTAATCTTTTCCGATTGGAAAATGATAGAGCTTTTTAGCAAGAACATAGTAGCAATCTATCAGTTCTTCGCCAGGCGAAGCGTCCGGAATCACAAGTGTGAACTCCTTATACACTTCAAACTTTCTACAAACCATCCTTGCTACTCCTTCTCAATGAACTCACGAACTATTTCGCGAACTCAATAGAGAGGGCGAGCCATGTGGACTCGCCCAGTGCCTTTAGGTTCGACAGAGAAGGACTTCTCTCTATCTATCGAGGCGCTACCCTCGAAGTTGCAGCGTTTAGTAGTTGGCTGTTACGTTCCCGTAACAACTTCTACTTTTTCGATTTTGCGCAAATGCGGCTCGAACCAAAACTCATAGCCGAGCTTTTTCAGCGCGTGCTCGAGTTGGAAACATGCCTGCTTATGCTTGTTTCCAAGCACCTCGCACAGATGTTCCGAACCCCACCATCCAATCAGTCGCCTGACGTGAGGAATGTCGGCAGCAATAAGGCGCTGCTTGTAGATAGAGCTTACGCCCTCCAAGCTTTCAATTGTTACGCGATTGACGTGCATTGTTGCCTCGTATGTAAAGATCTAGTCTCAATGAGAACTCGACTATTCAAGTTCTCAATAGAGAGGAGAAGCTGGGGCTTCTCCTATTCGCACGTCCTCCTATGTGCGCGGCGCAATTTGGAGCATGTAGGTGGTGGGGCCTTCTCGCCCTTTCGTTCTCCCATCTATCATGACAGTTACGCTTTTCTTCCCTGAGGAAGAGTTGTGCTCCCAGTAATCTGGAAGCGGGAAGCAGGTTTTGCGGATAAATTCACGCTCCGCACGAACTGCATCGCTTCTGGCCCTACTGGCTTCAAAGCTGCGCACAGACTCGTATCTCTCTTTCAGAGTTTCCTCCGGAAGAGTACTCGGGTCGATTGGGGGTTCGATATAGTTATCATCCCAATCAAACCTTTTGTATTCCGGGGTTGCGTCATAGGCTGCCTTGCGAGCAACATATTCGGCCTTGAGCTCGTTGACGAACTCGACGAAAGACTTGCTTCCAACTTCGAACATCTGTATCTCCATCTATTGCTCCGCGCTCGGGCGGTGTGTTAAAGATCTGTTCTCGATGAGTCTTCGAACTTCTTCAAAGACTCAATAGAGAGGAGGTCGACGAATTTCGACCTCCTAAATTTTGAGATGTAGTAGGTTTTTACGAGAAGATCATGTTAGCTCCGTCGTAAAATTCTCTAAAGACATCCCGTTCAGCTAAGGGCTACCACCACGGAGGAAACTTGAAGTCAGCTGGGACTAGAAGGACTTGGATTGAACGGTTCCAATTCTCCCTCTCCTTTTCCCATGACTTAAAGTAAGCCACTGCCTCCTCGAAGGAAGCAAATTCCTCCTGTTTAGGAATTGGGTGTTCGGCATAACCACCCCGTTCTGGCCACCTCGTGAGGCCGCCAACTTTTACCGGTCCCGTAGCTTCAGCAGGCTTTTCCTTAACTTCCTCAACAACACTTTTCTCGTACCAGCAAATGTAGAGCATTGAGTATCTCCTATGTTTCGATGAACTGTTGAACTGCATACATTATGCCAGTTTTGGGAGAAAAGTCAATTTAAAGGGCTATAAAAATATCTAAAACGGCTCTATATTCCAACGTATTTTAGATAAATAGGCAAAATTCATCAAAAATATTGACTAAAAATAGCTATAGGTTTATGCTTATAGATGTGAAATTAACTGAGGCATTGCAGACTATTGGGCTCACAGATAAGCAGACGGCAGTGTATTTGGCGCTGCTACAGCTCGGGCGCGGCTCGGCATATTCGATTGCGCTCAAAAGCGGGCTCAAGAAGCCAACTACCTACGTGATTTTGGACGAGCTTATAGAGAAAGGATTGGCTTCACGCGTCCCGCGCGTTAAAAAACAGTTGTATATCCCCCACTCGCCACAGGATGTCTTTGCATCTGCCGAAGATAAGTTTGCCCGTGCAAAAGAAAAGCTACCCGAACTGCTTGCGCTTACCCGCGGCGAGCCAACAAAAGTAAGTACTCTCTATTACGAAGGCATCGAGGGTGTAAAGCAGCTGCTCGAATATGGCTTAAAGGACGGGGCCGGCAAAGAATTGGTTGGGTTTTATGCGACAGATATGAATGCCGACCCAGAACTCGTTCGCTATTTCAAAAACGAATGGGTGGCGTCTATCAAGAAAAACAATATACAGCAACGCGTTATTGCCCCCGCGCATGACTCGCTAAAGGACTACCGCGACATGGACGCAGGCATAAACCGCACAGTAAAGACAGTTCCCTACGAACAATACTCATCAGAAGTGGCAATTGATGTCGTGGGCGATGTGGTACGCATCCAAGATTATAAAAATCTCCAAGGTGTTGCGATAGAAAACGCTGATGTTGCAAAAACTGTGCGAGAAATTTTTGAGATGGTGTGGAATAAATCGTAAAAAGTTTTCTACTTCATGACTTGTTCACGCTTTTGTGTATAATTAGTGTGGATTCGTTCGCGCAGACGTCCTCTGTCCCATATGGTTGGCCTTTGGCTGGCCAGGGATGGCGGACGTTTTGCGTATATACCTCATCTTTGCTAGAGTCGCTTCGGCAGTTCGCCACGTAAGGAGGCATTGTTGTCGAACAAGATTCATATCTTTTACAACACGGGCGGGTTTAACCCCCGTGTGGTCAAATTCCACATCACCAAAGCACTGGAGAAGCACCTGTATCTCCCCGAGGACTTCCATCTCGAGGAAGTAAAGAAGAGGGCTATCCCACTCCAGCCACCGTCTATGAGCCGTTTGGATGGGATGGAATACTCCTGCCGGATGAACAATCTCGCTGAACTCGGGAGCCATCCTCATAAGCCCTACCAGGCTCTGTCGATTGTCCGGGAAGGCGGTTTTTCGCTCCACAAGAGCTCCCCCACGATGCGCGCCATGTGCATTATGATGTCGCAAGTGTTCTGGGGAGGGAAAGACGAGGCGCCCAACTACCAACACTACCCCGGCGTTGCCATCTTCGACTACCCCAACGAAGGCTCGAGGGTGATCGACGCAGAATGTGCGACCTTGGAGTTCCTGATCAATAACGTGGTTGGGTCGTGGCTCGAGAAATCCTCGGTTCGGCTGGGACTTCCGATGGCCGCGTAGGGCAATTCTTGCCAAAAAGTAAGCCCCCGCAACATGTGCGGGGGCTTTTTTATTGCACTTTTTTGAAATAAAAATACTATTTGTCAATTTTTTCTATCCCCGTGGCTCTGTTGCGCGGTTTTTTGCACCAGCTATACTAGGGGCGCAGGGCAAACACCTTTTTACTCGTTAGTTTATAGCTATGAACAAGCAGGATATTGCAGAAAAAGTACAGGGAGTTCTCGGCGGCACTAAAGCCGACGCAGAACGCGCTGTCGAAGCGATGATCGACTCCATCGTCTCTGGTCTCAAGAAGAACGATGACGTCTCTATCGCAGGCCTTGGTATCTTTAAGGTCAAAATGCGCGCAGCTCGCACTGCTCGCAACCCTCGCACCGGCGAGACCGTCCAGGTCCCTTCGATGCGCGTGCCGAAATTCCAGCCGGCAAAAGCTTTGAAAGAAGCAGTTAAGTAGTATTTCCCATACGCTTAGGCAAAAACACCCCTTATGGGGTGTTTTTTGTTTTCACATTTGGCCTATTTCAAATACACATATACTCACGTACCATTGATGTACTTTATGTCTACAAAGGCAGAAAAGACTTTCCTGATTGCCTTCCAAGGAGAACATGGCGCGTATTCCGACTTAGCGGCGCGCGCACTCTTCCCTGGCCACACAACTCTCCCGTGCGCCATGTTTGAAGATGCCTTCTTGGCCGTTCGCAATGGCAAAGCAGCATATGCGGTTATTCCGATTGACAATTCTATTGCAGGTCGCGTTGCCGACGTGCATCGCATTTTGCCAACAAGCGGCACGCATATTATTGGCGAACATTTCCAACCTATCGAGCACTGTTTGCTAGCCGTACGCGGTACAAAACTGCCCGACATTCGTGAAGCGCACAGTCACGTGCACGCACTCGCACAGTGCCGGGCATACTTCCGCGCTCATCATATAAAGCCAGTTGTGGTCGACGACACCGCCGGAGCAGCACTTGCATTGTCAGAAAGTGGCGAAAAACATATAGCAGCGGTCGCTTCCCCGCTTGCAGCCAAGCTCTACGGCCTGGATATACTTGCCAAAAATATTGCCGACCAAAAAGGCAACACAACTCGCTTTATTGTGATTGCAAAACAACCTCGCGCGTCACACAAAGGCAAACCAACTATTACCAGCTTATTTTTTAAGGTCCGTAACACCCCAGGCGCGCTCTTTAAAGCACTTGGCGGCTTTGCTACAACGGGCGTTAACCTTATAAAACTTGAAAGCTACGTAAATGGCGACTTCCAAACAGCCGAATTTTACGCGGAAGCCATGGCTCACCCTGAAGAACCTCTCATGCAGCATGCGCTTGCCGATTTGAAGTATTTTTCAGAAGAAGTACGAATTTTAGGTATCTACCCCGCCGACCCATTCCGGCTCAAGAAACGCAGCTAACTAAAAAGAAAAGGCCGCCCCCGAGAAAGGGGCGGCTTGTACTTCGCATCAGCTCGCTGGGCGGAAATTGAACGGCTTGTTGGGATCGTTATCCGCCTTAAACGTGCGGTTGCACACGAGCGTGCCGTCTTGCGACAAAACAAATTCCCAGTGGTATCTGTTGTCGCCATAGAAGGTGCCGTTGGGGCGAGAGACGATCTTGATGTCGCCATCGTGCGGAGCCCCGCGCTTTCCGCGGTTGGCGCGATCGTACGCTTCACCACCAGACTGGTAGTAGATGTCCGCCACCAGGCCCGCGCTTGTCTTCTTGAAGACAATTTCCATGCCCGCCTTGGGAGGACATGTCGTGCACTTGGCCCGGCGCGTATCCACGGCACCCACCCACGCCTTCCCAAGCAGCTTCTGCTCGAGCGACGCATTCGCCTGTGCCGATACCTCGTGGGCACAGACCAGCAGCGAAAGCGCTGCAACCAGGGCCAAAGCAGCCCGTTTCATATACGCCATTGGATTTGTTCCTCCTGTGAGAGACCCCTGCTCTGTACAGAACCTAGTGAATATAGGGGCGGATGTCAAATGGCGGGTGAAAAGGGTTGTTTTTGTTTTTGGCTGAGGCACTTGGTAGACTAAGCGTATGTCGCTTACCACCCTCACTGCCAAAGCGTTTTTAAACTCCAAAGGTGCTAATAAAATACGGCATGTGCGCGGCGGAACTCTCTTTGACCACCTGTCTCGAGTAGAGGAAACGCTTGCATCATGGAGAGTGCCGGAAACAGTGCAGTTAGCTGGGCTCTTCCATTCTGCATTCGGGACGTCACACTTTACAGAAAAAATTCTAGACAAAAACGATTTGGAGCATGTTCAGCTTCTTATCGGCGACGAGGCACTGCATTTAGTTTCTCTATTTTCCGTCATTGATCGGGTATCTTTTTCATCAAAAACAAATCCGGGGGAATATACAGCTCTCCATAAAGATACCCACGCCCCCATCGTGCTGACACAGGAAGAAATGTCCGGTTTATTGCATATGCTCCTTGCAAACGCGCTAGACCATCTTTCAGGCACCATGTATGAGGATACGATGCTCGAAATAAACCACTACGTTCCGTATATGCAACTTCTATCCCCTGCAGCACAGGATGTTCTAAAAAAGCTTGACCGAGGCACTCATCCAACGGAAGAATTTTCTCCTGGTTTGCGTTTTATTGGCCATGCAGGCGTATGGCTCAAATCGGAACATGGCTCGCTTGTTGTCGACCCATGGCTTTACTCTTCTACGTTCCAAAACCCCGTACTGCGCGGCTTGCAGCCATTCCAGCGTACGATAGATTTTTTGATTCCTCGACCCGTGTTTAAAGGGATCGATTTAACACCAGACATTATTCTTCTTTCGCACTTCCATACCCATCATGCGCCGCTTGGCTCGATACGCAAATTTGCCGGATTGAAACCAATCCGAGTTATCTGCCCTGCACTCTCCGAAGATGATCATGCATGGTTGCGAGCAGCACTGGGAGATCTGTACGAAAAAATAACATTTGAGGCAAGTAACGAAGCCCGCGAATATTCATTCCCCGATCTCACCATCCGTGCTTTTACCAATCCCCAACGAGGCCACCTTGGGTTTGAGGTAAAAACTCCAGAACATCATTTTGTACACATCACCGATGCGTGTGCCAATACTGATAAAAACCTTTTGAACCTTCATCCGATGTGGGATGTTGTCCAGGGTATGAACCCGGACATGCTCTTTATTTCTGCAGCAAACCATCTTTCGCGCTCGGGCGAAGGTATGGATCGTAGTATTTGGGAGCATTCATCGCTTTCCCCTGCTCAGGCGGCCCGTATAGCGGTCATGATGGGCACCAAACGCGTCGGACTCATTGGTATGGACAACTTCTCCATATGGGACAGCGCCATTGAATATGCGCACACTGCCGAAGCAATAGAAAATGAATTCCAATGGATTCTTGACTATGTGGCACCGGCTATCGAGTTCATCCCTCTGCGCCCCGGGAAAAAGATTCTTTAGTTAGCTCGACGTCTGTTTTGTGCGGGGCCAATTTATGTAATATACGCTTAGTCTATTAGGCCGGAGACCTAGATAGACCCAATATATATAGTTAGCTACTCTTTTCCAAAGACTGTTCGGATAGAGGTCAAAAATAAGATGTATGCGAGCGTGGCCAGAATCATTCCACGACTCGTGGCGCGCTTTGTTGTTGAGCCACCACACGTCGCCCTCTTTCATAAAGACATCCTGCCCTGCGCTTTTCATATAACTTCCATCGCTTTGTAATACCAAGTGGTAGCGGTCGCGCGGTGCGTGGTAAAACCCACGGTCGGCATGTGCATGTATTCGTGCACGTGCAGGTAAGGCAGCAATGAGCACGCGTTCGAGGCGAGCATTATGCGTTGCGGCAAATTCTTCGACCCACGCACGGATGCATGGGTAGTGTGGATAGAGCTGGGTATCCATACTTTCCGTCACCGTCCCGTAATACAATTTCGAACCGTGCGGCACCGGCACCATAGAGCGCAGCTGTATATGCCCTGCTTCGTGATGAGGCCAACGCGACTGCGTGGCAAACTTTAATTTCCCTTCCTCATCAAAAAGTTCTTGTTGCAGAGGAGCCACATCAACACCACCCTGGATTTGCTTAAACGATCTATAAAATCCAAAAAGCGTATCTAGTTGGTCGACAAACATGACCCAACTGTACCATCCATCTATTCTATTTAGAATTTCACTCCCTCTGCTACCAAGAATGCTTTGAATTCAGGCGAGATTGCGGCCAAATTCTTTGCCTTTACTACGGTCGGATCGTTTGCGCTCAATGTTGGTATAAGAGCAATTGATTCTAGTCGACCTATTATTTCCGGTGAAGTGGCGTCCGCAGACCCAAACGGGGCGAGAAGCGTCACAATAGAGGAGTTTCGTGTGTTTCCGAAATTGGTTAGTAGGAAATCAGCATAGGCAAACCTCCATCTCAATACGGCAGCTTCAACTGCAGGCAGGTTCATATCCTGACCTTTAGCTTTGAATTGATCGATGGTGGTCTGAACCGCTTTGAAGTACGGCTCAATGTCAGAAGGGGTCTTATTCTTCAAAATCCGACTACTCAATGCCATAGCTCGAGCACGGTACAGACCATCAATAATTATAGTATCTGCGGAGTAGAAATATGCATCATTACGCGTATCGCCTTCTGCAACATATTTTTGCATTAAGGTGGCAATCGCTTCAGGCGTTTGGTCAGTAGTTATACGGCTACTGAGGAGAAGTCCTGCATAATAATTGCCAGCGATTGAATATTCTGCGTATGACGTCGGGTACGTCTCGTCGGAAAGTGCAAGGATTTTGTAGTATGCGGTCCACGCCCTTGTCGAATCATTACCGGAAGTATTTATAAATGCATCAAGTGGAGGTTGTGTAAAATATTTCTTATAAAAATTTACGCCGCCGCCATGCATAAAGAGTGCGAGGTGGTTGAGAGTCAATGCGCGTATCCATGCAGGCACTGAATAGTCGTTTATAAGCGTGTATGAAAGTGAAACAGCTTCTGAAGTGTCTGCTTCGTTGTCTATATTGAAAAGACCTAGAATTAAGAGATGTTGAAGACGTGCCCGCTCCTCTTTTGTAGGAGCTTTAGCAATTAAACTGCGCAAAGTGCTGATCGCGGTGGCATTGTCACCGGCATAAAGCGCGTTGCGTGCGGGGTGAGATTCTTGTATCGAATTCATAACTAATGTGTGTTCTCGCGCGGGCAGATATATTTTGAAGTAATAATATCCGCCAGCGCCAGCCACACAACACAACAACAATACGCAAATAAAAAGGAGTGTAGTACGAATTTTCATATTATTCTTGCTCAATAATACCACCCTTCTTTTTACCCCAACTCTCTTTCCACAGGCCGAATCTGGATGACTTGACAAAACTGTTCAAATAGTGGTACAATTGATACGAACGCATTTTGGAGGCATTTCTCCAAGCAACAAGGAGGGTCAGATGAAGTTCTTCGCAAACTTGGGGGCGTTTTTGGCCCTCACACTACTGTCGTTCGGCGCTCAGACCGCGTTTGGGCAAAGCAAGTCGTTGCTGCAAGCAAACGCCGCCATCACCGACTTTCCCAGCAAGGAAACAGGCTTGGTGCGCACTTGCCTCGGTGAGCCTAAGGGATATGCCAGCTGGCTCCCAAAGATCCAGCTCAAGCTACTCTTCGACACCGACAATTCGGCCAAAGTGCTGGGCCGGATGAACGGCGAATCGACGGCGAGGAAGTGGGGTTTCATTACCCTGCAGCAGCAGAAGGACGGCATGTTCCACTTCGACATCCTGTCGTGGAACAACGTCGGCTACAATCTAAAGGCTGCCACGCGTCCCCAGCCAATCTGGGAGGTGCGAGGCAAGTACACCGTCGATGAACCTGTCGCTGTCACGTTCATCTGCACGGGCGGGGTTTAAATTCTCTACCCCTGAAGATTCGAGTGCGAAACGCCCCGTCAATACAACGGGGCGTTTTTCTTTCTATACTATTTTCTACTCAATGAGGGCCTGGGTCGGGGCCTGGGTCGGGGCCTGGGCCAGGACCGCCCCCAGCATCAGACGCACCGGAAGACGAAGCGCCGGCGCCGCAGGCATCTCCGCACGCATCCGGAGGTTGCCCACCACAAGCATCACTTCCACTGCAAGCCGCGGGCGCATCCGCATATGCTTTCTCTGGACCAGTAAAGGAAGCGAGCAAATCATCCTGATCTTTTTGTTTATTTTTTTGATTTTCTACAGCTGACCCCCCAAGTTTATTTACCAATCCTGTAGAAAATACAAATACTGCGAACGCAATGAGTGCCGCAGTGCGTATGACAGTTCGGAGGACTTTCCTCATACCTCCAAGTATACCAGGAGTTTATGTTGGAGCTATATTATTTCCCCAAAACAAGTGTGTAGACGAGACTTTCATCCTCGCCGTCTATACCAAGTATGTTTTCTAGCCCTTCATCAAAGCTTCCGCCCATTGGACAACACTGAACATTCAAAGCCTGAGAAATAAGGCAAATATTTTGGCCGATATGCCCCGCTTCAAGCATTGCATACCGATAGCCGCGCTGGCCGTATTTCATTTTTGTGCGCTCAAAAGCAGAGGTTAAAACAATTGCCGCAGAACTATCCTGTATCCACTCGTATGAAAATAATCTTGCAATATCTTCTTTCGTAAATTCTTTAGCTGCTAAACGCTCAAGTGTATGATTCTCTACATTGTAGTGATAGATGCCTGCAGGAACGTCTGGCAATGAACGAAACATCAACACATACGCTTCTATTGGGTATCGACCTCCACCTGACGGTTGCGCACGATTCGTTCCATCGTTATTTTTTTTCTTTCCGCATGAATAAAGCAAGATTGTTGCAAGCTCGTCTTTGGAGAGCGTCTCGCTGTATGGCCCTCTCCTTGAGGTTCGAGAAACGATAGTAGAGAAAAGATCTGCTCGCAAGTCCGAATGAGAGAGAATAATAGATGGAAGCGACTTATATGCTTTATAGAAAGTTGTCTTCCAGGCATCGGGCCACTGGGCGGAATCTCTTGGTATATGCACCCTACCACCATCTCGGCTATCTTTTGATGCTCTATGGAAGAGCTTTGAAAAATCTATGTACATAGTCTATGGAAATGGATGGGGCCATGGATTGAGCTTGGTGTTTTCAAACCCAAGTTTTTTTGGGACTTCATACAAACGTTCCGCATCAAGTGTCGCCATATACTCTGCCAAATACAGAGGTACAAGTTTAGGTATGACAACTTTTGTCACCACATACCCCAATTTGGAAAGCACTGCATGTTTTGCTTGATAGCAATATAATTCGTACCCTTCTCCTAAGTGTTTAAAAAGTTCACGTGTAAATGAATATTCTTCTTTTTTTGAAGGAAACGTGCGCGCCAGGTTTGCAAAACGGCTTTCTTCAAGAGGTACCTCTTCCCCTCCAATGAAAAAATTAAAATGCTCAATCATTGTAGAGCCGCGCCATAAGCCCATACGCTCTTTTTTTGTAATTGTTGTATCTAAAAATGGTTTGTAGTTCTTAGGCACATCAAACGCATAATTGTTTTGCGCCACGCTAATTGCTTCATTTGCGCTCGATAGGAGATTTTTTTGAATATCAAATCCGGCACCGCCCCCCATCGCCAACCGTGGTTCTGGGCCTCGCCTGTCCATGACAACACATATACAAGCTGGTATCTCGATATCACTCGTTGTATCAAGAAAATACAAATCCAGACCATACCGCTGTGCCGAGGCAATTACAGAAACAACATCGGGATTTTGAATACTATCAAGCGCAATACGTTTCGGAGAAAGGGTGTTGAGCCAATATATGAGGAATGCGTCTCTCTCCACATTTTCATATATCGCTGAAAGAACACTCTCTTCGAAAGTAAACCCACCTGCTTGCCCATTACTTGTAGGTTGCTGCAGAACAACCATATCCGACTTCGCACCCAATACAGTTCGACTCCAGAATATAAGCTGCGCCGGAACGTAGGCGCGCCTATTAGAAATAAGTTCTCTGCCCTCAACCCACGACAACGTCGTGCGATCTGTTGCGCCCAGCTCTTTAAAATGCTCTTTCTGCCAGGGCAGAAATTGTGGCTTAGCACTAATATCGAGGACTAGTTCCCCCTTTTGTACAAGTTCCACACGCGAACAAAACAATAAATCTTTTATTCGAAAGAGCGCGAGCGTATAGCGCTCGAGCATTTCACCAACCGCTTTCCCATACGCATCTTCAAATCTTGGGCCATTACCAAAAGCAGTGATTTGATCGCGCTCCAATTTCCCATCAGTTACCTTCTGATCAAGATGCGACACAAGATATACCGTATGGGACGGAGGGTAGTCATTATGCTGCAAAAATGGATGGAATGTTGGTCTTACAATAACACCTTCTTTGGCGAGATAATTTAAAAGTATTTGCCAGTTAGGGGAAATATCGTACACAGGGAGAGCCACTATAGTATTAAAAATTCGCGAACGGCTCACGAATTTCGCTATGAATATTTCCAGCTTATCTTTCCAAGAGAGGGGTGATTTAAAACGACCACATGGTTTTATGAAAAGCTCAACAGCTTCAGAAAGAGTGTAATTTTTCTCAAAACCAAATCTATCCTTTCTGAAAGTTTGAGAAAATTGTGTAACGGGTTCCATATGAAGTTAGCCCCGTAATCATACAAGCACAAAGTGCTTTCCCAAAAGAAAAGGCCCGCATATCGCTATACGGGCCCAAACACTCGCCCTGGCATCGCTACCTGTTACTTACAGAACGCTTCACCGTTGGCTGTACCCTGGTTGTGCTTGTACAGCACCGAGAAACGCACCGAACCAGGAGCGTCGCCGGACTGGGAAGCCGCAGGAGTCAGCGTGTAGTAGGAATGCGCCGACTGATTGGCAAATTGCAGGCCGCCGTCAGGAAGCGGCTGGTACTGCGCCTCCTTCTGGGTGAGGTAGTCGTTGCCCGAGGCGCCATTCCAGTTCTTGCGCGCGGCAGCACCAGCCTTCGCAGTGAAGACGAACGAGCCGTCCGCCTTGACCGAGAACTTGAACGCCGCTTCGGGCCGTTCCAGCTTGACTCCGTTGCCACCCAGCGCAGCATCGTAAAAACCCCAGCAGCTCTTGTCGATGATCGCCTGGTTGGGGCTTGCCGCAAACGCGGTGGATACGCTCAGGGACATCGCGACGGCGGCGGAGCCAGCGAGAATAATGGTACGCATGGAAAGAACTCCCTCTTCTCTGTCTGTTGATGAGATATCCTAGAGATTTCTAGGGTAATTTATAATAACATTTTTATAAGAAAAAGCAAGTCTATTGAACGGTATACAAGACCCGCTCTGGATATTCATTTTCTAGGCTTGAAATAAAGGCTTTCCCCAGACTTTCCGTAGGTATTGCCCGCACAGAACCAGGGGCAACTATTTTTACCACTACAGCACCTTTCAATTCCTCGGCCAGCACTTTGGCGAATCTAACTTGAGCATTTTTTACAATCGAATACGTGGCAAGATCTTTTCTGTACCCAAATGCGGACAGGCTCGAAACTAATACAAATGTGCCAGAAAAATTTTGCTCTTTGCGAGCTGTTTTTAGACACTCGACAGCGAGCGCAACTGCAATATCAAATTCTGTATGTAAACTTTCGCGCGTACTCTGCATCAAAGAAGTAAAAAAATAACGCACAGGGTTCCAAATAATTATATCGAATTGATGTGCGCGAAATGCTGTTTCAAAAAGCTGTTGGTAGCCGGTAAGTAAATTACCTTTATACATTTCAACACAATATGGGCGCAGATCATCCCGCCTACCTGCAATACCAACGATGTCATATGACTTCGACAATAGCGGTAGAACTTTTGATGCCAGCTCTCCGCCTGCTCCAACAAATAAAAGTTTTTTCTTCGGCATATGTTTAGAGTAATTCTGGCGGCATATGGAACCATTGCACAAGACAGTTGCGGTCCTTTTTGTTCGCCTGAAAGGCATGGAAAGATACAGGCGATGTCTGAAACGCAAACAGCGTATTATTGATTGGAGGTATTTTCTTTATCACTATAGTTTTATCTGCAGCATAGATAGCCGTCTCTCCTCCGTCACCTTCCTGCCACACAGGATTATTAATATATATAAGGAGTGAAATTACTCGTCTGCGCGCTGCAGCGCCAGTTTTTATTTCGGGCGCAATTACTCCATTAAGAAGGACCGAGCGTTCGTGGAATCGTTTGTCCGAAAAGTCGTGATGAACAAAACCCGTTCTGTCGCCTGGCGGGTGATGGTGAAGCACAAACGATGTCTCGAACGATGTAAATTGTCGGAATAATTTTGAAAAAAACATATTCCATTCGAGGCTGTAAAACAGCCGAAGCGGGTTGTCGCGCGCTAACGTCGGGGCAGGCACATAGAGATACCCATCATAGTCAATATCAAACGCGTGGAATTTATTAAAATCTCCTCCTTTGGAATTGGATAAGCCGCGCTCCATAACGGCATTAAATTCTTTACACAAGGCATCATAGATCTCCGGTTTAAAGAAATTTTCTGCAATAAAATGAGGAAACGGTTCTTTTGTTATATGTATATTTTTCTCTGTATAGTTAGTAAAATCGCTTAAATCAATACTCTCTTTGGTAGAGAGCGCCAGCTTCTTTAGATTCGTGAGAAATTTCGATTCGGTCCCCATACTAGGAATACTACCACTCAGGCTTCGTCTCATCGCACAGGAGGAAAATTTCATCCCCTTTGAACTTTCCATTGCGGGCAAATAGGATGTGGCACGCTCTCGGCGCTCGCACTTCTTCAGCTCCATCAGTTCCGATCAATTCCCCCTCTTTAAGCGCCTCAAAATTGGCAAATGGTCGAGTAAGAACAAACGCATCGCTGCGCGAGAGGCCTTTTTTAAATACGTTCAGTTTTTTCTGTGCACGAGGCAAAATCGCGCGTGTGGTATGCCCCCGTGCTTCTAAAAAATTTTCTATTGCAACTTTTGCTGTGGCTCTCGAAAACGCGTCATCCAAATAGCCCGCTTCAAAACAAATACCAATCTTCCCCCCTCTATTCATATAGTAGTCAGTGCCGCCCGGCTCCGCCGCATCAAAACCCGATACAACAATGTCTGTCGGCAAAGATCCTGCTAGTTCAAATCCATTCTTTTCACATATGACGAATGTTTTCTCTTCGCGCCAGGGGTTCGAATGAATATCGAGCAGTGCCTCCGCTGTATCGAAATATTTTTTTAGATACTGTGCACGGTCATAATCATAACTTTGTTTTTCTTCATCAGTTAGATCTGCATCGGGTTTAAACATCCTATTAAGATTTTTTTCGACGAAGCGCTTCCCCGTGGCAATGGCTCGGGGGTTGCCAAACCCATATAACACCGTCCCCCGCTCTATCTCCAGAGAGTTAAAAATCTCTTGCAGGGCAGAGACGCCGCACAATTCGTCACCGTGTACGCCTGCCAAAATCATGCTGACAGGCCCTTCTGTGTTCCCCACCACTTTTTTTATTTCTTCGGGGACAGATGTCATATAAGTGCGGGATGCCGGAATCGGACCGGCACTCTCAGTTTGGAAAACTGATGTTCTACCACTAAACTAATCCCGCTTTTTATTGCGCGAACTTCTACAGACTAAATTGTATACTGAGCCTATGCAAGCTGCGTTGGCATTTCTCAAACACGCTCTCCTTTCGCTCTTCCTGACAGCGCACGGCGTGTTTGCTGGCTTTGTCCCCCACCCTGCTGTTACGGTCGTGTCGACTGCAACCTCAACGACACCTGTCACTCATTCTTTCCCTATTGTTAAAAATAAGAAAACGGCGAACCTTATTGCAACTAGCACGCCGAAGACAACCAAACCTGCGCAGAACATATCCGCGGCTTCTGGCGAACCGGGACAAAGTTCTACTTCGGCATTAGCGACATCTGTGGTTATCCCCCTTGCCCTGCCCCAATCACAAGTCAACGACATGGCGCGTGCGGCAGCAGTTAATATTTTGTGCACCACCCGCGGCGGCGGATACTTAAACCCAATCTCTGGCAGCGGCGTGCTGATTTCGGGCGCGGGCGTTGTACTGACAAATGCGCATGTTGGGCAATACTTGTTGTTGCGCGACTACCTGGTGCCCGGCAATGTCGACTGCGTCGTGCGCACCGGCAGCCCCGCAACACCGAAATATCATGCACAACTCCTCTACTTGCCGCCCGCATGGGTCGATGCAAACGCATCGCAGATTACCTCAGATACCGAACTGGGTACGGGCGAAAATGACTACGCCTTTTTGCTTATCACCTCGACAACCGACCCAAATGGCACATTGCCCGCACACTTCCCCTACCTCCCATTAACTTTGGACGAGCCCGTGCAAGGCCTGCCTATGATGATCGCAAGCTACCCGGCGGGCTATTTGCAAGGCATCACCATTGAAATGAGTCTCTACATCAGCACGGCTATTTCGACCGTCGAGCAAATCTACGCGTTCGACGACCGTGGCTACCCTGATGTTGTGTCTGTGGGCGGCACCGTTGTTTCGCAAGCGGGTTCATCGGGTGGCGGTATTGTGCGCATGCAAGATGGCGCGCTGCAGGCCATTGTTGCAACCGCAAGCGCGGGCGACAGCACTGCTACTCGCGAACTGCATGGCATTACCCTCGCCTATATCAATAGAAGTTTAAACGAAGCGGGGTTGGGTGGGCTTATACCCCTGCTTAAAGGCGACCTCAAACAAAAAGCTGCGGACTTTGCCGCAACAACAGGCGCAAGCGAAACCCAAACACTCTTCAAAGCCCTTAAAAAATAAAAAGAAAAAGCCGAGCATTGCTACTCGGCTTCGCACTTAATCGGTGAGAGCTTGGTGCTCGAAACCTTGCATCTCCTTAGGCCCCGGTGGAATGAGCCTTTGCTCAAGCGCATTGATAACGCTTTGGGTATAGCCGCTTGTAGGCTTACCTTCGTAGAGCTTTTCGATATTGGCCTTGATGGCCTGCAGGTCTTCCAAGGTCGCGTCTCTCGACTGTACGGTAGCGATACCATACTGGAGAGCAACACTCATGTGTTTGAGCTCAGGGTCCTTTTCCCTAAATGCCGGATGTCCATCTACATCAGGCCACAGAAAGTGCTTCATTTTCTCTCCTCCTCTTTCAAAAAGAACCAGAACCATCCAAAACGAAACAAGACCCCCTTTCGAGAGTCTTGTGGTTGTTTCGGTATTCGTATGAACTACCGCAGCACAAAACCCTCGAGGGACGAGGTAAACCACTTAAAAAAGTAATTTGTGCTTGCTGCGCGTTCCATATCTCTACCGTACGCCCGCTCTGCTGTACGGTCAAGCCTGAGTTTTCCACCGTGCAAAGATACCGCACGGCAACACGCGGCCGTCTTTTTCGGCAATTTCTATATCACCGTATTCGATATCGCCGCCAAACTTCTGCTTGAGCGGCTCTAAGTTATATGCAAATGCCAATGGCGAATATCCTGCTGCATAGCCGTTTATCAAAACAAACAATGGCTTTTCTGTAAGAAGCTCGGGCAGTAGCTTCATCAATTGCAAGAAGCTCTCTTCGATTTTCCACAATTCCCCTGCTGGCCCGTGGCCAAAGGCTGGTGGGTCCATCACCATGGCATCGTACTTCGTGCCGCGCTTTATCTCACGCTCGACAAATGTAAGCACGTCTTCGACGATCCAGCGCACCGGCGCATCTTGTAAACCCGAAAGCTCGGCATTGTGGCGCGCCCAGGCTACTGCAGTCTTCGACGCATCAACGTGAGTGACTTTCGCACCAGCTTTTGCTGCCGCAAGCGTCGCCCCGCCGGTATAGCCAAACAGGTTGAGTACGTTCACTTCCCTTTCCGCCCCTTTAATTTGTTCTGCGCTCCAGTGCCAATTCTGCTCCTGCTCGGGAAACAAACCGGTGTGTTTAAAACTTGTTGGTTTTAGTAAAAAATTGAGGCCGCCAAATTCGATCTGCCATTCTTTGGGGATAGTGCCTGTCCATTTCCCCGCTTCCCCACTTTCGCGCACGTAGGTGCCGTTTGCAGCATTCCACTCCCCTTCGCCCAAGTGCTTTTCCCACAACGCTTGCGGGTCGGGGCGGCGCAATACAACGTCTCCAAAACGCTCGAGCTTCTCTTCCCTTCCAGAATCGAGCAGTTCATACCCTGCTGCTGGCTGTGTCGTAAGCGTTATACGTTGCATATCCTATTGTTTTTGGTCGGGACGCCGAGAATCGAACTCGGACTACATGCTCCCAAAGCAAGTGTACTACCACTATACTACGTCCCGTGTCTTTTATGTCCTTTACGACATCTCAGAGGATAATATTCTCCAAGAGCTCAACTGTAGCGCGCTTAGTCGAAAAATCCAAATAAACACAAGCCAGATCGAGCTGCCACTCTACCCCACTCCCCATCTTCTTCTCGAGCAGGTAGGTCTGGATAGCTCGGTGCAGCCTCTTCAACTTATATTCATGCATATTGTCCTCGGGGCGGCCTTTTTGCCCCCTACCCGATTCACGTGAAACTGTCTTTACCTCTACAAAGTGTAGTTTCCCACCCTTCGTGGCTATGATATCCAACTCACCCCAAGGTTTGAGATAGTTCCTCCCGACTATAGAATAGCCCTTCTTTACTAGATATTTCGAAGCTACCTCTTCGCCAATGTCACCTATTCTACGCTTTTTAGTCTTTTCCATACCCCACAGGTGTTACACGTGAACCTTTGTGAGGGAAACGTTACATATGAAACGTACAAAAGCCTTAAAAGACGTCTTTTATACACTTCTCCCCACTTTTATCCACAAATGTGTCTTATAAGGGGGCTTTGAGAAACCTCGGTGCGGATAGGGAGAATCGAACTCCCGTCTCCTCCTTGGCAAGGAGGTGTTCTACCACTAAACCATATCCGCGTTCTGAACAATGAAGACTATAGCACAGCTCTACACACTGAGCGAGCAAAACTGGTCGAACGTGTGCTCCCGCCAGGACTCGAACCTGGAACAGCTGGTTCGAAGCCAGCCGTGATATCCATTTCACCACAGGAGCATATATTGCCCGTGGTAAAATTGTGCCATGGAGCTCTTACGAAACCAAATCCCTGCGGAAGTTTCACGAATAACAGAGACCCTTACAAAGGCGGGCTTTGAGGCCTGGATAGTAGGGGGGTGCGTGCGCGACATGCTCCTTGGCCGCCGTCCCAAAGACTGGGATATCACCACCAATGCCACGCCCGAGCAGATCCAGGGGTTATTCGAAAACACCTTTTATACCAACGATTTTGGCACCGTCGGCATCGTGAACGAGGGTGCGGAGGATGAATCGGTACGGATAGTCGAAGCCACGCCGTACCGCACAGAAGGGAAGTACAGCGATGCTCGCCGCCCAGACTCGGTACAGTTTAGCCAGCACATCGAAGACGACCTGAAACGCCGTGATTTTACGATTAACGCGCTTGCCTACAACCCAGCGACACAGCAGCTCTTGGACCTCTACGGGGGCATTAAGGACACTTCGGCGGGCATTTTGCGGGCAGTAGGGGAACCAGAAGAGCGCTTTGCCGAAGATGCGCTGCGCATTATGCGCGCCATCCGTATATCGGCAGAACTTGGCTTTTCTATCGAAGAACACACCAAAGAGGCCATGAAACAGTGTGCGGGGCAGCTGGCCAGGATCTCGAAAGAGCGCATCCGCGACGAATTTATCCGGATCGTGAACTCCCAAAAGCCGATGGATGCGGTTATTTTGGCTCAAAATATAGGTATTTTGGGATATATCGTGCCAGAGTTACAGAAGGGAATTGATATCGAGCAAAACCAGGCTCATAGCTTCGATGTCTTTGAGCACAACCTACGTTCGCTGCAGCATGCCGCAGACAAGGGCTGGGGCTTTGAAGTACGTTTGGCCGCCTTGTTACACGACATCGGCAAGCCTGCCAGCCGCCGCTGGAGTGATGAGAAACATGACTGGACCTTCCATGGCCACGAGGTGGTAGGGGCCAAAATAGCTAAAAAGACGCTTGAGAACCTCAAGTTTACACGTGAAACCATAGATACGGTCTCAACCCTGGTGCGTTGGCACATGTTCTTTTCTGACCCCGACAAAATCACGTTATCTGCCGTCAGGCGCATCATAACCAACGTAGGTAGGGATCATATCGAAAACCTAGTGAAACTACGCATATGCGACCGTATAGGGACCGGTAGGCCTAAAGAACAGCCCTTCCGTCTACGCAAATATCAGGCAATGATCGAACAAGCGCTGCGCGACCCAATTTCGGTGGCAATGTTGGCCGTAAATGGCAAAGATGTCATGGACATAACAGGGGAGAAGGCCGGCCCGCGTTTGGGCTGGATGCTCCATGCGCTATTGGAAGAGGTCTTGGACGACCCGGCACGCAATACAAAAGAGTATCTTTCGCAAAAACTCCTTGATTTACATACACTTTCTGACGCTGAGCTTATAAAGCTGGGTGAGGCAGGGAAAGAGAAAAAAGATGCTGCAGAGGCAGAGGATATAAAAGACATAGAGAAGAAATACTTTGTCTCATAAGGCTTATCCCCAGTTTGTCTCTTATATGTCCTTTACAGTGTCCTTTATAACCGTAGTATTAACAGCGGACCATACAAGCAATAAGACAAATTAATTTCCTGCCCTGGATTAAGGAGTCCTTGCAAAACAGTTCTTCCCACAGAGTGTAGCGCACACGCATCGTGTTGCTCTCATTTCCGGACCAACTTTCGTTCGAAAAAGTTGATTCATATACGAATCTGCACCCATTCTTCAAATTTTTGGAACAGAGATATCGTATCTAAGATCAATGTGCGTAGTTCCTTCAAAGTTGTTCGAGAAGCGAGGTAACCAGGCCCAAAGCAGTGTCTTAAAACTTCCTAACATATTTCTCCTGGAGGTTTGATATCGCGTTGGGCCTTTGTTGTACCCAAAAACCCCTTTATTGAGTGGATAAATTCCACAAAACATCAAAAAAGCCTTTGTATCCCTTCGCCACCTCCTTATTTGTAAACGTAAACGAGACCACGGGCTGGCCGTATATCATAAAATTGATCTTGTCCTCATATATATCTGTGTCTACCTGGGGCGCCGACTGGGGGAGGACCCGATATTCGAAAAAAGGCCTAGTTTGAGCCATTATTTTCAAGTAATTCTGGTTGCCAGAGGTGCTTATATAGCGCAAGGCGACCTTCTTTTCTATACGGATACGCTCATATTCGTTCAGTTCCACCCCAAAAATGTCCACATATTTGTCGCCACTGCCGGCAATGATGTCTATAGAGCTGCCATCCGGGCAGGCCTCAAGCAGGGCAAACTCATGGGCAATAAAGGATGTATCGCCCTGGAAGACCTCGAAGCTCTGTTCGTGCTTGCCGGCAAACTGCTGTGCAAGCTGGCGGACCACCTGCTGGGCGGCGAGCTTCTTTTCCTCAACCAAGGCCAGAATGCGTTCGGGGCTGCCGGCACTAAACTTCTTCCGGCCGTTTTGGACCACGTGTTTGGCCAGGCCCATCTCTTCGAGCCGCTCCAAAGCGGTGTATACAAACTGCCCATGGAGGCCGGTGGCCCGAATAAGGTTAGAAGTACCCGTATCCTGTCGGGGCAGGAGGGCCATATAGACCCGAGCCTCCTTATCGGAGAGGCCTAATTCCGCGAGCTTTGCCAGCAACTCCTTATTTGGATTATCATCAATATTTTTTGACATCTTCTCTAAAACTCTAGCATTATCAATGCTTTTCTGTCAATTTTTTATCATCAATATTTATTGACATTACTGTTTTACCGTGCTATTCTTATATCAGTTCACTCAGTACATCGAAAAACCGCCCAATAGGGCAGAGGAGAGAGTCATGAAGGGTTACCAAGCATACGCCGTATCCAATGCCGCGTCTCAGTCGGATGGCCAGGGCGCCGTAGTGATCATCTGCCTTATCGCTGCCGTCGTTGTTGTGGCACTGGTATGGGGCCTCATCGCCACACGAGGGCAGAAGAACTAGTTCGGGAGGTCGAGCAATCGACCTCCCCTCAATTAAGCCTTTAATTCCAACCAAATTGATGGCTTATAGAGCAAAACGTTCAAATAGAAGTACTTTCACACATACAAGCAACGCCCAAATAGGGCAGAGGAAATACAAATGGCCCGTATCGATGCCGCCGCTATCAACTTCCCTATCTTCGCCGAACTCTACTATGACCTTACGGTCATGGATACTCGCCAGGAGATCAAGTTGGTTCGCTTGGTTAAGTTGCCAGCTCGTAGTCTCTATCTCACAGAGACTTCGCCTGTTTCTAAAGTATGGAAACTTGTCGAAAAAGCTGGCCGTGCAAGGTGTGATCTAGCCGACATTTTTACGATTGTGGATGCCTTAAAGGGGCAAAAACAATCTAGAAAACTTCACCTTCTCATGCTTTGTGGAAACGTATGTACTATCGACCTAAAAGTCGATGGTACATGGTCTCACAAGTGGGACTTACGGGGCCCTAAAGGCCTCCCGTGGGAACCAGAAGATGAGATTGTGTGTCGCCTCTAGTCCGGACCCGGCTGATATCCGGGTTGGCAACAGAAGGTCTGAGTACCCGAGAAATCGGGGCAGTAAGGCCAAAACTATCAAGGAGAAACTGACACCTTCTCCTCTCAATTAAGCCTTTGATTGTAGAAATCGATGGCTTATAGAGCAAAACGTTCAAATAGAAGTACTTTCCACACAACATGGCTGCAATCCCGCGGCAAGAAAGGAGGGCCTATGGCTCATAAAGTCTACGTCGGCGTTATTGTCTCCTCTATTTTGGGAGACGAACGCTGCTGGGTGCAGCATCGTTTGAACGACGAGACCGTTCAGGCGATGTGCATGTACCTTACCCGCCAGGGAAGGGTCGAGGAAGCAGAAATGCTTCTGGAGCGCTACTGCGAAAGTGGTACGCGCCATGCTCTCACCTATGAACTGGGAGAAAGTAATTTCTCCCCTTGATTGAGTCTGCGAACTAAATTCGCAGACTCATAAAGAAAAACTATGAAAATACTGGGATTTAATCTAGAACATAACTCATACGGGCTTCCGCTCGACAACGGCGGCGCGTGTTTGGTAGTAGATGGGGAAGTAAAGATGCTTATCAATGAAGAGCGTCTTACTCGTAAGCAATACGATGCCGGCTTTGTGCAGAGCATCAATTACATACTTGAAAACAACAATCTTTCTATAGATGACATAGATCTCTTTGTCGCAAGCTCATGTCTCGATATCAAAGCACGCGAACAGGATGTTCAAAAACAACTCGAGAAACGCGGGTTTAGCGTGCCGCTTTCAAAAATACGAGTGTGCGGGCACCATCTTTCGCATGCATATAGCGCATTTTGGCCATCACCATTTGAAAAAGCGATTGTTATGGTTCTCGACGGCGATGGCAATATGCTTGGAAATAGTTTTAAGTCAGGAACAAAAAATCAAAACCGCTATTGGGAAAATCAGTTCGAGCACAGCAGTTACTTTTTAGGCAATGGAAAAGAATTAGATCTGCTTGAACGTGAGGAAATAGGTCCGCAGGAAAACGGATTTGGTGGCGTGTATCGCTACTTTACATATTTCTGCGGATTTCCAGGCTACAAATATGCAGGTAAGTTGATGGGCCTTTCTGCATATGGCTCAAAACGCAATCGTTTTAAAGACGTGCGGGTGTTTGAGCTTTTGCCAGAAGGTAAAGTTACATGTTTAGTGCCCGACAGCGACCGCACACGCGAAGGTTCTCCTAAAGTTATTGAGCGGTGGCTTGCTGAACACGGCATAAATATATCTGCGCGCAAACCAACTGAAGAAATAAATGAGGACATAGAAGATGTAGCGTGGCTCATACAACGTGAATTAGACCGCGCGCTCATACACAAAGTAAAACACCTCGTAGAGAAAACTGGCATAAAAAATCTCTGCATCGCGGGCGGCGTAGGACTCAACGCAGTGTCTAACCGTGCATTGCTCGACCACGCTGGCATTGAAAACATTTACATCCAGCCGGCAGCGGGGGACAGCGGTCAATGTTTGGGCGATGCATTCTGGGCACTGAACGTATTCGATAGCGCCCATGCAGTCCGTAAAGAGATGTCCGTCTACCAAGGCAAGGAGTATAGCGAAGCGGAAATACTCGATGCGCTTTCGAATGAACCCATGATCACACATAAAAAACTTGATCTCTCAACACTGACAACGGCAGCGGCCCATGATATTGCAGAGGGCAAAGTAGTTGGATGGTTTCAGGGCCGTAGCGAAATGGGCCCGCGCGCATTGGGCAATCGCAGCATTGTTGCAGACCCGCGCAATCCGGAGATGAAAGACATCCTGAATCACAAAGTTAAACATCGCGAACATTTCCGCCCATTTGCGCCAAGCGTCCTCGCGGAAGAAGCATCAAAGTGGTTCGACATTTCAGTGCCTGCACCGTACATGATACTGAATGCTGACGTGTTGCATCCAGATAAAATGCCTTCAGGGACACATTTTGATGGTAGTGCGCGCATCCAAACAGTACGCAAAGAAGATAACGGGCGCTATCACGCACTTATCTCAGCTTTCTTTAAAGAAACTGGTGTTCCAATTGTGTTAAACACATCACTTAATGACAACGAATCGGTGCCAGAGACTCCGCGCGACGCACTAAACACCTTCCTGCGTACTGGTATCGACGTGCTATACGTTGGGTGCTTCCGCGTTGAAAAACCAACACATATGACAAGTCGTGAGGCGCGCATGGAAGCTATCGCCAATGAGTGGTCAACAATTGCGGCACAGACAAAGAAAATTCAAAAGGCAAAAGGCCTTGTATTCGATGGAATATTTACAAAACTCGTGCGCACATATGTTTCTAAAGGCGGGAAAATATTCGATTACTACTGCGAGTGGGGCGAACATGCAAACATCCTTGCAGACAAAGGCTACGCTGTGACTGCAATTAACGAATCAGAGCGTCTGCTTGCTTCTGCAAAAAAGAAATTTACAAAGCCGACTTTCCTTACAAAAGAAGAATTCTACAAAACACTTCCGTTACTTGAGCATAAGTTCGACATGGTCTACTCGAACCTTTGGCTCTGTATTACCAAAAAAGAAGAGCACGGGGTGTTGATAGAAAATATGAAGCGCTTGCTCAATGATAATGGCACGCTGCTACTAAGTTTTTGCCACCCGGCCTTTGACGACATGCGCGACAGCATCGTAACGCATCGTATACTTCCGGCGAACGCATCGTACGAAAAAGAATTCCAGCATACTAAAATTGTGCATGAAAACGGCCTTGAGTTTACAGACTATCATCGCCCGCTTGAATATTATGTCGAACTCTTCAAGAAACATGGTCTCGAGATTGTAGACATTGCTGAAAGCGACACCTTGGGCACACAACTCTTCCCTGACTTTATCTACTTTGTGCTCCGCAAAAAATAACTATATGGCAAACGAATGGAATACATTATCTAAAAAGGCACCGAAAATCCAAGACGCAAAAAACCGCGTTTTGAATGAAAAACTATTTTCGCTTATTAAAAAATACGCCCCAAAGTCTGGAACAGCATTCGACTATGGCTGCGGATGGGGAGAGTTTGCAGACGCAGTATCACAGAAAGGATATGCGACTGAGGCCTTCGACGAAGCCGATGGAATGGTGGCACAAGCAAAATCTCAATATACAAAACCTAGGTTTTATACCAACACAGAATTTGTAAAAAAGCTTCCGACCCTTGCCGGAAAGTTCGATCTTGTAACATCTAACCTTGTACTCTGCATACTCAAGAAAAAAGACCAGGATGTGATGCTTGAGAATTTAAAAATTCTCGCAAAAGATGGCGCGCCCATTATTGTGAGTCTTTGCAACCCATGCAGCGACTATTTAACTGTTGGCATTGTAACAAAACGCATCCGTTCACATGTGTGGAACCCAAAGTACGACAAAGAATTCAAGTATAAAAAGATTGTGCATGAAAACGGCATCGAATTTACTGACTACCACCGCCCGCTGTCGTACTACATACAGCTATTTAAGAAGCACGGACTCCAGATTCTGGACATTGCGGAAAGCGAGGTACTCGATACCCAAGCACATCCGGATTTTATTGCCTTTGTTCTTAAAACTAAGGAAGGGTAGTTAGTGTATGTGAAGAAGCTTTATCTTCTTCTCTCAATTGAGTCTGCGAATGGTTCGTGGATTCATAGAGCAAAACGTTCGAATAGAAGTACTTTCATACTCAAGGGAAACTCGCATGTGTACTCAAGATACTGTTCTGCTGTGGGCACTCTGTTTTCCTGCAGTGCCTTGTACGCTCTTCTTTTGTTCGGACTACGGAAATGGGCTTCTCAGACAAAGGCCTTTCCCGTTGTTGATGCCCATTTTCCTCATTGCGGATCTTGGCTGCATACTTTTTTCTGGCGGCAGTGGGTTTATGCTCCGGCATCACTGTACACTCTCCACAATCGACCCGCGGCTGCTCCAGCAAGAATGGTGGGGCCACGTCCTGAGTGTGTTCTAGGACACAAAAACCGTTCCGCTCATCGGGACGGCTTTTTCTTTTGGGAGGCGTATAGTTAGAGTATGAAATTCGTCGCATTCGGGGTAACGGGGGATTTGATGAGGGCGAAGGTTATCCCAGCGTTAGAGAAGCTGCAGTTGGACGTTATTGGAGTCTCGCGCAAGCCGCGGAACGAAGTGAACATCCCATCACAGTTTGATTTTGTGCAGGGCGACACAAGCGAGCTACAGACGTTTTTGGATATAAAAGAAAAGCTGGCAGGGGAGGAGGCGCTGTTTTATTTCTGCATCGCACCGGCGCTCTATAAAGAAGCGCTCCTGAATATGAAAGCGGCAGGCTTTAGCCGGGATGTAAAAATCATGCTCGAGAAGCCATTTGGCCGAAGTGGGGAAGAGGCCGAGGAATTGTATGCGTTACTCAAAGACATCACCGACGAGCAAAATATTTTTATCAACGACCACTACGCGGCCAAAGACTGGGTGCGCGAGTTAGGGGAGTTACATACTGAGAGGGAAGCGATTGCAGAAATTCACATCCGCCTGCTCGAAACTGCTGGGGTAGAGAAGCGGGGGAGCACATACGACAAACTCGGCACGCTGCGCGATGTCGGCCAAAACCACATGCTGCAGATTTTGAAGCAGCTTGTGCCGCTGCCAACGCCCGATGCGCCTACAACAATTGAACGCACGCAGTACGACGGCTACAAAGACACCAAAGGTGTTGCGGCAGATTCAGAGACTGAAACGTATTTCAAAATTGAAACGAGAGCAGGGGATATAAAAATTATTCTCGAAGCAGGGAAGCGGATGCCAGAAAATAAAAAAGAAGTCGAACTTATATTCAAAGACGGCTCAATAAAAATATTCAGCGAGCATTCAAATAAAATTCCGGAATACGAACTGTTACTTAGGGCTGCAATGGCCGGCGACCACACGCTCTTCCCATCGATAGAATATATCCGTGCGCAGTGGAAGTTTATCGACCCTTTGTTAGAGGTCTAGCTCAAGGAGTACGGGGCAGTGGTCGGAGCCCATCACTTCGGGCAAGATTTCTGCCCTTGTTATATGTTTCGCGAGTTTTTTTGAAGCGAACCAGTAGTCGATGCGCCAACCGACGTTGCGTGCGCGAGCATTTGCCCAGTGCGTCCACCACGTATAGGCGCCAAGTGTTTCGGGGTGCAGGTGGCGGAATGTGTCGATGAAACCAGCCTTCAAAATTTTGTCGATGCCTTCGCGTTCTTCGTCGGTAAAGCCATGTTCGCCGACGTTTGCTTTGGGGTTGGCTAAGTCGATGGCGGTGTGCGCCACGTTTAAGTCGCCGCAAAATAAGACAGGCTTTGATTCTTGCAAACGCTCCATGTATGCCAAAAACGCTGGGTCCCACTGTTTGTGGCGAAGTGTGAGGCGCGAGAGATCGTCTTTGGAGTTGGGCGTATACACCGTAACCACGTAGAACTTTTTAAATTCTGCCGCGATAACGCGGCCCTCTTTTGTTGGGTCGCCGTAGCCGTCGTCGTTCAACTTATATTTTTTTGCGATGTCCTCTGGGATGCCAAGTATGACAGAGAGCGGTTTTGTTTTTGTAAAAATCGCTGTGCCGCTGTATCCCTTTTTTTCGGCACTATTCCAGTACTCTTCGTAGTCGGGCAAATCGACTTCGCTTTGATGTTGGTGTGCTTTTGTCTCCTGCAAACATAAAATGTCGGGCTTGTACTCTTCCAAAAACGGCACAAAGAGTTTTTTGTTGTGCACTGCGCGGATGCCGTTTACGTTCCAGGAAATCAGCTTCATATAGTCAGTGTACCAAAAAGGAGTAGACTTCTATATATGCGGCTCGTATCACTCCTTTTTATAGTCGACGGAGAGAAAGTGTTGCTCGCAAAAAAGAAAAAGAAATTTGGTGCGGGGTATTGGAACGGGTTTGGCGGAGGCGTTGAGGAAGGGGAAACGATAGAACAAAGTGCGTGCCGCGAAACAAAAGAAGAGTGTGGTTTGGATGTGCATGTAGAAGATCTAAGGCAAGTCGCGCACATCATGTTCCGCTTCGAACACAAACCCGAGTACGACCACGATGTGCACGTATTTGTAACCAACACCTATGCTGGCCACCCAACTGAATCAGACGAGATGGGCCCATTTGAGTGGCACGAATGTGCAAAACTCCCGCTCGACCATATGTGGCCATCGGACCCGTATTGGATGCCGCTTGTACTCACCGAAGGTAAAACAATAGAAGCAGAATGTGTTTTCACAGGTTCTGAAAAACCATTTCCGGTCGGCAGTTTTGAATACAAAGAAGTGGAGTTTTAGAAATTGACTGTTTTCTCCAGGCACTGTACATAAAGGGGAGAAGATCACTCCAGCAGGGGAATACTGATGAATACGCTCTATCTTCGCCTCCCGAACGGGTCGTTTACATTGAAGGCAGCCGGGTTCGACGTTGATGGCGTCCTCCGCGACACGGGCTACCCCGCGTACCAATTCTTGTGCCATTCGCTTCGGGAACTTAAGGCGCATAGCACGCCTACATTCTCCAAGTTTGTGCGAGACTACTCACACGACTTGGAAGAATTCTGCGCAAAGTATGGCGTCATATGCACGACCGCAGACTATCTTCAGGTGTACCGCCGCTACTCCGACGGCCATCATGATTCGACGGAGCCATTTCTTGATGTGCTTCCCACATTCCAATTGCTTCACCTGTGGGAGATGCCCATCTTTGTTGTCAGTAGCCACAATCACGACGCCGTCGCAATGTGGCTCGAGACACACGGGCTGAACAAGTACGTCGGCCATATCTCTGGAAGCCGTACTGACAAAGCCGACGCTGTGCGCGAAGCGTGTGATGCACTTGGCACAGATACGACACACGCCTGCTATATCGGGGATTGGGGCGCCGACATGCACTCCGCCATCGAGGCAAAGGCTATCCCGCTTGGCATTACCCGTGGCCACGAATCGCGCGAAGCGCTCATGGACATGGGCGCCGCACACGTGTTCGATCATCTGCCTGAGTTTACTGAACTCATTGGGCGATAATCTTCTCCGCACCACCTTGGTGCGGAGTTTTTCTTTTATTTTCCTTTGTAGCGTAGTAAAAAGTTTTTATTCCTTATACGGCTCGGCAATGGACCAAAGAATGTCGAACAGTTTTTTGTAGTCTGCTGCGACTTTTTCAGATTTGATGACATATACAAGCGGCGGGTTCCCCATACTGTAGAAACTAACTTCGTTATTGTTGCGGATCACAGTCGACGTAATCGTTGCTGGAAGTTTTTTCAGGATACGAAATTCGTACATGGGCTGCGCCTTTTTAACACGCTCCAAAAACTCAACATCATCTGGTGACGCCAAGTAGTAGCTTTTGAGATTGCGCGAACGCGCAGTAGTAGAAAGCTCTTCGTACTGTTCGCCAAAGACACGGAAGAAGGCGCGTGTGCTGCCACCTATGATGTACTGCACATCGTCGTCAGAAAGACTATCGAGAAATTGCTCCTCAAATTGCATTACTTGCTGTGTCCCGCGATAGATATCAAAATCCTGATCGCTACCTATTGCAGAAATAAGCTCAAGCTCGCGCGCTGCAGAGTCAGCGTATTCCAGTTTCTTTTTTGCAACATGCGAAAGTTGCTGCGGTGGCAGAGCTCGATATTTCGTTCGTGCACCATTTGGAATTTCTTCTACAAGCCCGAGTTTCTGCAATCGTTTCAGCCCTTGGTAGACATACTGCCGGTGCATCGATAGGGCAATGGCAATTTTAGCCCCACTCATCTCTGCGCCGCGCTGGAGCAGAAGCATGTACACCTCTGCATCATGCTCGTGGATTCCAAGTTGCTGCAACTTCCAACTTACATCTCCTAGTCTCTCTTTTTTGTTTGTCATTTTATTCATTACAAAATAGCAAATTTTATTGAAAAATCAAGCTTTTTGTTATTAATATTTGTAATATATTTAATTGACAATGTCAAGCTTAGCCAGCATTATTGATTGAGACATATTCTTGTACAGGAGAGGACGATGACCGATTCCGAATTGTTTAGCGTGGAGCGTCAAAATGAACTCGACGAGCTTGTGGAGAAATTCTCGAAAACGCCACGGAAAGAGCGGGTAGCCCTTCTGAGCACGCTACCTGAAATGAAGTGCCACGAGTGGTTGTATATATCAGGGCGTTGCAAAGACAAACGAGTTCGGACTGGATATTCGTATGGATATCCATTTGCAACCTGGGTGCATACAGGTTTCCAAAACACCGCCTATACATTGCAGGTCCATGCATGGAAACAGGTAATGGCGACAGCGAACTCCTTAATCGATTGGGTAAGTATTGCGGAATGGGGCAATTCAGTCGATAGAAAAATCGCGTACAAAGCAATCGCGAGGTATGAGATCACTAAAGACGAAGAGCGGCACCTGTTGCGAACAAGCGGTTCGGTGTGGGTGCAGAATATTGGTGAATACCTTTTGTTTCGCGAAGAAACAGAAACCTGAATCGGAGCCTAGTGCTCCGATTTTCTTTTTATTTCCTCCTTTGGCCGTGGAATTTTTTGTGGACTTCGGCTAAGTGTTTGTCGGTGACGTGGGTGTAGACCTGCGTTGTCGTGATGTTGGAATGGCCAAGCAGGGCTTGGACGGAACGCAGGTCGGCGCCATTTTGAAGAAGATCGGTCGCGAAGGAGTGGCGGATAACGTGCGGCGTCACTTTGCGCGTAATGCCCGCTTTGGTTGCATATTTTTTGACGAGGCGCTCCACGGAGCGCGGGGTGAGGCGGAACTCTTTCGCGTTCTTGGCGTTTTTGCCCATCTGGATAAACAACGCGTCTTCGATATCGCCGCGTTTATCTAAATAGTCTTTAATAGCTTTTTTTGCTTCTGGAGAGAGGAAGACGACGCGCACTTTTTCGCCTTTGCCGCGAACAGAAAACTCATCGCGGCTTAAATCGATGTCTCTATTTAATGAGCACAACTCTGAGACACGCAAACCGGTTGAGAAAAACAATTCGAGAATGGCGCGATCGCGCAAGTCAGAGAGGGAAGCGCCTTTAGGGCCGTTCATCAATCTACTCAATTCGTCTGACGTAATTAAATCCAAATCGCGCGCGCCCACTTTTGCCAACTCGATGCGTTCGGGGTTGAGTGATTCGATCCCGCGCTTGCGCAAGAACTTTAAAAACGCACGCAAACTAATCATGTAGTAGTTTTGCGTTTTGTGCTTCATCGAGCCACTCGTGCCTGGCTGGCGGTTTAAGTGGATACGGAACTCGCGCACACTTTGCTCTGTCAGTTTGGTGGGGGAGGTGACTTTGCTAAACGCCAGGTAGCGGGTGAGGTAGCGGTCGTAATTTTCGACCGTTTTTACGCTCCGACCCTTTTCGATCTCCAAATACTCCAAAAACTGCGTCTTGAGGAGGGCTAGATTCTCTGCCATAGCCCCATTTTACCCCCGAAATTGTGCGACCTATGGGCACTTGACAGTAACTGAGCTTTAAGGTATATTTCAAAGGTAAGCCCTTCAACAGTAAATGGAGATTCGGTCATGCCGAAGACGCTCAAAGAAAGCCTGTGCTGGGTGGCTCTCGCTCTGCTTCTGGCAGACGCAGGGCTCGCCCATCACTACGCGAAGAAAGCTCCTGGTCCCTGGTGGGATAGGGCGGTTGCGGATTTCACGGAGTACTTCCTGTGGGGAGGACTCCTGGTAGGTGGACTTATGCTGGCGTTTCTCGGCTGCTACTATTTCGCCGAATGGGTGATGCGCGAGAAGAAAAAGAAGAACAATGGCGCAATCATTCTTCCCAGAGACCCCCATGGACTCTGGGCGAATCGCCAAAGCAGCTGGCAGCCAGTAATCCGCAAAAACTATCGTATAATTACTTAGTTCAGGCCTCTCCTATGGGCCAAGTCCACCCTCGCCTAGGGTGGCAACCCCCGGTTTCTCGAAAGAGAAACCGGGGTCTTTGTTTATATAAGGACACGGGAGGGGGCTTGCGTAAATAGAAAGGGCGTGCTAGTATATCGATACATGCTTACCGCGAAGAAAAAGGCGAAAGTCATCAAAGAATCAGCAATTCATGATACAGACACCGGCTCTGCCGAGGTCCAGATTGCTGTGCTTTCAAAGCGCATCGATGAACTCACCTCTCATTTGAAGAAACATTTGAAGGACAAGCACTCGCGCCGCGGCCTTTTGCAGATGGTCGCAGACCGCCGCACCCATTTGAAGTACTTGGAGTCAAATCACAAGAAGCGCTACGCCGCTATTGTTAAAAAACTCAACCTCAAGAAGTAAACTCGGTGCATACGCACCGATTCTTCATTTTTGTTCGTATACACTATAGGTAGTGCATGTTGTTCGCGTTTTTATTTTGTTCGTAATTGTTCGTTTTTATTTTTATGGCAATCATTAAGCAGAAAAGCCAGCGTGTCGGCATTTTTATAGACACGCAAAATCTCTACCATTCCGCAAAAAACCTCTACAAATCAAAGGTTAACTTCGGCAATGTTGTAAAAGAAGCGCTTGCAGGGCGTGTACTTGTGCGCGCGCTCGCGTACGTTATCCGCACCGAAAGCGAAGAAGAAAAAGGCTTCTTTGAAGCGCTCAATAAAATTGGTATCGAAACCAAGGTTAAAGATATACGTATCTTTGCCGGCGGCGCAAAAAAGGCCGACTGGGACATTGGTTTGGCAATCGACGCTATTGCGATGGCACCCAAGCTCGACACCGTTATTATCGCAGCAGGCGATGGCGACTTTATCCCGCTTGTTGAGTATTTGAAGTATACCTACGGTTGCCAGGTTGAGGTTATCGCCTTTGGCAAATCGACCTCAGGTGCACTGAAAGAAGCAGCTGACGACTTCGTCGATATGTGCGACAACCCACGCAACTTCCTTATTAACTACCGTGGCGGCAATGGGGGAAAGGGAGGCTTCTTGCAGAACCTCCGCGGCGGGCAACATCCGCAGCAATCATCCGCTGACGACGAAGGCATCGACGTCGGCCAAGAGGTCTACGACGACTCCGATTCTGAAGTTGAAGACGAAGCCTAAGATAAAGAAAAAACCGCCGGCCCCAAAAGGTCGGCGGTTTTGATTTATTTCTTTTCGAAAAAAGGCTTTAGGCACTTGAACGTAGCATCTGCTTGCTCGTCCGACATTACCAATATTTTCCACCGCTCTGCTTCAGGGAAAGGCGAGTGCCAATATACCTTTCCTGGGCTCTCGAAGCTCAAAGCAACATCCAGACATGAGCTATATTTTTGCTCATACACAAGCTCCCAAAGCACTTTGCCATGTGTTTGTGCCCGTTGCCGTGCACGCTCTATATCAGCAGCTGGGCCATTCGGACCAAACCAAAGAACAAGGAAAAGTTGGAGAACTATACCAGGGATTATTGCAAACCCAAGCGCATTGCCAAGCCAGGACTTAAAGCCTTCTTTGGCATATACGGATGTAATAGCTAGACAGAAAAGCGCTATCAGACTTTCGATAAAAATTGCTGCCAGCACTGGGTGGAAAGCGAGATACTCGATCATGGGACCTCTCCTATATTTGAATGTTCTAACTGCATTAAGTATCTAACAAAATGAAGATTTAGGTATAAAAATTATATTTTTGTAGCTAAAATACTCTTATTTAGCAACGTATTTTAATTTTAATAAGATAAAATATGTCGCTTTTATTGACATTTTTTATAAAACCTATAGAATGGTCGTATGGAACAATCTCAACTTATAGAGGTTTTGGAGGGGGTGGGGCTGCCGCAGAAGGCCGCTTCTATATATGTATGCCTTCTAGGGCACAGCCGTATGGACGTGGCAGACATCGCCCGCGCTACAGGAATAAAACGCGCCACGTGTTATGAACACTTAGAAGCATTGCTTGTAAAAAATTTTATTATCCGCGTCCCGATAGGGAAGAGAACATTCTATTCGGCAAATGACCCAAAAGAAATATTGAACGATTTCAAAAAACGCACTGGGGAGTTCGAAAAAAACGTAGAGGCCATGTCGACATTGCGCGGGCAGGCAACCAACAAACCAAATGTTGTATTTTACGAAGGGAAGCGAGAGATGGCGCGCATCTATGATGACCTGTTTAAGACGGTGGGGGATGGATATTCTATCTTCCCGGCTGATAGGTTTTTTGAAAGTTTTAGCGAAGCGGAGTATGACGCATTCGACAAAACGATGGGGGAACATTCATTTAAAAGCTACGACCTGTTCGTAAAAAGTAAGTACGTAAAGCGTATAAAAGAAATCCGCGAGAAGAACGGGGGCAACGGCAAACTTTCAAAAACTCTGCCCGAGTCGTTTAAATCAAACGTTGATGTGCTTATTTATGGAGACAAAGTTGCCCTGATGAGCCTGCGCGACCTTTCCGCAATAGTGATAGAAAATAAGGATATCGCCGAGCTATTCAAAAGTATGCACAGCTTTATCTGGAAGACTCTATAAAAATAAAACGCCGGCCCAAAAAGGTCGGCGGTTTTGTTTGGCTCAGTGCCACGGTTGGCCATCTCCTGCATCGGAAGAATGGTCGTAGTTGGGCAGGGCACTCGTGGGCTGCGGAGTATTCCGCATCCTGTATAGGCGCATCGAGCGCTTAAAACAGGCATTGAGGACCCAGCTGAGCATGATGCCGCCTACGCTGAACAAAAAGAGGGCTTTGCCTTTCTCGAAAAACGCGTTTGACATAGCAATTCTCCCGTATCCGAAATAAAAGTACGTTGGAACAATATACCTGTCAAACGTGGCGTTTGATCAATTTTTAGCCTAGAGTGTCTATATATAAGTAATTGGCGAAGTTCCCGGATACGTAGGCCTTCTTCGAAGGAGACCTAACATTCGAGAACTTCGCATATATAAGGTATGCAATCAAAGAAGTTCGAAACACAGATTGGCGGCAAGACATTGTCCGCCGAATTTACTGACTTGGCCGAACAGGCAAACGGGTCGGTCATTGTGCGCTACGGCAACACTGCGGTGTTGGCCACGGCAGTGATCTCTAGCCGCACGCGCGATGACATCGACTACTTCCCTCTGTCGGTCGAATACGAAGAGCGCTTTTATGCCGCGGGCACTATCGGCGGCTCGCGCTTTGTGCGCCGCGAAGGTAGGCCCTCGGAAGCAGCAATTTTGTCTGGCCGCGTTGTCGACCGGACGATCCGCCCACTCTTTCCGCAACACATCCGCAACGAAGTGCAGGTGATCATCACCATGTTGGCACTCGACGAAGAGGACCCAGCAGCAGTCGCCGTTAACGCAGCATCGCTTGCACTCGCAACATCAGACATCCCGTGGAACGGCCCGGTTGCTGCAGTACGCATCGGCAAAAAAATGGGCGGTGATTTTATCGTCAACCCAACGTTTGCAGAACGCGCCGACAAAGAGATGGTGCTCGACCTTCTTGCCTGCGGCAAAGACAGCATGATCAACATGATCGAAGTTGGTGCGCACGAAATTTCGGAAGATGACACCGCCGCTGCATTTGTACAAGCAACCGCAGAGCACGACAAAATTGTTGCATGGCAGAAATCGATTGTGGCAGAAATCGGTAAAACAAAACGCGATGCGGCAAAACCAGAAATCCCTGCTGCATTGTCAGAATTATTTGAATCAGAATTTAGAGCGAAACTTTCTGCAGCGGTCTTCTGCGGCAAACCAAGCAAAGATGCTATCCACGAGGTGCAGGATGCGTGGAAAGAAAAATTGAAAGAAGAAGCGTACGCAGACATCAATCCCGGGATGGCGAAGCGCTTCCTCGAAGATAAAGTCGACGAAGAAATCCACCGTGGCGCAGTCGAAGAAAATAAGCGCGCAGACAATCGCCGCTTTGATGAAGTGCGCCCCTTGTTTGCAAAGGCAGGCGGCGTCTCGGACATCTTGCACGGCTCGGGTATTTTCTATCGCGGCGGCACGCACGTCTTTTCGACATTGACGCTCGGCGGCCCCGGCGACTCACAGGTTATCGATTCAATGGAAGAGCACGATGTTAAAAAGCGCTTCATGCATCACTACAACTTCCCGCCGTACTCGGCAGGGGAGACGGGCCGTGTCGGTGGGTTGAACCGCCGCATGATCGGCCACGGCGCGCTTGCAGAAAAAGCGCTCGCAGCAGTGATCCCACCGGTTGAACAATTCCCATACACCATTCGCTTGGTGTCGGAATGTTTGGCGTCGAATGGTTCGACCTCGATGGGTTCGGTGTGCGCATCAACGCTTGCATTGATGGATGGCGGCGTGCCGCTGAAGGCACCAGTTGCCGGCATCGCGATGGGGCTCATGCTTTCGATGAATGGCGACGGCCGTTACAAAGTACTCACCGACATCCAGGGCCCCGAAGACGAATTCGGCGACATGGACTTTAAAGTCGCGGGCACTCGTGCGGGCATCACTGCAATCCAGATGGACATCAAATTGGACGGCGTGCCGGTACCGATTTTGGTGGAAGCACTCGCGGGCGCGAAGGCTGCGCGCATGCACATCTTGGATGTGATCGAAAAAGAAATTGCAGTTTCACGCCCACATATATCGCCGCGCGCACCAGAAATCATCACCATGAACGTTCGCCCAGACCAAATTGGCCTCGTGATTGGCGGGGGAGGCAAGACGATTAACGGCATCAAAGATGTTTCAGGAGTTGCAGACATCACCATCGAAGATGACGGTTCGATCTTTATCACCGGCAAAAACGGTACAGCGCAAAAGGCACAGGAGATGATTGCCGCACTCGTAAAGGAATATAAACCGGGCGAGATGTACGAAGGCGAGGTTACACGCCTGATGGACTTCGGCGCGTTCGTCCGCATCGGCCCGGGCAAAGACGCAGAGGGCTTGGTGCATGTTTCTGAAGTTGCACCGTTCCGCATCGAGAAGATTTCATCTGCGGTTGCCGTGGGCGACAAAGTGCAGGTTATGATTAAAGAGATAGACGACAAGGGCCGAATCAACCTCTCGATCAAAGCAGCAGACCCAGAGTTCGCAGCACGAAAAGGCCTCACACCGTCTGTCCAGCCAAATGGACCAAGAGCCCCTAGACCCTAAGAGTTTCCTACTCCCAAAAAAAGATGCGCCTTCGCTCGACTCCGCACAGCGAGTCGATGCGGGCGCGTTGTATTCGCAAGAGCAGTCAGCCACACTTCCAAAGCCAGAACCTACACCCGCTGTAACACCGGAGCAGAACTTCTCCGCGGTTCCGACAGGAAGCCGATCGGAAAGTTCTGCGCAGGTATCAAACCAACCTGCATCCATTGCACCGCTGCAAACATTCCAAGGTGACATTGCGCGCGTCGTCAAAGACAACAACGTGTCGGTTGTTTCGATCGCTGCAGCAGAAGCAACACGCCGCGGCTCAGCACCCTTGGCCGACTCGCTCGACGAATCAAAACAGAGGAGTGCGTCATCGACACTTCGCACTGTTGTGTTTGTTGCGCTCGGCATCGTACTGATCGTGAGTGCACTCGGCGGCCTCGGCTACGCACTCCTCCACAACGCACCGCTGCCGCAGCAGCAACAGGGTGTAGCGCCATACATCTCGATCGACGGTACGGCAGTCGCAACACTGCCAGGGGATGCAAGCGCAACTACAGCCATGAACGCACTCGTCGCAGCAAAGAAAAATATTTCTCTCTCGCTCGGGCTCGTTGCACAACTCTATGTGCAAAGCGCGGCAACAAGCAGCAACTCGCAAGCAACGTATGCAGACGCGCAGACATTGTTTGGCATAATCGCGCCCGACATGCCGGAAACTCTCATGCGCGATATCGAACCAGTGTATTTGCTTGGCGTACATTCCTACGGCATCAACCAGCCATTTTTAATTTTGAAAATTGATTCGTACGAACAGGGCTACGCAGGCATGCTTTCGTGGGAGCCGACGATGAAGCAAGATCTGTACCCGCTCTTTGCGTACACACCTGCGCCGAAAATTCAGGCACCAACCGAGCCTGCGCAGATGGCATCCTCAACCGCTTCGACAACTCCAGCAGCACCTGCTGCATTTGTACAAACTGGTTTCACTGACCAAATCGTCGACAACCATGACGCGCGCGTTTTGCTCACACCTGATAATCAAATCTATTTGCTCTGGACCTTCCTCGACCGGGGGACGCTTGTTATTACAACCAACGAAGGTACGTTACACGAGGTAATCGCGCGACTCACACAAGCCCCGCTGACATCCTTGCCAAATAGCCAGTAATGGTAAAATGTCCGCATGGACCAACACACCATCGATAAACTCAAGCATCGCCTTGAAGAAGAACTCTCAACATTGGAGAGCGAATTAAAAGACACCGCAACAGAAACCGAAGTCGATGTTTGGGAAGCCGACGCAGGCGACATCGATGAGACAGCAACAGAAGAGGACGAAATTGCCGACAACATAGAAGAGCTCGAAGAAAACACCGCAGAGACTGACGCATTTAAAATTCAGCTCAAAAATGTGCAGCGTGCCCTCGAAAAAATAGATGCTGGTACCTACGGCGTGTGCGAAATTGGCGGCGAAGAAATCGAAGAAGATCGTTTGGACGCCATCCCTTCAGCGCGTACGTGCAAAGCGCACATGGACGAAGAGGCAGAATTGGGTGCGTAGTCCCAACATTTTAGAAACCTCATACTTTTGTTTTAGCAGCCCCGCAGTTGTAGATCGCTACACTGCGGGGTATGCAATATGCACGCGTGTATGGGGCACAGACCTCGCTCCTTTCGCCCCACATAGTTTCCGTGGAGACAGACCTCTCGCGCGGGTTACACGCGTTTACTATCGTTGGGTTGCCTGACAAAGCAGTAGAAGAAAGCCGCGACCGTGTCGCTGCCGCGATAAAACATTCGGGCTTTGATTCGCCCAAAACACGCAACCAAAAAATTGTCATTTCACTCGCACCCGCGGATTTAAAAAAAGAAGGGCCGATGTTTGACCTGCCTATCGCACTGTCGTATTTGCTTGCAGCCGACGACATCCGTTTTGACCCCGACCCATATTTGTTTATTGGCGAACTTTCGCTCGACGGAAATGTGCAACCCGTACGCGGCGTGCTGCCGTTGGTTGCAGAAGCAAAACGCGCGGGCAAGCGCGGTGTGTTTGTGCCGGCGCGCAATGCGCAAGAGGCGGCGCTTGTTGCAGGTATAGAAATTTATGCAGCAAAAAATTTAGGCGAGGTGATAGACCATTTGAACGAAAAGAAAGAGGGAGGGAAGCGCCAGCAAATTCCACTCCACCCGACACCGCAAACGGAACTCGTGCCCGCGCTCGCCGACACACAGTTTGCATTTGAAGATATCCGCGGCCAAGAAAGTGCGAAACGCGCAGCGATCATTGCTGCGGCAGGCGGGCACAACCTGGGGTTGTCTGGCCCGCCGGGCACGGGCAAAACGATGTTGGCGCGCGCATTGGCGTCGATCTTGCCGCCGCTGTCGTTTGACGAAGTACTCGAAGTAAACGGCATCCACTCTGTCGCCGGCGTGTTGCAGGGCGGCTTGCTGACGATGCCGCCATTTCGTGCGCCGCACCATACATCGAGTTATGTCTCGATCGTCGGCGGTGGTGCGAGCCCGCGGCCGGGCGAGGCAACGCTCGCACACCGAGGCGTTTTATTTCTGGACGAATTCCCCGAGTTTGAGAGACGTGTGATCGAAGCATTGCGCCAACCACTTGAAGACAGAGTCATTGCCGTGGCACGTGCAAAAGGCACAGCACTCTTCCCGGCGCGGTTTACATTAGTCGCTGCGATGAACCCGTGCCCGTGCGGCAACTATGGGCACCCTACGGTGCAGTGCGTGTGTAGCCCGCACACACTCGAGCGCTACCGCCGCAAAGTGTCGGGGCCCATAGCAGACCGCATCGATTTGTGGATGACTATGGGTCCTGTCGACTTGCCCGAGCTTGGCAAAAAAGTACGGCAAGGTACAGAGACCACGGCTGCACGCAACAAAGTTGCCGACGCACGTGCGATGCAGGCGGCACGCTACGGCACACAGAAAACAAATAGCGACCTTTCGCCGCGCGAGTTGGAAGAATTTGTGGCACTCACTGACACCGCACGCACGACATTAGAAAAAGCCGGCACACGTCTTTCGCTTTCTCCGCGTGCATTCCATCGTGTTATCAAAGTTGCACGCACTATCGCCGACTTGGACTCTTCGCCCGACGTAGGCGAATCACATATCTTAGAAGCACTCCAATATAGGCAGCGCAAACAGTAAAATAGCGTTCCACAAGTTTCTTTGGTAGGGTGGCGGCAGGTATAGAAGTTCTGTTTCACACACGCACGGAGACCTTCGTGAAATACAAAAAGATCACGGTAGTGGTAGCTGGCGAAGACCCGTTGGCTAACCAAACGGACACAATCCTCAAGCGGACATCTGGCCGAAAAAGTTTCCAAGTAGTTGCGTCGAACGAGGAGCGTCCTAGCTTTAGAACGCTCTCGCGGTTACCTGGGCTCCTCAAGGAGCCGTACATACGCGCGGAGCTGCATGCGCTCTATCTCATGGTTCAAACTCCAAGTGCGCACGCAGCTCTTGTGTTGGAGTGGGGCCATCGTTCGGTTGGAGTCGTTCCCCCAGAACAACCGTACGCGCTTGGTGTTCTCGTAAGTAGTACGCAAGGCGAGCGCGGGCTCAAACGACTCGACAATCTTATCCGCTTACCGATGGACTACACGAAGCCCTGGGGCAAGAAAACCTCGCTCGAAACATTCCAGACCTACCGCACGACAGTGTTGGAACAACTCGTCGAGAGCTGGATGACATGGATGTACCAGCCTAAGCAGGGTGGCATTCGTGCCTTTCTGAAAAAATTAAACGCGACCAAATGATGGCCGCGTTTTTCTTTTGGAAATTTATAGAAAGAGGATTTAGTTTGCGAATGGGTTTTGAGCTCCGCGGACTTCGAAGTGGAGGTGCGCACCAGTTGCTTCGCCGGTTGCACCGACGCGGCCGATGGTGTCGCCCTGGTCGACATGGCTGCCCGCCGAGACAAGTACTTTGCTCATGTGCGCATACAACGTTTGTGTACCATTTGCATGCTGGATAACAACATAGCTGCCGTAGCCACCGTTCCATGCGCCGCTTCCGTTTGCGACAACGACAGTGCCTCCGGCTGCTGCAAAAATAGATGTGCCTTTTGCTGCACCAATGTCGACGGCATTCCATCCATGCAAACCTTGAGTGATGATGCCGCCCGCAACTGGCCATGCAAAGAATCCATCAAGTGCAGGGCCCGAGCCACCCAAGTACGGCTCGGTTGTTTTACCGCTCGCGATATTTGCGATTGCGCGTGCGTGCGATGACGATGGTTTGCCACCCTTCGAACCAGACGGCTTCGTTGGTGTGGGTGCGGCTACTGATGTTTCTGCACCTGGGATAAAGATGCTGTCGCCAACGTTGAGCGTGTCGTTGTCAGCCAAGCCGTTGTATGCGGCGATGTCGTGCGCGTCGGAATTATATTTCTTTGCCAATGATGCCAATGTTTCGCCTTTCGCTACGGTGTGCTGGAGACCTGGGATAGGGAAGATGATGAGTGTCTGGCCTGGGTGCACGACGCCACCTTTAATATCGTTGGCGCCCAAGATGGTGTTAGCCGTCACGTTGAACATCTTCGCAATGCCCGACAGAGTGTCGCCATCGCGGACGGTGTAGACGCTGACCTGCTGGTTTGTTGGCTCACTTTCGATATCAGCCGCGGTACCCGACGGACCTTCTTGCGCCAAGAGGGCTGAGCCACCGACGAGGCTGATGTCGCCGCCACCCACAGCAGGGTTGGGGTCGATATTGGTTGCAGGCGAGGGGAGCGTCATGGTCTGAGAGTTGGACGACGAGCCCGACGCACCGCTTACACCCGCGGTTGCACCAAGGAGAGACGTAAAAATGCTTGCCGACGCAAGCAGTGGAATACAAAACGAGAAAAGGCCGCCAATAAGCGTGAGGGAAACGACGACCATCTTTTTTGCCTTCACCGAGAATAACGGGTCACCCGCCGGAGAAGGGTCTGTATAGTGAGAACCTATAAGCCTAAGTTAGAGCCTCGCTCTGCCATTTCTGTCTGCTTTGTGGCTCTATTGAGCCACTTCATCTGAACTTCAGAAGGTACTATCTAACTATATAAAAGGAGGGGGTAGGGTCAACTTGACGGTTTGGCGCCTGTGGATAATGGTGCGGGGAGGCCTAAAATACCCTTAGAGGTAAGGGTATTTTAGATGAAGAAAAACCCTGTACAAAAGCAAAAACCTGTTTTCTGCTGTTTTTTCTAGGGGTTTTGGGCACCTTCGGGGTATCGTGTATGGATGTCATCGAATGCAGGGCTTAATGCGGCACAGGCAGAGGCGGTCCACACAACGGAGGGGCCTGTGTTGGTTATTGCAGGCGCCGGGGCCGGTAAAACAAGGGTTATTGCCCACCGGATCCTCGAAATTGTGAACAAAGGGGTGCCGCCAGAGGCTGTTTTGGCTATAACATTCACCAACAAAGCCGCCTCCGAAATGCGCGAACGCGTGAATGGGCTCCTTGGGGGAGGCACCGCCGTTCCGTTTGTGTCCACCTTCCACTCGCTTGGCCTCTATATATTGAAAGAGCACCACAAACTGCTTGGGTTTAAGCGTACCCCAGCGATTTATGATAGAAGCGACTCCCTTCGTGAGGTAAAGGCAGCATTGAAGAGTTTGGGCGTCGAGGATGTCGAGCCACGCTCGGCCTTGGGCACTATTTCAAAGCAAAAAGGGCAGGGGATGGACCCCGAAACCTACGCGCAAGGCGCAGAAATACCCCGCGACCGCATTGTCGCCCAAGTCTGGGCCATGTATGACAAGGCATTAAAGAAAGATGGCGCCGTCGACTTCGACGATTTGCTTGTGACGCCAACCCGCCTCCTTCGCACCAACAAAGAGGTGCGTGAAAAGTACCAGCAGCGCTGGCGCTACATACATATAGACGAATATCAGGACACCAACGGCATCCAAGCAGAAATGGCGGAGCTTTTGGTTGGCCCTGAGAAAAATATCTGCGCCGTCGGCGATGTCGACCAAACTATCTATGGGTGGCGCGGCGCCGAAATCGCAAACATTTTGTCATTCGAAAAAACATTCCCTGGTGCAAAAATAATTTTGCTCGAAGAGAACTACCGCTCGACCAAAACTATCTTGGCCGCAGCAAACGAAGTGATCGCGAAGAACGTCTTCCGCCGCGAAAAAAATCTCTACACCAACAATGCCGACGGCGAACAGATCGGGCTCTATCAAGCGTTTGACGAAACGGATGAGGCTGGGTTTATCGCACGCAAAATAAAAGAGGGGATACGCGATGGCATGCAGCCGCGCGACTTCTGCATTTTGTATCGCGCCAACTTCCAGTCGCGCGCAATTGAAGAACAGTTGCTCCACAGCGGCGTAGACTACCAAGTGTTGGGCACGCGCTTCTTCGAGCGCAAAGAAGTGAAGGATGTACTTTCGTTTGTACGCGCCGCGGTGTTTAATACTCCCGCAGATTTGTCGCGCATCGCGAACGTCCCTCCGCGCGGCATCGGCAAAGTCACACTTCTAAAAATACTGAACGGGCAGGAAGAACAGCTCACGGGCGCCGTTCGCGAAAAAGTAAAATCACTGTACCTATTGCTCGGCAAGATCCGCATGGCCGCAGAAGAAAAAATCCCATCCGAAGCGGTAAAGTTTGCGGTTGTTGAATCGGGGCTTGAACGAGAACTCCGCGAAGACAAACTCGAAGGTGCTGAGCGTTTGGAAAACTTGCGCGAATTGGTCTCGCTCGCTTCTCGCTACGATGCGATGGGCCCAAACGAGGGGCTACATGCATTCCTCGAAAACGCAGCACTCCAAAGCGACCAAGACGAATTGAAAACAGACAATAACGCGGTACGCTTGATGACCATCCATGCCTCAAAAGGCCTTGAATTTCCTCATGTTTTTATCACTGGGCTCGAAGAAGGGTTGTTCCCGTACGAGCGCATGGACGGTGATTCCAACGATAAAGAAGAAGAGCGTCGTTTGTGCTATGTGGCCATTACACGCGCGCAGAAAAAAGTATTTTTGACGTTTGCGTCATATCGCACCATTTTTGGTTCAAAAAATTCGACGGCGCCGTCACAATTCCTCTCTGATATTTCTGACGCACTGCTTGCGTGGGAAGCGCCCGAGCGCATCGGCCGTACGATATATTTGGACTAATATGGCGCTGCAAAAAAAGAAATCCCTGGGCCAAAACTTTTTAAAGAGCACCGCATATTTGCGCGCCATCGCTGACGCTGCGGATGTGAAGGAAGGGGACGTAGTACTTGAAATTGGCCCGGGCGAAGGCGCACTCACCGAAGAATTACTCGCACGCGGCGCATATGTTGTCGCAGTCGAAAAAGATCATCGTCTCATTCCAATACTTGAAGTAACGTTTACAAAAGAGATTCGAGAGAAACGCCTTACTGTCTTGGAAGCCGACGCGCTCGAAGTAGACACTGAGGCAGTGGTAGGGAAGAAGCCATACAAACTTGTCGCAAACATTCCGTACTACATCACGGGGGCCTTACTGAAAAAGTTTTTGTCGGAAGAACGCCAGCCGCAGACACTCGTGTTCTTGATGCAAAAAGAAGTTGCTGAACGCATCGCACGCGAAAAAAAAGAAAGCATCCTCTCGCTGTCGGTAAAAGCGTACGGCGATGTGAAGTATGTAAAGACCGTGCCGCGTGGCGCATTTGCCCCTGCACCCAATGTCGACTCGGCAATTTTGCTCGTGGCGAATGTGTCGAAAAAGAATTTTAAAAATGCCGCACACGAAGAAAAATTCTTTGAGGTTGTAAAAGCCGGCTTTGGCCAAAAACGAAAATTACTGAAGCGAAATTTGGAGCCCGTGCTCGGCAAAGACGTTGCTGAACGCTTCAGAGATGTGGATATCTCTGACACCGCCCGTGCCGAAGATGTACCGCTCGAGAAGTGGTTGGGACTTGCAGGTTAATTATTTTTTGCCGATTGAGGCTGCACCTATAATAAGGGCCGCCCCTATTGCCGCAGTTGCAGCTGTAATAGCGGCAGTGCTTGCACTCGAGGCTGCAGTAGCCCCAGCAGTCACACCTGCAGAAGCGCCTATTGCTGCTGAAGCTGCCGCCAACCCAGCGCCAGGCGGGGCTGGTACAAGACTTTCTCCCATATATACGAACTTCCAGCCTCCAACAGCTACGAATGGAAACGTGCTTTTAATACATATACCCTGCAAAAAGTTAGGGTATACAAGGCCCAGTACCTGCTGTCCGATGACCGGAGGGCGTTCAGGTATAGGAACCGTTATGGTTGTGGGACTCCATATATAGTCAGGCGGGACAAGAGGAACAACGCGACCATCGGGTATAAGGTGGAATAGGAGCCCAACGCCGCCATCAAGCTGGAGACACGCACCAACCGGGCCAACAACATACCCACCAGCGGAAAGAAAAACGCTCGCGGAAGCTGCCCCAGGCACGCTCCATGTACCAACTACCATCAAACACAGAAGGAAGATACCTCGATACTTCATATATACAATAGTACACCTTCGAAACGACGGTATACTTGGGGTAATGGACGCTCGCACCTACCTGCCAAGCAGGCAATTTATCCTCATCGCAGCTTCACTCGTACTATCGATCGGGCTTGTCTTCCTCGCCGACTACACCACAAAACCTCACCCCATTGCCCAAGTTGGGGTTGATACAAACACATCTGTAAGCGCCACTAATTGGGAAGCGTCGCTTACTGCTGTACAGGGCACTTCGGACGCATCAACAACTGACGCGTCGAACGACCAAAGCAATCTTGATGGGCTTATTCAAGCTGCGAAAAGTGGCAACTTAACTGATGCCGTATCCCGCGGCCTCTTGGCAAACCTTATAACCATGAAAAGCCAAGGGTTGGGCGATGATATCCCAACACAAGAAAAGCTTGTGAGGACTGCTGTTTCGCAAGTTGATGCTGTTGCACCAGAAAAAACGTACACCGTGGCAGATCTCACCCTTGCGGACAATAGTTCTGCCAATTTACATGCGTACGGCAATGCAACCATGGATATTTTTATAAAAAATTCTGACCAAGAATTTGCAAAAACATTGCTCATCATGAACGCCGCAACGGATGGCACAGGTTCAGACAAACTCCCGCTACTCGGAACGATACAAAAAAAGTATGTGTTATTGGCGACAAAACTTGCAGCTACTCCAGTACCTAAAACACTGGAACCGTTCCATCTTGAACTTATCAATGATTACGCAAAGATGGCTGCAACCTATGACGGGATGGAAAATATTGCAGGTGACCCGCTTGGCGCCTTTGCAGCCCTGCAGCAATATCGCACCATCTCACAAGATGCGGGGCAGATGTTTATAAATATCGCTCAGGCACTCAATAAAAACGATATACTTTTTACAACGGACGAACCAGGTAATACCTGGAGTTTGCTGTTGCAAGCACAACAATAATGAACAGAAAGGTACTCTACATGATCCTCATAGCACTCGCAGTTGTACTGCTCTTTGTGCTGTTGTGGTGGTGGTTCTTGCAACGCGAGAGTGCGGTCAAACAAACAACGGGGACATTTGGTACGGCCCAGAACGCTGGCCAAACTCAAGGGGACACTGGAGGCACGAACGACCAAACCAATGGCGCAACACAATTGCCTGGCCAAGACCAAACCGCAAGCGCGCAAACCAATGTCGACTTGGGCACGGTAGGGAATACAAATGGACAAGGAACTCTTGCTGTTGGAGGCGTCCCGGCTATAACGGAGCCACAGGGCGAAGTTGGCGTGCCTGGCGTTATTTGGCTTTCGGGCACACCAGGCGGCACTACAGGTGGAAGTACAAGTGGGCCCGGCACCGTTTTTAACCCAACGGCAATCAATCAAATTGCACAGTCAAACCCATCAGGTAACGGTGGACCAGACGGAGTACCCAATATCGGTGTAAACAATTTTGGACAACAAACAGGTGGGGGAGGCGGTTCGGCGCTTGGCTCTATAGGGGCCGCTGCCGGTGTTGGCGTCGTAACGTGCGCCATTGTGCCAGCCATCCAACTCGCAGCACAAGCATTGGGCTTTACTGAAGGCACTGCAAAACAAGTTGCCGCACAAAAAGCAGCCGATACATTGCTGGCAGAAGAAGTCGTGAGAAGCGTATCAACTGTTGATTTGACTGAAAATATCCGTTTCCAAATCGGCACAAGCTTGTTGTCGGGAGAAATCGCACGCGCCAATGGCAATCAAACAGGCCAGCAGACGATTGACCAGTTCCTTGGCTGTATGGCGCGCAACATCGCAAAGATTATGTTGCAGCAAATAACCGCAAGCGTCGTCAACTGGATCAACTCTGGTTTTAATGGCTCACCTTCGTTCGTGCAAAACCCATCAAAATTCATTCAGCAAACTGCCGATGTGGTCGCAGGCAATTACATCCAAAGCAGCGCTCTCTCCTTCCTCTGCAGCCCATTCCAATTGCAAATCCGTATTGCTATCGCGCAAAGTTATGCGCAACGAAATGCCAATTCTTGTACCCTGACGCAAGTCACAAAAAATATCAACAACTTCATGCGCGGAACGTTTAGTACCGCGGGTGGATGGCCAGCCTTTATCCAATTTACGACCGTTCCAACAAATAACCCGTACGGCGCGTTCGTCTATGGCTCTATTGGCCTCCAAACTGCTGCAACAAAAGCTCAGAATCAAGTCCAGACCGACTTGTTGCAAGGCTCTGGCTTCCTCTCCTTCCAGAAAAAGCAAAACTGCAACCCGAATGCTACAGCTGCAAACACGTCTCCAAATAAATCCTCAAAAGACAATGGCAACGGTACCTACACTGTATGTGATTGGGTGACGACAACCCCTGGCCGCGTTATTGCAGATTCGCTCGGCGCAACAGAAAAAAGCACACTCGACCAAATTGGGCTTGCAAAGAGCTTTGACGAAATTATCAGCGCGCTCATTAACCAGCTTATGACGCGCACACTCCAAAGCGGCCTCTCAACCTTGAGCGGTGCTGATGGTTATGCAAGCAACTTCTACAGCACCGACCAATTACAGTCGCAAGAACAAGGACAAGGCCTTGTGACACAAATGCAGCAAGACACGAACAATGCTGTTTCGTACGCAACAATACAGCAGGGGAGTATCCAGGACATCCAAAGCACACAAAGCCAACTTAACGACCTCTTCAACTGCTGGAGCGGGGTTGCGTCGAGCTCATCATCGGCTGGCACCGCTGCATCAAGCGCCGGACAGGCATCAAGCACCATTGCCTCGCTCAATATGTTGGTCGATTCATACAATAACCGCATCACGCTCGCAAATAACGCAATCGTCTTGCTCGAATCTCTACAAAACCGTGCACTCTCTGTTGGCTCTGCTTCGGATGTGAGTGCTGTGCAGAGCGATTACAATTCAGCAAAAGTGTCAGGAAAACTAGTTTCGCAAACCGATGTAGTAAACGCCCAGCAAAATCGCACTACACTCCAGGCCCAGATGTCGTCACTTAATGCGCAAACGTCCGCGTCGCTCACACAATGCCATGCTGTCCACTAGTAAGAAAAAAATAGTTGCGGGGGTTGCGTTGGCGCTTGTGCTTTTTGGCGTCGCCTTCGCACCAGTCCAACTCACTACCGGGCAAGCTGCGGTTGCACACGCAGAAGACTTGGGATGCGGCCTTACGAGCAACTTTGACCTATGCATTAGTAACATTGTCTACCTTTTTGCGGTGTATATCCCCACTGTCATAGCAAATGCGGCTGGGTACTTACTTAACTTTGCTTTACAACTTGGCCTTAATAGCGCTTCGTATGCACTCGACTTCTTAAGCCAAGGGTGGGCCGTTGTGCGCGACATAGCAAACCTTGGGTTCATATTCATCCTTATATATATCGCCTACACCATCATCATGGAGGCCGAGACCGCGGGCACGATGCGCATGCTTGCGGGTGTTGTTGTTATGGCGTTGCTGATAAACTTCAGTTTCTTCTTTACGCGTGTCGTGATAGACGCGGGTAATATTTTAGCGGTGCAGTTCTACAACGCGTTGCCCATATCAGCCACGGTCGCATCACCACTAAATGGGAAATCGCCTACCTACGTCAAGGATCTAACAAGCGGCTTAATGGATTCAGTCGGCATCCAAACTCTTATGGGTACTGACTCATTCAAAGATTGGCGCGACAAAAGTAGTTTTTTCCAGCGCCTTGGAGGGCAAGTCGCTATATATCTCGCAGTTGGTATCTTCCTTGCACTACTCGCATTCTCATTCCTTATTGTCGGAGTACGACTCCTCATACGTGTCGTCGTGTTATGGATAACGATAATTGCTTCGCCACTAGCTTTTATTGCATACGCAATACCAGAGACGCATAGCGGCAAAAAATACCGTGCATACTATGCTCAGTGGCAAGACAATCTTATAGCGTCAGCATTCTACCCGGCCGTCTTCCTCTTCTTGTTCTACATCATGACACTGTTCTTGAAGGGGTTCAGCGCAGGCGCAAATGGTCTACTTCCAAGCATTTTCAATCAAGCGCAGAAGAACGGCAGTACGATGGATGTTTTCTCATTGATAGCAAACGTTGGTATCCGCGTTGGCTTGGTGGTAGTGCTTTTGTACTATGCCGTAAAAAAATCGGACGCTTTCAGCGAAATGGGGAGCGGCCTCGCACATAGCGCTGTAAGTTGGGCTGGTGGCAAAGTGGGGGGCGCAGCATCATGGACTCGTAACCGCACGGTAGGGTATGGTGTTAACAAACTCAACGATAAAGCAAAGAGTGTGCCTTTGCTCAACACGTATCTCGGCGCTGCCGCACGCAGAAATACAATTGGTGCAGCAGCAAAATCTTCAGTATTCGGCGGCAAACAATATAAAGAGATCGAAAAAGTTCGTAAGGAGAACTTTGATGAGCGTGACGGTAACCTCAAGAAAATTGCTGCTAAGAAAAATACCAAACGCCTCGGTGTACTTGAGAATTACATCGGCAGCGAAAAGAAACTTCAGGGCATTGAGAGTATTACTGATCGTCCCCTTACTGCAGACGAAGAACGAGAGCGCGATGCACTTCGAGAAAAGATGGCCTCTGTTGTTCGTGAGGAAGGCAAAACAATGGCCGACCTCAAAACCGAACATGCCATACTTGCAAAACGTACCTCTGAGATTGACGGCAAGGTTCTTGCTACATTCAACCAAAAGGATATTGAAAACATCATTAAACAGGTGTCTGAGGGTCAGCTCAAAGCTATCAAGGAAAGTGGTTTGCAGACAAAGCAGGCAATGGAAAATATCACCCGCAAATGGCAAGAAGAAAACAGCAAATCACCGAAGAACGAATCTGATAAACACCTTGCAAATATTGGTAAACTTTATGACGTACTCAAAGACAAGAAAGGTATGGGTGACATTGCAACCCAGCTTCCTATGATGCACAAGTTCTCTCAACCTGAAGGGGCAACGGTGACTATTACACTTCAGGAAGCAGAAAGCATGAAGAAACAGATTGACTCTAAGAAAGAAGAATTGGAAGAAATCCGCGATGATCGCACAAGAGATGACAGACCTGGCGGCAAGGCTGAAAGAACAAAGGCCGGCGAACAAGCAAAACAGTTGAATAAAGCAACATCTGAGCTTGAGAAGCTCATAGAAAAGATGAAGAACGTCCCTGAAAAAGTGGGTGGGGTTGAAGCCCCGGCAGCATTTAAGACTACTATTAAAAGGCCGAGTTAGAATACATGTATGAGTGACTACTATACAGACGAAATACAAAAGCGAATGGACGCGCTCCCTGCAGACATTAAAGCACTTGTATACAGTGCTGATATGGGCGCAGTTATACACTCTATTGGGCAAAAATATCAGCTGCATGTGGACCAAATCGGTGCGCTCGAATCTGAGACAGCGGCGGTTATGATTGGTCTAACCGAACCGAGTGAATTTGTACAAGAACTCGTTGACGCTTTGTCCGTGGAACAACCAAAGGCTGAGGCAATAGCACAAGATATTAATAACGAACTTTTTATTAAGATTCGTGAATCGCTCAAGAAGGTTGGATCTACGCCGCCACCTACTGCGGCACCTATTGCCACCCCAGCATCAGTGGCCGCTTCAACTCCAGCAGTGAATAAAATTCCTGTTCGGGTTATACCTCAAACGCCTATTGCTGCACCTACAGTCCCGGCTACTGCACCAACTCCTGCTCCAAAACCTGTTGCCCCAGCACCGATTTCCGTAACGCCAACGACAATTCCGCCAACACCTATGCCGGCAGCACCCGTCGCACCAAAAGCACCAAGTATGCCAGCAGTTGAAACGGCTCTTACGCAGCCTACTGTTGCCGTACCGCCGCCTGCACCCGCAGGGCAAGCACCTGGCGCACCAAAACCAATCTACAAAAGCGACCCGTATCGCGAACCGGTAGAGTAGAAGTGCTATATACTAAAGAGGAATGCGGTATCAGGTTCCTCAATTTATCGAAGTTGAAGATAAAATATTTGGGCCGTTGACGCTCAAGCAATTTATCTATTTGGCAGGCGCAGGTGGGTTGTGCCTCGTCTTCTTCACCTTTTTACCTATCTATCTGACTATACTCTTAGGTGTGCCCGTTGTCGGGTTCTCGCTCGCGCTCGCATTCTACGAAGTAAACGGCCGCCCGTTTATCAACGCGGTCGAACATGCATTTGGCTACTATGTAGGCAGCAAACTCTATCTATGGAAGCAAAAAACCCCCTCTGCGCCTGCCATGCCCACCATCCCCACTCAATCTATGTCTAGCCAGTCTGGCCCAATGGTTGGGGTGCCCAAACTTTCTGACAGTAGGCTCAAAGACTTGGCCTGGTCGCTCAATATAAAGGAAAAGAGTTCTATCTAGATGTATGGCTAACGAAAGCGCAAAAGCACAAGCAACACAGGAGTTTGTACCCATCCAAGAAGTACGCGGCGGCGTTGTTATTTTAAAGGATGGTTCTTTGCGCTCGCTTATGATGGCATCGTCGATTAACTTGGCATTGAAGTCACAAGACGAACAAAGCGCCATCATTGGCCAGTTCCAGAACTTTCTCAACTCACTCGAGTTTTCGGTGCAGTTTTTTATCGAAAGCCGCGATTTGGATATCCGCCCCTACATTGCATTGCTCGAAGAGCGTTACGCTGCCGAACTCGACGACTTGATGAAAATCCAAATCCGCGAGTATATCGCCTTCATCAAAGACTTTACTGCACGTTCGAACATCATGACAAAAAATTTCTTTATCGTCGTACCATATGACCCAGCGCTTATCGGGCGAGGAAAGGGGGTCGCCGGTGCACTCTCAACATTTATCCCATCAAAGAACGCAAGTAATAACTCGGCACTCACGGATGAACAGTTCGAAGAATACCGAACGCAGCTTGAGCAACGCATGTCTGTGATTGAACAGGGCTTGGTGCGCACCGGCGTGCGTATCGTTTCGCTTGGTACAGAAGAAATTATTGAGTTGTTCTACAAACTCTTTAACCCAGGCGAGCTGGAAAAACCGCTGCAGGTGACCCAAGTTGCGCGATAATACATCTATGGCACTCCTCAATTTCTTAAAACCAAAAAACGACTCGTCGCAAACGGCCCCGGTAGCACCTATTATGCCCGAGGCGATTTACAAGCAAGGTGTCTTGGAGTTGCAAGATGTTATTGCACCCTCGGCTCTAAAAATTACGCCGCGCGAATTGAACTTGGGCGACAAAATTGCACGCACCTTCTTTGTGATGTCGTACCCGCGCACCCTTGTCGACTCGTGGTTTGCGCCAATCATCAACCTCGACCGCGTGCTCGACATCTCGATCTTTGTGCACCCAATCGATTCGGCCGAAATCTTGAAGAAGTTCCAAAAGAAGGTGGCCGAGGTACAGAGCCAAATTATGTCGCGCGAAGACAAAGGCTTGGTGCGCGACCCAATTTTGGACACCGCGTACCGCGACTTGGAAGATTTGCGCGACCAGCTTCAACAAGCAGAAGAGCGCATCTTTGACGTGGGCGTCTATATCACCGTATACGGAAAAACCATTGAGGAGCTTGATAAAACGGAGAGCGAGATCAAGTCTATGCTTGAAAGCCGCCTCATTTATGTAAAGCCAGCATTGTTCCAGCAGGTCCAAGGCTTCCGCAGCACCCTACCTCTGGCAAATGACGAATTGAATGTTAATTCAAAGCTCAATTCGTCGCCGCTTTCATCTATTTTCCCATTCGTATCGTTTGACCTCACATCCGACAAGGGTATCTTGTACGGAGTAAACCGCCACAACGCATCGCTTGTGCTCTTTGATCGCTTCTCACTCGAAAACTACAACTCAGTTATTTTTGCAAAATCAGGTTCGGGCAAATCATACGCAACCAAGCTCGAAATCTTGCGCACACTCATGTTCGACACAGAGGTTATCGTTATCGACCCAGAACGCGAATACGAATTCCTCTCGCAGACGGTAGGTGGGCGCTACTTTAATATTTCACTCTCATCCGAACACCACATCAACCCGTTTGATTTGCCAATGCCGCGGGAAGATGAGAACCCATCGGACATCTTGCGCTCGAACATCGTTTCGCTTGTTGGCCTCTTCCGCATCATGCTCGGCGGCCTCTCACCTGAAGAAGATGCGATCATTGACCGCGCGATTACCGAAACGTATGCGCTCAAAGACATCACTATTGAGTCGAACTTTGCCGAGATCGAACCGCCACTGTTGTCCGACTTTGCAACAGTACTTGCCGGCATGGAGGGGAGTGAGTCGCTCTCGCAGCGCCTCTCGAAATATGTAAACGGTACCTGGGCAGGCTTTATCAACCAGCCAACCAACGTCGACTTGAACAAACGCTTTGTCGTATTTTCTGTGCGCGACATGGAGGACGATTTGAAGCCGGTCGCGATGTACATCATTACGCACTACATCTGGAATGCAGTACGCAAAAATTTGAAGAAGCGCCTGCTCGTTATCGACGAAGCGTGGTGGATGATGAAGTCGGAAGACACGGCATCCTTCCTTTACTCGATGGCAAAGCGCGGCCGCAAATACTATCTTGGGCTTGCAACCATTACCCAAGACGTCGACGACTTTTTGAAGTCGCCGTACGGGCTGCCGATGATTACGAACTCCTCTATCCAACTATTGCTCAAACAGTCGCCAACAACCATCGACAACCTGCAAAAGACCTTTAACCTTTCAGACGAAGAGAAATATCTGCTCTTGGAGTCTGATGTAGGGGAGGGTATCTTCTTTGCCGGCCTCAAACACGTGGCCATTAAGGTGATTGCCTCATACACGGAAGACCAAATTATCACCTCGGACCCATCACAGGTCTTGGCTATCCGCCGCCAGCAAGCAGAAGCGGCCGAAGGGCGTGCAGAAGCCCCGGCAACAACTCCTGCGCAATAAAAAGTGAGGGTACAATACGGGTATGCTTCGTTACGGCATACTCCTCATGATTGCCATGTTTACCGATGGCCTTCAGGCATTTGCTTCTGCAAGTATCTTTGGTGTAGCAGCTGGGGCAACTGCTAGCACACTAGGAGCCGCAGGCCCTATCGCATTACCTGCAGCGTCAAGTCTTAGTTTTGTAATTGATATAACCTCAAGCCTTACATTTGGCATCGGCCTCATATCGCTTTTGGCCTACAACGGTATGTTTTATTTCAATTACATAACAGGTGGGGCTATTACAGAAATGATGCCTGGTATTGATGTTTTGCCTGCGTGGACAGTCATGACCATTCTTTGCATTATCCGCAAAGAAAGTGAAAAGGGGAACCTGGGCAGTATTGGAACAGTTGCACTTAAGCTGGCAGGGGGTGTTACTGGCATTGGGGCTATATCGGCTGCCGCATCTGTTGTCTCTCAAGCACCTTCACGCCCGGAGCAACCAGTTCAACTAGCCACTGCGCCCGAGGAACAAAAACCGCGAGGCCGAACTGTTCCTGAGCTCAAAACTATCGATGGAGTTCGCCCACCCCAAGCAGCATCATATGCGGCATAAGTATATTTACGCGATAATTACTCTTATGGTGTGTGCATCAATTGCACACGCACAATCTATTGCCCCAGACCCAGTGCAGTACACGGTAATCCCAGAAAACCCAGGGCCAAACCAAACGGTAAGTATCCAGGTGCAGGGTGTTGGGCAATTTTTGGGCAATTCGGACATTACCTGGCAGCAAAATGGCACGACGGTCGACTCGGCCCACAACCAGATGACATTTTCGTTTACCACGGGCGGGGTTGGTGTGGGCACCCGCATCCATTTGCGTATCAATTCGCCTACACAAGGCATTATCCAACACGACTTTGTCTTTAACCCATCAGTCGTAAATATGATGTGGGAAGCAGACACCTACACACCCCCACTCTATAAAGGTAAAGGGCTCTACAGCGCCGGTTCGCCGCTCAAAGTAATTGCATACCCAACCGTGCTTATAGGAGGCGCGCTCATCCCATCAAGCAAACTCTCGTTCCAGTGGTACCGCAATGACGATTTGCAACCCGACGTTTCTGGGCTTGGGAAAAATGTCTACTCATTTAACGGCGACCAACTTCAAACAGAGGAGGATATTTCGGTCACCGTGTATTCTGGCAGCGTGTCGGTGGGGCGCGGGAGCATAACCATTCCTACTTCAGATCCTCAAATTATCTTTTACCCGCAAGACCCGTTGCGCGGCGAATTGTTAGGGCAGGGCCTTTCTGGCAACGCGTCACTCACACAAACAGAAGTGACCCTTAAAGCGGAGCCGTACTATTTTGCAAATACAAGTGTACGAAATGGTCGCATCACGTATGCCTGGGTATTAAATAATCAAGACGTTACAGGGCCCAATAGCGCACAAGGCCTCCTCACATTGCGTCAAACGGGTGAGGGTAGTGGAGTTGCTAGTCTCTCCTTGGATGTGCAAAACACACAGAGCAGCACGTTCGCCCAAGCCGCAAGTGCAGGCTTACAACTTACATTTGGCAAACAAACCGGCTCAGCACTCTCTAACTTCTTTGGCCTATGACGTATAGAAAATTACTAATTATGGCAGGTATGTTTGTGGTATTTGGGATACCGCACCATACGCACGCTGCGTTCTACTGTTACAGCAAAACACTTGCAGTAGCACAGGGCGTGATGACACCTGGGCCCAAAGCTCAAGATTCAAAAGGTACGGGCTGCCCTTCTGATATGCAGGGCGTCATGTGTATTCGAGAAGCAGGCGAGCCTGAGTGCGCTCCTGAGAACACATCTACAAATTACATTACTCCTTCAAGTAACCCCAACACACAGGCGGGATGTTGGACAGACGATTCTGCAGCAGCCCCCTCGGAATATGTAGGACCAGTGCCTCTCAGTGGTTGTGCGAGCGGACAACACATTGTTAACGCAAAAGGGGGCCAGGGCGTTATTGTATCCAACAGCCTTACATACACACCGCTTGAACCGTTCCCTGGGCAAACGTCCGGCGGCTCAAATTTCTGCCAAATCATTGACCTTATTTTCAAATTCTTCATCTATTTGGGTGCCATGTTGGCCGTGCTCTTTCTTGTCCTCGCAGGTGTCACCTATATGGTGTCAGAGGTGGTCGATAAGCGCTCTGCCGCACGTGATCGCATTAAAGCAGCCGTATGGGGGCTTATTATTTTGCTCGCATCATGGATTATTTTAAATACCCTCAACCCACAGTTGGTTGGTGCGTGCAGTGTCATATCCGCAACTACTGCTGGCGTTTCACCACCGCCTGCACAAATTGATCTAAGCGCACAGATTCAAAAAAATCAAACGGCTTGCGAAGCAAAGGGGGGCACACTTATAACCATAATATCAAGAACTAAATACGGTGGGAACGCATGCGCAAGTGAGTACGTAAAACAAGATAAAGGGAAAGATCCTGGCACGTATAATTGCGATATGATTGGGCCAAATCAAGGCTGCATCACAGACAAATGAATAAAAATATTTTCTACTACATATGCGTGGGTGTTGTGTTCCTCTTTATCGCAGGAATACTTACATTCTTCTTTTTCCGCTCTACAAGCCAGCAGAGTGGGCCGTCCGTTACAAACTTCTTTGGGGTAGGGGGAAATGTATCAGTTACACCAGCAGGGAACGACACGGGCGGCAATGGAGTAATCCCAAACTCGTCTCAAGGAAAGGTATTTAAAATCGCAAACGGCCCGGTTGCGGGTGCAACGTTTGTAGAAACATTCTCGCCAACAACAACGCTTGCGCGCTATGTGATGGCAGACAATGGCCACATTCTAGACCAAGCAATTGATGTACCGGGTGCTGCGTCAAAACCTGTCTCAAATACAACCATCCCAAGTGTTGTGGATGCGCTGTGGGGCAACGCAGGCACAACAACTATCTTGCAGTATATGGACAGCGGCACGCTCAAGAGCGTGTACCTAGCGTTGGCCACAACCAGCAGCACAGGCGCACCATTGCGAGTACAGTTTTTGCCAAATAACATTTCCTCACTCGCACTCTCGCCCGACGCACGAAGTGTGGTGTATATGCTCACAACCAATGCGGGCAGCGACGGCTACACTGCAAATATCGATGGCACAAATCCAAGGAAACTCTTTTCATCACCGCTTTCGCAAGTGCTTATTTCATGGCCAGCAACATCAACACTTATGTTGCAAAGTAAGTCTGCTGCTGGGGTACCAGGCGCCGCCTTCGTGATAGATGCAAAATTAGGCACACAAACGCCATTGCTCTTTGCAAACGGGCTCGTCGCATTAGCTAACAGCGTATTTTCTAAAGTGGTGTATCAGACTGCCCAAGATACCGACAACACTGCAACAACCTATTCGCACGATATTGCCACAGGGAAGGACGCACCGCTTGCAAACGACCCACTGCCCGAGAAGTGCGTATGGAGCCCGACTATTCGTACCGACCTCTACTGCGCCCTCCCAATTGATTATGTAACAGGAGGCTATGTTGATTTATGGCATAAAGGTCTTGTACAGACCGCTGACAGTATAGTTTTATTTAAAACTAATATTGGTGATGGTATTGTTTTAACCCTTCCTGGGGAAGGTGGCGCAAATGCACCAATAGAACAACTCGGCGTGTCACAAGATGGCAAGTATCTCTGGTTTATTACCCGCGGCGACCAATCACTGTGGGGCGTGCGTTTGTAGGCCCGGCAACAAAGTTACTTTGCGCCGCGAAAGGCCAACACAATGTGGCGGAATTTTCCTTCGCCTTCTGATCGCGTTTCTATCTCTGGGTCTTCTGCAAACAGTTCATGGACGACCAAGCGCTCGTACGAGCTCATTGGCTCCATTTCGACTTCGTGTTTAAAGAGGCGGGCGCGCTGCGCCAACATGCGCGCATTCGCGCGCACTGCTTCCATCTGCTGTTCGTGATGGCCGTTTATATCGATAAGGAAGTTTGCTGCCTCTTCGCCATGAGCTTTCTCAACAATGCGGCGGGCAAGCGCGTTTAATGCCCGAAGCGCTTCGCCATTGTTATTCAAAAAAGCAGACGCATCATCGAGCGCTACCGCGACCACCGTGCGGTGGCCACTCGAGACGACAAGGGAGGAGGGCTGTATGCCCATGGACGAAAAAAGCGTTTGTACAAACTGTGTAAGTGCGTCCTGGCTCATAGAGCCACAATACTCCAATCCCGACACCCTGCCAACCTGTCCGGCCATCACGGCCGGGATCTAGAGGGTTTTTGCCGCCATTTGGCGCTGGATCAACCACTCCTGCAAGAGCGAAATAACGCTGCCCGCTGCAAAATAGATACCCACAGCCGCAGGGACGGTGTATGACACCACCCCCATAAGCCCCGGGAGGAAGTACATCATCAATTGTTGCTGCAAAGCCTGGGCGCGTGCCGCATCATCTTTTTTAGCGGGCGCTTTTTTCTGTGTACGGAAAAGCGAAAAGCGCACAACCAGGTACTGGAGCCCCGCCACAATCACGGCCAGGACAATATTGTGATGTTGCAGTAAGTCTAAAAAGCCCAAGAACTGTGTATTTACCACGGCAGGAGCGTGGACGAAGGGGTAGAGGATACTGGTCGCGATCTGCGGCAGCCCTTCGCGGAAAAAGGCGTAGTAGAGCGCAATAAACACCGGGATCTGTACGAGCAATGCCAAAAATGCGCTAAAGGGGCGCACATTATATTTCTTGAACAACTCCATGGTGTGGCGGCCGCGCTCTTCGGCATTGTCTTTGTACTTCGTATTGATCTCATCGAGCTCGCTTTGCGCTGCCTGCATACCCATTTGCGTGCGGATGCTCGATGCAAAGAGGGGGTAGAACACAAGGCGAATTACCACGGTCATCGCGATGATGGCCAAACCAACGTCGCCGCCCGGCACCACACCAATAAGAAAGATGAACGCGTTATAGATCGGGTTGATGAGAATTGTATGGAACATAGATTAGAGTTTACCTGCTAATACTAGCAAATCTTCGCGAAATGCAGGGGTGAGTGCACCTTCGGGTACTTTCTGGACAAACACGACGGCAGTACCCTTCATATCCACATCTGCCAAGGCACGATAGAGCGCCCGGCGCAGGCGATTCCGCTCTACAGCGCGCTTCGCCACCTTCTTTGACACCACGGCCGAGACACGCAATGGCCCTGTATTTGCAACGTATTTTGCCGAAAGGAGGGTAGAACGCGCAGAACGCCCTGCTGTGAGGACGTTCTGTACTTCTTCTGCGGTAAGCCGCCGCGGTTTAGGCAGCATAGGGGTAGGGGATTTAGAGAGCGATGCGTGTGCGCTGCTTGCGGCGGCGGCGTGCCATCGTCTTTTTGCCTGCTGGGGTCGCATTGCGCTTCAAAAAGCCGTGGCTTCGTGCACGCTTGCGCTTTTTAGGCTGGTACGTTTGTGACATGTGTCAACTGTACACCATCCCCATATTCTCCACAACTTTTGCACAGAACACCTAATTTTGACGTTGTCGCCCGAGACGCGTATTCTTAATCGAACCTCTGTATGACGACCACGAAAGAACTATGGGAAAACGCGCTGGTCGAACTCGAACTTACAATCTCCAAACCTAATTTCAATACCTGGTTTAAAGACACCCACGTCGTAAAGGTAGAAGACGGCACTGTCTTCCTTGGCGTCCCGAGCCAATTTGCCCGCGACTGGCTTTCCACCAAATTTCATAAGGATATTTTGCGCTCATTGCGCGGCCTCTCCGATACCGTCCGCACCGTGGAGTACATCATTTCCCGCGGCCCCAAGAAGCATACCGACGAGCCTCGCACCGTCCCGGCGCCGCCCTCCGAGCTCCCGCTTGAAAATGTGCACGCGAAGACAAACCTTAACCCCCGCTTCACCCTCAGTTCTTTCGTGGTGGGCCCATTTAACGAACTTGCACATGCAGCAGCGCAGGCGGTGATCCGCAAACCGGGCATCGCCTATAACCCTCTCCTTATTTATGGCCCGACAGGTTTGGGCAAAACACACCTTATCCAGGCGATAGGGAACCACTTCCGCATGAGTGCGCCCGAGCGTAAAGTGCAGTACGTTACGTCGGAAAAATTCTCGATGGACTACGTTGCGTCGCTGCAGGCGGGCAAAGTGCAGTCATTTAAAGAAAAGTATCGCCAGTATGACTTGCTCATCATGGACGATGTCCAGTTCTTGGCAAAGATGGAGAAGACCAAAGAAGAATTCTTTCATCTCTTTAACTATCTCCACGACGGCAACAAGCAGCTTGTCTTCTCGTCCGACCAACACCCGAATGTCATCCAAAACTTGGAAGACCGCCTCCGCTCGCGCTTTAACGCCGGCATGATCATTTCTGTCACGCCGCCCGACCACGAGTCGCGTTTAGCCATTGTTCGCACAAAAGCGGCTGCACATAACGTTATTTTGCCTGACGAAGTGCTCGAATATCTAGCGACAGCTGTTGAAGGCAACGTTCGCGAGTTGGAAGGCGCGCTTAACTTGCTGCTTATCCAGTTCGAACTCCGCAGCGAGCCGCTCACCCTTAATGATGCAAAGATGCTCCTTCGTGGTGCCTCAAGCGCTACCAAAAAAGCCGTGTCAGTGCAGGAAGTGGTGCGCACAATTTCTGGCTTCTACGGCGTCGAAGAGAGTAGTATTTATGAAAAGACGCGTCGCAAAGAGGTTGTGCGCCCGCGCCAGGTGATTATGTTCCTTTTGCGCGAGGATTTTAAAATATCATTTCCCACCATCGGCGAGAAACTCGGCGGCCGCGACCACACCACAGTGATCCACTCGTGTGAGAAAATAAAGAATGATTTGCGCAACGACAGTGTACTTTCAGGCGAGCTCAATCAGATCCGCCTTATGTTGAAATGATGGGGATAACGGATAGGATTGCCACTGAAGAACGTATGAAGAACCAGTACACCAAAATTCTATCCACAGGAGTTGTTGATAGCTTTCAACAGATACTCCCGTCGTCTGTGCGCCAAAATACCGTTGCTACAAAAGGGAATAGTGGAGTTATTCGACCTATCCACCCCTATAGTAGTACTATTCTTTTTATATAAAGAAATATGAAATTTGATACGAATACTGACGAACTGCGCAACGCTGTGACTACCGCGGCACGTTTTGTGGAACGCCGTGCAAACTTGCCGGCGCTCGCAGGCATCCTCATTTCAGCAGAAGGGAGTCGACTTACCCTTCGCGCAACCAATTTAGAGTGTGGCGTAGAGATTACAATCCCAGCTAAAGTCGCTACTGCGGGTGTTGTGGCGGTGCCTGCAGCCATTTTGAGCGGTTTCTTGGGTAATGCGCGCGGTAAGGTAGTGTCGGGCACTGTGTCGGGCGAGGTGCTCAAGTTGGAGACTGAGCGTGCGTCTGCGTCGATCAAAACCTTGCCGCACGACGACTTCCCAGTATTGCCGCGCGTCTCGGCAGAACGCTCGTTTACCGCTAAGGCAGGAGACCTCTCACGCGCTATCCGCAGTGTTGCGTATTGCGCATCTCTATCGGCTGTAAAGCCAGAACAGCAGAGTGTGTTGTTGGTGGGCGACGCGGGTAAACTCACCGCTGTTGCTACCGACTCATTCCGTTTGGCAGAAAAGACCGTACCGCTTCGTGGGAGCGCTACAGGTACCGCATCGCTTTTGGTGCCTGCGCGCAACGCCGCAGAATTGATGCGCATTTTGGATGCGGGGGGTGGCGAAGCAGAGATCTACTTTAACGAGAACCAGCTTTCAACCCATGTAGGCGACATCTATTACACGAGCCGCATCATCGATGCAGCGTTTCCAAACTATAAACAAATTGTCCCTAAGACCTTCCTTACAGAAGCGTTGGTGTTGCGGGAGGATTTTGGGGCAGCGCTGAAGTCCCTTTCTATCTTTGCCGACAAATCATCGCACGTGACGCTTGCCGTGGACCCCAAAGAAAAAACCATTACGCTTACCTCACGCAACCCAGACGTCGGCGAGCAAGTATCCACACTCCGCGCGACTATCACCGGCGAGGCCGTGTCGATGTCGTTTAACGGTCGCTACTTGGCCGACTCACTCCAGTCCACAAGCGGCGATAGCATCAAATTGCAATTTAATGGCGCAGGCAAAGCCATTCTTATAAAAGATGCAGGTGATGACTCGTTCTTCTACCTCGCGATGCCAATGAACCGCTAATGGCGCTCTATTTCGTTACCGGCAGCACGCACAAACTTGCCGAAATTAAAGCAATCATTCCCACTATTGAGCAGCTAGAAATTGAACTGCCAGAAATCCAGGCGCTCGACCCGCACAAAGTCCTCGCAGCAAAGCTCGCTGAAGCGCGTACATACGCGCAAGGGAGCTTCATTGTCGAAGATACATCTCTCTACATAGACGGGATGAACGGTTTGCCTGGGCCGTATATAAAATCATTTTTTGAAGCGCTTGGTGTGGAAGGTCTCGCCAAACTTGGGTCATTCTACGGCGGCAAAGCCACTGCTAAAACATTGATAGGCTACTCGAGCGAAGAGGGAAGCGTAGAATTTTTTGAAGGGGCCATTTCTGGGACACTCGTTGAGCCTCGCGGCGACGAAACATTCGGCTGGAATTCCATCTTTGTTCCTGATGGCTTTGATAAAACATTTTCCGAGCTTGGCTTCGAAGAGAAAAATAAAATAAGTATGCGTGCCGAAGCAGCACAGAAACTGAAAGCATATTTAGAAAAATAGCCGCTCGTCCTCGCAAGAAGACAAACGGCTTTGGTCAGTGACGCCCTCGCTGAAGAAAAGCGAAGATGACGCTGACAACAAACAGGGTCAGCGCAACGACGAAGATAATTTGCGCTATGCCAAAGGACGCGAGAGGGCCGAAACCGAATGTGGCGGCAACAAGTGCCACAACCAGAAAGACCAAAGCCCAGTGCAGCATGGAGTTCCTCCAAATAACAGCGAACATCGCTATCCTAGCGTAGCGTTAGGAAATGTCCATCCGTAAATGGCACTTGTTAGAGACAGCTTCAGATTATTTGCACTTAAATGCCGTGTGTAGCGAGCCAGTTGCGGACGGGGAGGTCCCAATAGAGGTATTGAGGGTCGCTGGCAGGGACAAGCGGCGCAGGGCCGTTAGGGTTATTCTTATCAACCCAGTAGAGAATCTCGTGCACCTGGCCATCGTTGCCCGGTACATTCCACTGGCCGCGCAGCACAGGCTTTAAGCCGCTTTCGTCGACATCGGTACGGGTGAAGGATTGTGCAGGGATCTTCCCGAGCGCATACGCCATAAACTCGTGCCACATTGGGCCCACGATAAAGCCAGAGACTTTCTTTACCATTGGCGTGTTGTCGTTGTTGCCCGCCCAAATACCCACGACCAAGTTTGGTGTGTATCCAATGGTCCATGCGTCTTTGTAGTCGTTGGTGGTACCGGTTTTGACTGCAACATCGCGGCCAGGGAAGGTAAGCAAATCGTTTTCACCAAGCGGTGCTTTTGCCACGGGGTCTGACAGCACATCGCTTATTTCTTCTGCAATTTGCGGAGGCAACACCTGCGTGCCGCCTACCTGCGTATTGTCTTCAATGACGTTGCCGTTTGCATCTTCGATTTTGAGCACCGCCGTTGCAGGGTAGTGCATGCCGTCTTGTGCAAATGCACCGTAGGCACTCGTCATATCAAGCAATGTGACTTCGCCGCCGCCGAGCACCAACGTAAGGCCGTATTGGCTTGATTTGCCGAGCGTTGAGATGCCCATCGATTTTGCCAATTCCAAACTGTCATTGAGGCCTGCCAAGTACAGCACCTTAATTGCCGGCACGTTGATCGACTGTGCGAGCGCATCGCGGAGCGTCATCGGCCCGCGGAATTTACCATCGTAGTTAACAGGCGAATAGCACGGCGGCGTGTCGTTGGTCGGGTCGTTTGCTGAACATGCGGTAGAGAACTGAGTCGGGACATCGAAGACGACAGTGTCTGGCGTGTAGCCATCTTCGAATGCTTTTGCGTAGACGAACGGTTTAAAGGTCGAACCTGGCTGGCGGCCCGCCAATGTAACGTTAAAGTTGCCGTCGATCTGGTTGTCGAAGTAGTTGCGCGAACCAACCATCACTAATATCTGCCCGTTGCTTGGGTCGATAGCGATCATGCCGGTGTTGGTTGCTTTAAAGTTGGCCTCGTTGCTTGCAGCGTGTGCCTGGACAATCTCTTCTGCTTTGACCTGGAGGTCGGCATCGAGCGACGTGGTGACCTTCCACCCGCCTTGTTCAAGTGCATCTGGGCCGTACTTATCTTCCAAGTATTGCTGCACATAAAAGACAAAGTGCGGCGCCGTGATTGACGATGTGCGCTGCGGAAGGAATGCGACCTTTTCGGCCTTTGCTGCTGCAGCTTCATCTGCAGTGAGATAGCCGAACTCCAGCATCTTGTCGATAACTAAATTCTTTCTGATTTCGAGGCCTGCTTTGTGGTTGCCATAGGGCGAATAGTACGAAGGGGCAGGGAGCACGCCAGCCAAGTACGCAGCTTCTGCGACATCGACATCGGACGCGTGCTTGCCAAAGAATGTTTCCGCCGCTTGTTCGACGCCGTACACATTGCCGCCGTACGGCGATTGGTTTAAGTACAGCTCCAAAATTTGCTGCTTCGTGAGTACGCGTTCCAATTTGAGTGCCAACGGCCACTCTTCCAATTTGCGGGCAATGCTCTTGTTGTTGGTAAGGAGGGTGTTTTTAACCACCTGCTGAGTAATGGTGGAGCCGCCCTGCGATGCGGAGAGGGTCGTGATGTCGACAAAGATGGCCCGGAGGATTGCGCGTATTTCAACACCGTGGTGGCTGTAGAAATTCGGGTCTTCAATCGCTATTGTCGCGTTCTGGATATTGGGGGAAATTTGCGACAGAGGCACCACGGTGCGGTTGGTGTTGCTATTTAAGTTGTAGAGCAGCACGGTACCGGTGCGGTCGTAGATTTTTGTGCTTTGTTCGACCTTGCGGCTCTGGATAGATGCCAAGTCGGGCACCTGGAGGCTTGCGGCCCACAAAAAGATAAGGCCGGCAAGTAAAAAACATGCCCCTGCACCCCACACGATGATGGCTTTCCAGTGCTTGTGCACGAAGCGCCAGAGTTTCTTCATTAATGCTAGTATAGCAGGTATATATGGGTATTTTTTCACGCAAAACAGAAGTTAGCACGGACGAACAAAAAATCAATGAGCTGCTCACCCGCGGCGTCGAAAATGTTATACCGCGCGAGTTGGCAGAAAAGAAATTGCGCTCGGGCGAACGTCTGCGCATCTACTGGGGTATCGACCCAACCGGCACGCAAATCCATTTAGGCCACACCATCTCGCTTCGCAAATTAAAAGCGTTTGCCGACTTAGGACACGAAGCTATTTTGGTTATCGGTAGCTTTACGGCAACCATCGGCGACCCAACAGGCCGCGACGCTGCGCGCGCACCGCTCACAAAAGAGCAAGTGGAAGAGAACTTCCGCGATTACAAACGCCAGGCGCAGAAAATTTTAGATTTCCGCACAATACAGGTACGCAAAAATGGCGACTGGCTCTTTCCGCTCAATTTTGCCGACATCGTAAAGCTCGCAAGCAATTTTACTGTCGGGCAGATGCTCAAGCGCGATATGTTCCAGCGCCGCATCGAAGAAGACAAGCCGATTTCGCTGCACGAGTTTCTCTACCCATTAATGGTGGGGTACGACTCTGCGGTGCTCGATGTCGACTGTGAGCTGGGTGGCAGCGACCAGGAATTTAACATGTTGGCGGGGCGCCATTTGCAGCAAGCGCTCGGTAAGCGCGACAAGTTTGTGCTCACAACACGCCTCATTGAAGGCATCGATGGCCGCAAGATGAGCAAGTCGTTTAATAACTGCATTTACCTCGATGACGCGCCAAACGATATGTACGGCAAATTGATGGCGGTAAAAGACGAACTCATTCGCACATACTTTGAATGTCTTACAGATACGACACAGGAGGCAATTGATCTTGTAATGAAATTCCCACCGCTTGAAGCTAAACATAGTTTAGCGGTTGCGATCGTAACTATGTACCACGGCGTCGCGGCTGCAGGGAAAGCAAAAGAAAACTGGGTAAATACTTTTAGTAAGAAAGAGGTCCCGGAAGATGTTCAGGAACTTCAATCCGTGGGTTCCCTAAGAGACACGGTTGTGAAAGCGGGGGTAGTTTCATCAAACTCAGAATTTGCACGCCTGATTTTAGCAGGTGCTGTAAAACAGATGGGTTCACAAGATGAGATAAAAATTGTTGATGGTAATGCGCCGGCAATCTCGGGGAAGACCTATAGAATCGGTAAACACCGATTTATAAAGATCAAATAAAAAATCCCCCGGATGGGGGATTTTTCGTATCACTCTGTTTCTTCGCCGAAGCCAGTAGAGAACGTATCGTCCTCATCATCTGCATCGTCTCCCAACTCATCCTCGGAAGGCTCTTCGTCGTTGCTTGGGGTTTCTATTTCCTCTTCCTCTTCTTCGTCGAGCAAAAATTCAGGACCGAACTCGTCAATCATAGTGAATAGGTCTACCTAATAATTGTTTGTAAGTACATTAACAATGACTGTTGTATCAAACCTGCAATTCTTTGCAACTCCTGCACCTTAAAGGCGTGTGGATGCAAGGCACGTGAGGCCCACAGCAATGGCATCGAGCTCGTCGTCGAGGCGTTTTTTGGCAGGGATTGCCACCAAGCGCTGCACCATCATGGACACGGCGGCCTTATCGCTTTTACCGTAGCCAGTAACCGCGACCTTAACTTGGAGTGGCGTAAATTCGTATGAAGGCAGGCCATTTTGTGCGGCAATGTAGAGCAACATACCGCGCACCGCCGCCACATCCATCGCGGTCTTTGCGTTATTTTCAAAAAACACATTCTCAAGTGCCACGGCGCCCGGCTGCCACATCTCAACTAATGCTTCGACTGCAACGCCAAGTTCTGAAAGACGCTGCGCAAAGGGCAGCGATGCAGCGGTGCGTACGCATTCCGAATGCAGCAACACGTCTTTGCCGTTCTGTTTTTCTACAACAGCAACACCCAAGCGCTCAAAGCCCGGGTCGAATGCCAAAACGCGCATACCATTACGCGGCGTTGGTGTAGATGTTGTTGACATCATCGTGCTCTTCGAGCGCATCGGAAAGGTCGGCCATTTTTTGCGAGTCTTCGTCCGAAAGTTCGATAGGGGAGATAGGTTCCAGAACGCCTTCTGCATTTTTCTGGAACGCCCACATTGCGGCGCCTGGGTTTGCGATGCTGCCGCCGTGCTGCGAAAGGAGATGCTTCAACTCTTGCGAGGTGCGGTTACGCGAATCGGTAAACCCTTCGATGATAAGTGCGCAGCCGCCCGGGCCGTACGCTTCATAGACTACCTGTTCGAGCTCTTTTTCGTCGGCTTTATTCAACGCGCGTTCGATGTTGTCGCTTGGCATGTTTGCCGCTTTTGCTTTCTCAACTGCGGCGCGTACGCCCGGCGCTGTTTTGTCGCCTTTTGCTTGCTTCAATTCGACGCTGATAATTTTGACGAGTTTGCTAAATAACTTCGCCTTTTGCGCGTCGGTCTTGCCCTTGGTGTGTTTCAACTTCGCCCATTTGCTGTGTCCTGCCATATAAAATCTATACTACTCCTACATTAATTTTTCCTGCAAATCGGCAGGTGGTGTTTTGCCCACATGTTTGTATGCGGCTTCTGTTGCAACGCGGCCACGCGGCGTGCGCTCTATGAGGCCAAGCTGCAAAAGGAATGGTTCATGCACTTCGGCAATAGTTGATGGTTCTTCAGAAAGTGCTGCACCTAAGGCGCCCACGCCAACGGGGCCGCCATTAAAGCGTTCGATAAGTGCAAGCAGGAGTTTGCGGTCGAGCGGGGTGAGGCCAAGCTCGTCGATTTCAAGCATGCCCAAAGACTCATCCACCATCTGCTTTGAAAGCGGCGCGCGTTTTAATTGTGCGTAGTCGCGAGCACGCTTCAATAGGTAGTTTGCCGTACGCGGGGTTGAACGGGCGCGTTTTGCGATTTCCCGAATGCCGCTCTCCTCTGCATCGACGCCTAAAATCTGTGCCGAACGGCGCACGATATCGGCGATATTGTCTTCTGAGTAAAACTCCAAGCGATACACGCCGCCCGAAAAGCGCGAGCGAAGCGGTGCAGAGAGGTCGGCGACGCGCGTGGTTGCGGCAATTAAAGTAAATGGCGGCAGCGGCAAATCGAGCGTGCGCGCCGACGGGCCTTTGCCAATAATGATATTGAGGACCCCGGACTCCATTGCGGGGTAGAGCACTTCTTCAATGGTGCGGGGGAGGCGATGGATTTCGTCAATAAAAAGGATGTCGCCGGGCGAGAGGTTGGAAAGGAGTGCGGCTAGGTCGCCGACACGCTCAATCGCAGGGCCCGATGTTGCACGCAAATTTCCGCCCAGCTCTTTTGCAATCAAGTGCGCGAGTGTGGTTTTGCCGAGGCCTGGTGGGCCATAAAAGAGGATGTGCTCGGGCGGGTTTTGGCGCTCCTTTGCGGCGCCAATCAAAATTTTGAGGTTGTTTTTGATGGACTCTTGGCCGATGTAGTCGTCAAACGACTCGGGGCGGAGGGTTTGGTCGAGAAAGGTGTCGTTTCGTGGGGTAGAGGAGGGGGTATCGGCAGAGCTTGACATAAAAAATAAGTATGCTAGGCTGTTGTCAGTTCGGGCTACAGGGATCTCTAAGCAAACTCGGCGCCTTTCTAAGGACGCTCCGGCTTTTTACTTAGTAAAAACGCGGGAACTATCCTCAAGTGTGGCACGCTTTTCGACTTGATTGAAATGTTGCTTAGAGATCTCTTGGCCCGAACTCTGTCACAACTCTACTCCTCCCCTCAAAACCCGCAACGTTGACCGTGCGGGTTTTTGTGTCTTTTAAAAATGTACTTATGCGCCGATTTGGAGGTCGACCACGCGTTTGAGTTCTTCCAAGGAGGTGATGCCGCGGAGTGCTTTGATGATGCCGTCTTCTTGCATCGTCGGGACGCCCTGCGGGCGTGATGCCTGGAGTACTTCGCGCTCGGATGGTTTGCTGCGCAAAATTTCTTCTACGGCAGCGTCCATAAATATTGCTTCGTAGATGCCGATGCGGCCTTTGTATCCGCGGCCGTGGCACTGTTCACACCCTTGTGTGTTTGGTACTGACAGCGTCGAGCGGTTTTGTGGCACGAGTGATTTGTCGACCAAGCCGTTTACATAAAAGTCGAGCATTGTCTGTTCCTCCGGAGTTGCTGGGCGCGTTTGTTTGCACTTCTCGCACAATTTACGCACAAGACGCTGCGCCATCGCGACAGACACAGCAGACGAGATAACTTTTTCACTCACGCCTAAGTCGATAAGGCGAGGGAAGGAGCCTGCTGCGTCGTTGGTGTGCAAGGTTGAAAATACTAAGTGGCCGGTGAGTGCGGCATTAATTGCCACCTCAGCCACTTCGTCGTCGCGGATTTCGCCGACCATGATTATGTCGGGGTCCTGGCGAAGTGCAGAGCGAAGGCCCGCGGCGAATGTGTAATTCTTTTTATCGACCTGTGTTTGGACGATACCGTTTAGGTGATATTCAACAGGGTCTTCGATGGTGATGATCTTTGTTTCGGTGCTATTTACCTTACGCAAAAAAGCGTAGAGCGTCGTCGTTTTGCCCGAGCCTGTCGGGCCTGTGGTCAAAATCATGCCGTTTGGTTTTGCCACTTCGCGCTCGATGCGCGCTAACAGTTTTGGCTCAATACCAAGCTCTTCGAGTGGCACCTGGATAGACTTTGGGTTTAAGATACGCAGCACCACCGTCTCGGCGTAGTTGCCCGGCAGCACCGACGAGCGGATTTCGATTTCGTCGCCTTTGATTTTGATACTAAAGCGGCCGTCTTGTGCGTCGGCAACGATATTGAGTTTGAGGCCCGAGAGCAACTTCATACGCGAGAGCAACAGGCGGTACGTGTCGTAGTCGAAGGTGAGCACGTCGACCAGCACGCCGTCCAAGCGGTAGCGCAAACGCACGGCACCTTCTTCAGGTTCCATGTGGATGTCGGATGCGCTCGTCGAAAGAGCGCCGGCCAAAATAACTTCCAAGATGCGAGTGATGCGATAGGTGTGCTTCATCGACTTCACGGCTTCGTCTATGAGTGTGCCGATGTCGCTGAGGCTTTTAACTTTTGCGAGGATCTCTTCCAACTCTTCGTTGGAGAGGTTAAAGACGCCAGCTTTTGATTCCGTGGCGTACGAAAGGTCGGCATAGCGCTCAAAGGCACGCTTCAAGCTTTCTTGCGAGGCCATAAAAACAACAACGGTATAGCCACCCTCGGTGAGTTTCTGGATTTCCTCTTTAACTTTTGGATTTTCGGGCGCACGAACGGCCACGCTCAAGCGTTTGCCTACTTGGCCAAATGCGGCCATTTCAGCATCGCGTGCAACTGCCTCGGGAATGGTGCGCAAGGCATCGCTGTTAACTGCGACAAGCGAAAGGTCGATGTATTCGACACCGTATTTTTGCGACAGCATCTGCGCCAGCTCCTCCTCTTCGCGGCGCTTGAGGAAGTCGATGCGCTTTTCTTGCTCTGCGTCCTGGAAAACAACCATGTCTATATTGTATCTGCTTTTTTGTTAGACTGGTGGCAATGAAGGTGAAGAAAGAGGAATTGCAAAACATTGCACGCGACGTGCTCGTATCACTTCCTACAGAAGGGGAGAGAGCAGCAGTTGTTGCGTTGCAAGGTGACTTGGGCGCAGGCAAAACGACCTTTACGCAAGCACTTGCCGGGGAGCTTGGTATTCGGGAAGCAATACAAAGCCCAACGTATGTCTTGATGAAAGACTACCCCATTTCATTTGGCCGCTTTACCAAGCTTGTTCATATAGATGCGTACCGCTTGGACAAACCCGAGGAGTTTGCAGCACTCAAGCCTGAGCTATTTTTGAACAACCCTGAAAACCTCGTCGTTATAGAGTGGCCCGAGCGTATCGTAGGCCAGCTTCCATCGCCCGACGTTATCTTAAAATTCTCACACACCGACTCCGACGACGAGCGCCACCTTTCGATAGAAAAATAAAAGCCCGCCACGTGCGTGGCGGGGTGTTTCCAAGATTAGGCAGGAACGAGACCGAAGAGCCGGGCGAACCGCATCCGCGGAGCTGGCGCAGGGGCCGGCACTACCTCGACCTGAGGGGCATTCGCACGATGGGCGGCGAGACAATTCTCGCGCGCTCTGTGTATGACCGCAAAGATAATGTCCACGGTCGTCGACGGCAGGTCGTTGAACCGCGGGATGTTCTGAAAGTTACGGCCAGTGATCTCGCGGATTGCTTGCCGGATGGGGCGAACGACCGGCAAAGTGTTGAGTTCAGTTGGCAGTCTCTGCTCAGGATTGCGCCAGATGCCATAGGCATCGAGAACTGCCTGGCCCAAGCATCGCATCCCTTCGTCGTCCCACCCGTGCTGAACCCAGCCGTCCTCTTTGAGTAGGCTGGCAATTTGGTCGAGCCTGAGCACCACGTCTGGAAGATCTTCGTCCCTCGGCTGATCAAAGGGCATAACAGCCTCCTTTTCTATAGACAGAAAAGCCTGTCAATCAAAGAGTTTCATGTTTGGATTTGCATGTCAATAAAAGCTACAATTGGCACACATGGCAAAGGCGGAGGAGAACAAGCGGCTGGTAATTTTGGATACGCACGCGATTTTGCATCGCGGGTACCATGCGTTGCCGGACTTTACGTCAAAAAAAGGCGAGCCGACCGGGGCGCTATATGGGTTGGTGTCGATGCTTTTGAAAATCATTACGGACTTGAAGCCCGACTATATTGTCGCGGCCAACGACTTGCCCGAGCCAACCCACCGCCACTTGGCGTTTGAAAAATACAAAGCCCAGCGCAAAGAAACCGACGACGCGCTCGTGGCGCAAATCATCCGCATGCCGGATGTCTTGAATGCCTTTGGCATCGAGGTGTACGAAGCGTCTGGCTTTGAAGCCGACGATGTCATCGGCACTATCGCAAAAGAGATGAAGAAAACCGACGTTGATGTCGTTATTGCGTCGGGCGACATGGACATGCTGCAGCTCGTAGATGACGACCGTGTGCGCGTCTTTACGTTTAAAAAAGGCTTGAGCGACACGATTTTGTATAACGAAGACGCCGTGAAAGAACGTTTCGGGTTTGGTCCGCAATTGATCCCTGACTACAAAGGCCTCCGCGGCGACCCATCGGACAATATTCCGGGCGTCAAAGGCGTGGGCGAAAAAACCGCGACCGATTTGATTGTGAACTTCGGCACCGTCGAAGATATCTACAAAGCACTCAAAAAAGATCCAGAAAAACTCCGCGAGGCGGGCATCAAAGAGGGGATTATCAAGAAGTTGGAAGAACAGGAAGAAGAGGCGAAGTTCTCCAAAGAGCTTGCAACCATCCACACCAGTGCGCCTATAAAATTTGCGCTGCCCAAAGACGATTTGCGCGCGAATTTTTCTGAGAAGAAAATTTTGGATATGTTGGCGGAGTTCGACTTCCGCTCACTCGTGCCGCGTGTCAAAACATTACTGAATTCGTCGATTCGAAACGAAGAGCTGTTTGGCGAAGAGGAGGTGGTGCCGCACGAAGAGGTCGACCCGAAGGAGTTGTTTGAAGTGGGGCTGGCCGTCTCTGTGCTTGATGCCACGGCCGAGCCGACGCTCGACGATATCTACCGTGCGGGCAATAGCGAGAAGTTCGAAGACGCAAAGAAAGTTATCTTGAACGAGATCAAAAAAGAAAAGCTCGAATTTATCTACGAAAAGATGGAGCTGCCGTTGGCGCCCGTGCTGCGCACGATGGAGACGCAGGGCGTACTTGTCGATAAAGAGTTTTTGGCGGACTTGTCGAAAAAGTATCATGCAGAGCTCGAGAAAATAGCAAAGCAGATTTACGAAGCAGCAGGTGGCGAATTTAATATCAACTCGCCCAAGCAGTTGGGTGATGTGCTTTTCGACAAGCTTGGCCTTGGCGTCAAAAATCAAAAGAAGACCGCGGGTGGTCAACGCTCGACGCGCGAGTCGGAATTGGAAAAATTGAAAGACCAGCACCCGATTGTTGCCGACATCTTAAAGCATCGCGAATTGCAGAAACTGTTGTCGACCTATATCGACAGTATCCCAACGTTGCTCGACAGCGAGAACCGCTTGCATACGTCGTATGTCCAAATCGGCGCAGGCACCGGCCGCATGGCATCGAAGAATCCGAATCTGCAGAACATCCCAATTAAGAGCGAGCTTGGCCGTGCTATTCGCCATGCGTTTGTGGCATCGCCTGGCATGGAGCTTGTCTCGTTCGACTACTCGCAGATTGAACTGCGCGTCGCTGCATTATTGTCGAAAGACCCGTCGCTGACAGAAATCTTTAAAGAGGGGAGAGACGTCCACGCAGAAGTTGCTGCGCGCGTCTTCCATGTACAACCAGAGGATGTGAGTTACGAGCAGCGCCGCCGCGCCAAAGTGATTAACTTCGGCATTATCTACGGCATGGGCGTGAATGCGCTCAAGGATGCACTTGGTACATCACGAGGCGAGGCACAAGAATTTTATGACCAATACTTTGCTGCGTTCCCGCGCTTGGCCGCCTATTTGGAGGAAGTTAAAGCAGATGCAACGCGCCTGGGCTACACCGAAACATTCTTTGGCCGCAAACGGTGGTTTGAGGGTTTGAAGTCGCCGATACCCTACATCCGCGCAGCGGCCGAGCGTGCAGCCGTGAACGCTCCCTTCCAAGGCACCGCTGCCGACCTCTTGAAGTTGGCGATGATTAATATCCAAGCGTGGATTGATACGGAGGGCTTGGGCGAGGATGTGCACATGTTGCTCCAAGTGCACGACGAACTGGTGTTTGAAATCAAAAAAAGTGCAATTAAAACCGCGGCACCAAAAATCCAAGAATTAATGGAGCAGGTGCTGAATGAAAAAGATGCACACGGCATTCCGTTTTTGGCAGAAGGCAAAGCGGGCAAGAATTGGGGCGAGATGAAAGAACTCGAAGTATGATGCACGTTATTGTCGGCAAAAGTGCGGGCAAAGGAACTTCGGCAGAAGAGTTGAAGTGGGAGGACCTGTCTGCAGAAGCGCTTGCAAATATCGCCTCAACACCTGCGCTCTTTGGTGGTACGCAAACGTATGTGTTGAGCGGTGCCTTGGCAGGCGAGCGCGGCGAAGAGTTTTTGGATTTGGCGAAAGAGTTCGTCCAGTCGCCGCACACATTCATTTTTGAAGAAGAGAAGTTGCTCAAGAAGCCAACTGATATGTTGGCCAAAGCTGGTGCCAAAGTAGAAGTACACACAGCCGCGAAAAAAGCAGAGAGTTTCAATATGTTTGGGCTCGCAACCATCTTTGGCACGCGCGACAAAAAGAGGTTGTGGATAGAATTGCAGAAAGCTGCGCGCGCGGAAGCAGCGCCTGAAGCCCTCGCCGGCATGATGTACTGGAAGGTGCGCGATATGCTCGCTAAAGGCAGCACGAAGTATTCCAAAGACGAACTTAAATCTATTTCTCGCGAGCTGGTCGCCCTCTACCATGACTCGCACCGCGGGGCAGGGGACTTGGAACTTCTCCTCGAGCGTTTCGTGCTGCGGATATAAAAAAATTCGCGCAAAGCGTTGCGCGAATTGAATGTCACGTACAGGCATGGGTGATTGGTATCCCGACCAGGTCCATTAGGGCCAGGAGGGTTGCAATAGGGATGAGATACTTCGGGATTGCTTTGGGCCACTCCTCAACCCCGCCCATCAGCATCGCCAGAACTCCTGTGACCCAGGCGACGGAGGCCAGCAATCCACCGTGCCAGTCATGATGTATCCAGGTAACTGCCGTTGCGAATACGAGCATCAAAACGTACGCAAGGAAATTGAAGAGGGCAAACCAGCCCTGCCTGTTTACGCTTGGAGTCGCGTGAGTCATGAACAGCTCCCTTAGAACGTTGCCGCGAAGTACTATACGACACAGCGCTACAAACTTCCACTATGATGTGATAAAGTTCGAAAATCTGCGCCCATAGCTCAGTCGGTAGAGCAGCTCCCTTTTAAGGAGATGGTCCCAGGTTCGAATCCTGGTGGGCGCACAGAACAATTACATCTTATGAAGTTCGACCAGTCGATTTTGGCAATCGACTACAACTTTGTAACCAAATTTAGTAAAGAGGCCTATTCCTGCAAGCGGTGACCCTTCTTCAATCACGATAGATACGGGTTCTCTCACCCCCTCCATAGAGGCGTAGGCGACTGCGATTCTGGTTTCAAAAGTTTGCCCATTTGCAATAGTAATCTTTCCGACACCTGTAGATTCGAGACCGAGGTCACGGGCCATTTCAGGAGTTATTTTAAGATCACCAGTGGAACCAGTATCTAATATAAAAAATGGAGAGACTGTTGTGTCATTCCATGATACGAATAAAGGAAACACTGGCACATCAGGCGCAGCCGGGAGAAAAAATCCCTTAATCATGATCGATGGAGTATAGAATTGCTGAGCGTTTCTATAGCATTGAACCCTATTTTCACAACGTAAAACATTTTGCCCGGATGTTGCTGTCTTGCCTGTATGAGAGCTTCGGCAGTGCTATCTGCCAAATACACATCTTCTGACTCAACTTCAATGGCTAGAAATTTTCCATTTTCATTCGGTTCGTACTGTTGTTTAATCTGTTCGTATAGAGCCGCACCTTTTTGTGCAACTTCCTCGAACGGCTGGTCTTTTGCCAAATCCATAAGTTAATCAAACAATAACACCAAATAAGAAAACGTGAAGTGCATCGCCCTACCTCGATTATAGCAGCTTCTAAATACCCCCCCCAGCGTCAGCCCTTCAGCAAACCTTCATGGTTACCTATGTATGATGTGCAGTGTTACAGAGAGCGTACACATTACAACTCCAAACATAACGATATGAAACGGCTGGCTTGAGCCGGAGAGGTCGAACTCTTACAAAGAGGCGGCCTCTCCGGCGCTATTACGCAAGAGCCCGTACACTGCGACTCCGGCAGCGACAGACACATTCAACGATTCTTTCATCCCGTGCATCGGGATTTGTACTATCTTGTCGCAGAGCTCGAGATCTTCTTTTGAAAGTCCGTTTACTTCATTGCCGAGCACCAACGCTATTTTTGCATCAGGGCCTGGCTTGTATTGAAAGAGGGGGATGGCGCACTCGTCGAGCTCGACGCCCACAACAGTAAACCCTTTTTTTTTGAGAGCATCCGCTGCGAGGCCTAGTGTCTCGAATCGTTCATACGGCACGGTGGTTTCGGCACCCAAGGAGACTTTACCGAAGTCGGGGCGGAGTTTGTTGTATTGGTCGAGGGGCCCCGGGGTGTAGCCGACAAGCACGATGTTTGAAACACCGGTCGCGTCCGCGGTGCGGAATATAGAACCCGCATTGTGCGAGCTGCGTATGTTGTTAAGCACGAGCGCTATGTCCATGGGGCCACTCTACCGTGCAGAAATTAGAGCGGCAAATCCATCGCGAACGCGCCCGCGCCTGTAACGAGAAGTGAGAGACAGATGACCAAAAGCAACAGTGATGCGATGCGTGAGAGTACAAAGAACTGCGGATAGCGGCCTGCCCACGCCGAGTATTTGAGGCCAAGGACTGCGCCCAAGAGTGCTGCAAGTTGCGTGCCGTAGCCAAACAAAAGCCCGGCTGCAACAGCGGCTTCAACAACTATCGAAGCCCATACAATCCACGCGCCCTTCCCAACGATAGGGAACTTGGTGTTTGAAAGCGCGCCTCTGTTTTTAATATGGGTGTACGCGACAAACGCAATAACAAGTGCTGCGGCTAGGCGCAACAGGGTCGGGGCAAAATACGACAAAAACAAAAGGTTAGGGAATGGGTTTAGCATGCCCGCATTGTACACCTATTTAGACAGGAGTTTATCGAGCTCTTCTTCAGCGACGCGCTTGTCGCTCCACGGCTCTTTTGAACCACGCGGCCCCATGATGAATGGGTCAGTGCCTTTGCCGGTGATAGCAACAACCGAGCCTTTGCGTGCGCGCTTGAGTGCTGCGGCAATGGCCTGCCGTCGGTCGAGAATAATTGAGGGCATGTGGTTAACAAAGCCACCCGCAATATCGAGCACGATCTTGTTTGGGTCTTCGTCATACGGGTCTTCGTTTGCCAAGATGACATCGGCGCACATCTCGTCGGCGATCTTGCCCATCTCTTTGCGTTTCCACTGGTCGCGGCCGCCGCCTGTCGAGCCCATCACGGCAATCAAATCTTTTCCTTTGTATGTTTCAAACAACGCGCGCAATGAGTCGGGTGTGTGTGCGTAGTCGACAACCACGCGGAAGTCTTGGCCGCGGTCGATTGACTCTGCGCGGCCCGAGACCGCAGCAATACTCTCGAGTGATTTGCGCATTATCTCGTGGGGGATACCCATCGCATCGCCAAGCGTGATTGTGGCCAAAATATTTTTGAGGTTAAAGAGGCCGGGCAGGGGGACGCTAAAGAGCGTGCCGCGGCGGAATACAAAGCGGACGCTTGTTTCGTCGACTGTATACGGCTCGGCATCCTTTAACGAGAACGGTGCTTTTACTTCGACATCGATGTTCAAAAAGTCTTTGCCGTAGTAGTCGTCGGCGTTGGAGACAATAATACGCGGGCGTTTGCTTGATGCTTCGAGATGGTGGGCGATCGAGAGTTTTGCCTGGGCGTATGCCTCCATGCTGCCGTGCGACTCGATATGTTCGGGTTGCAAGTTGGTAAAGATAAGCGCATCCATCTCGATGCCTTTGTGGCGGAATTGGCGCGCACCTTCGGAGGTCATTTCAATAACTGCGTGCGTGCAACCTGCGTCTACGGCTTTGCGCAAAAACTTTTGCAAATACGCGCGGCCCGGCATCGTCATCTTAAAGAGGTTGGGTTCGCTGGTGTTGCCAATTTTAAATTGGATGGTCGAGGCGAGCGCCACTTTGTAGCCAGCACCCTGGAGCATCGTGCGCACCAACTCGGAGGTTGTCGATTTGCCTTTGGTGCCGGTGATGCCGACCACAAACAACTTCTTGGACGGGTAGCGCCAGAATATGGCACCCCCATAGGCAAATGCCAGGTGGTACCACTCAAATACACGTTTTGGGATATATTTTCTCATGCTAGTTGGCATGTTTTGCGCTACCTAAATATTTCAGTGCCAAGGCGAGGCGGTCTTGCACGGTGGCGCCTGGTGCTTCTTTTGCAGCGTGGCGCGCCTCGTCGGCGCGGTACCCAAGCGCCATCAGCGCCTCGACGACGTCAGCGTCGCCCATGGCTTCGGTAACAGAGATGCCGCGGGCCGTCGCTTCGTTTACGAGTTTGTCGCGAAGCTCGACAACCAAGCGCTCGGCACTCTTTTTGCCAATGCCAAATACTTTCACAAGCGTTGTGGCGTCGCCTTGTGCGATGGCGCGCTTCAGTGACTGCACGTCAGCGACATTTAAAATACCCAATGCAGTTTTCGGACCAATACCCGAGACGCTCATCAGCTGTTTGAAAAATTCGAGCTCTTCGGCCGTAGGGAAGCCGTACAGATCAAGCGCATCCTCGCGCACAACGGTATGGATAAACAGGGAAACCTCCGAGCCGCTATTCTTTAGTATGTCTAACGCCAAGAGCGGGGTGCGGACGCAGTATCCCACGCCGCCTACTTCGACAAGCACCTCTCCGTTCATCCCATTTCCGCTTAACTTGCCTGTCAGCTTGCCTATCATGCCCTAATCATGTAGTATCTCCACGTATATGGCAATTACGAAAGGCGCAAAGAAAGCCCACCGCCAGTCGCTTCGCAAGAACGCGATGAACCAGACCCGCAAGGACGCTGTCCGCGGGGCTATGAAGGCTGTCCGTACGGCACAGAAAGGTGACACGAAAGTGCTCGCAGATGCCTACAAGGCAATCGACAAAGCTCTCAAACGCGGCATCATCAAGAAAAATACTGCAGCCCGCCGCAAGGCCAAGGTCGCAAAAGCCCTCTCCACGAAATAAGAAAATCCCGCCCACGGCGGGGTTTTTCTTTGTGTGTGCTCTCGGTAGGAATCGAACCTACATCGCCTCCTTCGGAGGGAGGCATCCTATCCATTGAACGACGAGAGCGTGTCCACACAATACGCGGCTTTCTGCCCATGGGCAAAACCACGGTATAGTTTCGCTATATGAAGGCAACAGAAAAGAGGCAGTATGTCATCAAATCGAGCTACTACGTGATGGGTGGGAAGGTTGTCGAATCGCCCAACATCACTAGTGTCTTCCGCGATGCACAGACCGATACTCGTTCGTTTGAAGATAAACGCTGGCCGACCTATGTTCAGACGCCCGAGTTTCGCCACCGCGCAGCGCTTGGCTTGATGCGGAACCCAGAAAGCGTGCTGGACATCGGCTCGGGCGATGGGCTACTGCTTTCGATGGTGCAGCAAAAATTTCCAAACGCGCGCATCGAAGGTGCCGATATTTCGGCCGAAGCAATAAAGCGCTGTCAGGCGCGCGGTATCCCGGCGCAACTCGTGGCTACGGCAGAAGCGTTGCCGTACGCCGACAAAAGTTTTGATACGGTTGTCTTGCTCGATGTGCTCGAACATACCTACGAACCCGACCTTATTTTGAAAGAAGCAGCGCGTGTCGCGCGCAAACAAATTATTGTTGGTGTGCCGAATTTTTCATCCCTGCCTGCACGCATGCAAACGCTTGCTGGGAAAATTCCAGAAAATAATAATCCAAAAAAAGGCCATATCTACTGGTTTAACAAAAAGACGGTCGCACAAGTCGTGAGCATGTCGGGGTGCCGCGTACGCGTTTGGTCCATGAACGTGCAGCGCCCATTCCGTTTTGTCGCAGGCGTGCTTCTTTCTGTGTGGCCAAATTTGTTCGCCCTTTCGTTTGTGGTCGATATCGAACCACGATAACTATCTATGTGCTCTCGGTAGGAATCGAACCTACATTACAAGCTCCGCAAGCTTGCGTCCTATCCATTGAACGACGAGAGCAATGCCTCTTTATATATCACAAACCGACGATCTCCGCGAGGCGCTCGCCGAAGTGCGGCCACTGTTCCTCTTCGAGCGTATAGCGCTTCATATACTCACGGACCTGGCCGCCATGCTCCGCGCTGTCGAGCGGCACGGTGATGCGTGGCATTAAGAGTGAGGTGGTAGTGATGTAGATGCAAGGGCCGCCGCGCGATTCGTCGAGATTAATCCAAAATGAATGGACGCTCTTCCACGGGTAGACGGTGCCGTCGAGCGTAAGGCCCTTACCGTCAACTTTTACTTGGTGTTCGCGCGGCCCACGGATTTTGAGCGTCATGATGGAGCCCGCGCCAATGACCAAAATCATCGCCAACAATAAATTGCCGAAATAGATAGAAAGCGCGGCGCCTACGAGCGTCACCAAGCCAACGGCCCAGTACCAGTCGGTGCTGTGCTCTTTATGCTCGTGCGTTAACACGTGCCAGACAATCTCTTGGCTCTCGGGCATATAGAAAAGTATACACCGCTAATTTCTAGAAAAAGATGATGAATGTATTAAGAAATAAATCTTATGTAATAGTGAGCACCTTATGTCGTCTTCATGCCAATGCACTTGCTTATCGTAGAAGATGAAGAAAAGCTCGCAAAGGCATTAAAGAAAGGGTTAGAGATGAGAGGGTATGCAGTCGACTGGTTGCAAGATCCAGAAAAAGCACGGTCGCGCATTATTCTCTACCGCAACGAATACGATGTCATCTTGATGGACCTGATGATGCCCGGGCTTGATGGCTCTGCATTAACGCAGAGTGTCCGTGGGGAAGGCGTCGAAACGCCGATCATTATCCTAACTGCCCGTGATGAAACTCAGCACAAGGTCGAATTATTGAACAAAGGCGCTGACGACTACATCGTCAAACCCTTTTCGTTTGAAGAGTTGGTGGCGCGCATCAACTCAGTATTGCGCCGCCCGAAACAACAGCAGTCGGTTGTGTTCCGCGCAGGGAATATCGAAATGGACACGGCAACGCGCGTCGTGCGCGTGGAAGGGAAGGAGGTCAACCTCACGCTTAAAGAATTTTCTTTGCTTGAATGTTTTATGCGCGAGCCCGATGTCGTGCTTTCGCGCGAGAAGCTCTTCGACCATGTGTGGGACTTTAACTTGCTGTCGTGGTCCAACGTGCTCGACGTGCACATGAAAAACCTGCGCAAAAAACTCGCAACAAAAGATAACTCCACCTACTTCGAAACTGTCCGCGGCGTGGGCTACAAATTAGTGACGACAGGCTAAGCAAAAAGCCCGAGTAAGAAATAGCCGGCGCACGAAACTGCTGCGGTGATAACGCCACCCCAGAGGATATCGACGACGGTGACGGAGAGTGGCCACGACGAAAGGGTGGCAATGTTTGTAAGGTCGTACGTTGCGTATGCAAAGAGGCCGAGCAAGGCGCCCGTGGTGAGTGCGCGCACGAGTGAATGTTGGGCAAATGCGGGGTAGCTCGCAAAGTACATCACGCCAAGCGCGTACATGAGGTAGAAGGCAATTGCTGCAGGCCAGGAAACGCCTGCGCTAAGTAAGTGACCAAGCTTCGACTGGTAGAAATCTTTCATAACAACACCAAGCCACAGCAAGTCGAGCCCGGCCATGACTGGGAGCGTGAGCAGGTATGCAAAAACGATATTCATATAGCGAAAGCATAGCATCGCCTATGGGGATAGGGGATGGTGTGCTCTTCATATTCATAATATACTTAAGTTACTTAAGTAATAATACTTAAGTATTTATAAAGTTTTAGTAGTAACTATAGATAACACTATGAGTGGAAAAGTATGGGCAGGTATTGTGGCGGTGGTTGTGATAGGTGGTCTCGCGTATTGGGGCGTTATGTCGCATGACAAGATGGCAATGAATACTGCTGGTACAGAGAGCAATTCGATGCCTGTACAAAATCAGCCGCAAGGTGTGATGGTTGGGGGTGCCATGATGACTCCGAATCGCAATATCGTTGTAAATGCCATGGATGCAAACAATGTGACAACTGTTGTTGCGGCAGTTAAAGCAGCGGGTCTTGCAGCGACGCTCGAAGGCGCTGGCCCATTTACGGTGTTTGCTCCGGACAATGCAGCCTTTGCAAAGCTCCCAGCAGGAACAGTTGATACATTATTGAAGCCCGAAAACAAAGCGAAGCTTGTCGACATCTTGACGTATCACGTCGTTGCCGGCCGCTACACATCTGCTGACTTGCATGATGGGCAAATGCTCAAGACCGTCGAAGGCAAGATGATCAAAATAAATAAATCTGCATCAGGACAGATCATGGTTAACGGGGTAGCAATGGTTGAGACCCCCGATGTTATCTCGAGCAACGGTGTTACGTTTGTCATAGACACCGTCTTGTTGCCGCCAGCTAAATAGTAGACTGACGCGCGCGTTTCACTCACATCTCGTATACTCACGGTATGGCTGGAATTGTAAAAAAAATACGTACTGCTGCACAGAATACAACCACCTACCGTATTGGTCTGTTGCAGGCAAAAGCATATCGTGCGCTCAAGCAGTACACGACCAAAGCGCTTGCGCATCTCGATATTTCAACTGTCGAATGGGCGTTCCTCGGGCTTTTGTTTGATGAGCCAAACGGATTGCGCGCGAGTGAAGCTGCGTTGGAGCTTGGAGTGGAGGCGCCGTTTATCACGGTCCTGCACAAAAAGTTAGGCAAAAAAAAGTTGGTTGAAGCAAAACAAGATGAGCATGACACTCGTGCAAAAGTGTTATTCTTGAGCAAGGAAGGTCGGCGTTTTGTTGAAGAGACAGAAATATATCTTCGCGGCAAAATGAGACCTCTTGTACGAGGAACCAGTATGAAGGATATCCTTGCGTACATCTCTGTCCTTCAAACAATCGAAGAAAATAGTTCGGACAAAGGTTAATGATCCTATAGCTGGGATGCGCAACCGTCCCAGTTAGTAGGCTCAGTAACGTTACTTATAAAACACATACTATGAACGCACTTTTCTTGGGCACAGCATTCCTCGCAGGGCTTGTGAGCTTTTTGTCTCCCTGCGTGCTGCCGATCATCCCGGGCTTTTTGGCATATTTGGCAGGTTCGAGCGCTGCAGACTCGCAGACAAAGCGCCGCGACATTTTTGTAAATGCCGTGTTTTTCGTGCTTGGCTTTTCTACCATCTTTGCACTGCTTGGCGTGATATTGCAGACGGTGCTTTCGCATGCGGGGTTTGAAGTGCAGCAGTGGCTCTCGCGTATCGGAGGCGCTGTGATTATTTTCTTCGGGTTGTATTTGGTCGGGCTTATCAAAGTTGGCTTCTTAGAGCGCGATCACAAAATCGCAGTCAAACATAGATTCAATTCGCGCTATGCAACATCGTTTGTGTTTGGCATGGCATTTGCTGTGGGGTGGACGCCGTGCGCGGGCGCAGTACTTGGCAGCATCTTGGGGCTTGCAGCCTCCGCGCCTGTGTCCGCATTCTTCCTTTTGTTTTTCTACGCACTTGGCCTTGGCCTCCCGTTCTTGATCGTTGGTGCATTTACGGCACAAGCCACGGCACTGATTGCCAAGATGGGGAATGGGTTTGTGTGGGTCAACCGCATCTTCGGAATTATTTTGATTGGGCTTGGTATTTTGGTATTCACGGGCGACCTTACGCTGCTTGGCAATTTTGCTGTTATTAATAATTTCTTTTTACGCTAAATGAAACGCTACGTCGCACTTGCCGCTGTCTTCGTGCTTATCGTCGCAGCGATTTGGTATTTGGAAAGCAAAAAGACAATGCACGGGAGCACAGGCCCCGCCGTGGCAATTGCCGTAGGCCAGCACTCGCCGTACTACATGGCAAATTCGCTGCTCTACCCAAAAGCGATGGAATTTGTTTCGCCCGATGGCTTTATCAATACGCCAGGTACAACGACACTTTCGTATTTGATTAACAACGAGCATAACGTAGTGCTGCTCGATTTTTGGACGTACAGCTGTATCAACTGCCAGCGCACCATTCCATATTTGGAAGCGTGGTACGAAAAATATAAAGACTACGGACTCGTCGTTGTTGGTGTCCATTCGCCAGAGTTTGAATTTGAAAAAGCCTTGTCCAATGTGCAGGCTGCCGTACAGAAATTTGGTATTACGTACCCCGTGGTGATGGACTCGCGGATGGGCACATGGAGCGCCTATGGCAACCAGTATTGGCCGGAAGAATATGTCATCGACCAAGATGGCCTCGTGCGCGAGAACAATATCGGGGAAGGGAACTATGCAGAAACCGAAGCAACGATTCAAAAATTGCTCAATGAGCGCAACGCGGCGCTTGGGCTTACGGCACCCATTCCAACCGGCACCGTTGATATCACAGAGCACATCGAAGCGTCGAGCCCAGAAACGTACTTTGGCTATGCGCGCAATCAATACTTAGGTAACGGGCCTGCGCAAGCCCCAGGCCAGCGTACGCTTACCTTGCCCGCATCGTTTAACCCAAACACGCTCTACTTGGGCGGGACGTGGAACTTTAATGCCGAATATGCAGCAACGGCAGATGCGAAAGAATCAATCGTGTATCACTACACCGCAAAAGATGTGTACTTTGTTGGGAGTGCACCTCATGGCGCCGTACTTACTATCTATGTTGATGGCAAACTCATTAGCACCGACAAAGGTGCAGACGTGGACGCAGATGGCCACGTGCACATACAAGAATCGCGCCTCTACAAATTGATAGAGAGTACGAGCGCACAAGAACACACCATACGCATCGATATTTCAGCGCCAGGGCTCGAGGCCTACACGTTTACCTTTGGGTAGCAAAAATCCCCTATGAATGGATGGGGGATTTGAGCTGGCTTGTGCTCCACTCCGGGTTAACGGAAGAGATGTTTGAAGAACCCGAACCCGTGAGTGAAGATGCTGATGAATGAGGCGCTGATGTTCGTTGCTGCGGTAGAGCTACCGACGGCGAGAACATGGGCACCAACTGCAATGGCGTTCGTCGAGGTTGCATGGCCCTGCGTACGGATCGTTGTCGACGCATTGGTTGTGACGGTTGTCGTTGCTTTGTTGCCAAACGGCTTGATGGTCAAGATGTTGCCATTGACCGAGACAACGGTGCCAAGAACTGCGCCCATGTCTTTATCTGCACGCGTGCTCGACGCATGTTTGTGTTCGCGAGCCTGGTCGTCGTTGTCGTTATCATTATCGGCCTTAACGTTGGCTTTGATAGTGCCATCTGCATGGAATATCTCGCCCAAGTGGAGGCCCATCAAACCACCGGCTTCTGCACGAACTTCGCCCTGATTCGAAACGTTCGAATCGTTGTGTGCGCTTGCGAGTATCGGTGCCGATGCCAAAAGCAATGCGGCCGTACTCGAAGCAAGAACAATGTTTATTTTCTTCATATAGTTATTGCAGATTAGTGTGTAATCTGGCTGCGTTAATGGCAGCACACATGGTGACGGATGAGCCACGGCGCTCTTAACACGTTTTAAAATTACGACACGAATCTTGAAAAAGAGAAATCGCCGACACGTGTCGGCGATT
>JARIGK010000001.1 GCA_029288895.1 Candidatus Adlerbacteria bacterium | reverse complement strand
GGTTTTGGGCACGGTGGGACCGCACACGCTCTTGCCCGCATTGGCCGCTGCGGCCGTGGGCATGGTGCAGGGCAAAGACCTGCAGGTAATTGCCGAAGGGCTTAAACGCTACGTGCCGCCGCCTGGCCGCATGCACCTTTTGCCGGGCATCAAGGGTACTACGGTGATTGACGACACCTACAACTCCTCGCCCGCGGCAGTTTCGGCAGGCTTAGACACGATGGCGCTTATTAAAGAGTCGGCCGGCCCCATGGGCAGGCGCATTGCGATGTTGGGCGACATGCTCGAGCTTGGCCGCCACTCGGTGGAAGAGCATCGTAAAATTGGCATGCAAGCCGCAAAGCAGGCAGACCTGTTGGTGACGGTGGGCTTTCGGGCGCGCGACATTGCCGAGGCTGCGCTTGATAGCGGTTTGCCCGAGAGTAAGATTTTGCAGTACGAAGATGCCCATAAAGCGGGAGATGAGCTTGCAGCGTTGGTACAGGAAGGGGACATTATTTTTGTTAAAGGCTCACAAAGCATGCGCATGGAGCGCGCGGTAGAAGAGTTGATGCAAGAGCCCGAGCGCGCGGCAGAATTGTTGGTCCGCCAGGACGAAGAGTGGATGAAACGCTAGTTTTAGCGTATAAGAATAGTAGGCGGGTACACACAGGAGCGAGAAGTGGCTTACAAGTACAACCGAACGCCGCGCAAGCCGAGCTTTGTAGCAGCACTGCGCGCACGGCAGGGTCTGTTAAAAGACTTTCCTATAGACACCACCGTACAGTGGCAGTTTGGCGGAGGGCAAATGACGGTTACGGGGCACGACAAAACTAACGGCCGTGTCATCACCAAAGAGGGCTCGTACAATCCACAGGAACTTATTATAGTTTCTAAAAAGGAGAAAAAAGACTAAACAAAAAAGCGCGCCCTAGGCGCGCCTTTTCTTTTGCCTACTGGGTGCTTACCAATACTAAAAGCAGTAGAGTAAATGCGGCAAACGTGCCAAGCGTCTTAATAAAAAACACAACCGCTTCGCGCTTTTTGTGCTCGAGCAGCAGCACCAAGGGCTGGTAAAAGAAAAGAAACGCCATTACCGCAGCCGAACATACCAAAAGCGATATAAAGCCAAGGCTGTCTATCAGCGTATCCGGCGTATCGTGCCTAAATGATGAAATAAAGTTTAAAAATACAACTACGGCGCCTACATAGCTGGCTGCGGCCGCCGCATGTAAATATGGGTTAAGTCTCATGTGAAGTTTATAACAATGCATACGCGGGCAGGTTACATGCTATGGGCATGGCCCACTCACTTTTCTTTTGACTAATTTTGTTTTATATTATGTAAGTTCTCTTAAGGCCCTATAACCTGGTGGAGCGAGGAATACAGCTTGCTGTAATTCCGAACGGAGCGACGGTTATATGGACCCGGTGCAACAAGGGGCCCTATCGTCTAATGGTTAGGACAGCGCCCTCTCACGGCGTAAATCGGGGTTCGAATCCCCGTAGGGTCACAAAAAAGAACCCCAGCAAATGAGCAGGGGCTCAATGTTGGGGTTACTGCAGGCCATTATCCTGCAATCGCTGGATTCCTTTCTCTCCATCGAGTGGCGTACATGTGCTTAAAACTCGGACCCTTTCTGTCGGTCCAAACGATAATCTTATGCCCATCTGTTACAGGCACGATGTGTTTGACCTCAGAAACATCAAAATGCTTATCGGTCGCGTCCAGCACGTCATACATGGTGAGCGGAGTTTCGCTTCTTACCTCGTGCACCAACTCAACATTCTCTGCGATGGCGTGCACATAGCACACGTACATTCTGACAGTCTCGCCATCTTTTTTGCAGGACTGATATTGAAACGTGTACTCCATGAAATCCGCGTGCTCAGGATCAGGAGTTTCAAAAACTCGGACTTTACTACCAGAGGTCCAAAAACTTCTCACCGCCCAGAGCCACGGCATATCACGAAAGATTTGCTTGAGGTGCGCTGTAGAATTATTCTGATTCCGAAGACCAAACATAACTAACTCCTTCTGGATCATCCGATCCTTTGAGCCCATCTAGGCATCCGAAGCGAGAAAAGACCATTCTCTTCTCTATATGTAGAGTATGGTAAAACAACATTTTTGTCAATACGTCAAGTATAGCCTGAGATATGAGCCTTCTTACCCTTTCTACACTATCAAAACTATCGCTTTTTCCAGTTTGTTTCTTGGCGGACGAGGACGTTAGGTGCGTCGTCGGGGTTCTTCATTAAGTGAAGAACGGTGCGTTCGGTGCGGATAGATTGCGAGCCTTTAACAAGGATGATGTCGCCCGGCTGCACCATCGCTGCAAGCTCTTCCCCTGCTTTGTCAGAATCTTCGTACTGGAAAATGTTTGAGTCAGCGAGACCATTGTCGAGCGCACTCGCTGCAATATCGCGTGCACGGAAGCCCACGGTGCACAAGATGTCGACAGCCTCTGCGGCATGCGCACCCACCTTTCTGTGCTCTTCGACGCTGTGGCGGCCAAGCTCGAGCATATCGCCGAGCACCGCGATGCGGCGGCCTTGTGGTCTGCTCATCGAAAGTGCATCAAGCGCAGCAGTGACTGCCGCAGGCGATGAGTTGTATGTGTCATCTATCACAAGTGTATCTTTGACACCTGCGACCAAATGCATACGCCCGCGCGGCGGCTCGTAGCGCGACAGGGCTTCTGTAATCTCGGGCAGTGTCCTGCCGACAGCATGCCCCACCGCAGCCGCAGCAGCCATCGGCAACAATGCGTGGGTGCCAAGTGAGCCCTGAAGCACAATGGGCGCCGATGTGCCGCCGATAGAAAGCTCGGCCTGCATGCCAACTGGCCATGTATGCTCCCCTTCTTCTTTCAACATCTTCGGGTCGGAGATGCGGACATCAGCAGTGTCGAGCTGCCCAAAGGTAATCACCTTTGCACCGCGCTTTGCCGCACGCTCCATCATCATGTCTCTTCTGCGGTCGTCTGCGTACACAACGAGCGTACCCGCACTCGAAAGCGCATTGATAAGCGACGCCTTTTCTTCGACAACGGCTTCCGGCGAATCAAAAAATTCGACATGCACCGGCACCTCGGGCAGGCGCGTAATGACGGCGATATCAACCGGCAACCACTTTGCGACAGAGCTGATGTCGCCTGGCTTGTCGGCGCCAATTTCAAGCACCAACCATTGTGGGTAGTTCGCGCGGAAGAGTATCAAAAACAACCCATCCAAAAAATTCTGCAGCCAACGCAGCGGGTTGCTCCATGCATTGGGCACGCCCAAGATTGTCAGCGGCAACCCAACTTCGCTATTAAAACTTTTATCAGATTTGCGAACATGCGCGTGCCCCGAGAGTGCCACGTAGATTGCATCTTTTGTTGACGTCTTGCCAACGCTACCTGTCACGGCCACAATGTGCGGTTTATATTTGCGCACGATCAAGCGCGCCTCCCATGTAAGCACAACAACCACACACCTCTTCAAAAGGTCACGCATAACTTAGAGTGACGCGCCGTTAGCGGTCCGGCGGAACGTCGTAATAGTTGATAAGAAATTGGACAATACGGTGGAATGTTTGCCCCCAGGTTTCCGAAGAATATTGCGCACCAACAGGTTCATATCCAAAGAGGAAAATAATATATTTCGCATTGTAGGAAGGGAAAAAGCCCATATAACTGTGTAGGTATCTGTCTGTATAGTAGCCCCCACCATTTGGGTTGGCAATCTGCGCTGTTCCTGTCTTGGCGCCTACGCTGTAGTGGTCAAACTGGAGGTTTTGCTTGGCAAAGGCCTCGTCCACCACGCCCGTGAGCATGCGCTCTATTGCGGTGGCCGTTTCTGGCTTAAGCATGGGCCCTTGTTTGGGCCAGTCTACTGCTTTGGTGATGCCGCTTGTGTAGCGGATAGAACGCACCAAGTGCGGCGTTACTAAGTAGCCGCCGTTTGCCAACACCGCCAACGCACGCACGGTCTCAATTGGCGTCATCGCAATACCTTGGCCGAACGACGCAGTGTCATACTCGACGGCACGCGGGCTGTTTAAGTTTTTGGTAATACCAGAAATTTCGCCTGGCAAATCAATACCCGTTTTGCTCCCCATCCCGTAGTGATTTAGAAAGTAGTCGCGCATGGTGCTCGAGCCAGTTTGTGTTGCCACAAACGATGCACCAACGTTGAGCGACTGCGACAACACCTGCTGCATCGGAATAACGCCGCGCGCTTTCAAGTCGAAGTTACAAATCTTTTTTGTGTCGACGGTGATGCAGCCCGTGTCGTTGTAGGTGGTATGTTCTGTCACTGCGCCCGAGTCCAAGCCCGCTGCCATCGTGAGCGGTTTTACAATCGAGCCCATCTCGTACACGTTCTCGACCATCGCATTGGCATACTCAAGCGGGTTGTCCACTTTATTAAACGCATTCAAATCAAACGTCGGCGTCAGCGCCATCGCATAAATCTCGCCGTTTTGCGGGTTCATGATGATGCCGCCCGCAAGTTGTGGATGCCACTTGGTTTGGTACGTTGCCAACTCTTGTTCGAGCTCGCTCTGCACGTTGGGGTCTATGGTTGTCACGAGGTCGCCTTCTTGCGGCTCGCCTTTGATAAGTGACTTTACTCCGCCGAAGAGTTCGACGAAAAAGTTTGTGTAAAGATCGCCGCTCTGCCTCTCAAGCGTGGTGTTATAAAACCGCTCCAAGCCGTAGCGCCCGCTTTGCGAGTCGCCGCCATTGTATGCAACGAAACCGATTTCTTGCGCCGCCAAGGAGCCGCCTGGATATTCGCGCCAGCGGTCTTCTTGGATAATGAGTCCTGCAATTTGTGCCGCTTCGAGCGCCGTGCCTGCGTCCGAATTTAAATGTTGCGCCAACAGCTGGTACTGCGTCCCCTTCTTGGTGGCCTTCTGCATGCAGTCGCTTTCAAGCAGTGTCGTAACCTGCTTTATCACAGCATCGCAGAGGGCGCTCGCATCAGTGACTTTGGTTGGGTTTACCGCAATTGCAAACCCATCTTTGATTATGGCCGCGGCAATGCGCGTATTATTTTGGTCGGTTAAGTAAATGACACCGCGATCAAGCAGTGGCGCTGCAGGCTGGGTAAATTGTGCATCCGCGCGTGCCGCATATTGGCCGCCGCGCATCACCTGCAAATAGTACAAACGCCCCACAATCACAAGTGCCACAGCCAAACACAGGAGCGTTAGCATCCGGGCGCGCGAAAGGAAGCGTTTGTTCATTAGCGTACAAGCGAAAGCGAACGGGTGTCAGCGTCAGCAAATACTGCAGCGGTATCTTTTGGTGTGACAAAGCCAAGCTCATGGGCGCGCTCTGGCGTCATTTCACGGGTCTGTTGCAAATACTGGCTCTCAAGGCTGCCCAACTCCACCGTAAGGCTGTCGACCTTATTTTGGAGCGCCGTGCGGCTCGCCGTGTGCTCGACCGCGAGCATCAAAAACACCCCGTACAAGAAGACAGAAAGCACACAGATGCCTGCGAGCGCCGCAATGCTGCGTGTGAGGTAGAGCTGGTAGAGGTCGATGCGTCGAGTGAGAGTTTTCATAATAATTACTTAGTTTTTTCGATAACGCGGAGCTTGGCGCTGCGTGCACGAGGGTTGCTTATAATTTCTGCACGGCCGGGAACAAGTGGTTTCTTAAACACGAGCGTGCCTCCCTCTTTTGCAAATTCGGCAAAGAGACGTTTGACGGCGCGGTCCTCAATACTGTGGAAGGTAATCACTGCAATGCGGCCACCTGGCGCCAATTGCGCCCACGCCGCACGGACGCCGCGGTCAATTACGCCAAGCTCGTCGTTGACGGCCATGCGCAATGCCTGGAAGGTGCGCGTTGCAAAGTGGATGCGGCCGCGGTGATAGGCGCGCGGCGTGCTGTCGCGGACAATTTCTACTAATTCAAATGTTGTTGCAAATGGCTGTTCTGCGCGGCGTTCGACAACTGCTTTTGCAATGCGCTTTGCATAGCGCTCTTCGCCATATCCAAAAAATACATTCGCGAGGGTTTCTTCATCCCACTCATTGAGCGCTTCGGCTGCGGTAAAACCCGACGCCGGTTTTGTGCCATAGCTCATATTCAATGGCTCGTCCTTCATAAACGAAAGGCCGCGACCTTGGTCGAGCTGGCCCGAGTTCCACCCTAAATCAAACAGTGCTTTGTCTATTGTTTCGATACCCTGCTTGCGCAAGACGTGTTCCAAATCACCGAAGTTTGCTTCAACTACTTCTGCACGCTCGCTAAAATGTGCGAGCGCTGTGCGAGCGATAGCCACCGCTTCTTTGTCGGCATCTAACGCTAACAATTTTGCCTTCGGCGCCGCCCGGAGCATCGCTACCGAGTGGCCGCCCTGCCCTGCCGTTGCATCAACCAACTGTTCGCCCGCCTTGGGTGCCAAATATTCGAGGACTTCCGCCTCCATGACGCTCACGTGCGCTTGCTTCTGTCCGCGGGCAGAGGCACCCTCCTCTCGAAGAATGAGGCGCTTCTGGGCACGGACAGGAGTAAATGTAAGTGCGGTCGTCATCATATTACAAAATGCCTAAATCGCCCAACTTTTCTGCCATCTGGTCGGCACCCTTTTCGATACGGCGTTTGTATTCTTCCCAGGTCTTTTCGTTCCAGATTTCGATGCGGTCGGAGACGCCTGCCAAGACAACGCGCGACTTCAAGTCGGCAAAGTCTTTAAGGAAGTCGGGCATCAAGATGCGGCCTGCGCCGTCGACTTCTGTCTCCACGGCGCCCGAGAGGATAAAGCGCGAAATGCCGCGGGTGTCAGCTTGGCCTACAGGAAGCGTTGCCAACTTTTCTGCAATTTTGTCCCACGACTTTTGCGGGTACATAAACAAACACGAGTCGAGGCCGCGCGTAATGACAACTTTTTTACCTACTTCTTTGCGGAATTTCGCAGGCAGCGAAAGACGCTTTTTGGAGTCGAGCGTATGTAGGTATTCTCCAATGAGCATACTGTCCCATAATATCCCACTTCATCCCACTTTCCCACCCTTTTTATCCACAAATATGAAGCCCAGCTGAGGCCTTTTTCTAGCTCTTGACAATATATTATATATACAGTATAATATACCCAACAGTCATGTGACTGTCGTTTCAAGGCTCTTTGCAAACTGGAGATTTCAGATGAATACGAAGTTCAACATCGCCCTCGTTCTGGCTGCTATTGCTGGCGTAATCGCCGGCCAAGTCGCTCTCGCCAAGAACGTGATGGTGGAAGGCCACCAGATCACCGACGTGGCATGGGTCACGCCCTACCAGACTGCGTGCGTTAAGACCGAGAAGGTCACCGTCTCGGCCTGGGATGCGCAGTTCAATCGCCCCCTGGTCTGGTATCGGCACGCCGTCATCGACGGTTCGAAGTTCCACTTCCGCGGCAAGCTCGGCGACAGCGACTGCAACGGAGACGGGATACTCATCAATCTCTATCGCAGCTAGGTCGGCAATCGCCGCCACTTGAGAGCCGCTCTCATTTGGCGGCTTTCTTTTTTATAAATTAGTTCGATACCTCCTGAAGCCTGTTCAAGACGAAGTTTTTGTCGAGCACGGAGAGGAACCAGCCAACTTTAGGGCCGTACGTTTTGCCCAAGAAGGCCAGGTAGAGTGCCTGGAAGAGTTCTGAGGGCTGTATTTCCATCTCTTCTTTTATGCTGTGGAGTTTCTGCTGGATTTCTTCGCCGCTTGGCATGCCGTCGGCCGTCTCAATAAAGTTATAGAGCACTTTGAGCGCGTTCTTTTGGGCATGCGAAAGGCCTTGCGCTGCCTCGGGCATCGTTTGCTGCAAGGTAAAGACGAACTTTTCTGGCGCGCATTGCTGGATCCAATACTGTGCGTACTCGGCGCGCTGTGCCAGCTCGATCATGTCGTCGTCGGTAAGCGGGCCGCCCTTCAAGCGCTCTGCTTCTTTCTCGATATTCAAATGCGGCATCTGCGTCAAGAACGCAATCTGCGAAAAGCGCGGCATAAAGACATCCTCGGGCGGCAGTTTTCTGTCCGGATGAATAAACTCAAACAAGCGCGCATAGTCGTCATCTTTTGTTGTCTTATACCCCACTGCTAACTTGTCGTACAAGTCATACAACACCGGGATTGTGTCGCCTTCTGGGTCGAAGTTCACTTGCTGATTAATATCTTTACCGATCAGAGCCAAACGGAATATTTTTGTTGGCACGAGACCAGAAATATCAGCCGCCGAACTTCCTCTGCCTTTGCTTGAAGACATTTTGCGCCCACCTACCAAGAAGAATTCATACGGAGTATCAAACGGCGCCTCGTAGTTAAAGACTTCTTTCGCAATGTGCGCCGCAACGTCGCGCGAACCTCCGCGAGTCGAATGATCTTTACCAGCACCCTCGACCATCACACCCATGACTTTCCATTTGGCAGGCCATTCTACTTTCCATGGCAACTTCGCATTCCCACCAAATGGGCTAACACGACCCTGGAAGCCGCAGCCTTTGGTGTACTCCACTTTTGTTGGGTAGCAATTCACCAAGACAGTCTCGCCATCCCAGTCGGTCGAATCGGTAGTTGTTACTTTGCCACACGTGGGACAGATAACATTAATCGGTAGCCATGTATCTTTGCGTACGCTTCCCGACACTTCTTTATATATGCGGCGGATATCTGCCGCATGGTCGAGCGCTTCGCGGATGACTCCATCCATTCGGCCATCTTCGTACACTTCACTGCCCCAATAAAACTCTGGGTGCCACCCTGCGTCTTCTATCACTCGTTGAAATTCGAGAGCGAAATATTCTGCGTAGCTTGCAAACCCAGGCTCCGGAGATGGAATATATTTCAATGGTTTACCTAAATAGGGTTCATATGTCGCTCGGTCGAGATAGACAGGGATGTCGTCCATCGGGTCAAAGTCATTGTGTTCCCATTTGAAGGTTGCCGGTATGCCTGCCTCCGTAAGCGCCTCATAAATAGTGCCGTGGATAGCTGCGCCACGCATTGAACCTACGTGCACGCGACCTGACACCGTTTTTTCATCACGGATTAAAATCGGTGCATTTTTGCCAAAATGCGCAACGATCTCCTCAGCTAATCGGTCTGCCCAAAACATGATGAGTTAAGCATAAACAAAAAAAGCCCCTTTTGCGAGGGGCTTTTCTTTTACTCAACTTTGAGGATTTTGTATTTCTGGGTTCCTTTTGGAGTGTGGAAGGAGAATTCGTCACCCTTCTTCTTTCCAAGGAGTGCGCTGCCAAGCGGTGCATGGTACGACACTTTGCCTGCGAGGATGTCTGCTTCTTCTGCACCTACGAGCATGTAGGTGTGTTTATCTTCGCCACCCTGCTTCTGCACCGTCACCTTCGAGCCCATGCCGACAATATCGGTCTTGCCGCCCGTGACGATCTTGGCATTCTTCAAAATGGCTTCGAGCTTCTGCACGCGCTCTTCTACAGCAGCCTGCATCTCGCGGGCCTCCTGATATTCGGCATTCTCAGACAAGTCGCCGAGCGAACGCGCATACTCAAGCTGCTCTGCAACTTCTTTGCGGCGCGTCGTGTGCAAGAACTCAAGTTCCTTCTTCAACTCCTCGAACTTCTCCTGTGAAATAAGCTCTTCTGCCATAGTTAGAAAATTGGGGCTACTAATTAGTCACAGAAGTATACCCTGGTTTGCCGAGCCGTCAAAGGCCTTGGTCGAGGTACTGCGGGGTGTTCTCATGCATCCAATTAAAGAAGTCATACATCACGGACGCGCCGCCAACAGGCGTCCCTGCAGGCAAGCGCTCGAGCACTACTGCGTACGCATACTGTGGGTTGTCGTACGGCCAGAAGCCGATCATCCACGCGTTTTGATATTCGTTATGGATACCAATTTGCGCAGTACCTGTCTTTGCTGCCGGCTGCACGAACGGAAAGTTAATTGCTGTCGCGATACCGCGAGTGACACCCTGGCGCATACCTTCGCGTACAACTTCCAAATCTTGCGCATTGACGGGGATCTGGCTCCCCTGCCGCGTCGAACTCGCAATGAGCGTCGGCGTTAGCAAGAACCCGCCGTTTGCAATCGCAGCCGCTTCCTTCACTGCTTGGAGCGGCGTCACCTGCATACCGTACTGGCCGATTGCTGTGTGGTAGGTGTCGCCGATGCGCCACGTTGGGTCTCCGGGGAAGTTTGCTGCCTTCCACGCGGGTGTAGGGATAGTCCCCGACGGGCCAGTAAAACCCTGGAGCCCCGCCTCTTTGCTGTAGCCAAACATCTGGAAATATTTATCGATATTAGCGATGCCAATGCCTTTTTGATCTTGGAAGCCGCCACCTACTTCATAAAAGAAAACGTCGGACGACACCGCGATAGCGTCGCGCACTGTCATCGTGCCGTTTACACGCCAGTCTCTAAATATAGAGGGGTGGGCCGGGTCGTATGGGTTGGGCAATGTTAGCTTGCCGGTTGAGGTGATAAGCGTGTTTGGAGTTATCACACCTTCTTGGAGTCCTGCTGCGGCCATAATGGGTTTGATGATGGAGCCCGGCGCATAGAGACCGTCGGTTGCGCGATTCAAAAATGGACGGCTCGGGTCGGTGTTGTACTGTTTGATAAGCGAGCGGTCGCCTGCTTCCATCGCCGAAGGCGAATATTCAGGGTAGCTCGTCATGGCAAGGAGTTCGCCCGTTTTGACGTTCATAATGACACCCGCCGCACCCGTCGCATGCGCCTCGTGCGCACGCTGCGCCAAGACGCTGTATAAACCGCTCGTTACTTTTGCATCAATCGAAAGCGCCAATGTCTGCCCAGCTTCTGGCGGCTGCACGGTGCTTTCCGAGACGACTTTGCCTTTCGCATCGGTTTCCGAAAGCTTCAACCCATTTATGCCTGCAAGCTCAGTGTTAAATGCTTTTTCTGCACCATCGAGTCCCGCGTAGGCATTTCGATAGTAGAAACCCGAGGAATCTTTTGCAGGCGGCTGCACGTAGCCCACAACATGCGCCAACCCTGGCAGCCCGATATACGAGCGCGAAGAGAATGCATCATCCACTGACTCGCGTTCGTTGTAGGCAAGCGGCGTGCCATTTCTATCGGTGATAACGCCGCGGTCGGCAAAAATTACTTCTTGCGAGAGTTGGTTGTTGCGTGCACGCGTTGCATATTCGTCGCCGCGTACAATTTGGAGCGTACCTGCGCGCGCAACGTATCCGAGGAACAGAAGCCCAAAAAGAATACCGGCCATCGCAAACGAACGGCGCGACAGCGGCCGCTCGATGCGCCCTTCGAACTGGTCGCGGTCAAACTCTGCAACGTTCGACGCATCGATCAATATTTCATCTGGGTTGATCTCGGAAGAAAGTCTGTGTTTGCGCCGACGCCGGAAGACCATAGTGCCCTTAGTATAGTCGCCTGTCGCGCAGATGGCGAATGAAGAACGCACGAACGAGTGCCAAGAAGAATACAAGCAGCGTTAATGGGAATGCGACACTATGCAACACCCCGACGGGCCTGCCAAACGAAAGATCCAAAAAGAATGCGAGCACGACACCCACGACAGGGCTTCCCGAAAGTACTGCGAGCAATGCGCCCGCGGCAGAGAGGTACCATAGACCAAGCATCACGCCCGCGGCAGCGAGCAGAAGTGAGAACACGAAAAGCAGTGTGTTACCTCCGCGCATCGGTTTGTATCTCCACAAATTGGAGCGTTAGCGGGTCTACTGGCAGATGCGCGTAGAGCGTAATAAATGAATTGCCGGGTTGTGCGTCAACGGCGCTGACTTCGCCCGCCAAGCCGCTCGCAATGCCAGGAAACAGGAGTGTGTCGCCAATAGAAACTGCGGTGCCTGCAGGCACTTGGCCGCGCAGCGAGCCTCCGCCCTGCCCCTGCATCTCGACGGGTATCGAGCCGCGCAACATTACATCGTATGTCTCGCCAGGTGCCGAAAAAAGCACCACGCGCGACGTATGCGCATAGACGCCCGCAACACTACCTATGAGCGTCGTCCCGCCCGCCGACACGAGCTGGCCTTGCACCACACCTTCGGCACTCCCCGCATCAACAAGCAGCGTATCGTACGCAGTCGCAGGCGGTCGCTGCAACACACCCGCAAGCATCACGTGCACGCTAGCATCGCGGCCAAGGCGCGACTTCAGTTCCAAATTTTCTTGATACAGCGCATCGCGGTCGGCAAGCAACGCGGTGGTCGAAGCGAGTTCGGCACGCAGACGCGCATTTTCGGACGCCCCAATGTCTGCACGTAGATGTTCTACCGGCACAAGCGCGTACATCAGCGCGCCTTCCAAATTTGCACGCCACATCACTGCAGCACCAAAGAGCACAATAAAAAAGAACGTGTACAAAAAGACAGGTAACGAAAACCAGCCACCGCGCGGGCGTCGGATAAATGTGTTGTTAGAAGTCCTCGCCATATTCAAGCAAGAGGTCTTGGTGCAGGGCAAGATTTTCCAAAATCACACCAGTGCCGCGCGCCACAGCGGTGAGCGGGTCGTCGGCGACAGTCACCGGGACTTTGAGCCACTGCGCCAGTAATTGGTCGAGGCCGCGGAGCATAGCGCCCCCGCCTGCAAGCGTAATACCCGAGCGCATCACATCAGCCAAAATCTCGGGCGGCGTAGTTTCGAGCACTTCACGCACTGCCTCAATAAGCGTATCGATCGATTGCGAAATGGCTTCGCGCACATCTTGGTCGGTCAAAATAATTTCGCGCGGCAGGCCTGTGATAAGGTCGCGGCCGCGCACCACGGCCTCGATATTGCTGTTGCCTTCAATGACAGAGCCAATCGCCATCTTTACTTCTTCGGCGGTCTTCTCTCCTATCAAAATTTTAAATTCTGAACGGACGTAGGAAATGATGTCTTGGTTCAATTTATCGCCCGCGCTGCGCAAATTTTTTGCACGCACAATACCGCCAAGCGACAACACTGCAATGTCGACGGTACCGCCGCCGATGTCGACGATCATGCTGCCGACTGCTTCGCGGATAGGCATACGCACACCCAAAGCTGCCGCAACAGGCTCTTCGACAATATGCACTTCGCGGGCGCCTGCGTTTTGTGCCGCGTCTTTGACGGCGCGCATCTCGACGTTAGTGATGCCCGCAGGCACTCCAATAACAGCACGAGGCCCAAGCATTTTGCGCGACACACCCTGTGCTTGGTTAATGAGGTACGCGATCATTTCTTCTGTTGCCTCGAAGTCCGAGACAACGCCATCGACAAGCGGGCGCACGGCGACAAGATGGCCGGGCGTGCGGCCGAGCATATCGCGCGCCGTCTTCCCCACAGCCACAACCTGGTTTGTTTTTTGATTGACCGCAACGACAGACGGCTCGTTTACCACGATCCCTTTGCCGCGCATGTAGACGAGCGTGTTAGCAGTGCCTAAGTCGATGCCAACGTCGTTTGAGATAAGTGGTAGAAAGCGGTCAATCAGTTTCATTTTCGTGCGGTTTATCCTGAGCCCTATCGAAGGGTCAGGTGTCCAATCAGTTCAGAAATGCTCTTGTGCGATGTATGCCCCGATGCGCGCTCGACACATTCGAATTTGCCTGCGGCGAGCGTCTTTTCGGACACCACAACGCGAAGCGGGAGCCCGAGCAGATCGCTTTCAGCGAACTTTTCGCCCGCGCGTGCATCGCGGTCGTCCCACAACACTTCCACGCCAGCCTCCGTCAATTCGCGATACAACTCGGCAGCCTCTTTTGACACTTCTTCGTTGTCGCTCTGGAGTTCAATCAAGTGTACGCGGAATGGCGCAACTTCTTCGGGCCACACCAATCCTTTGTCGTCGGAGAGGAGTTCTGCAACAACGGCCATCACACGTGCCGGGCCAATGCCATACGAGCCCATAAAGACCGACTCACTCTTCCCTTCTGCTGTTTTGTATGAGAGACCAAGTGCTTCAGAAAAACGAGTGCCAAGCGTAAAGATGTTGCCAACTTCCACAGCCTTAGCCTCGCGCAAATTTTCTTTCACTACGCCAGTTGTCTTGTAGACCTCTGGGTCGTCATACACTTCTTTATTCAATGCGAGCTTGGTTGCGTCATCGATATAGATGACATCTTCGCCTGCATCACACACGGTTTGGAACTCGTGGCTATATTTGCTAAACGAACCACCCGATGCAAATGTTTTATACGTCACAGCGCCCAGCCCCACACGTTCGAATACGCGCGCGTATGCCTCTGCTGCTTTTTCGTAAAACTTTTGATGCTCGTCTGCATCTTTCGAAAACGAGTACAAGTCTTTCATTACAAACTCGCGCGTGCGCATAAGCCCCGACTTCGCGCGCTCTTCGTTGCGGAATTTTGTTTGAAATTGGTACGGGTAGCTCGGCAAATCTTTGTACGAAGAAATCTGCTCAGTCATGAGTGCAGTCAACGGCTCCTCGTGCGTAAAGCCAAGGCCCACATCTGCGCCGTTCTTAAGTTTTGTTTTAAACCACGCATCAACTGCCTCATCCGACCAGCGGCCGCTCTTCTGCCATGGCTCTGCGCTCTGCAATGCAGACAAGTGCATCTCGACGCCGCCGATCTTGTTCATCTCTTCGCGGATAATGCCGACGACCTTTTCAAATGTGCGCAACCCAAGCGGCAGCAAATCGTACACACCTGCCATCTCTTTGTAGATGTAACCTGCGCGTATGAGTAGTTGAGCATTCTTCGCAACCTCATCTTTCGGAGCTTCACGACGTGTCTTAGTAAAGAGTTGCGATTGCTTCATAGTGTTCCCATTCTACGGCCAAAATATGCTTGAGGCAAAACGGGATTTTGCGAAACGTTATATTTGACTTTTATAATTAAATGTGATAATATAATAAAGGCTGTACCAATCGCCTTTAGCCGGGCATACATAGACCAGAAACGAAGGAGATACCGATGATGTCTGCCATCGCGAACGAAGCAACCGCTGCTCGTCAACCCGCCACTGTACTGGCTCGAGACTTGCTGAAAGAAGGCTTCGCTATCGAAGTCGATGTGCCGCTCGAGGCACGACGGGGCCAGGCGGAAGATGAGGGTCGTACGATCCACTTCCTCCAGTTCGGCCACAAGGTGGGCAAAGAAGGCGGCGGCTTCGGCTACCTTAACTTCTTTGTCCACGGCGAATCGCCTGAAGCGCTCGAGAAGTACTACGGTTCGACCATCGTCGCCGATGCGAAGCTCATGAAAAAGAGCTTCCAAGACGGGCGGGCGTTCATGAACGTGGACCTCGTGCCTAACGACATCGCGCCGACGTACAGGATCTTCGTCCTTTTCAACAACAGCGCAAAGAGCAAGGAGGCTATTCCATATAGCGAGGTGGATTGGGAGCGTTTCGACACCCCAATTCCGCTGATTGGCGCGGTCATTCTAGTACCGCTCAGCGCCACCAGTCTCCAGACTTCTACCACTACGGCGCCAGTTGCCGAGAAATCGGAGACCCTACCGCAGAAGCCGACCACCGACCCTCAGCTCAATCGCCTTCTAGCGGCAGGCTGGAAAATCTCCAGCGAGGACGCTAACGAGGTCAAATTAGCTAAGGGCGAGAAAACTATGATTCATTTCAAGCCCAGGCTGAAGGTTAAGAAAAAGCGCTAAAATTTAGCGCCTCTACACAAGCCGCTCCGACGAAAGTTGGGGCGGCTATTCTTTTTCTCTTGCTATTGACTTTATTTATAAATATTATATTATTTAGGACGGCTGTTCCTGGGTGCTAGCCACACTCTCTACATCAGAAAGGGTCCTATTATGGACGCCAACAATATCATTGGTGAAAAATACAGCGATGAGCTGGCCAGATTTCGCGCTCTGGTGAAAGCAAACGTTACGAACCTTGATGAAGATTTGCCGTGGATTCTTGTGTCACACAGGTTCCCCGACTCAGACTCATATGCATGCAACTGGATTGCCGTTCGCCGCATCGTCGGAAACGCCGATTATCGGTTCGTGTTCCTCTCTTCCAACCAAGAACGGCTTTCGCCGGAGGAAGAGGCCGGTCACCGTGTGCTGTACATGGACATTGGCGGCGGCCCCCTGGATCAGCACGGCAAGAATCTGAAAGACGCATCGAGCTTCCAGCTCATGTGCGAGCACTATGGATTCGCTAACGAGGAGGCTCTCTGGCCGATCATCAAGCTGACAATCGACACCGACAACGTCAAAAAGATCGACCCCACATCAATCCACTATGTGCTCAGTGGTCTCCAAAGCTACTATCGGGACGCCAAATCCAGCGAGATTGAATGGATGGTGTGTTTCGATCGGGCATTCATGATGTTCGATCTTCTCTACGGGCGCGAGCAGCAGCGGCTGCAGAGCATCGTCGAAGTCAAGAAGTTCGCCAAGTGTTACACACTGGAGAACAAAATGAACGTGGCTCTCATCTGGGGCAAACCACACCTGCGCGAAGCGGCGTTTGATATCGGCGCCGATGTCGTTATGTGGACTGTCAACAAAAACAAAGGCCGCTTTCAGGTGGGTATCGCGCTTAATCGCGAGACACCAGAGAGTGTTCAAGGTGGAATGGAGAGCCTCATTGCAGGTCTCCGTATCGCTGAAGCCAAAAAGCGCGAAATTGGATCGACTGTCGGTCACGACCTTCGAGCCAGCCGCGCCAGCGCAGATGTTTTTGGGGCATGGTTCCTACACGACAGCAAGAGGCTTATCCTCTGCGGTAGTCGATCGGCACCTTTGGCGCCGGATGACTACACGAAGCTTACTCCACACGAGATCTGTGAAATCATCAATCGGCGACTTAGCAACGAAGCAACCTGGTCGTTGTAACAATACCTTCTCAAGACCCCATTTCCTTCGCGGAAAATGGGGTCTTCTTTTTTACACCGCTGGGTGGACGAGGCGGACGACGTCGTGGAAGGAGACGACGATCATGAGGAGGATAAGAAGGCCAAAGCCTGCAAACGTAAGGACGACGGAGAGGCGCGGCGAGATGGGGCGTTTGGTTATTGCCTCGATTGCAATAAACAAGAGGCGGCCGCCGTCGAGGCCAGGGATCGGGACCAAGTTAATGATCGCCAGGTTGATTGAGATAAGCGCAGTAAGCAAGATTGTTGAGACAAACCCTTCGCGCACAGCACTCGAGCCCATGGTGGTGATGCCGATGGGGCCGCTGACTTCGCCAAAGTTTGCATGCCCTTTTACAATTTGCCCAAAGAAGCCTGCCAAGCCCGATGCAGTCGAGATAGTAATTTCTTTGCCCAAGAGCGCGCCTTGCACCAACGCTTGCGGCAGTGCCAACTTCAAGATGCCTACATCGCCAAGTTCGATACCAACAGCCTTTTTGCCATCGGCCAAGCCATCGACTGGTTTTGCAATTGCATTTATTTCTTTGCCATTACGCAGCACAGTAAAGCCCAAACTTTCGTTTTGATGCGACGCGATAAATGCCTGGACATCTGATGCAGTTGCATGTGCACCAAGCTGCGCTGTGCCCGTAATAACACTCTCGACCGTGTCCCCTTCTTGGATACCTGCTTTATCTGCCGGGCTGCCAGGCAAGACACCAACAATAGTTGCCTGCACATGTTGTACCTGGCCGATACCTTTATGATCAGCAGAGGTTGGGATGCCGTGCATATAGCCCGCAGCCAAAATCAGCCACGCAACGAGCAAGTTAAAGACGATACCAGCAACAATCACGCATGCCTGTTGCCACTTTCGAGCTTTTGCAAAAGATCTCTCCGCTCCAGGGAGATATACCTCGCCCTTCCGCGAAGAGTCTTTTGCTTCAGCGTCACCATTTTCGCCGAATATTTTTACGAACCCACCTAACGGGAGAAGGTTCAGTGTGTATTCTGTCTCACCCCATTTGAAGGCAAGGAGTCGTGGCGGAAAAAAGATGCCAAACTCGTCGACGCGAATACCAAATGCCTTGGCCGCGATAAAGTGGCCAAACTCGTGCGCCACAATCAGCGCGACCAATATAAGGATAAAGATAATAAGTGACATATTAGCCAACTATTTCCTTTTCTTTGCGGGCAAGCGCATCGTCAAACGACGCATTCGCAGCATCGACCTTTTTTTGCATCTCGTCTTTGTGTCGGAACTTGTCGTCTTCTGTGATCTCGCTGTCGCGTTCTTTTTGCTGGATGTCCGACCACACCTCATCGCGCGCCTGGCGGAGCGATGTCTTTGACTGTTCTACTTTTTCTTTTGCGAGCTTTACCAACTGCATGCGGCGTTCCGACGTCAGGTCTGGGAAGAAGACGCGTACGCCCTTTTCATCGACTGCCGACGAAAGCCCTAAGTCGGCGAGCTGGATTGCCTTCTCCACTTCCTTAATTTGCGACGCATCCCATGGCGCAATGCGCAGTGTGCGTGCATCTTCGATTGAAATATTTGCAACCTGGTTCAGCGGCATGCGGCTGCCATATGCCTCCACCTGCACCGAATCCAAAATCGCGACCGCAGCGCGGCCCGTGCGCACCCCGCTTAACTCTTTTGCCAAATGCTCGCCAATTTCCTTAATGCGTGCGTCGAACGGTTTAAAATCGTATGCCATGCAAGCAGTATAGCAAAAAGAAAAGCTCCGGCACTTTCGTGCCGGAGCGTTAGATGCGATGTATCACACCCTCGAGAAAGAGATGCGGTACACCATTTTTCTTACCAACAGAGAACAGGTAGCTGTCCTTCCGGACCACCGGAGTGAGCAGGCGCAGTAACGCGTCGGCTTGCTCAAGCGGGACAGACTTTACCGGGACAGTTTGACGTGCCCCGATATCGTTTTGCAGTGCAGTGGGTTTAGGACCCCTCGGCCCGCTGTACGGCAGTTTCTGCATGATGGGCTCGCGCGGCATCAATGCAAAGATACTACCCGCCGACAACTTGGTCTTTGGAATACATCCGAGAAGTCGTCTGCCGTTTGGTGTCTGCTTCTTGCCCTGCACCCTCGTTAGCGCGCCGCCCTTCCCAGCGACCAGTTTGAAAAAAATCCGATCCGGCTGAGCGGCACCCCACGGCCTATTTTCCTGATTCGCCGTAACAACATCACACAAGTGCAATGTCTTGCCAGGCAACTGATTGAGCGAATCCTCCGAAAGGCCTGCCAGAGCCTGCATGTACTCCCAGATCTGGGCACGCAGTTGCACGTTATCATCCTCGAGCTGCGCGGCCCTTCTTTGCCGCGCATCCGTCATACGTTTTGGATTGATGAAATCCTTGCGCAGCTGCTTTATCGGCTGTTGCGCAAGATCCTTCCTGATCTTCAGCACCCACGCGAGATTATCGGTAGATGCCGTTTGACCAGTGTCGGAGTGAAATTGCCGCAGAAGCTCTTTGAGGAGCACGTCTGCGACAGAGTCGAGCTGTTCATTAGTAAGCCGTCGCGCAAGCTCCGGCGTAATGCCCAGCTCCGCCAAGGGGTTGCCCCCAAGAGCGACGCTTTTCATGATCAGCCCTCATCTTCGATGTCTTCATCCTCGATGTCTTCGACGTCGACACCCTCCGTAAGCAGCTTCGCAAGCACCAAGGGCTCGACGCCAGGATAGTGCTTGCTTTGCTCGACCAGATGATCGAGCACCATCTGCAAGAACCGAGTGTTGCCCTTCATCATCTCGTTACGAATGTTCGAGACGATTTCAGTCAACTCATCGGCGTCCGCACCATCCAGCAAGCCGAACGTCGTAACGAAGCGGACCATGCAGATGTGAGACGGTGGCGCCAGGGTTTCGCCGGGCGCCACGCCGTCGGACACGAGGCGATCGCGCACGTCGAGTATTTCGAGCATTTGCGGGACCGTCACCTCATGCTTGAGATAGGTCTCGACAGCGCGATGGCCGATTTCGTACTCGACCATTGCCCCACGAATCTGTTCCACCTCTGCGGCGGGAAGATTGAAGGGCGAAATGACGGCCAGGAGCTTGTCCTTGCCGCCAAAGCTTTCGTCGGTGTCAGTGTCCTCAACGAGGACGGGAAGATTGGTAGTCAATGTACTCTCTCCTTAGTTTGAGTGGTTTTTTCGATCAGAAGCCAACAAATGGGATTCCAGAAAAACTATATCATTGAAATATATTTCGTCAAGTAACCCGACGATATTTCTGTCAGACTCTAAATTTCTTTGCCGCTGGCGGGTAGATTTTGACGAGTGGGTCTTTCGATGTGTCGTAGATGCGTGCCGGGGCCAGGTAGCGCCCGTAGTGGATGATGCGGTGCGTGATGTGAGCCCATTCTTTTTTAGGGACTATTTGCATCAAGTCCCGCTCGATGCGCACCGCGTCTTTGTAGTCAGACAAATCAAAGCGCTGCACAAAACGAATCACGTGCGTATCGACGGTTATTCCTGCCACAACATTAAACGCGGTCGAGAGAACAACGGTTGCGGTTTTGCGCGCGACGCCCGGCAACTTCAATAATTCTTCTATGGTGCCTGGCACTTCGCCGCCGAAATCCTCTTTGATCATTTTTACTGTACCTAAAATATTTTTTGCTTTGGCACGATAAAACCCCGAGGCAAAAATATCACGCTCAAACTCATTCCTCCCCTTCTGCGTCTTACCTGCGTGCACGTAATCTTCCAGAGTTTTGTATTTCTTAAAAAGTTTCTCTGTGATTTTGTTGACGTTTTTGTCTGTCGACTGCGCCGAAAGCTGCACCGCAATAAGCAACTCAAGCGGGTTGCTGAAGTTAAGCTCTATCTCTGCCGTTGGATAAAGCTTCTTAAGTGCTCTGTCTAATTTCTTGAGTCTTTCTTTTCTCTCGGCACATTTCTTCGGGGTCATGTTATTTCACCTGTGGCAGAGTCGCAGCAAAGTGTTCAAGAATCATCTTCAAAGATGGTGCACGGTCGGACAGATAATTGCGGAAGTGTGCAATATCGGCCAATGCCTCGCGCACGTCTTTTTGCGCAATCTTAGGGTGCAACAGAGTTTCCACCTCATTCAAAAAGTCTCGCGCACGCTCACGAACGTTTTCTTCGTCTTTCAAAAACGCTGTCACCCACGCACTGCGCTTCGCATACGACGAAGCCAAAAACTCTTCCGTAGCGGAAATTCCCTCTGCGGAGCGTTCCCTCTTGCCCTGCAGCGTAGCAGAGGGAATTTGCGCGGAGAGTAGCGGATATTCGATAAATCTCGAACGGAGTGTTGGCAGTAGTGTGCCGTGCGGTACGAGCACCACAAATATCGTCCCCTGCACTGGCTCTTCAAATAATTTGAGAAGCGCTTGCTGCGCCTCGCTCGTGATTTGTGCAATGCTAAGCACAAACAATCCGCGGCCGCCCGTGCTTTTCAACGCCGCCTGCTGGCTTAATTCGCGCGCTTCGTCGATACCAAACTTCTCCCACTGTTCGATATGTACATCCGGGTTACTTGCCCCGAGCGCAGTCGAGGGGTTCCGTTCAAATTGAAATCGTGTACACGCATCAAAGGCCAACTGCTCGTGCAACGACATAGGCCCTTCATATATATATGCGTGATGCATAGGCAGCTAGCGCTTGGCGATGATGGCCTTTTTGTACGTGTCCAAGTGGTCGAGTGCGATGCCTGTGCCGCGCGCTACACAAAACAAGGGGTTGTCCGCGACGCGTGCTTTGACGCCTGTGCGGCGCAATACTAACTCTGGGAAGTAGCGAAGCTGTGACGTGCCGCCTGTCATGATGATGCCGCGGTCGATAATGTCGGACGCCAACTCAGGCGGCGTCTCTTGCAACACATCGCGTATCGCTTTGATAATTTCGCGCAATTCTTTGCCCATCGCTTTGACTAAATCGTTTGTCTTCAATTCTGCCGAGCGCGGGAGGCCGGTAATAAAATCACGGCCGCGCACGGTCATCACCAATTCCTCTTCCATCGGCACCGCAGAGCCAATGGCAATCTTTACATCTTCTGCTGATTTTTCGCCGATACCGAGGTTGTATGTCTTCTTTATATAGTCGGCGATGGCGTGGTCGAGTTTGTCGCCGCCAAACTTTACCGACGTTGATGCAACAATGCCGCCAAGCGATATCACCGCCACGTCGCATGTGCCGCCGCCAATGTCGACGACCATGTTGCCGCGCGGCTCTTGAATTGGAATGCCGGCACCGATTGCGGCCAAGACTGACTCTTTAACCACATACGCATTTTTTGCACCTGCGCGCACCGCAGCTTCGACAACGGCGCGGCGCTCTGTTGACGTTACACCCGTGGGCACCGAGACCATCACTTCAGGGCGGAAGAATTGCCACTTACCCAATGCCTTGCCAATAAAATAGCGGAGCATCGCTTGTGTGACGCGGTAGTCGGAGATAACGCCGTCTTTGAGTGGGCGATACGCGATAATTTCGCCCGGCGTGCGGCCGATCATTTCTTTTGCGTCGTTGCCAACAGCCAAGATGCGTTTATCAATTTCAGAAATGGCAACGACCGACGGTTCGTTCAACACAACGCCCTTGCCTGGCACAAACACGAGCGTGTTTGCAGTACCCAAATCGATCCCAAGCTTTGGAGTAAAAAACGACATTGCGTAGCTATTCTACGCTTGTTCGCGCGTGATGTTAAGCCCGAGCTTTTGCAGGCGCTCTTCTATATGTTGGTAGCCTCGGTCGATGTGGTAGACATTGTCGATTGTGGATGTCCCCTCAGCGATAGCCGCTGCCATAAGGAAGGCGAGCCCCGCACGGATATCGGGGCTTTTAAGCTCTGCTGCACGGAGTGGTGTCGGGCCTGCAATGGTCGCATGCTGCGAATCTGCCAATTCAATCTTGGCACCCATGCCAACAATATCTGCCGTATACGCAAGCCTCCCCTTCCAAATTGTTTCTGTAAGTTTGCTTACACCCGTGCCTTGCGTAAGGTACACAACAAGCGGCGGCTGCAGGTCAGTCGCGAGGCCCGGATATTCTGCCGTCGTCACATCAAAGCTCTTGGGCGCCTCGCACCCTTCTACATCTATATAAGTACTCCCTATCTCCATCTTCACTCCAGAATTTTTCAAAAGTGTCGTAAGCGCTTCGATATGTTCGGGCACGCAATTTGATACGAGGACTTTCTCGCCCGCGAGCGCTCCCAGCAACACAAACGTGCCCGCCTCGATACGGTCCGGCGGCGTGTCGTACGAAATGCCGTTTGCATGCAACATACCACCACCCACAATTGTGATCGTGCTTGTGCCTGCGCCCGTGATCTGCGCACCGCACTCATTTAGATAAAAAGCTAAGTCGGTGATCTCGGGCTCGCGCGCAGCGTTGTTCAAAATCGTTGTGCCTTCTGCCAACACCGCCGCCATCATCAATGTCTCTGTAGCTGTGACGCTGATTGGTTCGAAATTAATATCGGTACCGTGCAATTTGTCTGCAGTGACCGTGTACGAATCGTGCTCGAGCACCACCGTGGCGCCCAACTTTGCAAAACCATCTAAGAAAAGGTTGATGGGGCGCGGACCTATAACATCACCACCGGGGTGCGGGAAGACAACCTTCCCAAAGCGTGCGAGCAGTGGCCCTGCAAATACAATCGATGCGCGAATTTTGCGCGCCAACTCGTCGGGCAAATCAGAATGCGTAATGCCGTCGGTATTAACTACGTATGTATGTGCATCTTTTTGCACGACCGTGGCCCCCAACTCTTCCAAAATTGCGCACTCGGCTCCGACATCTTCGATCTCGGGCACATTCGTAAGCACCACATCACCCTCAAACAAAATAGTTGCTGCGAGGCCTTTTAAGATGGCGTTCTTCGCGCCACCAACTTTAATTTCGCCCTTCAATACTTTTTTGCCGCCGAGCCCTTCGACGATAAATCGCTCAGCCATATTATTTTGTATCTTTAGGTTTTACTTCCCACCAAAATTTTTTAGAAAACGCACTCACGCCATTTCGCTTTTGTGCATCGTCGCACACGCTCTTTAAAAAGTAGAGGTCTTTGGTGGGGATGCCGACAAGCACGCGCCCCATGCGGCCCATAGTCATCGGCGCCAAACCGTCTTGTGCACGCGACGCATTGAGTTTTTGTATAAAATATTCCATCAGCTCGCCGCGCTCTGTTGCACGCGATTTTCCTCGGACAAATCCCTTCATGTGCGAGCCGATATGGTCCATGGCTCCAGTATACAACTTCTCTCGAAACCCTTTCCTTTTTCGCAAAAATATTGCATTATATCTTCACACATGAAAGACCCCGTCGTCCAAGATGGCGCCCCCGTATTACGCGAAAAGGCACGAGCCGTACTCAAAAAAGACATCGGCACAAAAGAACTCTCCTCCCTCATCAATAAAATGAGAGACACACTCGCGAACGAGCCGCACGGCGTCGCCATTGCCGCGCCACAAGTCGGCAGCGCACTACGCGTCTTTGTTGTTGCTCCGAAGTCGTACAAAAAAGACGAGGAGGAAACTGAGACGCCAGAAGAAATTCCTGCGAAGGTGTACCCCACTGTTTTTATCAACCCAGTTCTGAAACGCCTTTCGAAAAAGAAGAAAGAGATGGGCGAAGGATGCTTGTCGGTGCGCGGCAAATATGGCACGGTGATGCGCCACGAAAAAGCGACGATCGAAGCATGGGATGAAAAAGGCAAACCCTTTACGTACCATGGCTCGGGCCTTATTGCGCATATCTTCCAGCACGAAGTCGACCACCTGGACGGCATACTATATATAGACAAGGCAGTGACCTTGGAAGATTCAAAAGAAACCGACGATGAACACTAAGCAACCTCTTTTTGCATTTTTTGGTACACCGAAATTTTCGGTCTTTGTGTTGGACGCGCTTGAGCGCCACGGCATGCTGCCCGCACTCGTTGTCACAGCGCCCGACAAACCTCAGGGCCGCGGTTTGAAATTAACTCCATCCCCTGCCAAGCAGTGGGCGCTTGAACGTGGGATCGATGTACTGACGCCCACAACACTCAAAGATGAAGATTTTTTGGCAGAACTTCAAAACACAGAATGGGACCTCTTCGTCGTTGCAGCGTACGCAAAACTGATTCCAAAAAATTTGCTCGATATGCCCGCTGGCAAATGCCTCAACGTACACCCATCACTCCTGCCAAAATTCCGGGGCCCCTCGCCTGCACTCTCAGCAATATTGGCCGACGAGCGCGCAACTGGCGTCACCATTATGCAGATGGCAGAAAAGATGGACGCGGGGCCTATTATCTCGCAGGCTCGAATTGAGCTTGAAGCAGAACAGTGGCCGCCAAAAGGCAGCGAGTTTGAAGAACTCTTGGCAACCGAAGGTGGCAATTTGCTTGCGGAAACTATTCCCCACTGGCTCGCGGGACAGATTGATGCCGAAGAGCAGGACGAGTCTGCTGCGACATTCACTCGCAAATTTAGCGATGCAGATTCGCGCATCGACCTCAATGGCGACGCACACCAGCAACTTCTCAAAATCCGCGCATTCGACAAAAACCCGCGCGCGCATTTCATCACGAGCGATAACAAACGCGTCATCATTACTGATGCAGTAGTCGAAGATGGCACCCTCACACTCTTGAAAGTCATCCCCGAAGGCAAAAAAGAAATGCCGTACGACGACTACGTACGCAGCACTCAGTAAAAAAGAAAAGCCGCATCAAGGTGTTACCCCTGATGCGGCCAAAGATTCAGGCGACAGCGCGACGCCTGCGTGTGATCTGCACAAGGATGGCCTTCTGCAGACGGAACACTCGAAGAGCGACCGTGAGCGTGCGGCTGTTGTTCAACCGGCGCTGGATCTGACGACGAGCACGGAGATCGCTCTCCATGACATCGACGTACGAGATCTTACTCACGTACTCCTCCGCGGTGTACTGGAGCCAGGCTTCACAGAGCTTCGCCTGGTAGAGGCGGAACTCCGAAAGTTTGCCCTCGTCGTAGACATCGTTCGCTTCCGTTATACGCTGACGATACCGACTGTCGACTTCGCCGCGACGTTGGTCGTTGAAGGTTGATACGAGCCAGCGAAAGAAGCAGACGAAGACTAGGCCGCCAAGGATGCCAGGGATTTTACTCCCAGTTTCGCTGGCGATGTCTGCAGGGATGAAGAACCCAATGACCTGCGCGGTGACGTACCCGAGCAGGGCCACAGCGGCCATCTTGACGAGACCCCAGCTGATGGTGAAGAACGCCATCTCCTTTCTGGCTTCCGCCAGTCTCAGTCGCTCGAAATCGTATTCTTCTCGAGCGTCCCGTATCTCCTGGAGCCAGAGCCCCTTGCGCCTGCTCAGCGAACGGCTGAATGCCACGGCGATATCATGAGCCGAGAGAAGATATGCTCTCTCGACATCATTTCGGGGCTGCGTCATGCGATGTCGCCGCACGTTGTGTCTGGCGACCAACCGCGACTGCGGGGTCGAAGAGTCATCGTCGGCCACGTAGATCGAGTAACCGAAGTTGAGCACCTCGTCGGGGTCCGGGAGCCTGGTTCTGGACTCCTGGTCCATTAGCAACTGTTCCTGTTCAGGACTCATGGTCCCTTCTCCTTCTTGCTTGAATTTGAATTTTATCGTCTGACGTAGTTATAGCATAATTTTTTGAAATGTCTAGCTCTTCCCTGAGAGTGTATTTCCAAAAAGAAAAGGCCGCAGAATGAAGTATGAATTCATTCTGCGGCCCATGTATTAGGCTCGCGCCATCGTATCTTGCGTACGATTGCCTGCGCCCAACAGCTTGCCAAAGAAGGCCAGCGCGAGGACGAAGATGACGCCGAGGGTGCCGGTGACACCATTGAAGAAGATCGGATCGAACGTCCCCAAGAAGCTCAGGAACGGGAGGCTGATCGGGTCCGCCGACGACGGCACCATCCCATAGAAGATGGCCTGCGGTGCGAAGTAGAGCAGGCGCTTGAACTGGATGCTCAGACGCTTGTTTGTGGTGTTGCCACCAAGGAAGTGGCGCCAGAGCTGTAACCCCACGCGCAGCTGGCCGAAGAAGAAAAATACGAGCATCGTGATTACCGATGCCGCCGCAATCCACTTCTCCCAGTCGTGCACGAAGCCGCGCACTTCCGGAGACTGTTTCCATACCATCGTGCCCAATATGAGCGCGATGATCCAGAAGCGTGCCCACCACCGCATGCGCTTATTATCGAGCGCACCATCAGCGCTGATCGTCAGGGCATACGTCACGAGCGCGATGCCGAGCATAGCGCTACGCGTGAGTGTGATGAACACATCGCCGATGACCACCCCTGTTAACAATAGCGGGAAGGTTTGGACGGTGAGGAAGGTGAAGTAGCCGGGAGCGAACTGCCCGACTTCATGCGCACCTTCAGCACCCTGTGCGATGCGGCACTTCGCGGTCTGGTGGTCCATGCCCAACTTGAGCATTTCCCAGCAGACCAGGGCGCACATCAGTTCCGAAAAATACAGCAGTAAATGCGACAGCTCCATGGCTGTTCCTCCTTGTGAAAGTTTCCGATGTATTTATACTTTAAAAATTAAAATAGTCAAGGGTACTGAAAAAATAAAAGGCCAGGATTTCGCCTGAGCCTTTTGTTTGCGCTGGTTGCCCAGCTAATCGATGATGTACTCCGCCACGGCGTGCGCATCATTGCAGCCATAGCCATTGCCGAGGTATCTATACCCCCGCATGGTCTGCGACTGCGCGATTTTGCGCATCAGCTGATCCACCTCGAGGCTCCTCGCCTCATAACACTTGATGGTCCAACTGGACGTCGTCGGCTCGGGCAGCGGCCCCGTCTCTTCTGGGCGTGGCAACATGTACGCACCACCCAAACAAAGCGCGGTCGCCACCATTAAGAAGATGCCCTGCCTGGCGTTGCGTCGATCATACAGATACCATCTGCGGATTGCAGAAACCATGTCCTTCTCCCTTCAGTGCGTGCCCACTTCAAATTGCTGGGCCGCGTGTTCGATGGTGTGGCCAAGCGATTCAATTGAAGCGCCGATCATTGAAAACACCACGGCGACCAGGAAACAGAGCCCGATGACCATGGTCGAAAGCGCGAGCTTGCCCAAGCATTTGAGCAGAAACTCCGAGACCTTTTTGAGCATATCTATGTCCTCCTGAGAATACTATGCAACTATCTATCCCCTTTTGTCAAGATCATGTATAGAAAAAGAAAAACCGGCATCCTTGTGGGATACCGGCTCTATGTTTGTGCGCCGAAGCCCTACGATGAGAGCTTGACCACCTGCAACGCTTGCAGTAGTGCATGGATCTGCCGGCCCTTGCGGGCGCCGAAGATCACATTCGGGATGATCGCATGGACGCGGTTGTTGTCCTCCGCAGCATGGATCTCGATCTGGGCGCCGCCCAAGCCGAGAAGCCACTTGAAGCGATCGGGCGTCGAGACCGTGACGGTGCACTGGCCGCGAGCCAGGCTCTTGTCACGACGACCCCACTGATCGTGGACGAACTCGTTGCGCGAGAACACCCACTTGCCGTCCGTGATGGAATCCACGATTTCGTAGCACCAGAGGCCGAAGAAGATCGCCGCGAGGGTGAAGAAAATACCCTGCACCTCCAATGTCCAATCCATCGGAATGGACGAGAGCTGGACGCCGAGCCAGTGGAAGAACGGGATCTGCCACTGCGCCTGGGCGAAGAGCGCGGCCATCACAAGACCGAACACCAACGCGCCAAGCGCGAAAGCGGCCGTCCTTGAGAGGTCGAAGGCGACGTTGCCGACCAGGTAGTAGGCAAAAATCACCGTCCAGCATGCGGCCTTGCCGCCGACGACGCCGAAATGGACGAGCACGCCCATAATCAGCGGCACGACGAACAGCGGCCAGTAGTAGATCGCGAGCCCGTGCGAATAGCAATGCACGAATTCGATGACCTTCTTCTCCCGAAGAACCTTCGGGAGCGGCGTAGCAGCCGGGGCCTCTTTGGCGCCCGGCACGGTTGCATCTGTCACTTTTCACTCTGCCTTTCTGCCCTTTTTGGGCTTCTACTATAGAGAACTCAACAATATATTTAATACCACAACTATTAAATTTTGCAAGCTTTTGAAAAAAGAAAAAGGCCGGGCCCCGTGAAGGGTCCGGCCAAGGCAGAAAAATCGACTCGAGCTTGAGATTAACTCGCCCGCGCCCGTTCGATTGTAACGGCCTTCAAATGAGTTGGAGTGGTAGGAGCTGCCGGAGGAGCCGGCGTTTCAGGAACAAGCGTCGGCTTGGAGACCAACCCTTGCAGACGGACGACTTCCTCGTTGGCTTTCTTCAGATCATCCTCGATCTTGGGCAGGCGCCTCGCGTTACGGATCGAGAACGCCAGATCTTCGAGGCCCAGAAGGCTGGTGAAGAACACCGTCGTGCAGGAGGCCACGATAAGCAGACCCGAGATCCAGAAGCGCTTATCGTTGAACGCGACGTTGGCATAGATCAGAGACAGCGCGAAGTTGATCGCGACGAAAGCAACCGGCAAGACCAGTTTGGAAACCACTCGCCAGAAGCTATAGACGTGCCACATCTCGCGGCGGTCGAGCAGGAACGCCGAGACCACGATTGAGATCGCGCCGTTCAGAGACCAGAACGCCGTCTGCGGATTGTCGAAGTGCTGGTTGATCTGCGGAAAGAACGCCAGCAATTCGACAACACTCATGACGATAAGTGCTGGCATAAGCATTGGCCACCTGATCGAGCAGACCACTGCCACGACGATACTGGCCGCAAACGCGACAGACATCGCAGTGACAGGAAGCCCTAGGACGGACGGCACCTTCTGCGCGATGATACCCTGCGAGTTCGCGATGAAGTTGGCCACGAAGTGATACTTCGTTTCCATCCAAAACACTAAGTATTTGAACGCCAGAAGAGCGCCAAACGCTTTGAAAAAGGTCCACATAGTATGTATTCCCTCACCCAGATTGCACGGCGACACATACGCACCGCGGGAGTCTATCCGCCCAAAACTCTACATTACTTTTGAAAAAAAGCAACTTTGTGCGCATGGGTTCACCCACCATTTACTACGCGAGGCGTAGAGTTGTTCGATGAGAGCACAGAACATACTGTGGCTCATGAGTGCGGCGCTCATTATTGGTATTGGTAGCACTACTGCGCTCGCTCATGCACAACAAGCCACTTCGACATCGAACACATTAACAGGGACTGTTATTGACGCATCATCTGCAACAGCAACATCGACAACTGCAACAACAACGTCGTCCACAACAAGCAGCATGCTCCAAGGTATGCTCACGGGCACTGTTTTTAGCACATCAACAGGCACAAGCACCACAGGCACTACAACTCCGCCAACGTCCGGCGACTTGAATTCGTTTATCAGTGCATTGCGTGGGCTCGAACCTACCTTCCCCAACTTCACCTCGCAACTTGAATGGTTTATCCATTACCTCCTTGGCATGGGTACCACTACAATGCCAGACGGCGGCACCACAACTCCACCAATGATGGGCGTCGCGCACATCGACCAACAGGGCATGATGAAAGCAGCGGGCGACCAAATTGATTTCGGCGGTCACAACTTTATGGCTGAAGAAGATGTCATGGTTATGATGAGTGGTATGCAGGTGGCACACGCACACGCAGATGGCGGCGGCAACTTCTCGACAGGCAGCGTCCGCCTCCCGAGCATCCCCGGCACGTACACCTACACCTTCCTTGGCACTGGCGGCGACACTGCAACGGCAACAATAGTTGTGCAGTAAAAAAACAACACACAACGTGAGACAGAAAAAGAGGACCTACTGCCTACTGTGGCGTTGGTCCTCTATCTGTTTTTCTAATGCACAGATCTGGGCCTGAGCGTTTGTATGCATGCGCTCCCAATGCTGGATCAACACCTCCCATCCTCTTTTAACTACTGCAGTATGGGCGTCCTTCGCTATGGCGCGCGTTTCTTCGATTTTACTCGAATAAAACTTTTCTTGATAGCGATAGAACTCAAGCAGTTTTTCCGCATTCATTCCCCCTCGCTTTCCCGTATTCCCTCTTTTTTGACCCTAGCAGATAGTGCATCAAATAGTTATAAAATTTATATAAATTGAAAAACAGAAATCCCGCGTAGGCAGCGGTTAGAAATGTACCCCACACCCTCAACCGCGCAGGGAGGGTTTTCTTCTTGCCCTAAATACGCTATATTTCTCACAGCCGCGCAAGCGGTCAAAAACATTCCGCGATAGCTCAATGGTAGAGCAGCTCCCTGTTAAGGAGTTGGTTCCAGGTTCGAGTCCTGGTCGCGGAGCAAGTTAGGATTTTCAGAGTAGATTTGTCTGATATCACGTTGTTTAACAACGGTGTCTAGAGGTTCGAACATTTGGCTAATAGTGCGAGCTTCAGAAGCTACCGTTTCGATAAGAGTCAGAGGTTTAGCGAGACTGACGCTCAATTTCCTATCTTTCAAAAGAAGGTTCGAACCAAGAGCCCCTAAAATCTCCCGTTTTATCTCCAGAGTGCCGTGATCGAACGCGCGCTTGGCACTTTCAGCAAATGAAAAATACTTATCGACGGTGTCTAGCCACTCACTGACCCCGGCGGCTGTCGTGGCCAAGAGAGCCTCCAGAGCGCTTTTTTCACCGTTTAAAAAGCGCTTCCTGTCCGCAAACTCATCTGCCGTGATTTCCCCTGCAGACCTCAGATCGATCAGTCGATCTATTTTCTCCATTACTAAATCGTATTCTTTTCTTTGTCGGGCGACGATCTGCTCTCTGCCCTTGGACTCCACTGCGTTTTGTTCTCTAAGGATGTCCATGGCCCACTTATAAAACGATTCGGGTATTTCCAATCTTCCAACGATTTCAGATATCTGCCGATTTAGCTCTTTTTCTTCGATTGACGGCTGGGAGCAGGCAATCTGTTTGCGTTTTGTGCAGTGGTAATAAATATAGCTTCGAACCAGCCCATTCTTCTGGCGCTTGAGTTTATGTTCTGCGGTGATCATTGCTCCGCACTCACCACAGTGGATTGGTCCTCTGAAATCAAATTCATAGGTCTTGGGTCGTATTGAATCCTTGCGTCCAATCAAAAAACTGGATTCGGTCGAACTCCTGCCTTGTTATCATCGCTTTGTGCTGTCCTTTGTGCCAGTTACCGCTGCCTTTGGGGTACTCAAATTCGCCGTAGTAGAAGGGATCAGAAAAAATACGGTAGATATTACTTCGAGCTATTTTATTGCCCTGGCGAGTTCGAAGACCCCACTGATCGTTGGCCAGCTCTAAAATCTTGGGCGGAGTGTAGTTGCCCGTGAGCATAAAGTCGAACATCTTCCGCACCAAATCAAAACGTTCTGGATCCTCGATTATTTCTTTTTGCCCTTTGTGTTTATAAGGATTGTGCATATACCCGATGGAAGCAAAAGTTGGATACCAGCCGCGCTCTGCCTTGGCTTTCAATCCACGCTTTGTGTCAGTACTTAGGTCACGGATAAACTGGTTCGCCATACCAAGCTCCACCGCCATCATGATGACATTGTCGGTGGAGTAATAGCCTCGACCAAAGGTCTGTATATGCTTCAGCGTTCCGCCCTGGAGCAACCAGCTTATCTGTCCGCCATCTATCGGGTTACGAGCCAGACGATTAATCTTCCAACAAAGGATGCCATCGGCCTCTCCAGCCTGAATCCGAGCGAGCAGGGTATTAAAAACAGGCCTGCCCGGAGCTTTGGCAGACTGAGACTCCGAAAGCACGTCTACGACCTCTAAACGAAGCTCTGCAGCGAGTTTTTGAAGCTCTTGTACCTGAGAATCAATCGAGGCCATTTGTCTATCTTCAGACTCGGAGCTTTTACGAGCGTACAAAATGTATTTCTTGGCACCTTCCATAACGTTAAGTATATCTCTCGCTTCTACGCGCGTACTGCTCCCAAAAATCCCTTTTTATAGTGTCAAAAAGCCTCCCATAATGTCCGATAATTCCATGGCGGAATAAATTTTGATTATTTTGATATTTAATCAAAGAATCAAAGCCAAAAAGAGGCGAATAAGTTCGACAAAGATATATTTTTCTTTTTCTTATTCTCATTCTAGTAAGCTCTGATTCATTCATTCGAAGGAGGTAGTTTAAAACGTTCTGCCATATGTTTTTTCATCATTTCGAACCCCTGATTAACGTCTTTGTTTTCATCCCTAACCTCTGGGCGAACTGGAGGTGACGCCGGTTGTGAAGTTCTGACTGTTTGCTGCACAAAGAATCTTTCCAGAGTCTTAAAACTCCCGTCAGGTAGTGTCCATTCGCCCATATGCACCTCGAACGAACCTCTACGTCCAGCACGGTCCGGGTAGTAAAGGTACTTCTTCTTTCGTAAGGAGCGAATGAGTTTATAGATATGATTGTCGCTGACTGTGCCAGGGTAGGCAGCCCTAATTTCCGGGATTGATACTTGGGAAACTGCATAAGGATTGCCCTTGCCACGTATCCACGCATATACAAAAAACTCTGGACCACTCATGCGTCCATTAAGAACGTCGCTTAAGATTCGACGAGGGAAAGGTACAAAGTTTTTAATCGGTTCCATATTCATTTTTCATTCGGAACTTATCAATTCTTAACAATTTGCACGAGTAAAATTAAAGGAATTGCCTGCTCCAGAGCTTCAGCCGGAGTTAGATCCAATCCATATTCCTGGCGATATAGAGCTATAAATTCCTCTAGTTTTTCCAGGCTAATTTCCATAGATTATAGGCACACCATAAAGGCGCGTTTTCGCTTCTTTCAAGGCATTAAAATACTGGAGTGGCTCAACTGTAAGTGAGTGCGCCCAAAAGGCCTCTACGAGCTTATCTAGAGCCCGTTCTCGGCGGAAATAGAAGCTGACCCGTGGGCCACCATTTCGCTCCAGAAACTCAATCTTTGCCCCATGCGAAAGGAGAGCTGCTACGAGTGGCAGATCGCTGGTTTCGAACAGGTCATTTTCATTCAGCATGGGAAAACTATATTCCCAGCGAACCCTCTATGGCGACAACAATAACTATGAACGGTCGCTGTTGTGTTTCTTTTCTCGAGCAATAATTGTGCTTATATAATTTGCATCCATATTTCTTTTTCCGTAGCGCTTCACCACCCTTGCTAGTATAGTTTTTCGATCTTTACCTTCGAGATGTAACTTCATTATGAAAGAATCTCTTTCCCGAAGAACACGCGGTTTTGTGCGACCTAATGACCAATTTTGTAAGACCTCATTGTCTGCATATGCTTTCTGCATATACGCATTATCTAGCTGTCGTTCAATTACCGGCCACTGTTTAGAAATGTAGGCTTTTAGCTGAGTCAGTGATATGTATGGTGACAATAAAATCCCTACAGGGTATTTGTGAGCAACTTCTTTTAAGGCGTCGAAGTACCAAACTTTGACTTCATCGTCTTCGCCTAGCTTCTCCCAATCTCTCAGTTCTATGAGCAATCTATCGTTAAGAGGATAGACATAACAAATGTCCGGAATTAATCCACCAGGCGAAAATTCTTTTGTATAACTGTATTTGAAGTACTTTTCAGGAACTTCACCATGAAATAAATAGATAGAGAAAACGTTCCTCCAGAAATCATGGGGCCAAATCTCAAATTTCTCCATTAATTTATCAAGGGCTTTTTCCAGCACCTTTTCTTTTTCATTCATCAACTTATAAAGCCTTCTTTGTTCTGGCGAAAGAACTCCCGAGGGAGAGACATATATGCAGTATTCATCGGGATAATAAGGCCTTCTTTCTGAATTTTCTTTTTTGGGTCTATGTCTGAACCCATTTTTTGGAATGCCAAACTCCCTTCTTAACTCATCGATCAAAGTTCTCACCTTAAGGCTGTCTATATAAGAAAAGAAATGATTTTTTGCCTGAGATGTTACAGAATATGCCGTCCTCCTTTTTTTAGGCCATCTCATACTCATTTGTCGTTAATATAGCCCAATAAAAGGATGATTTCGAGTATTCACTTGAGTCCCTGTACTTTTGTGAAGAGAACATGCACTATTGCAGAATGAGAAAAGCAGTCTTTACGGGACTATTTCTGGCACTCTTTTTTTTAAGTTTTTCAAATCATACCTTCGCAACTTCTGGAGCCTGCTCTTACCACGGCGGAGTGAATTGTAGGGCGGGATCAGATTGGGATGGAAGCGTAATTTGTAATGATGGCTGGGCTGATAGCACTGTTTCGTATTGGAGTACCAACGAATGTACCGACTCGCTGCATCTTTGCACTGCCAGCGAATTTCAATCTATAAATGCAAAATATAATCTCGATAGCTTGGCAAATAAAGCTCGAGATGCAGCAGATGCGGTTATTGCTTCTTATTACGTTCCCTGCCAAGGAGATACTCAATCTTTTTGCGACCGTCAAAAAGCAATTGATGCTTTAAAGCTTTCAAGTATTATGCAAATCGCCCTTGGCAACTACAGAGTTGCTTCTAACCAAGCGTACACAGAATGCTATGCCTTAGGAGATACGGAATTTCTCCAACAACAAGCAAATTTTTATAAACAATATTCCTCGCAGATAAAAGCTGTCACACAACCTGTGCCCACATCCTCATGTCCACCAAATTCCACCAATACAGGGGCTGGCTGCTACTGCGATCAGGGTTATAAGATGGACTCCAGCAAGACATCCTGTGTTCCTTCCGGCCCAGACCCCATCGAACTTTGTAATCAAAAGCTAGGTCCGCATGGGATTGTTGCGGGCCAGAATCTATGTAGTTGCGCTGAAGGGTACGAACTCAACGCAGATCAAACGACCTGTGTCGAGGAAGGTTCCCAATCAGTGACTTTACCCGTCTCAACACCGCCGCCAACGATTAAAGCGCCTTCACAATTAAAAGATTTTTCAGCTGGTTCCATAAAGAAATCTGCATCTAGCTCTGTCAGTACCTCAGCAGTGTCGGCGGTTAAAAATTCTACCACAACGACAATACCTGGATTTCCAAAAAGACCTATATGGCAAAGCATCTTTAATTGGCTCAAGTTCTGGTAAAAACGCTAAGATAAGCTGAGTTTGACACTAGTACGAACGTACTAATATACTGAGGGGATGACGCCTCAAAGCAAACTCTTTTCCTTCTACAAAAAACATCGTCGTATGCCCTCATACAGCGAGTTGTCTCTGCTGCTTGGATATAAAAGCAAGGGCGCAACCCAATATGCAGTTCAAAAACTCATAGATTCTGGAGTTGTTAGCAAAGACAAGAAAGGTAAACTCATCCCTCGCGATCTTCTAAATACTGTCTCTCTTCTTGGCACAGTAGAAGCAGGCTTCCCTTCCCCTGCTGAAGAAGAGTTGGTGGACACGATGAGCTTGGATGAATACTTGATAAAAAATAAAGAGGCAACTTTTATGCTCAAAGTTAAAGGTGACTCAATGATTGATGCAGGAATTATGGAGGGAGATATGGTGCTGGTTGAACGTGGTAAAACCCCAAAGCCAGGGCAGATTGTCATTGCCCAAGTAGACGGCGAGTACACTATGAAGTACTACCGCAAGGAAGGAAACAAAGTATTTCTCCAAGCGGCAAATAAAAAATTCAAAGATATTTATCCTGAGAACGAACTCACAATAGAAGCTGTTGTACAAGCTGTAATCCGTAAATACTGATATGCCGCTCTCTATCCGCTCATTCCCCCGCGCAATAATACATATTGATGGGGACTCGTTCTTTGCGTCATGCGAAGCCGCCGTAAACCCAGCACTTAAAGGCAAACCTGTGGTTACTGGCAAAGAACGCGGCATCGCATCTTCCATGAGCTACGAGCTGAAGGCTATGGGCGTGAAGCGTGGCATGTCTCTGCGAGAGATTAAAAAGATATGCCCCGAGGTCATCATTCTCCCTTCTGACTACGAGACCTACAGTCTCTTCTCTAAGCGTATGTACGCCATTGTGAGGCGATATACAGAGGCTGTTGAGGAATACAGTATTGATGAATGCTTTGCTGATTTAACAGGCATGCGCAGGTCTCTCAGGATGTCATATGAGGCCATAGCAGAGGCCATAAAGCACGACTTGGACACAGAACTTGGAATGACCTTTTCTATCGGCCTCGCACCAAATAAGGTGCTTGCAAAGGTAGGTTCCAAGTGGAAGAAACCATCGGGGCTGACTATTATCCCTGCAAACAGAGTAGAGACGTACTTAAGCAAACTCCCGATAGATAAAATCTGGGGCATTGGCCCACAGACATCTGCTTTCTTGAAACAACACGGCATTCAGACATCTCTCCAATACGCTCAAAAGCCCGTTGAGTGGATAGACGCGAACATGAGCAAACCGTATCGCGAGATATGGCACGAGCTACGTGGAGAGTTTGTGTACCCCCTCACAACTGAGGAAAAGCACGACTACCAGAGCATAAGTAAAACCAAAACATTTACTCCTGCATCTGCTGACAAAGAGTTCGTGTTCTCCCAACTCTCAAAGAATATTGAAAATGCCTGTATCAAGGCGCGTCGGTATGAGCTTGCGCCTAAGAAGATATTCTTCTTTCTTAAGACTCAAGAGTTTCGCTATTCAGGACTTGAATTAACACTTGCCACTCCTCAATCATTACCTAACGAGTTTATTCGCCTTGTGCGTGAGTCGTTTGATAAGGTGTATCGCCCTCGCACACCCTACCGTGCTACTGGCGTTGTATTGATGGGGCTTGAGCACAATAAAGAAATACAGATGGACTTATTTGGGGCAGTATCTGAGATTATTAAATGGAAGCCCGTCTATGCGGCAGTTGATGCAATGGACAGTAAGTTCGGCAAACACACTGTCTACCTAGGTTCCACTATGAAAGCCATGAAGCGGGGCGCTCACACAAACGAACGAGGCGATGCCCCAGGTCGCACATCTAAACTATTCAAAGGTGAAAATAGACGTCAACGCATAGGAATACCGATGCTTGGTGAGGTTAAATAATCGCTCTTAAACATGCTAGGATCTACATAAATATGTCTAAACCAGTGGAAGGAAGACGAGACTTTGAAACGCTGGAACTAGAAATTAAAGAGAGCACAAAAATGACTCTCAGTCTGCTTTATCCCATTTATTGGGAAGGTCTAGGGGTTCTGAAAGATGCAGTCGCATTACTGATTAATGAAGTAAAAGAGACTCCGGGCACCGAAGAAGCGAAATTCAAAACGATCCAACTTATGTTGGTGAACAGGTCTATTCAACATCTTGAAACGATAAGGATACTTATGGAAAGAGGGTTGTACGGAGATGCGTTTGTGATCGTAAGAAGCATAATGAGTGATTTATCAATGCTGATATATCTTTTTTCACATCCAGAACTTCGTGATTTGTTTCTCAAAGAAACAGAGGATGATTATCAGAAAAATCCAGCTTTTAAGGATGCTTTCAGTGAGGGAACGATTGAAAGAGATATTGTTGCTCACGGAGGAAAACCTGCCAAAAAGGCATTTAGAATATTGAGCAAAAGTTCTCACGCAAGCGCATTTGGTTCACAGCTTTACGGATACCGCGGTAAAGGAAATAAATATCATTTCAATTATGGTCCGAAGCTAGAAATTCACAAAGCATTAATGCTTGCCATGACCTTGAGTACTGGCCATTATGATTTTGTCGTTCAGCTACTTGCTTACCAAGAAGAACTTGGGAATGGAGAACTGCCTGAGGATTGGAAAAATATTGCGAAAGCAGCCGCAAAGCTTCCTATAACAGCTTCGGCTTTTGACTTTGCCGCTAAAGCAGTCATGAAAGATTATCTATCAAAAAATGTCTGAAACATAAAGTGGAGGTTTTTACCTTAAACACGTTCGAACGTCCTCTATCAGGCGGAGCCATTTTTTGGAGATTATTTTGCAAGGGTATTTTAGATACCCCAATTGGACATCAAAACTTTTATAATTAGACAAAAAAGAAAAGGCCGCTCCTTGCGGATAGCGGCCTCTAAAATTCGTAACGCAGGATGTCATCAGGTTGGAACTTTCTTCTTCATACCGCAGAACTTCGCTTCGCCCCAATAAGGCTCGAAGTTGGAAGAGTAGAGCCCGGGCCCACCAGCTCCCAACGCCTTCCCTGCTTCTTGCGCTTTATGCAAGCCGCAGTCATGATGCGTCCTGAGCTGCTTGAAAGGACCCTCCCCTGCACTCATTGCTGAGAGGATGATTTCAGGAGTCAGGTTGGTCTCAAGAGCATCGGCTTCCAACACGAAGCGTGCTCCGCACCCCATACACCAGTAACGCGGGAACCACACGGTCATTGTCGTCTCCTTCAAAACTGCCGTCTGCCACTTTACTTGAGTCAGATAGTTACCGCAATACAGGTTCGAACATCCTCTATCGCGCGGAGCAAAGGGTCGATTTTCGAAACAGATTCTAGACGAGCCTTACTTTTAGGCGTTTTTTGGAGTTCGAAGTTTTTCTGGGCGTCGAGCTTCTCTTGAACCCTCATCGAAAGTATCTCGATGGGCTTTTCAGCGTGTAGGTCGTCTGTTTGTCCTTCAATGTGAGATTCAAGAACAGGTGTTGCAGAAGCACTCGGCGCTGTTCTGAAGAACTCTTCTCATTTGAGCTCTTTTCACATGAGCTTTTATCGCTACAATAGGGGCGTGTCTATACGACTTGTAAAAGCAGAAATAACTCGTTTTTTGGAAAGAGCCGACCCTGAAGTGCTTTGTATTAGCGGCAAATGGGGCGTTGGCAAAACATACGGTTGGAACTATTTTCTTAAAGAAGCAAAAGATGCTGGGAAGATTAAGTTAACGCGCTACGCATATGTATCGTTATTTGGAGTAAAGAAAATTGACGACTTGCGCTACGCAATCTATGAAGCTACAAAACCCGTTGAAAAAATCGGAGAGGAGTGGACACTAGGAGCTTTGGAGCCGAAAAATTTACGAGACACGCTCGGCTCTTCCGTGCGGTGGCTGTTAACGCAGGCGGGTCAGAATCCCGTAGTCCAAAGTTACATCGGAACTGCACTAGCTGAAAAACTTCTCTTTCACTCTGTGGGCGAACAAATCATATGCATAGACGACCTTGAAAGAGCTGGGAACGGATTGGACGTCATAGAAGTATTCGGACTTATATCCATGCTAAAAGAACAACGCAAGTGTAAAGTTGTTCTCTTGCTCAACGAAGAAGAAATTGCGGATGGACAAAAGGAAGTTTTCCATAAACAACTTGAAAAGGTCGTTGATACCCATCTGCAATTTGATCCGACTCCTCAAGAAGCAGCGGACATTGCTTTCCCTGACGCAGATGCAACGGGTAACAAAAAACTGCTGCATGATTTTTGCGTCACTCTTGGTATCACCAACATCAGAGTACTCAAAAAGATAGAGAGAATTTGCGCGCGACTCGAAGGGATATTACAAACTGATTATTCAGAGCTTTTCTACCAAGCCTTTCACTCGGCAACGCTATTCGGTTGGGAAAAATATCAGAAGGACGGCGAACCGCCGCCATTCGAGTTCTTAACAGATATGGGGCGCCTGCATGGTATGTTGCGAAATAATAACCAAATTCCAGACACGGACAGGAAGTGGTCTGAGTTGATGGCAAAGTATAAATTTTTTAGTGCTGATGACTTTGACTTGGCTATCCATAAGACCGTGCAGAGTGGAATCTTTGATGAAGAAGCTCTCCTAAAGGCAGCTGAGAAGCAAAGTAAGGTGGCCAACAAAGCCCAACAAGAGCAGGATATACACGATGCTTGGACTGCATACCACGGCTCTTTTGACGATAACGAAAAAGAAGTGATGGACAAAATTTTTAGTGCGTCGATGGAAAATATTGGAGTCCTTCACCCTTCCAATCTAAACTCAACAGTTAAGCTGCTCAAAGAGTTTGGAAGAAACACGGAAGCAACGGAGCTTATAACCAAATACGTTACAGAACGCAGGGACGAGAAAGATTTGTTCGATGGACGTCAAAGTCTATTTGACGATGGAGAAAGAGATGAGGAACTTGCGCAGGCATTCGATGCAGCGCGTAGCAGATTTGTTGATGACCGCAACCCAGCTGACGTGTTAGAAGATATGATTATTAAACATGGCTGGAATCCAGAAGATACTGAATTAATAAGCAAGCTCAGTGTCGAAGATTTTTACAGAATATTTAAGGCTGAAAAGGGCGATAGAATGCATCGCATTGTTCGTGCTGCTCGTGGTCTGAACAACAGGACTGCAGATGACACGGAAACCATTGCTGAGAGAGCTGCAAAAGCTTTAGTACAAATTGGCCAAGAAAATCGATTGAATGCGCGACGCGTTAAGATGCATGGTGTCCAATTGCCTGAACCAATTCCAGCTGTAGTAGAAAGCGTCGATACAACGGAGACACTACCTCAGTAACTCCTGCACCTGTCGCAGCGTGAATGCAGGCGCAGGGTACTCTCTCACCCAATCAATGGTTCTAAAGTCGTCCACTAAGGTGGGCAAATTTGACAAATATTTTATATTAGGTTACAATATATAGGTAAGAACATTAAGGAGATACCTTACGTGAACGGTCGAAACGACGGTACTAATCCGATGCAACGCTCGATCCGCGGCAAAGCGGAGGGAATGCGCACTGAGCTGATCCAGCTGGCGGCTACAGCTACAAAGCTTGCCGAGGAGCTGGACGAAGTCCTGCAGGAGAAAGGTGGCCTTGTCCAACACCAGCCGAAGATCAACTTCATCACTGGCGCATACGCCCGCATCCTCAAGGATGCAGGTGTGGTTGAGCACCTGCAAAGCTTGGGGGTGACCATCAAGCCTATCCGGCGCACCTAATCGGTTGCACAATCGCCCAACGGAAATCTGCTCCGTGTGGGCGATTTCTCTTTTATGCAGGCAGGTTCAACCTCCTCTATTTCATACGTTATTAATGAAGGGTACGTATACTGGGAAAATATTCGTTAACTTCTTAAGCAATCTATGGGTACCTTCAAGAAAGCAGTGTTGGGCGCGGGCGCAAGCGCACTTTTGTTCGGAGCGGCAGTAATGCCTGCATTTGCCGCAGGTGATGGTTCAAACGCATCTGCATGCGGAGCATCACATGGCGCCTTCGCTGACGTTAACGGGAATTTCGGCTTCCTCGGCCAAGCTGGCGGAACGCCTGGATATCACGGCGGCGCAACTGGCCAAGACGCTGGCGCAACTGGCTACAACAACTCGCACACCAACTGCCAAGGTAATTAATTCTATTACTACTGCAGAGTAAAAGAGCCCTACTTTGTAGGGCTCTTTTTATCACCACGACAGGGCTCTACTAAACCATTCGTTGTCATGAACACGGGCCACACAGTTCACAGGATCGTTTTGACGATGAACAGGTTCGGCGCTTTACTTATAGCGGGAGCAACGAGCGAGGGACATACGATGCCTGCATCTGTCTCAAAAGATTTCGTAGAACTGTTTAAGGGCTTCGGAATTACAACAGCAGAAATTCTCTACTGGATGCCCGACCATAAACATATTCTGCAGAGTTATGTTTGGCAGGACACGGATCTTCATCCTCGCTTTCCAAAACTTACTGGGTTTTTGGAATTCTGGGAGAAGAATTTGGATGGCAAACTCCACAAAGTGAGTGTGGCGCATTCGCGGTTGATCCGACCAGCCGAGCTAAAATTTGTACAGCATCAGTTTCGTTTACACTAGCTGTCCTCCGGGACAGCTTTTCTTTTTATACAATGTTGCATCGTGAAAACTATCAAACGGGTAATAGAAAAAGATTCTACTCCTAAACGCCCATTACCGTAATAATTGCTAAGAAAAAACGCCGGCTCGCGAGGAGCTGGCGTTGTAGTGTGTCTTTTAATCGAGCGTAGCTCCAGAGTAGCGGATGACGTCCGCCCACTTGAGCGTCTCCGCCGCAATGAAGGTGCCGTACTCAGACGGCGTGCCTCCCGCGGGGATAAGCCCCAACTCAGTGAGCTTCTTCTGCATTTCCTGTTCGCCGAGCACACTGTTGATCGCACTGTTAAGCCGCGCGACAACCGACGCTGGAGTTCCTTTTGGCGCGCTAATGCCCCACCAGTTACTTGCCTCGAACCCAGGAAGGACCTCGGCAATGGCGGGCGTGTCCGGCAAGACGCTGACGCGTTGCTTGGTTGTAACCCCAAGCGCGCGCAAACGCCCATCACGGACATACTGGAGCGCCAACGTCGTCGTATCAAAGGTCAGGCTAACCCTCCCTGCGAGCAAGTCTGGCATCACCTGGCTGCCGCCTTTGTACGGAACGTGCGTCATGGTGACGCCCGCCCGCATTTGGAAGAGTTCGCCGATGAGATGGCTCGCTGTGCCGTTGCCCGGAGATGCCATGTTGAGCCTCCACGGATGTGCCTTTGCGAACCCGATAAGACTATCCAACGTCTGGAAACGATCCTCATCAGGAGTGCCGCGCTTTACATACAATGCGACTGGCCCTCGGGCAACGAGCGCAACAGGCTCAGTACTCTGCAGAAATTCGTACCCGCGATTTGGATAGAGTGTTTCGTTGGTGGCAACGTTCGGGCTGCCAAACAAAAGTGTGTAGCCGTCGGGCGCCGCTGCAATCACCTCTTTGATTGCAAGGATGGTGCCAGCGCCGGGCTTGTTCTCGACAAGCACCTGCACACCCAACTTCGCCGAAAGACTCTCGGCGACGATTCGCGCAAGCACATCAGTTGGCCCTCCGGGCGGAAAGCCGACGATAAGCCGCACAGGCTTGGCCGGATAGACCTCTGCATTCGCGAACCCTGGAACGAGTAGCGCGCACACAAGAGCGAGTAGACGAACGATCATTGCATAGTCCTCCACAAGAGTAAGAACGGGCGGCGTAACCGCGTCTGTGTGCCATCCTACGCTTTTCTCTTGTATATGCAAAGAAAAAGGCCGTCTTATGAGACGGCCTGTCGTGATTGAATGTGCTCGCCCCGAAGAACGCTACAGATTTCTTCTGCCTCTTTCTGTGTCCGAGCGAAAACAACTGGCGGCATACGGTCCTTGTGCCATGGGATCTCCTGGCCGTTTGCACATAGGGCTGCTCCGCCAATCTCCTTCACCAAGATGTAGCTTGCGGCGATGTCCCAGTGCCACGGCTCAAAGAGGCTCGCCCACCCCCACGCACGCCCGCGCACAATTTCGAGACCCGCCGACACTGACGGCGCGCTAAAGGTATTTTCGTACGCAAGCGTCAGACGGCCAGCTTGCTCCACATATGACTGGTTTCGAAACACCGACTGCGACGTCGGCACAATCAGCATGGGCGTACTTACATCCGCCCATAGCATTTTGCTGTGTGCTACCCACGCCGTCTCGTGCGAACGCGACTGCACACCTTTACCGCGGATGCCGATAAAACATTCGCGAAGACTTGGCTGGATGATTATGCCCGCATATGGAACGCCAGCAACAATAAGTGCGATGGAAATACACCACTCATCCTTCTTTGCCTCGTAGTAGCGCGTACCGTCGATAGGGTCGACGGACCAATGTGTCCCTGCACGTACCATGCGCGACGGCAAGCAATCATCTTCCTCGCCGCAGACCGGTATCTCGGGATACGCGGTTAGCAAACAGTTCTTTACGAACCGTTGGATGTTTTTGTCGGCATTCGAGACTGGTGTCCCGTCTTTTTTGTGCATGCGTATTATTGTCGACTGCCAGGAGGCGAACAATACGCTCATCCCGAGCAATTCGTTAGCTATGGGATACAGCCCCCCGAACGACATCGTGTGATAGACGTTCGAACCCTGCCCGTTATTCTGCATTAGAAAGAACTCCCCGCTTCGACCGGTGTGATAACCGATTGATGTATAAAGAAGGGTATCAGTCGAATTATGAAGATTTACTTAAGATGTATACTGTTTGGATGAAAAAATTACCGAAGAGATTTACGCCGGGGGATTTTAAGGTGCGCGTTGGAAAATCACGCACCGGAAAGGGCGTATTTGCTGAAGAAAAAATCCCGAAAGGTGCCTGCATACTCGAATACACTGGCCGCGCACTCAACGACTGGGAGCAGCACAACAAAAGTGGCAAGTACTTTTTCGAGACGGGCAAACACTCGATGATCGATGGCAACGTGCCGGGCAACATCGCCAAGTATGTGAACCATGCCTGCAAACCCAACTGCGAAATCGACATTAAAAACAAACGCGTCTTTATCTTCGCAAAGCGAACTATTAAGCCCGGCGAGGAGCTCACCTACGACTACGATACCGAGTATTTTGACGAATTTATCAAGCCAAAAGGCTGCCTCTGCAATTCGTGCAGCCCCGTGCTAGCATAACTATATGAACTACATCGCGATTCTGGCGGCTGCGGTCGCTTCCATGGTTATAGGCGCTCTCTGGTACGGCCCGCTCTTTGGCAAAGTCTATATTCGCGCCATGGGTTGGGAAAACAAGAGTACCGCAGAAAAAAAACAGATGCAGAAGGCTATGGCCACAAGCTACATCTGGCAATTTATCGCAAGCTTGGTGATGTTCTATGTGCTTGCGCGCGCAACGCAAGGCCTCTCGCCTCTCAATGCCATTGCTATTGGTGTCTGGGCATGGGTTGGCTTTATCGCCCCGATGAAATTGGGTGACGCACTCTGGGGCGGCAAAATGACCGTATTCTGGCTTGGCATCTTCAGCAGCCTCATCACGATTATCGCGGGTGCCGCGATCCTCGGGTACTTCCACTAACGACATATGCAGCAACTCGACCTCTCACTCTTCTACGCACTCCACAACCTCGCAGGACAGAGCGCGCTTCTTGATACGGCGATCATCGTCTGCGCCGAATATCTCATCTACGCTGTGCTGCTTGGCGTAGTGGCAGCATTCGCACTCGCGTGGAAGAAAGGCGAACGCGAACATGTCATGGGCTATTGCCTTGCACTTGTGGCAGCGCTCGTTGCACGCTACGGCATTGCATCCCTCATACGCCACTTCTGGCACCGCGCACGTCCATTTTCTGCACTCAACATCCCCCATCTGGTGGCGGACTCGGCGTATTCCTTTCCATCGGGCCACACCATATTTATGTTCGCGCTCGCAACGGTCATTCTTCACTTCAATAAAAAGTTTGGGTGGGCGCTCATGGCAACAGGCCTCCTTATCGGTGCCGCGCGCGTTGCCGCAGGTGTGCACTACCCGTCTGATATCCTCGGCGGCATAGTACTTGGCATTCTTACTGGCGCTGCTTTTGTGTGGCTCTCGAAAAAAATCTTTCGCTAGGCTCTTCATCTAGCTGACCTCTTCATCGATGTGAATATGAATTGAGTATGAACTCATCTACAATTGATGAGTACTCTCATGTATTCGCGCACACTCTCCTCTTTCTCGACCTTTCTTTTCGCTCTCGCATTTTTTACTGCAGGGCCAATCCCTGTACTTGCGCAGGTACAAACACGGCCTCCTCTAGACACAGCGCTCGCCAGCCAAATTATTACACTCACCAATACTGACCGTGCTTCGCAGCACATCGGCGCCGTGAAAGATAATGCGCTGCTCGACCAGGCTGCACAAAAACGCGCCGACGATATGCTCGCCCGCCAGTATTTCTCGCACACATCCCCCGAGGGCCAGGCGCCATGGAAATGGTTTATACAAAATGGCTACACATACCTCTATGCCGCAGAAAATTTAGCGATGGATTTTTCTGACGCCGCGAGTGTCGAAATGGCATGGATGAATTCGCCAACGCACCGCGCAAATATCATCAACGCGAAGTACAAAGATATGGGTATCGGCATCGCACGCGGAATCTACCAAGGCAAACAAACAACCATCATCGTCGAATTTTTTGGTACGCAACAATCCTCGCTCGCGCGCCGTTAACTCCCCACCAATGCCGAGTACACCACCACGCGATGGTCGTACGTTTTTTTGCTTTGCACCCAGGTACCGCCGCACGTGATAAGCGTGAGGTGCGCATCGCGCGTTTGTGCAAACACGGTTTGCATCGGCACCTGGTCGTACGGGTACGTCTCGACATCGTACACACGGAAGTGCAGTGTGCTGCCATCATTCGTTTGAACATAGAGATCATCGCCGACATGGATATCGGCCAAATGTTTAAACACCCCTGGCAACGACAGCGCGTTATCAACATGACCGTCCATGACAGCGCTGCCCGCCTGCCCCGGCACCGCGCCGTACTTGTACCACGCAACATCGGTAAAGTTGCTCGGCACACCCATGGTGCCTTTTGATGTCACACCGACGTATTGCACGCGCGCATCAACATGCAGCACGGGTATTTCTAAACGCGCAGGCATCGAGGTTGTCGCAGCAAGGACCGCTGCAGGCATATTCGCCGGGACGATATCGCTCTCCTCCCCGCCGCCCCACACTGCATGCCACAACACAAAAACAAACACGAACGCCGCCACAACAATGACGGCTATCGCTGCACCATATGGTATTCGTGCTGACACATACCTAGTGTGCGGGTTTTTTATAAAGCAATCGTGAAGTGCTTCACGCGGCTTTTCACCGAGCGTTCACTACTCGCCTGTTTTACTGAAGCCTCGTTCGAAACTTATTAACTAGGTATTAGGTATTACTATATGAAAGCAAAATCTATCGGGATACTTTCAAGCATGGCAGTCGCCATGATAGCGGCGGTTGCAGTACTTGGAGGTTTGGCATCCCTCTCGTCGGCAGCCTCGGGCGGCCCAACGGTAGTTCTTTCTTCGACCGTCTCCTCGAGTACGTCAGCGACGACTATCCCCGTCACTGCAACGTTCTCGCAAGCGGTAAACGGCCTCACCAGTGCGAACATCACGGCAACTAATGCCACCGTTGGCACAGTGTCGGGCAGCGGCACGACGTTTACCTTCAACGTGATGCCAACGGCGTCGGGCACAGTGACGGTTATGGTCGGTGCTGATGTTTCGTCGTCGACCGCATCATCGACGGGCAACGTGGCATCCAACATGCTGACCTTCAGCTACACGCCGGCTGCAACATCAACCGCGTTCTTGGCGCTGAGCTCCTACAGCGGCGAACCAGGTTCCATGTTCAACGCGCTCGGTACAAACTTCAATTCGTCCGAGCAAGTCGACATTATGTTCGGCGGCGCAACAACGACCGTTTCTGCTGACGCAAGCGGCAACTTTACACAGAGCATGACAGTGCCGTCACTTGCAGTGGGCCCGGCAGCGATCACGGCAACTGGCCGCACGAGTGGCCTCATGGCATCAAACTCCTACTACGTGCAACCAGTATCTTCGAGCACGAGCACAACAACGACATCAACATCAACTACTCCACTTGCAGTGACAGGTGTCGACAGCGTGCAGACGAGCGCCACAGCAGATGGAACGTTTGAGCATGGGTGGGAGTGGATACTCCACCTCGTTGTTCCGGACACCGAAAGCAACTTCGCTATGAAGTTCGGCGACTTCATCAACACGGCAAATTCGTCGACAACCTTTGCGACAGCAAATCACATCCGCATCTGGTCTCCACAGTCATCGAACGCATCGACCACCGCGTCCTCGATGCTTGAGGCAAATAACGACTACAGCGGCAACATGATGCTCGTCGGTGACACCTCGTCGACAACGCCGGGACGCCAGATCGATGTCTACATCCAGGCAGCAGTACCGTCTGGTACGCCAACTGGCAACTACACGACAACCTTCGGCGCAATGTCGACCACAACTCCGTTCTAACAATCGTATTAGCAAGTAAACGCAATGCATCTCATGACTAAGAGCACAGCACGAATTCTCTCCGCACTGCTCATCGCAGGAAGTATGGCGAGCGTCGCAAGCGCCTCCGAGATCACCGGCACCTTGAGTGCGGGAGGGTCCACGTCAACGACGACGACATCGACAACAACAACGAGCACCCCAAGCGCAAGCACGACGGGTTCCAGCCTTAGCGGTAGCGTCGCAACGTCATCGGGCGGCTCGCTTGGCGGCACGGTAACATCCTCACCTGGAGGCTCGCTTGGCGGCAGCGTCGTTAGCTCACCAAGTTCAGGCGGCGGCAGTAGCTCGTCTGGCGGCGGTGGCGGGGGCGGTGGTGGTGGCATCATCACCAATACGCCAAGCACCACAGGCGGCTCCTCGGGCTCGGGCGGCGTAGTATTGGGCACATCGACCACAGCCATTCCTGGGGTCCCAAACACGGGCGAGGGCGGTGACCCACTCCCCACTATCATTTCGCTCATCCTTTCTGGGGTAGCGGTTCTTGGGAGCGCGGGCTATCTCCTCAAACGAACATCCGCATAACAGCAGGTAATCTGCAAACGGCTCGGGGTATTGCACATCGTGCGACCCCGAGTCTTTTGCATTTTTCTACGATAGAGCTATGGTAGAAGCAATGAATAAACGCCTCCGGGCATTAGCGGGAGTCTATAGTATCCGCGAATGGCGCGCGGCAGCAGCCCTGTTTGTGTTCTATGTTGCTGTCTTTGCGCTTGCTCGCGTCGTGCTTCCACCCATGGCCCGCTTTAACCCGGCATCGGGCATCGCACTGGCCGCACTCTACTTCGCCGGTACGCGCCTATGGCCCGTCGTCTACCTTTCGGCGCTTGTCGCAAACATCGCGACAGGCGGCTCTCTCCTTTCAATTATTTTCTTGCCGATATTTGAAGTGTTGCAAGGGTTGGCGGGTGCATGGCTCTTGCTTGAGGCACGCATCGACCCGCTCTTCCGACGGTATCGCGACACGTTCTTCTTTATGGCAACAGCAGTGTGCATCTCTCTTATTTCGCCAACGCTCGGACTTTTGGTGCGCGCATATCGCGGCCTCTCCGATTTAGGGCTTACGTGGGAGCATTCCTATGTCGCGACACTCTTCTGCTTCCTTATCATGACGCCGTTCTTGCTGCGCTGGTTGGCCAAGCCGCGCTTTTCGCGCAACGCTGGCGAAATGGTCGAGCTCGTACTTGTCTTCGTGGCGCTGCTTGGGCTCGACTACTTGCTGTTTGTCCGCCAAATGGGGACGCTTGGCGGCATTCCGACGGTATATTTTTTGATGGCACCCCTCTTCTACATCGCACTTAAAATGCGGCCGCGATTTATTACGCTCGCACTGCTACTCACCTCATGCTTTGCCATTACGAGCGTTGCACTGTATTCGCCAGCCCCCCTAGTTGTCGACTACCTATTCCAGACAGAACTGTTGCTGATCATGCTCACGCTGCTCTTTTTTATCATCACCTCGCTTGAAGAAGATCGCCGCGTCAACACCAACATCATGCACTCGCAGTTGGCAACACTTCGCAACGCTGTGGCGCGCGAAAGTTCAGAGTCGAAAGCAAAAAATGATTTTATTGCCATTTTGTCGCACGAATTGCGCAACCCGCTGGCGCCTGTTATTTCATCCATCGATTTGATGAAATTAAAAGGCGGCCGCGACGCAGAAGATACCGAATTGCTTACCATGATGGAAAACCGGATGGACACTATCCGCCGCCTGCTCGACGACCTCCTCGACATCTCCCGCATTTCGGAAGGCAAAGTCGATTTGAAGCGCGAACAGGTATCGCTCGATGTCGTACTGAAACGCGCTGTGCTTTCGACCGAACATCACCGCAAAGAATTGCATCAGCGTTTGGTGTTGAATATGCCAAAACAGCAACTCCATGTGCTTGGCGACGCAGTGCGTTTGGAGCAAGTGTTTTCCAACTTGCTGACGAACGCGTCGAAATACTCGCCATCGGGTACAACAATTACGCTTTCGATGCGCGAAGAGGGCCACAATGCAAGCATCGAAGTGTCCGACCGCGGCATTGGTATTCGCCCGAACGAACTTGAGACCATCTTCCTCCCCTTCCACCAGGTCGAGCAAGATGCGCGCAATAAAAAAGGTCTCGGCATTGGGCTTACACTCGTACGCAACTTCGTCGAACTCCACGGCGGCACCATCGAGGCATACAGCGATGGCGCCGGGCTCGGCAGCCGCTTTGTAGTGACTATACCGCTGATGCGCTCGGGCAACACGATGCTTCCAAAACGCGAGGCGCGCGCCACGGATATCCGCACGCCAGGGTCCCAACCCAAATCAAAACAACCGCTTGTCCTTATTATCGACGACAATGATGCCGCGGCGGCCGGCATTGGGCGCCTGCTCGAACTCCACGGTGCACGCGTGCAGTACGCCTACGATGGTGCGCAGGGTCTCGCCAAAGCACGCAGCATTTCGCCCGACCTCATCTTCTTGGATATCGGCCTCCCCGACCAGGACGGCTACGACGTGGCGCGCATGCTGCGAGGCCAGAACTATCGCGGCACTCTTATCGCACTGACGGGCTATGGGCTGGGCGATTCGCGACGCATGGATGCGCGCGAATGGTTCGACCAATACCTCGTTAAGCCTATTAGCCTCAGCGATCTTCAAACGGCGCTGGGCCGTGTGCAAGGATAAATCCTTCATCTACTGCTGAGCTTCACTTTTTCTTTAAAAAACGATAGTGTGGGTACAGAGTCCGGGGGGTTATCCTACTACGCAACGTTTTAGGAGGCCCAAGTGAAGTTCTATACATTCGATTCCATTAAAGATCTGCGAGTCTTTCTGGTTGGATGCACAACATTCGACGGGAAGCCTTTTGACCTCGAGGAGTTTGAGCGAAGTAGTCCGCGCAAATTGGCGAACTTGGCAAAGGCCATTAATCAAAAACGGGAGATTGAGTTCGCCCGTCTCGATAACGGCAATTGCGTGTGCTGTTCGAAAAAATCCGAAGTGTTGCTGCGCGTTGCCGGAATGGAGCTCATCGAACACTATCGCATCGTTGCCGGCAGAATCATTCCAACTACACGAGAGGGAGAAGACGCGGTCATTCGCACCACAAGCGAGACCGGCATCTACGGCGAAACAGCCGAGACGACTGCCATCCGCGGCATGTGGGGCGAAGGCCGGGTAAAAGTAGCCCGAGGTGAGCTGGTGCAAATCAGCACGCCTGAAATTCGAGATTTCGCCGACCCACGCAACCGCCATGAGTCTAGCGTCTATTTGGGCATGTGGCGCGCGACGATGACGACTCGTTTTATCTTGAACCGGGAAGCACGGCCGGCACGATGGAATGAAAGGCTCTACATTAACGATGACGCTGTTGAAGTCTTCGGCGAATGGGAGCCTGAATCGAAACGTGACCCTGCAGGGCATAACCCACTCCCTTTTTGGAAGGATATATTTCCTCTCCCAGAAGATGAGTTTCAACTACGGAGTTCTGGGCCGCGCATGTAGCGCGGCCTTTTTCTTTACATAAAAAAAGCGCCCCGTCCTAAGACGAGACGCACGATGAGAGAAGGAGGAACATAGCTGTCGACGCGGGAAGGAACAAAGGGCGCGCTATTTTACTGTCGTGAATATCGCGACATTCACGAGAGCAAAATTGCCGTGTCCAAACGAAAATGGACTGCGGCACGTAAATGCCTATTGTGCCTTTGCAACCTTTGCGACAACATCGACTGCCATGTTTGCGCGGCGGACGATTAGCGTCCGCAATACTGAGACGATTGGCCCGTGGCTCAGTATTCTCTTTAGAGGCAGTTGATGGAACCATTACGCTACCCTTTCCATTTTTGTGTGCGTCTATATTGGGTATACCAGATGAGGTTGGATATGTACAATTTTGTATCTGTGGAAAACCCTTGTCCTGCATGGGTTTTTCATTCAATCATTGACATTTCATTCAAACTTTAGGATAATAATTACTAGAGTTCAAGTATTCTCTAACCAAAAATGGAGCGTACGCATGCCCTTGGCAAACATCACAGCAGCTGATCTCTGCTGGAAGACCAATCCCCCAACGGACACGACGTGCTCATTCCTCTTCGGAGGACATGAACACTACTTCGTACTGGTGAAGAGCTTTAGAACCTTCGCCCGCAAGACTCATGCATTACCAGTGGTGGCAAAAGCTGGCCGCGACTGGATACCGAAAAAACAATACGATCAAATGTGTGAGATTGCAGCGTGGGTCATGCAAGCCACGCCCGAACAGCGGCACTGGGTCCAATACGATGCGCAACGCAGCAACCTCAGACCTTTGGAGGAATACAAAAAAGTTCGGCAGCTCATGCTGCTGTGAAAACAACGGCGGCCAGTACTACACTGGTCGCCGTCTTTCGTTTTGCTATACTGCACACACGATGGAATTGCCAGAAAAGATTTCAAAGCTCAACCACGACCTGCGCAATGCGCTGTCGGTGCTCTACAGCCAAGCGCAATTATTGGAGCTCTTACTCGAAGGCAAAAGCGGCGAAGCGCATGACACTGCAAAAGAAATCACCAAAGCTATTACCGACATGGAGCAGCTTTTGAAGCAACGCGTCGACGACGTTAGGTCTTCACTTTAATATCACCCGCCCCCTTCTATACTGTGTGTCTATGAACGTCACACTTATTTGCAGCGAGTGCGGGTACAAGGAGCTGGGCTCCGAAGCCAAGCCACTTATGAATAAGATCAAGATGTGGAACCACGTCAAGCGCACCCACCCGCGCATGGCAGAGCGCATCATGCGCATGTACAAGGTAGTGCCAAACAACTTGTATGGAACCATATCTGGCACGATTTGAGCGTGAAGCGGACGAGGTATTCGCCCGCTTTTGCCGTGAGTGCAAAAACCGCGAAGAAGCCTTACAGGCTACCGAAAAATACTTTCTTCATGATATGTTCATGGAGACCTCTATAGAGTAGGCTGTATATATGAGATTACTACTTGTCGAAGACGAGCAGCAGCTCGGGGCTAACCTTACCAAGATATTAGAATTAAAGGGTTTTGCAGTGGACTGGGTCGATGACGGCGACAAAGCTTTTACCCGCGCCCAGCTCTACCACACCGACTACGGCGTGATGATTATGGACTTGGGGCTCCCTGGCATGGGCGGCCTGGCGTTGACCAAAAAAATCCGCGAAGCGGAGATCAAGACCCCTATCATTATTTTGACTGGCTCGTCCGACACCACTACCAAAGTGGAGCTCCTGAACGCTGGTGCCGATGACTACGTCGTCAAACCCTTTTCACACGAAGAACTTATTGCCCGCATCGCATCAGTCTCCCGCCGCCCGCAAACCATGCCCACCGTCGTGCATACGGTCGGCGACATTACCATCGACACTGCAACGCACAAAGTCTATGTCGATGGTGAAGAAATTTCTCTTACGCTGAAAGAATACGCACTACTTGAATGTTTCTTGCGCCGCCCAGGCGAAGTATTTACCCGCGAAGAACTCTCGAGCCATGTGTGGGACTTTAACTCTATGACGTGGAGCAACGTGCTCGACGTCCACATGAAAAACTTGCGCAAAAAACTCGAACGCACAGAAATGTCGCCCCGCTTTGAAACAGTGCGCGGCGTCGGATACCGATTTGTCGCATAACAGCGCATGAATAGAAGAGCCCTTATCACCCTCTTCTTTCGATACGAACCCTACATTCTTCTCACACTTGTCTACTTCCTGGCGGGGCGTCTCGGATTAAGCATTGAACCCGTCGGCACCTTCGCGACGTTTGTGTGGCCGGCAAGCGCCGTGGCACTTGCAGCACTTCTCCTGTGGGGGTACCGGCTCTGGCCTGCAGTCTTTATTGGCGCCGCACTCGTCAACCTGTCTGACGGCGCAACGATATTCGCCGCGCTGATGATAGGCGCAGGTAACGCACTTGAGGCACTCGCTGGCGCGTATTTTTTAAACTACTACGTGGGCTTCCAACCCTCTTTACTTCGGCTGCGTGACAACATCGGCATTATTGCAACCGCGTTTATTGCACCGCTCTTGAGTGCAAGCATTGGCATCGCAAGCCTGTGGGCCAGCGGCGCACGACGCATCACCGAGCTGCCCTCTATGTGGGGTGCGTGGTGGGCGGGCGACGCATTGGGCATCCTTATTTTGGCACCGCTCTTGTTGAAGTGGTTCTCTCGCCCGCGATTTGAGCGTACGGCCGGCCAATACATCGAACTTACGCTGCTTACCCTGCTCGTCTTTGCCACGTCGCTGTTTATTTTTTGGCTGCCGCAAAGCTCATACTTTACCTACTACGTGTTTATCCCGCTGACGTGGGTGGCGCTGCGCACGGGCCCGCGCGGCATGAGTCTCTCTATTGCACTTGCCGCGCTTGTTGCGCTGTGCGGTACATTGCTTGGCCACGGCCCCTTTGCCAATGGCTCGCTCTTCCAGCTTGCGATCTTTAGCGCAACGATGGGCACGGTATTTTTGACCTTTACGGCAATCGTCGAAGAGCGCAAACATGCACAACAAGAACTCGCACGCCACGTGACAGAACTTGAGACAACGCTCAGTAAAATTAGCTCCGAAGACGAAGCAAAGAAAAATTTCCTTGCGATGCTGGCGCACGAACTACGGAACCCTTTGGCAGCCATTCTCTCATCTGCAGAGCTCCTGCGCTTGGAAAGCCACGAGCACAGCGAGTCGGCCTTACTCGTTAATACCATCGGCCAGCACGTCAACGCGATGCGCGGCATGCTCGATGACGTACTCGACATATCGCGCATCTCGCGCAATAAGTTGGCGCTGCGCAAAGAAGTGGTCTTTGTCGAAGATATCGTCGACCGCTCTGTTGAGTCGACCAAACCGCTTCTCCAAAGCCGCGGCCACCGTTTGCATGTACACAAACCAGAAGAGCCGCTCTATATGGAAGCTGACCCTATCCGCGTCGAACAAATACTCGTCAATCTGTTAAACAATGCAGCGAAGTATACAAACCCTGGCGGCACGATCGAACTTTCGCTTCGCGACGATAAAAACATGGCTGTGCTTACGCTCCGCGATAACGGTATTGGTATTTCGCGCACGATGCAAAAGCGCATCTTCGAACCCTTCTTCCAGGTGCAACGCGGCAAATTACCGACAGAGGGCTTGGGCGTCGGCCTACCGCTCACCCGCCAGCTGGTCGAGATGCACGGCGGCACGATTGAAGTGAAAAGCGAGGGCGAAGGAAAAGGGTCGGAATTTACCGTGCGCCTGCCGCTTATCCGCGGTCGCGTCGAGAAGCCCGCAAAAAAACCTATACTCACGGGCACAGGAAATCGTACCTTGCGTGCAGTGCGCAATAAACGCAGCATCTTAGTTGTTGACGACAACGAGGCAGCAGCGCATGCACTGAAGAGGCTGCTTGAGTTGCGCGGTCATGAAGTACACGTGGCCTACTCGGGGTTGGCCGCGCTCGAAGCGGCACGTATGGCCGACCATGACATCCTTGTGCTCGACATTGGCTTGCCCGACATCGACGGCTACGAAGTAGTGCGCCGCTTGAAACAAGACAACGCAACAAACGCAGCGCTTATCGCTCTTACCGGCTACGGCCAAACAGAAGATAAAGAAAAAGCGCACGAAGCAGGTTTCCACTATCATCTCACCAAACCCGTGGGCCTCAAAGAATTAGAGAAGGCATTCAAAAAAGCACTCTCCTCCACAGCCGCCGCCTCGGTCGAAGGGTGATACAATCCGCGTATGCGGAAGCTCATCTATATATGTACAGCGGCGCTCGGCGCCCTTTTCCCCGCGCTCGCCTCGGCACACGAGGTGTACGTACTTTCACCCGAGCAAATACAAACAGGCCTTACTGCAGCGCCATTTTCTGAATTGCAGGTTGCTACGAGCAATATGCACCAATTTATGTTTTGGGCGCTTGTCGTGGTTATTGTTGTCACTACCATTTTCTTTACATCCTTCTGGCACATCGTAGAAGAAAATCTCGGAGGCTTGTTCAAAAAACTCCCGCCCTATGCACCAACCATAAGCCGCATCACAGTTGGCGTCTCGCTTTTAGGTGCTTCCTATTTCGGCTCGCTCTTTGGACCAGAACTCCCCATCGAAGGCACGTTTGGGCTGCTCACCAACGCCGTGCGCGTGTTGCTCGTCATTATTGGCGTCTGCTTTATCTTTAATTTTTATGCAGAGCTCGCAGCGCTCGCATTATTGGTTCTCTTCTTTACCGAAGTCCTCAAACACGGTGCGTACATGCTGACCTATACCAACTACCTGGGCGAGGCGCTGGCGTTGGCATTTTTGTTCCGCAAAAAATGGGCACCGTACGGCTTCCTTGTGGCGCGCGTATGTTTTGGCACGGCGCTTATCTATGCCTCGTACTATGCAAAAATTTTGCATAACGATTTGGCGCTGCAGGTGGCGTCGTTGCCGCTTGCGGGGCACCCGTACCCCATTGCCCACTACCTAGGGTTTGAACCGCACTTCCTTGTCTTGGGCGCCGCACTTATCGAAATCCTCATCGGCCTCTTCTTTATCTTTGGCATTGAAATCCGCTGGACCTCGATCTTCCTCTTGTTTTGGCTTTCGCTGTCGCTTGTCTATTTTGGCGAAGTTGTCTGGCCGCATCTTATCTTGATCGGCATCCCGCTTTCCTTCATCTGCTACGGCTACGACCGCTTCTCTCTTGAAGGCTACTTCCTCAAAAAACACGGCCACGAACCCATCCTGTGATTTGACATCGCTCATTTTGAGCGTATGGTGTTTTTAGTATCACTCCAATAGAAATGGGAGAAGTTCATTATGTACGATCGGCAAACCCTTGAAGGGTCTCCGGACGAAAATCTGAGGGTACCTGGCGGCTGGCGGAGATGGCTGATCTTTGCCATCCTCCTCCTTGTTGTGTGTGCGGTCGCCGCGGTACTCAACCCGCGAAAATCTCACGCGCAACAGCGGCCTGCGTCGCTCGACCCTGTCGTCTGCAAGAATTGGGAGAATGCTCCCAACGTTGAGGTCACAAGCCTCACCGCACAACAGCGAGCGAACCTGGACAAGCTCGAAAAGAGCCTTTCCCACATAGTCACCCACGTGACGTACAAGCTCAAGATCGTGCAGTGCGAGGACGATCTTGACGAGCCTGTGGTCGAAAAGAAGTTCAACCTCAAGGAAGGTCCGCCAAAGCTCGTTTCCATGGTGGTCTATGTCACACCGGAAATACTTGGGCGGTACGATCCTGATAAATAATGGCTGCCTACGGGCGGCCTTTTTCTTTATCCGTAATATTTAAAAGCGCGGAAGCCGAGGAGGCACAAGATGCCGAAGATGATACACAGCGCGATGACGACGAACTTTTCTGTCGCCGGGTTATTAAATTTTTGAAGTAGGAGAAATGCAGCAACAAACCCCGCTTGTGCACAGACAATATCGCCAAGCGAGTTAGTGTAGGCTTCTGTGCGCGACAGCCGCGTAATGCGCTCGAATAATTCCCACCCGATGCCTACAGACAGCGCTATCCAGAACCCATTCCAAAATGAAAGTGACGAGAAGTAGGCGAGGTACCCAAGCACGACGCCTGAAATGACGTGCGGCACGCTCCAGAGGTCGATATATGTTCCGCGCCATGTGCTGCGGCGTTTCAAAAATTTCCTACTCATTCTATGTATGTATACTAGTATATCCCGCATATTTTCTATGAAGATCATATTTTTAAACGCCTGGTTGGGCACCCTCAAAGAACCGCTCGAAGCATTCTTTAGAGAACACGCGAGCAGCACCGACATCTGGTGTTTAGAAGAAGCGTCACATACGGTGCGTGAGATATGCACCCGCACTCTACCCCACCACACAGAGGCATTTCTCAGAAAAGACATCCTTAAACCATCCAACAACGCCGTCCACGTCATCGAGCAAGCAACCTATGCCGCAGCCTCATGTCCCGTACGCGCGCACAACGCAGTGCTGGCAGATGCGGGCACCGGCACCGGCGTCGGACTCTATACGCACCACACACTGGGCACCAAAGACATCCATATACTGAACGTGCACGGCTTCCCGTGGCCCGGCAAACTCGACACAGAGCAACGCATGGAGCAGTCCCGCGCGTTCCTCGAATATATGGAGCAAAAAGACGGCGTCAAAATTATCGGTGGCGATTTTAATATGTTGCCTGATACTAAAAGCTTAGAGCTACTTCGCGCTGCAGGCTATCGAGATGTGATACGCGAGTTCGGTATAGCAACAACACGGAATCGCTATGCATGGGAACAACACCCGGGCAACGAGCTCTATCACAGCGACTATATTTTTATCAAAGGAGATGTACAGGTGAAAGAGTTTACTGTCCCAACTATCGAGATTTCTGACCATTTGCCGCTGATTCTTGAGGTAGAATAAACACACCATGCGCCGAAAGCGTGACAGACGTTTGAAGTTGCTCTACGCATTTATCATGCTGTGCGCCCTCTTGTCGCTGCTCTTTTTTGTATTGCCAAGCATCACTGTCTGGCAGCAAGGCGCGGGCGCACGCGAGCCATTCCCCATTGGCGTCGACCCGCAAAATAAAAAAATAATCGAAAAGCCCGCGGCGGATAACTACTTCCATGGCCAAGCGGGGCCGCTCCAAGCCGCAGCACAAGGTGCCGGCGGTTTCTTTGCCGCACTAGCGCGCGTGATCAGCGGCACGCACCTCTACCAAATGGCCGCTGTCACGGGCGCCGTGCCTGATGTCGTTACTATCCAACCGGGCTGGCGCAAAGAACAAGTTGCTGCGGCATTTGGCGACGCTCTCAACTGGAACACTAATACCGAAAAGATGTTTACCGACCTGCCGCCTGTTTCAAACCAAGACTTAAACGACGGCACGGTGCCTCCGGGCGACTACAGTATTGCCGATGGCACGTCAGTGCTTGAAGTGCAAACAAATGTGCGCCAGCGTTTTAATGATGTGATCCTTTCGCGCTACACGCCCGCAATACAAAAAGTTGTGCCGCTCGACGAAGGTCTTACCATCGCATCGATTTTGGAACGCGAGACGTCCGACCCCGACGAAATGCGCATTATCTCCGGCATTATTTGGAACCGTATATTTTCTGGAATGAAGTTGCAGATGGACTCGACCTTGCAGTATGCAAAAGCAACGGGCCACTCGGGTGTATGGTGGCCGCAGGTCGTGCCAAAAGATAAATATATCGACTCGCCGTACAACACCTACCAAAATGACGGCCTCCCGCCTGCCCCTATTGCCGAGCCATCGGTTGCTGCTGTGCTTGCGGCACTGAACCCAAAAAAGACCACCTGTCTCTACTACTTCCATGATTCTCGCGGGAATTTCCACTGCAGCGACACCTACGAGGGCCACGTAGCCCTTTTAAAGAAGTACTTCGGGCAGGGCAAATAGCAGAGAAATGCTATAATGAAGGCATCATGGTATGGATAACACTAGGAGGCATAGTGGTTGCAGTCCTGCTCCTCTTTTTGGGCCTCTTTTTTTGGTCGTCTGGCGCGTTAGCAATAGCCGATGAAGAAAAAGAAGAGATCGAGCACGAGAGCCCCGAAGAATTAGAACAGGAACAACAAGAGGTCATAAAACTTGAAGAAGACGACCTAAAAAAAGAAGACGCTTCGCACTACATGTCGCGCGGGTAGTGTTTGCTATACTAGGTCCTTATGGATTACAGAAAACTTCCCGGCACAGAGATGTCGGTATCTTCAATTTGCTTAGGCACCATGAACTGGGGCCAACAAAATACCGAAAGCGATGCACACGAGCAGCTCGACTACGCCACATCGCACGGTATCAATTTTATTGATACAGCAGAAATTTACCCTATTCCGCCCGACCGTTCTAAACAAGGCACAACGGAACGCTATCTTGGTACATGGTTGGCAAAAAGCGGCAAACGAAAGGATTTGATTATCGCAAGCAAGGTCTCGTGCATGCTGCAGAAAGGTTCGATGGGTACCCGCGAAGGAGGCACGCTTACGCGCGAACGCATCCGCGAAGCTATTAATGGCTCGCTTGAGCGTCTCCAAACCGACTATCTCGACCTCTACCAAGTACATGGGCCCGACCGCCAGACCAACGTCTGGGGCCGCTATGGTGTCGAAGATGTGGACACCTCTCAAGACGGCGCACCAATAGAAGAGACGCTTTCGGCGCTTACCGAACTGGTAAAAGAAGGCAAAGTGCGCGCCATCGGCGTCTCGAACGAAAGCCCGTGGGGCGTGATGGAGTACTTGAACCTGGCGCGAGAAAAAGGAATGACAAAAATCTCGACTATTCAAAATCAGTACTCCCTTCTTTCCCGCAAATTTGAAATCGGCCTTTCCGAAATGTGTTTGCGCGAAAATGTTGGGCTGCTCCCCTACTCGGCACTTTCGATGGGCTCGCTGACGGGTAAATACTTGGGTGGTGCCCGCCCAGCAGGCTCACGTTTGGCGTTGACCGACCGCAATGCGCACTACAACCCGCCGCAGTCGCAAGCCGCTATCCAGCGCTATGTCGATTTGGCAAAGAAATACAACATCGACCCAGCTGCAATGGCTATTGCCTTTGCTACGTCGCGTCCATTTACCACATCGACCATTATTGGCGCCACGAGCATCGAGCAGCTTGCCGTCGACATCGAAGGAGGCAACATCACCCTCCCGCCTGAACTACTCGTAGACATCGCCGACGTCCACCGCGAATACCCCAACACGCACGCATAAAAAGAAAAGGCCCGACATTGCTGTCAGGCCTAACGTTATCTAACTCACTACTGCCGGATACTGATCGAGAATGCCGAGCAGCTCTGCATTGGTATACTGCTTTCTCTCGATCTTCTTCCAGTTAGAAACCCAGATCGGATTATCAGACGGTCGGATCCTCCTCACCCAGTCGGCATGCGGCGACAGAGCATTAGTGGCAGGATTGCGGCGAGTATAGTGCAAGATTTCGCAGTTGTGGAGTCTGTCCAAAGGATTCTTCGACAGATGCAACCGTCTGAATTCCCCCTGCGGCATATGCTCGAGCATAACCCGGTAGGTCCACATCACCTCACCATGGCAGGTAAGGATAACCTTCTTATCGCTGCATTCTCGATGTAGCGTTCCCAAGACACGGTCGAGACGTACTCGCAGCAATTGAAGCGATTCACCGCTAGGAGGACTCCAGTAGAAGGGCTCAATATCGCGCATATCCAGCACGCTGGCGAATTTCTGTGCCCGTTCTTGTTCTGAGCACCTATCGAGTTCGCCCCAACTCCGCTCCGTCAGGAGGTCGTTGATGCGCCACGAGGCACCTTCAAAATCGAGCAACGCCGCGGTCTCGATTGCCCGAGCATAGTCGGACACCATATAGCGGTCGAAGAAACCGAACTCCTTCCGCAACCACTCGCCTGCCATCATTGCCTGTCGACGACCATCTGCCGTGAGACGGAAGCTCCTTGTATGTCGGCCCGCGTGTATGGCGTCATATACGCCGTGTTCGCCAGCTTCTGAGCGGCGCTTAGCGAGGTTACCCTCAGACTGACCGTGCCTCAAAAACACGAGGTCGATGGGAAGTGTCATCTCTCTTTCCTTTCCTGTTGCTTCTAAATTCAATAAAGCACAGAGCCGAATGGATGTACAGCAAAATCAAAAAGCCCCCGTCTGGGGGCTTTTTGTAAGTGCCAAGGCTTTATTTAGCCTTCGGGAGGATCTTAAACATCTTCGTGCTGCAAACCGGGCATACACCCGACATCGCACGGCGGTCACCACCGCCCTTCCCTGCGAATGAGACCTCCTTTGCGTCGGTCATTTCGCGCTTCTCTTTGCACTTAACACAATATGCAACTTCTGCCATTCTAATTATATAAACGGGTAAAAGCCCTGTACCTCAAGTATACATTGCTCAATTTGGCCGTCTAGGCAAAGAAAAAGCCCAGTCTTGGGAGACGGGGCTTGGTTATGAAGCTCTGAAAAGTGCATTCCGTGACGCTCGAGCCAGGGACGCTGGGCCAGACGGTCGGTTGCCATATCGAACACCATGGCCGCCGCCCATAACATAAGCAGCCAGAAGGCAAATCTCCGCTGTCTCATATTCCCAAGCGAAACAATGGCCGGGTACGTCGTTGCGAGAAGATACATGAACAGCGGCACAACGACGATGTTGTGATAGATGTCCATCACTTGTGGCTTGTTAAGTGGCGACGGCACCACTTCAAGCAGCGCTGCGACACATGCAGCCACCAGAAGTACCAGTACGTGGTACCCCTTGCTGTAGATGAATCCACGCGGGGCCTTCATCAAAATCTTTACGAGGTGGTCGTCCTTGAAGATCTCAGCGCCGATGACAATGACGAGACCGAGGCCAACGTCGGCCAAAAGCGATGCATACGAAACGTTGTATGGGATGCCCTCCAGGATTTCGCGCCCGGGGTACAGCACATCCGTCGTAAAAATCATGAGAATAAAGCCCGTCACAGAGATTGGCAACTTTCTCAAGAGCCGTTGGCTCCCATAAAAGTATGAATCAAGCACGGTGTGCCCGCCTTTCGTGAGAAGAACCGTTTTCGGCATATGTATACCACAGTTTTATAAAAAAGAAAGGGCAATAGATAAGCGCTATACTTATTGTATGTCCCTCGACCACGCAGTCTTGTTGCTGCAGCAGTACGGCTATTTCGTATTGTTCCCCTTAGCGATTATTGAAGGCCCTATTATTACGATCATTGCAGGGCTTTTTGTAACATCAGGTATCTTTAACCCCCTTATTGTCTATGCAGTGGTTGTCGCAGGCGACATCGTCGGCGACAGTTTCTGGTACAGCGTTGGGCGCTTTGGCGGCGGGCCAATCAGCCGCTTTTTGGAAAAGGTATTCGGTATCAAACAATCAACCATCGAACAGGCCAAGCAAAAAATGGAGCGCAATCGTTTTAAAACGACCATGCTCTTTAAATTTGCGCAGGGTATCGGCTTCGCCGGCTTTATCGCAGCAGGTATGGTGCGCGTCTCCTACCCTCTCTTTGTGCTTGCATGCCTTATTGTCACGCTGGCGCAGTCGGCAGTGTTCCTTGGCGTGGGTGTTTTGTTTGGCCAGGCATATCACCAAATCGAGCATTACTTCAATTACGCAGCCGAAATCATCATTGGCTTGGCCGTTATAGGGCTGCTACTATGGTATTTCCGGTATAGAGAAACCCGATGAAAGTCTTAATCGCATCCGACACCTACTACCCGCACGTGAACGGCGCATCCTACTTTACCCAGCGCTTGGCCGACGCATTGACCAAACGCGGCCACGAGGTTGCCGTCATTTCCCCGTCGCTGAGCATAGGCAACGACACCTTTATGCGCGGCGCCGTCAAAGTGTATGGAGTACGCTCCTTCCCTGTACTTATTGTGCCTAAATTTCGCTTTGTGTTGCCATGGATCATCAACCGCCGCATTGCCCAAGCCATCCGTGAATTTAAGCCAGACATCGTGCACATCCAGATGCATTTTTTGGTAAGCCGCACCGCACTCGCTGCCGCGCAAAAACAAGGCATCGCTGTCGTTGCTACCAACCACTTTATGCCCGAAAACTTGAGCCACTATCTGCCTGTGCCGCAGTTTGTCCGCAATGGCATCAACGCGCTCGCATGGAAGGACGCGGTGCGCGTGCTGGGCAAAACCTACGCCGTTTCCTCGCCCACCAAAACCGCAAATACCTTTATCGAACCGTGGATCGGCCGCACTTTGCCGGCCATCTCAAACGGCATCGACCTCGTACGTTTTAATCCAACTAACGACCCCACACCTGCACAAAAAACGTACAAACTCCCAACAGACAAACCGGTGCTTTTGTTTGTTGGCCGCTTGGACAAAGAAAAGAACGTCGACGTCGTCTTGCGTGCCGCAGCTTTGGCGCTCAAAAAAGTTGAGTTCCACTTCGCTATCGCAGGCCATGGCGCCGAAAGCAAAAAGTTGGAGAAATTAGCGCGCGAGCTCGGGATTGAAAAAAATGTCACGTTCTGCGGCTTTGTACCCGACGAAATACTCCCCTCGCTCTACGCTGCGGCCGATTGTTTCGTAAACGCAGGTATTGCAGAGCTCCAGTGCATCGTTGCGATGGAGGCGATGGCAACCGGACTGCCCGTCTTGGGTGCCGATGCAGTCGCCCTGCCCGAGCTCATCCACCACGGCAAAAACGGATACCTCTTCCGCCCCGGCGATGTTGTAGAGCTTGCGGGGCACATCGTTGACGTGTTGTCCGATGGCGCCAAACGCGCAAATATGGCCGAACATAGCCTCGAAATCATTGCAGGGCATGATATAAATACGACATTAGAAACCTTCGAGGATTTTTACCGCGAAGCACTTCGCACCCATAATGGAAAGAACAATAATGCGTAGCAAGTTTCTACAGCACTATAAAGAGCACGTCTCCAAGCGTGAGTTTGTTACCTCAGCGGTGTTTTCGCTTATCTTCTTCGCGCTGTGTTACTACATCAACGAATTGGCTATCCAATTTGCGACAGAACGTGCAGGCAATGCGGTACCCGACATAATTCTCTCTAATACGCCCGCACTTCCAGTCGACAACTTGTTTATTTGGGGCACCATTGCTCTTGCTGTTGTGAGCGTTGGCTTAGCATTTTCGCACCCCAAGCGTATTGCATTTATGTTCAAAACAGCAGGGCTTTTCTTTCTCATTCGTTCAGGGTTTACATCACTGACACATTTGGGGCCGTTTGCGCCGCACATAGCCGACGATTTTGGCGCGTCCGTTAACCGTGCGTTCTTTGGCGGCGACCTCTTCTTCTCCGGCCACACCGGCCTGCCATTCCTCGCCGCCTTGGCCTTTTGGCACGAAAAGTTGTGGCGCTATATATTCCTCGCCTGCTCGGTATTCTTTGCCACAATCGTGCTGTTGGGCCACATCCACTATTCCATCGACGTTATGTCAGCGTTCTTCATCACGTACGGCATCTACCATATCGCGCTGTGGCTCTTCCCGCGTGATCATGAATTATTCATATCGGACGAGGCATAACTCAATAGTATGAACAATAGAAATGGGCTTATTTTGGCGGTTGTGCTGTTTATAGTTCTTGTAGCTGGATTTATCGGTGTATTTACCTTGCCAGGACGTCATACCGAGCCTGCGCAGAACCAACAGCACGATGTGACGCCGGCGCAGAACCCGGATGCGTCGTCCCAAACGACGTCAGAGGGTTCTGTAGAGGCTAACAGCAGTGGCTCGAATCACGCCGGCTCGGTGGCAGAAATAGATAACATTATCGAAGTCACCGCACCGCTTATTGGCAGCACCGTTGCCTCACCTCTTACTATCACCGGCCAGGCACGCGGCGCATGGTACTTTGAAGCGTCGGCACCGTACGAGCTCCGCAATGCACAAGGCAATGTTATTGCCCAAGGACATGTCACAGCACAGGGCGAGTGGATGACAGACGACTTCGTCCCGTTCAAAGCAATTGTCACTTTCCCTGCCCAGCCTAAAGGCTCTATGGGCACCCTCGTCCTCCACAACGACAACCCTTCGGGCGACCCATCTCGCGAAAAAACTCTCCAAATCCCACTGAAGTTTTAAAAAAGAAAAGTCCGAGCGTTACACGCTCGGACTCCGTACACGCACTGCGGCATAGCGCTCACCCGGGAGACAGCTGTCTGCTTTCGCCAGAAGCCATCCTGCCTGCCCCCACGATGCTTTGATAGCCACGTGGGCCTCTTTATTGCCGACAACAAAGAGGTTGCCCGTACCGTTAACGAGCAGCTCGCCTTCTTCTTGACCTCTGCCTTGGCGCGCGAGGACTTGGGCGAAGTGCGTCCTCGCGATTGGGGTAGATTCCTCCCACGCAGAAAAAACGGGGCCGCTCATGCCTGACAGCGCAGAAATCATGGTCAGACGTCCCTGCTTGACCTCCTCCTCCCTACCCTCGCAGAGAAACGAGTGTACAGGCGCATCAATACATTCGATATCGACGAACCCGAACAAGTTCAGATCGGTCGACCACATGAAGCTCCTCGCCCCAGCAACACAGATTTCCGACACAGGCACATTTTTTGATATAAACATAGACCGCCCTTCTCCCATATGGGTGTTCAACTACCTTTATCTCTACATATAAAATTTATATAAGTCAAACATATCGCTGGTCTGTGCACAGGACATTTTCCAACATGTGCGGTGGGAGAAAAAGTTCATTTTGGGGCAAAAATGAGGGTCAAAAAATGAAGAAATAGCAGCTTTTTTAGAGAAGTCACGATTTGTGTGTTGCTTTTTTGCAAAAACAGTTCTCCGCTTGCTTATGCACAGCAAAAAATCGAAATTTTTCATAAAAGAAAACTGCTCCGGGCGTATAATGTATTTCCCACTAGGAGTCTAGAAATTAATTTTATAAAGTAACCACGTACTGTATGGCTATCGTCAAGAAGATCAAGAAGCGCAATGGAGAAATCGTTGATTTCCACCCCGACAAAGTAACGATAGCCGTCCAAAAAGCCTTCGCTGCAGTGCTTGGCGATGCCCACGAAGCTGATGCGAAAGAGATCACCCGCGTGGTCGCAGACTCCATCGACCTCCAGTATGGGAACACCGCGTTCATCCCCTCTGTCGAAGACATCCAGGACTTGGTTGAGACCGCGCTCATGGTCCGCAACTACTTCAACGTTGCAAAGTCCTACATCATCTACCGCTACGAGCACGACAAAGTCCGCCAAGAGCAAAAAGAAGTAGTCGCAGAGAAAATCCAGGAAAATTCGCTCCTTATTGTGAAGCGCGACGGCTCGACCGAGCGCTTTAGCGAAGAAAAGCTCACCAAAACCCTCGCCCGCGCTGCAGAAGGCTTTGAACATGTTGTCGACGTTGCCTCTATTATTGGTCGTGTTCGCCAGGAAATGTACGAAGGCATCAAGACCAAGGACATCCAGGACGTCCTTATTATGACGACCCGTTCACTTATCGAGCGCGACCCGGCATATTCGAAAGTCGCAGCACGTCTGTTGCTCCAAACTATGTACCGCACGGTGCTCGGCGTGATTGAATACGATAAATTCGAAGAAGAGTACCGCTCGGCATTTGCACGTACTATCCACCGCGGCGTCGAGATCGGCCAGTTTGACCCGCGCATGACAGAGTTCGATTTGAAAGCGCTCGGCGACGCGCTCGTACTTGAACGCGACCGCGAATTTAACTATCTCGGCCTCCAGACGCTCCAGGCAAACTACCTCTCCAAAGAGCATGCAACCCGCACGTTGATGGAAACACCGCAGATCTTCTGGATGCGCGTGGCCATGGGGTGTGCCTTGGCAGAAAAGACGCAGGAAGACCGCAACGCACAGGCTATCGAGTTCTACGAAATCATGTCGGCGATGTACTACATGCCATCGTCTCCTACGCTCTATCACGCAGGCCTCAAATTGGCCCAGCTTTCGTCGTGCTTCCTCTCGACCGTACCCGACGACCTCCACTCTATCTTTAAAGAATACTCAAACGGCGCACAGCTCTTGAAGTACGCAGGCGGCTTGGGTGTCGACTGGACCCCAGTGCGCGCAACCGGTTCGCTCGTAAAGGCAACTGGTGTCGAAAGCCAGGGCGTCATCCCATTCTTGAAGATCGCAAACGATGTCACCATTTCTATCAACCGCTCGGGCCGCCGCCGCGGCGCTGCTGCTGTGTACCTCGAGTACTGGCACGCCGACATCGAAGACTTCATCGAGCTCCGCAAAAACACCGGTGACGAACGCCGCCGCGCACACGACTTAAACACTGCAACGTGGATCCCCGACCTCTTTATGAAGCGCTTGGCAGAAGATGGCCAGTGGTCGCTCTTCTCCCCGTCTGACGTGCCTGATTTGCACGATCTCTACGGCAAGAAATTTGAAGAGGCCTACGTCCGCTACGAGAAGTTGGGCGAGGAAGGCAAACTCGGTATGTACCGCAAGATCCGCGCAGCTGATTTGTGGAAGAAGCATCTCACCATGCTCTTTGAATCGGGCCACCCTTGGATCACGTGGAAGGACCCATCTAACGTCCGCTCGCCGCAAGACCATGTCGGCGTCGTCCACTCTTCGAACCTCTGCACTGAAATCACGCTCAACACCTCGGCGCAAGAAACTGCCGTCTGCAACTTGGGCTCTATTAACCTCGGCAGCTTCGTCACCGACGGCAAGTTTGACCGCGAACTTGTTGCCCGCATTATCCCGGTTGCGATGCGCATGCTCGACAACGTTATCGACATCAACTTCTACCCAACGGAAGAAACGAAGCGCTCCAACATGCGCCACCGCCCTGTTGGCCTCGGCCTTCGCGGGTTGCAGGACGCGCTCTACAAATTGAACTTGAACTTCGACTCAGATGAGGCAGTCCGCTTCAGCGACCAGAGCATGGAGTGCATCTCGTACCACACCATCCTTGCATCGGCACTCTTGGCAAAAGAGCGCGGCACCTACGAGACCTACAAGGGCTCCAAGTGGGACCGCGGTATCCTTCCGCAAGATACGCTCAATTTGCTCGAGCAAGAGCGCGGCATGAAGATCGACGTCCCCCGCCACGAAACCCTCAACTGGCAGCTTGTCCGCGAAGCAGTCCGCACCTGGGGTATGCGCAATTCCAACACGATGGCAAACGCGCCGACAGCATCAACTGCAAACATCGCTGGCTGCTACCCAACCATTGAGCCTATCTACAAAAACTTGTACGTGAAGTCCAACATGGCCGGCGACTTTATGGTCGTCAACGAATACCTCGTCGAGGATTTGAAGAAATTGAATTTGTGGAACGCCGACATGCTCGAGAAGCTCAAGTACTATGACGGCTCTATCCAAGACATCACCGAGATCCCTGAAGTGCTGCGCGCAAAATATAAAGAAGCATTCGAAATTGACTCAGCGTGGCTCATTAAAGCTGCTGCATACCGCGGTCGCTGGATCGACCAAAGCCAGTCGCTCAACATCTTCTACGGCGGCACCTCGGGCAAAGTACTCTCTGACATTTACCGCTACGCATGGAGCCTCGGCCTCAAGACCACGTACTACCTCCGCACCTTGGGCGCGTCGCGCATCGAAAAATCGACCGTTAACTTGGCAAAGTTTGGCGGCACATCTAAGACAGACAGCGCAGTACAGTCAGGCGGAGCTTCAACGGCAGTCGTGGTTGAAGAAACAGTAACGACCGTTGCTGCTGTAGAAGTGCTTGCTGAACAGCCGACTCCGTCCCCCATTCTTATGACTTCGGGCGTCCCGCAATTTGCAGGCGCCGAGAAACCATCAGTTCGCGGCCGCGTCGAAATCATTGGCGAAGCGTGCGAATCTTGCAGCGCATAGATCTGTTCAGTAGACTATCAGGGCATTTAAAAATAAATTTATTTCTTTCACTCACTAACGTATGGGTATCATCAACGGCGCCAGCTCGACAGATCCAAATAAAATCCTTCCGATGAAATACCCGTGGGCGCGCACGCACTACAAAAAAGGCGTCGCAAACAACTGGGTGCCAGAAGAAGTCTCCATGCAGCAAGACGTCGAGCTGTGGAAGAAGCCAGGTGCATTGTCGGAAGACGAGCGCCGCATGATCCTCTGGAACCTTGGCTTTTTCTCTACCGCTGAGTCTCTCACTGCAAACAACCTTGTGTTGGCAATTTACCGCCACATCACCAACCCTGAGGCCCGCCAGTACATCTTGCGCCAGGCATACGAAGAGGCCGTGCACACCGACACGTTTATCTACTGCTGTGACACGCTTGGTTTGAACCCAGACGAGATCTACAACATGTACGAAACCATCCCTGGCATCAAAGCCAAGGACGAGTTCGTGGTTGAGATGACCAAGTCGGTGTTTGACCCGAGCTTTACGACCGAAGGCACCGAAAACATCCAGCGCTTTGTGCACGACCTTGTAGGCTACTACGTCATCATGGAAGGCATCTTCTTCTACGCGGGCTTTGTGATGATGCTTTCGATGCTCCGCAAAAACCGCATGGTGGGCATTGGCGAGCAGTTCCAATTTATCTTGCGCGACGAGTCAGTACACCTTTCGTTCGGCGCAGACCTCATCAACACTATCGTGCAAGAAAACCCGCAGATCTGGACACCAGAGTTTAAACAAACACTTGTCGACAATATTAAGCGCGGCGTGGAGCTTGAAAAGAATTATGTCGATGAATCATTGCCTCGCGGCATCGTCGGCCTCGTACCTGCAACCGTAAAGCAGTACGTCGAGCACATTGCCGACCGCCGCTTGGAGCGCATCGGGCTTGAGCGCCAGTACCACAAAGAAAACCCTTACCCGTGGATGTCGGAAATTATCGACGTCGCAAAGGAAAAGAACTTCTTCGAAACCCGCGTCACTGAATACAAGACAGGAGAATTGGATTGGTAAAAGAAAACCCCGACTATCACGAGTCGGGGTTTTGATTTTCGGGCGGCGCTTTGTGCGGCGTATATTCGATTGAACGATACAGCTGTATCAAAGCCAATAGTACGAGTGCTCCGCCACACCACAGCAAGTTGTCATTCTCTGCGTACTTGTGCAACTTCAACGTAGCCACAGCCAGGAGCACCAGGAGTGCCATATTGCAGGTGCGCTCGCGCCCTTCTGTTTCGCGAATACTATCAAAGGTGCACAGCAACCAAATAAGCGCAATCGCAGTCAGGACAAACCAGACATCAAACCAAAACAGAGGGTCTTTGGGCATGACGCACCTCCCTTCTGGCGTGATTGTGGTCTACATAGACCAAAAGGTCAATAAATGAAAAGGCCCCGAAGAGTGAGACCTTTTCGATCTTCTTTTCGGGGCACCGCTATTTATTTGCCGTACTTTTCTTCGAGCTTGGCCAGCTCGTTCTGAAGCAGGGTTTTGTAGGCCCTGACATCCAGTCGAACGACAGGATCAAGATCGGTGACGTGCTTGTCCTTCAAGTTGTTCAGCGGCACCATCATCCGCTGAAACTTCAACTGGGTGATGAGCGAAATCGTCTGGACTTCGGTGAAGTCCGCACGGCACAGTTCAGAGTACTTAGCCGTTGGGCAGAACGTCTCGATCTTGTCCTGCAGCTTGACTTCGATCCCACGGGCCCACTGGCCGATGGTTTCTGCCGACGCAGCCGACGAGAAGGTGATGAAAAGAGCGGCGAACGTGAGAGCGCGAGTGAGCATGAAAGCCTCCTGGGTTAACTCGTGAATTCTCAAATACTATTATACTCTTAAATATAGAGTATGTCAAGTACTATGAAAATGCTACTATTTAAGGCTTTTTGAGGCTTCGTAGTCGCCGACTTTGGTGCGGAGGATATGGAGGGCCAATGCGGGGACGCCAAGGTCCTGGCCCAGGCCGTGGGCTATAGAGCGTGCGTAGGTGCCCGAGGAGCACGATATACGCACGGTGACGCAAGGAAACTCGCGCGTACCCTCTTTGCGCAAATTGCGCTTCCACGTATTGATAATCTCATCTTGGCGGAAGTCGCCGTTTACTTTTTCGATGCCGTGTTCGATATACGAAAGTAACTGAGCTTCTTTGAGTTTGTACATCCCTTCAAGCGTAATGTCATAGACGGTGACTGTCTTCTTCGGCAACACAAGTGCGCCAATAGCACCTTCGCGCGCCCATTGGAAGAGCGACTTCCCTTCTACGGTCTTCGACGAATACGGCGGGTACTCTTGTGCAACGTGGCCGCGATATTCGTTTAACCCCTGCTCGACTGCTTTTTTGGTGATCGATGCCGTGTCGCCATTTTCCATCACGCGGCCGAGTACATCGTAGGTATCTGTGGCAAAGCCAAACAAAATATCGACGACATATTCCTTGCTCATGTCCAAATACGCATCGCGCATTTTGTTGGCCGAACCCACGAGCGTGATCATCACGCCCTCGGCCATGGGGTCGAGGCGCCCCGCGTAGGACAATACTTCGTGCTTATACTCGGGCTTCTGGATACGGAGGCGCTCCAACCTTTCGGCCGGCGTTTCGCCCTGCTGTTTGTATAAGTTAAGTACTTTGCCGCCTACTGTGCGGGGCCGGACGTCCGTATCTTTCGGGTCTTTCGGGCGGTCGTTTGTCTCGGGCATTTCTGCTAGAATACTAGATGTACGCCCCATCGGCAAAAAATCTTCATGAAACTCTCGACTGAAAGCTACAAAGGTGTCCGTGACTTCTACCCTCAGGATCAGCAATTTTTAAATTATCTTCTCGCAACGTACCGCGACGTCGCAAAGAAATTTGGCTACGCCGAATATCACGCGTCGATTCTGGAGCCTTCAGAATTGTACAAAGCAAAGGGCGCCGAAAATGCAGAAATGGTCAGCGAACAGACCTATACATTCTTGGATCGCGGCGGCCGCGAAGTAACGCTGCGCCCAGAGATGACGCCTACCGTGGCGCGCATGGTTGCGGCAAAGCGCCGCGAATTTGGCTTCCCCCTTCGCCTCTTTTCTATCCCGAACGTCTTCCGTTACGAGCGCCCCCAGCGCGGCCGCCTGCGCGAACACTGGCAGCTTAACGTCGACCTCTTTGGCTCAGAGTCGCGCGCCGCAGATGCCGAGATCATCCAGGTCTCGTACGAATTGATGAAGGCCTTCGGTGCCAATGAAAGCGACTTCGTTATCAAAATTGGCAGCCGCGCGTACATCAACGCACTTATCACCGAACTTGATCTCGACGAAGATGCGGCACAAAAGCTCGTCGGCCTCCTCGACCGCAAAAACAAAATAGAAAAGGCAGAGTTCGAACAGGGCTTGGCGGAGCTTGGCGTCCCAAGCGAAAAACTCTCCGCTGCTCATGTCCCTGCAGATGTCCAAGCAGTCCTCGACATCCTTTCCGCGGTCGGCATTGGCAATGCAAAGTTTGACCCAAGCATTGTGCGCGGCTTTGCCTACTACACGGGCGTTGTGTTCGAAGTATTCGACACGCACGAAGACAACAACCGCTCGCTCTTTGGCGGCGGCCGCTACGACAACCTCACCGCTATGTTCGACAACGAAAGCATCACTGGCGTTGGCTTTGGCATGGGCGATGTCACGATGCACGACTTCCTCGAAGTGCGCGGCCTCCTGCCGGCCTACCACGCACCTACGCACGTGTACTTGGCCGTGGCATCAGATGCTGAGGTGCCGCACGCGCTCCAGTTGGCGCAAGAGTTGCGCGAGCACGGGGTACATGTCGCATCAGACTTCGGCGACAAAAAGCTTGCCGACCAAATTAAAAATGCCGCAAAAAACGGCGTCCCCTACCTTGTCGTCGTTGGCCAAAACGAAATCACATCAGGCACCTTTATGGTGCGTGATTTGAGCAACGGCAACGAGACGCCAGCCTCACGTGCCGAGCTCGCCTCGTTCTTCCTGGAGCGCTAACTAGAAAAACATACGCAGACTATGAGAGTCATTACCTTTGACATTGAAACAACGGGCGAATTCCGCGGCAACGGCGATTTTTCTAACTTGGAAATCACCGTCGTTGGCGTACACGATTCACAAACCAAAAAACTCACGAGCTATACGCGCGAGGAATTCCCTCAGCTGTGGCCCTTGCTTGAAAGCGCCGACGCACTCGTGGGCTACAACAGCGACCACTTCGACATTCCGATTTTAAATAAATATTACGCGGGCGACCTTACGCGCATCAAAAGTATCGACCTCCTGAAAGAGATCCGGAACGTCCTTGGCCGCCGCCTCAAACTCGACAACTTGGCCGAGGCAACGCTCGGCAAAAATAAAACGGCTGATGGCTTGCAGGCCATGAAGTGGTGGGACGAGGGCAAAATCGACCTCATTCGCGAATATTGCTTGGCAGACGTCGCAATCACGCGCGAACTCTACGACTACATCAAAAAGCACAAAAGCGTGAAATACAAAGACTACGAGGGCATCCGCGAAATCAAAATTAATCCGTCGGGCTGGGAAACGTTGGGCGAACAGGCAGCTATAAACCACACCCTTCCCTTCTAAAAAAGAAAAGCTTCGGCATTTGCATGCCGAAGCCCGTACACATCAACCTTTTGTGCGCATTGAACCTAATCTAAGATACGATGAGTCTTCATCGTCACGACAAGGCTCAATGTACAGCTTGTCCTCACGCACAACGATTGCAGCGTGCGTGGAACCAGGAACGTCGACCGTTGCCGAGCGAGCCCTATTGTTGTGGAAAAGAGGCTCTTTGTTGAGCAACAACCACGCCAAGGTCGAATAGAAAAGCACTGGTGCAGATGCTGCCGACTCATCTGGCCTGAGCTCTTTTCTTTGGCCTTTAAGCGTGTCGTCTTGTGTATTCTTAATACCTCCTTTTCTAATGAGGGCCCAGCGACATTTTACTGGAGCGTTGGCAAATCCTTCACGTTCATACCACCTGTCCATACCAAACACAGGGTAGACGTCTTCCAACTTCTTAATCAACTCGATGATCGACAGAGGAAAAAAAGCAACCAAGAAGTGCGAGTGTACGTGCAACGCAAGCGTCTCGTCAGAAAACGGAAACGGATCCTGATCGAGCCTACCAAGATGCAAGGACAGAGGGTGGACACCAAAATACTTTACGTTTTCCGGCACACCGAAAAAACTCCGTCCCATAATTGCCCGCGCCCGTTCATGCAGCGGGTGTTCTCTCACAGTGTCTGCAGCGATACTCCACGCAACTTTCTTGGCGTACCCCGTATCTTTGAGCTTTCCCAGCACTCTGCCGCCGTGTGGCCCAGCGCCCGAAAGAAGATTCGAAACCGCTTGGAGGCCATCACCAAACGGGACATCTGTCCAATATTGAGACATAACATTCTCCTTATGCCTTTGACCCACCTAAGGGCTACCAGCACCTCGAGAACCTGACTCGTCCAGGGAACGGCCCACCTCTTAATGAGGCGAGCTTTTTATATCTCATAGTATATGCGGTACAAAAAGCTCGCCTCACCTATTTAAAGAACTGCCAAAATAGTGCTAAAACTAAAGCCTTTAGTCAACCCTATTGCTGGGCCTCCAAATTTTGTAGAATAGAAACATGAAATCCCAATACGTACTCCCCATTACTATCGTGGTCGCAGGTGCGCTTATTGCAGGTGCGGTCTTTTTGGTCGGTAAAAATGGTTCCACGCCGACGACTCCTGGCTCGCAAAAAGAGACAGCGCGCGAATACGACCCAAAGGTTGACCATATTTTGGGCAACCCAAATGCACAGGTAAAGGTTGTCGAATACGCAGACTTGGAATGCCCGTTCTGCAAAACGTTTAACACGACCATGCACCAGATTATGGATTACTACGGTGCGTCGGGCAAAGTTGCATGGGTGTATCGCCCATTCCCGCTTGCACAGTTGCACTCAAAGGCTCCTAAAGAGGCAGAGGCAGCAGAGTGTGCTGCAGACCAGGGCGGCGACGCGGCGTTCTACAAATATATCGACGCAGTCTACGCAGTTACGCCGTCAGAAAATAATCTCGACTTGGCCCAGCTCCCGGTTATTGCAAAGCAAAATGGGTTGAACGTCGATACGTTTAATCAGTGCTTGGCAAGTGGCAAGTACACCAAAAAGATCCAGGACAGCTACACTGAGGCAATTAACGAAGGCGGCCAGGGTACACCGTTTATCTTGGTCATGATCGGCTCGGAAGCTGTCACTCTCCAGGGTGCGCAGCCGTACGATTCGATGCGCGCCGCTATCGACGCGGTCCTTGGCAACACACCAGTCACCGGCTCGACAGGCTCCTCCACCTCCGCGCAGTAAGAGAACACCATAGGTAAAAAGAAAACCCCGGATCACTCCGGGGTTTTTACTGACACAATTTCAAGGCCTTCGATATTAATCGTTCCTTTATACATCACATGCGGGATGTGCATAAAAAGGAGCGGCCGTTCATCGTTTGCCTTCTTGCGCTCTTCCCAATACAACAACGTCTCTTGAGGCAGAGTCGCGTACGCTTGCATCCTTCTGGCCGAAAAGTCTTCGTAGACTGTCCCGCCAGCCCCCATCTTGGTCAGAACAACAATCTGGTGCTGGTCCAGTCGCTCCAAGGGGATTTTATAGAATCGCGGAGGGTAACGACCCGGAAAGTTGAAACTCTTGTACGCCTTGTACAATTCGGCGGGCGCAAGTGCCATGGTAAAGAGTACGTCATTCCACAAACAATTAAGCTGCGGAACATTTCTCTTCATGAGACCGCGCCGATCGGCGTATTTCTGTAGGTACTCTTCGTAGAGCCGCGGGTGCAACTCTTTAAGCGTATTGAGCGGGTACAGCGTCGTCCCAGCCATAGTGCGCGGGACTCGATGATATAGAAACATGATGTTCTCCCATCGTTCTGAAATAGAAAATACAGTAAAAATCGGGATTTGTCAATTATTCGTCGGGTTTGAAGTGAGCGTCGTAGTCTTCGGGGGCCAAGTTGATGCGGTAAATATCGAAGGAGTTTTCGCCTTCGAACATGTCGGATGGGTTAGGCAAAAAGATCCCTGTGCCCATCAGCACTGTGATGGTTGCCGTGGCGTCGCGGATAAGGCGGTTAAAGATAATAAATTCTTGTTTAAAGGTACGGAAGTCGATGATGTATTTGCGCATCTGCGGCGAACCATCGGCGTTGCGCGACTTCTTGCACTCCCACACAATAAAGCGGCGTACCGGTTTGCCGAAATTCTTCTTAACTGTGTAGTAGTTAAAAATCGCTTGCATCACAAACAGGGTTTTGTCTGCCCCCTTCCCCGAAAATATGTCGACAAATTTGTGGTCGATAATATCCAACCCTTTTGGGTCCACGGCCGACTGCACCACCAGGTCCGACACCGCCTTAATAGGCAGCGGCAAGCCTTCGACCTGTGCCATGCCAACATACTCGACCCCAAGTATCTTTTTATACTTTGGCGGCTTCTCTAAATAAAAATTGATGGCTTGGATGTATTCGCGTTCCATCTGCTCGCGCTTCTTTTTCTTTGCAAGGTTCGACTTAACTTTTTTGCCGAAGTTAATTTCAAAGTCTGCGACATTGCGCAAATATTCCATACCCAAGGCTATTGCACCTTCTTTATCAATGCCGCCATAAAAGTGCTGTAGCGCCGTGTGCGCCGCGCGGCCAATCACAGACGAAGGGTTCGAGGGCATGTCGTACACAAGCTCCACATAGCGCTTGTGCCACGCCAGCGGGTTCCGCAAATACGCCATGAGCGAGCTGTGGCTCCAGTGCTTTATCGGCAGCTCTGCCTTCTTCTCTTGTCGCTTCTTAGCCATGGCTCCAGTATACAAAAAATCCCCCGGAGGGGATTTTTTAGTAGCTGCGGAGGCGTTTTGCTTTGTCGTGCGTGCGGATACGCTCGAGGGCTTTTGCTTCGATTTGGCGGATACGTTCGCGTGTGACGCCAAACTTCTTGCCCACCTCTTCGAGCGTGTGGTAAATGCCATCTTCCAAGCCATGGCGGAGTTTGAGGATTTCGCGTTCTTTTGGAGAAAGCTCGTCGAGGATTTCGTGCAGCTGGTCGCCCAAGATGCGGCGCGAGACTTCCTGGTCAGGTGACAAGATTTTGTCGTCTTTGATAAAGTCGCCAAGTACTGACTTACCGTCATCATCGTCTGAGCCAACTGGGCTTTCCAAGGAGACAGTGTCCTGGTCGATCTTTTCTATTTGGTAGATTTTGTCGACATCGACACCCATTTCAAGTGCGATTTCTTCTGCAAGCGGGTCGCGGCCCAAGTCTTGTGAGAGGCGGCGCGAAACCTGCTTGTATTTCGCGATAGTTTCCACCATGTGGACCGGAATGCGGATGGTGCGGCTCTGGTCGGCCAAGGCACGCGTAATAGCCTGGCGGATCCACCAGGTGGCATAGGTCGAGAATTTGTAGCCCTTGGTGTAGTCGAATTTATCGACGGCCTTAAAGAGGCCCAAGTTACCTTCTTGTATGAGGTCCAAGAGGGTGAGGTCTGGTGAGCGGCCTACATACTTCTTTGCGATAGAAACGACGAGGCGGAGGTTTGCGCGTGCAAGCAAGTTACGCGCCTCGTTGTCGCCCTCGACGATGCGCTTTGCGTAGTCGCGCTCCTGCTGCGCGTTAAGCAGCGGGTAGCGGCCAATTTCGCGCAGGTACATCTGGATAGAGTCGTAGTTGGAATCGCTACGAGAGTAGCCTTTTTCGAGCGGCTCGCTTTCGATTTCGAGCATGCCGCCGCCTTCGAGCACGTCGATGTGTGCGGTCGAGAATTTATCGTAGAGTTCTTCCAAGAAATCGACATCGGTTTCGATGTTAGGGAAAGCCTTCAAAATTTCGTCATACGTAACGAAGCCGCGCTGGCGGCCCGACGCCATCAACTGTTCTGCTTTTTTGTTTTGATCGTTCTGTTTTTTGGCAGCTGCAGGGTTAACCTTCGGTGCAGCTGCGGCCTTTACCTTTTTGGCAGGGGCTTTTTTGGGCACAAGTTTAGCGCGGCGTTTTGCTGCAACGTCGCGGAATTTCTTCGCCTTGGCAACGTTCCCTTTGGGACGTTTCGCTGCCTTGGCCACCTTCTTTTTGGTCGCCTTCTTAGTTTTTGCCATTATTCACTAGTATATCACAAAAACCTATTTTCTCAACTCCTGCTGGCGTTTTTTGAGGCTGGCTAACTTCTGAATGAGGCCCGGCTGTGCCGCGGGCTCTGCCATACGCATCTCCTGCATTACCTGCCCCATCTGTTCGTCTATCAAACCGCGCTCGAGGCTTTCTAAAAGGGCCGTTGCCGTCATAGCAGCATCATCGCCCAAGGCTTCAAATTCAAAACGGAACTTCTCTGCATCGCCCATAAATTGGGCCTCGAGGGCGCCGAGGCGGGCCTGCCCCAACAGGGCCTCGAGTGTCTCGCGTACGGGGCCGTGCGAGTAGTATGAGAGCAACAGTGCCGCCGCACGCTCAACCGAAGACGGTTGAGACACTACTTCTCTTACAACACTCTCCTCTTCTTCGCTTTCGCGGAGCACGGGGCGCTTAGCAACTTCTGCATAAATGGCAGTTTCGGGCACACGCAGGCGGCCCGCCACAATGCGCACAAAATGGGCTTGGTCGACTTTGCTTCCAACTGCGGCAATAAGCGGCAGCACCTGTGCCTCGACAAGCTTCGCATAGGCACGTTCGTCACGCGCATTCGGGCGCAACGCGTCTAAAAAGAATTCGACGGCGGTTTTTGAACTACGAATTGCTGCCTTCAACAACTCGGGGTCTTCTTTTGTCATGTCGGCTGGGTCTTTGCCGTCCGGGAAGGTTGGGATTTTTACATCAAAACCCATCGACAGTGCCATAAGCGCGGTTTTGAGGCCCGCGCGGATGCCGGCCGTGTCGCCATCAAGTGCCAACACCAGGCGTTTCGAAAGACGGCTGAGCAAGTTCATATGCTCTTCGGTGATAGCAGTGCCAGACGATGCCACAGCAAACGACAGGCCCGACTGGTGCGAGAGAATGACATCGAACTGCCCTTCAACCAACAGAATGCAGTCGGCTTTGCGGATAAAATTCTTTGCGCGGTCAAACCCATAGAGCACGCGCGACTTCTTAAAGATTGGCGTTTCGGATGAGTTTACATACTTCGCTGGCTCGCCTTCTTCTTTACTGCCTTCTACTTTTTCAAAAAAGCGCCCAGAGAATGCAATCACCTTCCCGCCCGCGTCAAACAGCGGGAACATAATGCGGCCGCGGAATCTATCGTAAATCTCGCCTGGCTTGTTTTGCGAACGCGCAGCAAGCCCCGCCTCGACAATCAAATCTTTACTGTAGCCTTTCCCTGCCAGGTGTTCTGCCACATCCCGCCAGCTTGCAGGCGCGTACCCAATACGCCAGCTCGCAATAGTCTCGTCTGTCACTGCCCTTTTCTTTATATACTCGAGGACATCTTGGCGCTTCTCGAGCTGGCTTTGGAAAAACTTTGTTGCATCTTCGCACACATCGCGCAGCTGCTCTTCTTTTTGTTTGTCTTCTTGTTTTGGAACGTAGGTGTTCTTCAGTACAACGCCCGCTTTCTCGGCCAGCTGCGTGAGTGCAGTGCGGAAATCAACGTGCTCGATTTTTTCTGTAAATGTAAAAATATCTCCTTTCTCGCCGCAACCAAAACAGATGTAACTCCCGCGCTCGGGTGAAATCATGAATGACGGCGTTTTTTCTTTGTGGAACGGGCATCGCGCACGCCAATTCCGGCCCGCCTTTTCCAACTTCACATACTGCCCCACCACTTCGTTGATGGACAACTTATCTTTGATCTCCTGCACCTGCGAATCCATTTGCTACTCATTCTAGCTGTTTTTACCCTTCCGCGCAGGAGTACTTGACAATATAGTATATATGCTATATAATATACATTGAAAGTTCGCCAAAGGAATCCTTCCTAAGGCTTTGCCACGGAGAATCATATGTCCCGCATCGTCACCGTCGTCGTTGCTCTCGTCATCGCCGCCATCGCCGCATTTGCTGCCTGGCACTTCTTCCCCCTCAACGACTACGCGACCTCGAAGCACAATCTGTTCCGCTTCGTCGCCCTCTTCGCTGTCGTCCTGGTCGGCGTCGCCATCGTGGCCGACATCGCGAAGGATGAGCTCCAGCACTGGAGCCATGTGAGGTTCAATCGCCGTGTCGCTGCTCGAAGCTAGCAGCCACGAAAAAGGGCGCGCATTCCGAAAGGAATGCGCGCCCTTAATCTTTGTATATCTAAGTTTTATTTCGCTGCTTCGACTGGAGCTGCAGGGGCTGCTTCTGGAGCCGGAGCGTACTTGTTAACCAAGCGCTCTTTTGGCGAACCCTTGAAGCCCGTACCTGCAGGGATGAGGCGGCCGATGATGACGTTCTCCTTCAAGCCCTCCAAGCGGTCGACTGAACCGTACATCGATGCCTTGATGAGCATACGGGTCGTGTTCTGGAACGACGCTGCAGAGAGGAACGATGGACGCGAGAGCGACACATCGAGGATACCCATCACGAGCGGCTCCCCTGTTGCTTTGTCTGCGCCAGCTTCTGCTGCGACTTCGTTTGCCGATGCCAAGTCTGATGCTGCAACCACATCGCCGACAGAGTATTCTGTACCGCCCGAGTTTGTGACTTTGAGGCGTGAGAACATCTGGCGGATGATGACTTCGACGTGTTTGATCGAGATCGATGCGCCCTGGAGTTCGTAGATCTTGATGATCTCCGACATGATGTAGGCCTGTGCCTTTTGCTTGCCGGCGTACTTGAAGAGTTCCGAGAGATCTGCCGAGCCGTCCGTGAGGAGCTGGCCCTTTTCGATACGCTGGCCAATCTTCACAGTCGGAACGCGGCGTGCGTGTGCTTCGTACTCAACCATGTCACCTGCCTTCGCAGACTTCTTCTTGTATTCGAGGTCCGGAGCGACGACGATAACTTTTTCTTTGCCATCGTTCTTGATGTCGACGACTTCGCCCGAGACTGTTGCAACAACAGCTGGGTTGCGAGGTGCGCGGCGCTCGAAGATTTCTTCAACGCGCGGGAGACCCTGCGTCACGTCACCTTCTGCTGATGCCGCACCGCCGGCGTGCTTGATGTTCATGGTGAGCTGCGTACCCGGCTCGCCGATTGCCTGTGCTGCGACAGTACCTACAGCCTCGCCCAAGTTCACTGGCTTCATCGTACCCAAGTCTGCGCCGTAGCACTTCACACAGATACCGCGGCTCGAGCGGCAGCCAATTGGGCTGCGGACCAAGACACTCTGCGTACCTGCTTCTTCAATATGCTTTGCGTCGATGTCGCTCAAGAAGTGATCCTTCTTGTAGAGGACTTTGCCGTCATGCATAACATCTGCTGCCAAGTAACGGCCGAGGATGTTCTTTGCCATAAAGGTGCCGATGCCCGATGCGGACTCGCGCGTCACTTCGAGACCCTCCTTCGTACCGCAGTCATCTTCCGCAACGACGACATCCTGTGCGACGTCGAAGAGACGGCGTGTAAGGTATCCTGCCTTTGCTGTCGAGAGTGCTGTCGATGCAAGACCCGAGCGCGAACCGTGCGTTGTGGTGAAGTAGTCGATTGGAGAGAGGCCTTCCTTCATCGACTTGGTAACTGGGAGCTCGATCGTCTCGCCAGACGGCGATGCGATGAGACCCTTCATACCAACCATTTGTGTCATCTGCGCCAAGGAACCGCGGGCGCCTGAGCGGAGCATATCCTGGACTGGGCCGCCTTGCGGGAGCGCTGCCGGGATGAGTTTTTCAACTTCTGCCTTAGCCTGGTGCCAGACTTCCAAGTTCATGCGGTAGCGTTCTTCTTCAGACAAGAGACCTTCTTCGTAGTTGCGGACAATTTCGTCTGATTTTGTCTGCGCCTTCGCGACGATTTCTTCCTTCTCTTTCGGGATGCGGATGTCGTCGAGCGACCATGTGATACCCGACTGGGTCACATAGCGGAAACCGAAGTTCTTGATGCGGTCCATGATCTCTGGGATGCGGTCGAGGCCATAGCGTGCGACCAAATCTTCGACCAATTTTGCGAGCGATTTCTTATCGATTGCGTAGTTGATGTATGGGTAGTCACCCGGGAAGACCGTGTTGAAGAGCAAGCGGCCGACAGTGGTCTCGAAGAGCTGTCCGCCAAACTGTGCGTACTTCTCTTTTTCTGACGGCATAACCTTGATCTTTGCCTGGAAGCCGACATCACCGTAGTCGTATGCCAAGATTGCTGCGTTTGGTGATGCGAATGCTTTGCCTTCGCCCTTCATACCTTCGACTTCCTTTGTCATCCAGTATGCGCCAAGGAGGACGTCCAAGAGTTTGGATGCGATAACGGCATCGCCTGAGCCTGGCTTAAGCACGTTCTTCGGCGCTGCCATAATTTCGCGCGCTTCCGCCTGTGCTTCTGGAGAGAGCGGCACGTGGACGGCCATCTGGTCGCCGTCGAAGTCTGCGTTAAATGCAGGACATACGAGCGGGTGGAGCTGGATAGCGTTGCCTTCGATAAGGATAGGCTGGAAGGCCTGGATACCGAGACGGTGCAAGGTAGGTGCACGGTTCAAGAGCACGTACTTGTCGCGGATGACATCTTCGAGAATTGCCCATACCTCCGGTACGCCTTCGTCGATGAGACGGCCTGCGCCGCGGATGTTGAACGCCAATTCCTTCTCAAGCAATTTGCCGATAACGAATGGGCGGAACAATTCGAGTGCCATGTGCTTCGGCAAACCGCACTGATTGAGTTTGAGTTCAGGACCGACAACGATAACTGAGCGGCCCGAGTAGTCGACGCGCTTGCCGAGCAAGTTCTGGCGGAAGAGGCCGTGCTTACCCTTCAAGTTGTCAGACAACGACTTGAGCGGACGTGTACGTGCTTGCGTCGTTGCAGAGAATGCTGCGCCGCCGTGGCGGATAGAGTTGTCGATCAATGCATCGATTGCCTCCTGCAAGATGCGCTTCTCGTTGCGGAGAATCACGTCTGGTGCGTGGATTTCGATAAGCTTCTTCAAGCGGTTGTTGCGGTTGATGACGCGGCGGTAGAGGTCGTTTGAGTCAGACGTCGCGTGGCGGCCACCTTCGAGTGCCACCATCGGGCGAAGGCCTGGCGGGATAACTGGGATGCGCGAGAGGAACATCCACTCTGGGCGGACGTTTGCACGGATCATACCGCGGAGCACCGACAGGCGCTTCGACAATTTTTCGCGGTCTGCTGCGCCTGCCTTTACCAATGCCATTTCGGTGTCTTCTGCCATCTTCTTCAAGTCGAGTGACTTGCAGAGGTTGTAGAGCGCTTCTGCACCGATGCCTGCTTCAAACATGGCACCGTACTTAATAGCGTAGCGGTGGTACTTCGGCTCATCCAAGACGGACCCGACGTAAATATTGTCGATGTCGCGCTTCGCTTCCAAGAAGAGTTCTTTCATCTTGTCTTTCGACTTCTCGTCCTGGAGGTTTTTGACCTTTGCCTTGTACTCGGCTTCGAGCTCAGCGACGATACGCTCCTTCTCTGCCTTGTGAACTTCGGTCACGATGTAGCCTGCGAAGTAGACAACCTTTTCCAAGTCGCCACCCGAGATGCCAAGCACCATAGCCAAGCGTGATGGAATTGCGCGGAGGAACCAGACGTGTGCGACTGGGACTGCCAAGTCGACGTGGCCCATGCGCTCGCGGCGAACAATTGCGCGTGTGATTTCGACACCGCACTTCTCGCAGACAATACCCTTGTAGCGGATGCCACGGTATTTACCGCAGTAACATTCGTAATCTTTTTCAGGGCCGAAGATCTTCTCGTCAAAGAGCGAGTTCTTCTCTGGGCGCTGGGTGCGGTAGTTGATAGTTTCTGGTTTGGTGACTTCGCCATGCGACCACTCGAGGATTTTCTCCGGTGATGCTGGGCGGATGCGGACTGCATCAAAGTCAGACGCTTCTGCACCCGGAGTCTTGCGGTTACCCGCAACAGACGAGCCGCCGCGCATGAGTTCGACATCGAGTGCCAAACCGCGGAGCGTGTGCAAGAGCACGTTGAAGGATGCCGGTGCGTAGTGGTTCGAGATGCGCTCGCCGCGGACGATAGAGTCAAAGGCTGCCGAGCGGCCCATGATGTCGTCGGACTTAATCGTGAGCATTTCGCGGAGCGTGTATGCCGCGCCGTAACCCAAGAGTGCCCACACTTCCATTTCGCCGAAGCGCTGGCCGCCGCCCTGTGCCTTGCCGCCAAGTGGCTGCTGAGTGATGAGCGAGTACGGGCCGATAGAGCGCATGTGGATCTTGTCCTCCACCATGTGGTGCAGCTTCAAGATGTACATGTAACCCACTGCGATGTCCTGTTCGAACTTCTCGCCAGTGCGGCCGTCGTAGAGTTTGATTTTACCGTTTTCGTTGAAGCCCGCCTTCTTCAATTCGGCGCGGATTTCTTCTTCTGTTGCACCTGCAAACGGAGGGCAGATTGCCTGGTAGTTAAGCGTGTTTGCTGCAAGACCAAGGTGGAGTTCCAAGATCTGGCCCAAGTTCATACGAGACGGCACGCCGAGCGGTGTGAGAATCACATCGACTGGGCGGCCATCTTCCATGTATGGCATGTCTTCTTCCGGCAAGATGCGGGAGATAACACCCTTGTTGCCGTGGCGGCCTGCGAGCTTGTCGCCGACAGATACGGTGCGGAGCTGTGCGATCTCGATGTGGATGCGCTTGATGATGCCAGATTCCAAGTGGTGGCCTGCTTCGCGTGAGAATACTTTGACTGAAATGATGCGGCCGCGCTTGCCGTTTTCCATGCGGAGCGACGAGTCCTTCACATCGCGAGCCTTGTCACCGAAGATCGAACGCAAGAGGCGCTCTTCTGGGGTGAGCTGTGTTTCGCCCTTTGGCGTAATTTTACCCACGAGTATATCGCCCGGGCGGACTTCCGAGCCGGTGCGGATGATGCCGTCTTCGTCCAAGTTGCGGAGTTTGGTTTCAGAAACGTTCGGGATGTCGTGCGTTGTTTCCTCGGGCCCAAGCTTGGTGTCGCGGACATTGCAGACGAACTCTTCGATGTGGACCGATGAGAACTTGCCGTCTTTGACGAGGCGCTCCGAGATAATGATTGCGTCTTCGTAGTTTGCGCCGCTCCAGCACATAAACGCCACAAGTGCGTTCTGGCCGAGTGCCAACTGACCATCAGCTGATGTTGAGGTGTCTGCCAACAGATCACCCTTCTTGACCTTCGTGCCAACAGAGACTGCTGGGCGGCCATGGAGTGCGGTAAAGCCGTTGGTGCGAACAAAGTTTACGAGTGGATATTCTTGATCCTTACCCTTTTCAGTTTTAACAATGATGCGCTTGCCGTCAGCTTGTACAACGGTGCCTGCTTCTTTTGCCAAGACGAGGCGGCCGGTGTCCTTTGCTGCGCGTGCTTCCATACCGGTTGCGACAAGCGGTGCTTCAGGAAGGATCACAGGTGTTGCCTGCTTCTGCATGTTCGAACCCATGAGTGAGCGGTTTGCGTCGTCGTGCTCGAGGAATGGGATCATCGACGTTGCGATTGAGAACGGCTGTGCTGGGTCGACGTCGATGTAGTTCACATCCTTCTTCGACGCGCGGGTCGGGTGGCCGCTCTGGCGGACTTCGACCATATCTTCTTCAATTTCGCCGTTGTCTTTTACTTTCGTCGCACCGTGCGCGATGATCTGCTTTTCTTCTTCTGCGGCGTTGAGGTATACGACTTCGCCGGTAACTTTACCGTTCTGGACTTTGACGTACGGCGTTTCGATCATGCCGAAATCGTTCACGCGGGCAAAGGTTGCCAAGCGCAAGATAAGACCGATGTTCGGGCCTTCTGGAGTCTGGATTGGGCAGAGACGGCCGTAGTGCGATGGGTGCACGTCGCGCACTTCGAAGCTTGCGCGCTCGCGAGTAAGACCACCCGGGCCCAAAGCCGAGAGCGTACGCATGTGCTCGAGCTCTTCGAGGACGTTTGTCTGCTGCGCAAACTGTGCGAGCTGGTTGGTAGTAAAGAATTCTTTGATGCGAGCCTGGAGCGGGCGCGGGTTAACGAACTGCTGCGGCATCGTAGCCTCAGTGTCGATGGTCGACATGCGGTCCTGGATGTTGCGCTTCATGTGCGTCAAACCAACGCGGAGGCGCTGCTGGAGCATTTCGCCCACGTAGCGGACGCGGCGAGAACCCAAGTGATCGATGTTGTCTTCGACTGCATCAGGGTCATTTTCCAAGCTAATGACATGCTGAAGAACCTGGACGATGTCATCCAAGCTCAAGGTCTTGCGGCCAAGCTCCTTCTCATCAAGCGATTTGTTGAAGCGCTGGTTAAAGCGGTAGCGGCCGACGCGGGAAAGGTCGTAGCGCTCTTCGCTAAAGATAGAGTTGATGTATTCGCGTGCGTTTGCAGCAGTTGCCAAGTCGCCGTCGCGGAGGCGCTTGTGGATTTCGACGTATGCTTCGTCGATTGTTTTTGCTGGATCCTCTTCAATAGAAAGGTTTGCCCATGCCTTTTGTTCAGGGGTTTTCGAGAAGAGGTCTTTGATGTCCTTATCGTTCGATGCACCAAGTACGCGGAGGAGGGATGTTGCAGGGAATTTGCGCTTGCGGTCGATGCGAACCCAGAGCATGCCGTCTGCGTCCGATTCGATTTCGATCCATGCGCCGCGTGCAGGGATGACCTTTGCACCAAAGTGGCGCTTGCCCTTTACCTCGTCTGCGGTAAAGAACACGCCGTATGAGCGTGCCAATTGCGGCACGATAACGCGCTCGACGCCGTTGATGACGAACGAGCCGTGGTCGGTCATGACTGGGAAGTCAGCAAGGAAGATCTCCTGCTCCTTCTCTTCACCCGTCACTTTGTTTTTGAGGCGCACGATTGCGCGGAGAGGAATGTCGAGCGAAAGCTTCTGCGCTTTTGCGTAGTGCTCGTCGTACTTCGGCTCGCCCAACTCGATTTTTACAAACTCGAGGTCGAACTTCTTACCTGAGTAGTCCTTGATAGGAGTGAACTCTTTGAAGATTTCTTTGACTCCATCCTTGAGGAGAGTGTTAAAGGAATCGACTTGTGCGGACACCAAGTTTGGGGTGTCGGTGCGGGGCGCACGGAAACGGCTGAAGTACTTTTGTTCACGCATAGGGGCTAATACTTAGTTAGTAAGTGACGAGCTTAGTAATAGAGTGCACGACTGATAATGCGAACTCTGCAGTATCTATAAACGCGAAAAAGTGGGCGCGTATAACGCTCCCAAGCTTTGGGTTTTATCCCTCGCTTTTGTTGGTGGCTTGTGCCACAAATTTGGTGTTCTGAAACCCAGCTCTCAGAACTCAGTCATGCCCTGCTTTTGGTTTCGTCTATAAGTATAGCCACCTTTTACTTCACGTCAAGCTCATCTTTGGGGATTCTTCATATAAAAAGAGTAAGGACCGCCTTTTGAGGGGCGGCCCTTGTGATTCTTGCCGAAAAACGGCTACTTGCCAGCGCCCAAGCTCAGTTGGGCAATGGTAGGCGGTGCCGATGGAGGCATACCGGAACAATAGATCTTGTTCACGGAACACTCCTTCCCAGCAAGACCTTGCTGCAAAGGAGCACCGCAACCGCAGATTTGCGTCTTAGGCGCATTATGCGGGAACAGGCCTGGTGCCGGCGTTGATTTTGCCGCCGACTTTTTGGACTTAGCCATTGTCTTATTCCTTCTCTACCTTGTCTTGTTGGAGGGGTTACGACTTGTTGGGCCAGCGAGGACCCTTCTTGGTCATGATGGGCTTGCCGCGGTTGACCCCGATATTACCCGAGATCACCGGCTTTTTATTGCCGGACTTCCTGCTACGGTCCATGCTTTTCTCCCTAAACAAACATTGCTGGAATGTACTCTACGCGCTCCCCCGCTAGAGGTCGCTATCGCAAAACATACTCTTCATCAAATCTTCAGTCAACCGCAGTTATGCACCCTTTCCGCTTTGGCGCTTCGCGCGCTGCGCGTCGATATTGGCATGATGGCCAGACAAAAGCACTTTAGGCACACTATATTTTTTCTTTTTATAAACGATGGTTTCTGGCCGCGTGTAGACATCATGCGACGCGACCCTCCCCTCTTCCAATGACTCAAATTTACCCAACACGCCCTTAATCTGGCGCGCAGTCGTATCAATAATAGTAAGGGCCGGCACTTCGCCGCCCGTCAAAATGTACGGGCCGACAGACACCTCTTCTGCTTTCAGCGCTTTCTTTACCCGCGCATCAATACCCTCATAGCGGCCGCACAAAATAACCACGTCTTTTTGCTTTGCGAGCTTCTTTGCGTACTCGTTGGTAAGTACTTTGCCGCCCGCAGACGTAATCAACACTTTTACGCCCTTTTTATTTTTTGAAATTTTCTCAACAGCGCGAATAAACGGCTCCGCCTGCAACACCATACCCGGGCCGCCGCCATAGGGCCGCTCATCAGCTTTACCCCATTTGTTCGTTACAAAATCGCGCAGCTGGTACGTCTTTACCTCCAAGAGCTTCTCTTTTTGTGCACGGCCAAGTATCGACGCATTTGTGTACGCCAGAACAACCTCCGGAAAGAGTGTTACGACGTGGAATTTCATTGGTGTGCACAATACCACACTTTTCTTGCAGCGCGAGCCTTGCGTGCTATAGTGCCGGCAGTCGCACATTAACCAAGGGAGACTAGATATGTGCATTCTGAGTGACGGCACCATGTGCATTCAGCTTTCACCAGCTGAACGCCTTGCACAACACAACTTCGAAGAGCGTAAGGGTCCGTACCCCAAAGCGCTCGCCGACCGCCTCCACGAGGAAGGTATCATGTCCCGCGAAGTGCATTTCCGCGAAAGCCTGATGCGCCGACAAGAGCATATTGCACATTATATCGACCAAGCCTGGAGGTTCTCTCCTACAATGGACTGCTCGACGGAAGAGCGTGATTTCATGTTGGGCAATCGCCACGATTTGCCAATGGATTTCTTTCTTCCGCATAGACTTGCGAAAAAAATGCTGGCTGGCTTCACTGCGGCCCGCAAGGAGAAATTTCGTCGCTACCTTATCGGTCCGCAGAACGCGAGGATGGCTCCCTTCATGCTTGCCTATCCCGAGTTCACTTCGTGGTTCGGCGAATTCATCGTCGAATACCGGCTGCCGAGCCGCAATCTCAATCGGGCTATCGATATCTTCATCGAGAAGCCGGGGGTTCTCTATAACCTCACTCGGACCATTCCGGCGCCGACACTCAAGTCTTTAGTCGAAAAAGCGTTCCTTCGTTTCTTCAGGAACAACAAATCGACTTTTTGCTTGGGGACGGTGGCACTTATTCGTCCGTCGATACCCGAAGGACACATTTCCGAGTTCGACCGCCTTGTCGAACTTCGTCGTGCTGTTTCTGCGGCTTCCGAAACGTACAAGACAAATCGCACAAAGCGGCGTCAACGAAAGTTGCTGAGCAAGCAGGTGGAGCACTGGGTCAATCTCCTGCAGAGCGATCCTTTGATTGCTCGCAATTGCATAGAAGGCATGCTCGACAGGCTTCTCGTACCTTTCGTCGAGACGCCGACTGAGCCCACTCTGTTGGCCGCCTAAAACAAAAACGCCCCCGGAGGAAACTCCGAGGGCATTTTCTTTTGCAAAAGAGTTTTAGAAATCGCCGAGGGATTCCATTGCCTCATCGATCGACTTCATTTGCGGAGCTGCGGCAGCTTCGTGTGAGCCATCCCAGCCAGTGTTCCCTGAACCACCGCCAGCTTCTGGTGAGCGGCCACCAACTGGCTCATTGATCTTCAAATTGACGCGGGCATTGTGCTTCATCCCGACAACGCGGAGGAGCGTGCGGATAGCTTTTGCGGTGTTGCCCGAGCGGCCAATCACCTTACCCATATCTTCCTGATTCAAATCAAGCATGAGCAAAACGCCCATCTCGTCGACCGTGCGGGTGATCTTGACCTCCTCTGGGTGGTCGACCAAACCCTTCACGACGAACTCCAAAAATTCCTGATCTTTCTCTGGCATCACAGTATATTTAGCTGTTAGTTCGCACTACTAGAAGTTTATGCTTCTGGGGTTGCTTCAGCAACTGGAGTTTCCACAGGTGCCTCTTCTGCTGGAGCTGCTTCTGCTGCAGGCGCCGGGGCTTCTGGAGCCGCTTCAACTGCCGGCGCTACAAATGCTGGCAAAATATTTATCTTCTTTGCGTCGATGATCTTGTTCGAGACGAGCATGTTGTGCACGGTGTCAGACACAGTGACGCCCTGCGAGAGCCAGTACTTAATGCGGTCTGCCTTCAAAGTGACAGTACCTGCTTTCGGGTTGTACGAACCAACCATTTCCAAATAATTACCTGGCTGAGGCTTGCGCTTGCTTTCAACAACAATAACCCGGAATGACGGGTCGTTCTTGCGTCCTACGCGGCTGAGTCTGATGGTCAACATATACTGAATTAAAATGCCCCGAACGGGGATGCATGCACTTTAGCAGGCCGCTGGCAAAACGTCAATAAATAGACTAGTATGAGGTTATTAATGACTCCCCAGGGGCGCCAGAAGGGCGAAAAGAAGCATATTTCAGGCATTGTCCAAGTAACCCGCAAAGGCACGGGGTACCTCGCGTGGCCTGTTGATGAAAAGGCAGACAAGCCACAGAAAGAGAAAGAAGATATCGAGATTTTCCCAGAGAAGCTCAATGGCGCATTAAACGGCGACCAGGTCGAGGTGGAACTGCTTTCGCTCTTCCCTCGCCCGCGCGGCCGCGTCATCAACATCGCACAGCGTGCAAAGACGCGTTTTGTCTGCACGGTAAAGGCAGGCCTTGTCATGCCCGACGACATGCGCTTCCAGACCGCAATTGATGTGGGCCAAAAATTCAAAGAAGGCGAGAAGCTTTTGGTTGAACTTGTATCGTTTGATGGCACTACGGCAAAAGGTCGCGTGATGCAGAATATCGGCGAAGCGGGCCAACATCGTGTGGAGATGAACGCCATCGTGCTCGAGCACGGCTTCTCTACCACCTTCCCGCCCGAAGTGATGCGCGAGGCACAAGAGATAGAAAAGAATCACGCACAGATTATTGAAGAAGAGGCGAAGAAGCGTGCCGATTATCGCGACAAACTCACCTTTACTATCGACCCCGTGGATGCAAAGGACTTCGACGATGCACTTTCGATTGAAACGCTGCCAGATGGTAATTATGAAATCGGCGTACACATCGCCGATGCAACCTACTTCTGCGCACCTGGCACCGCTATAGATGACGAGGCAGTAAAACGCGGCACGTCTGTATACCTTGTTGATGCAACCATCCCGATGCTCCCGCACGAGTTGTCGGGCAACGTCTGCAGCTTGAAGGCCGACGAAGATCGCCTCGCCTTTTCGGCAGTATTCAAAATCACCAAAGGGGGCGACGTACTCGAACGCTCGTTTGCCAAATCAATCATCCGTTCTAACAAACGCTTTACGTACGAGCAGGCACAAGAAATTTTAGATAAAAATGAGGGCGAACATATCGAAGCGCTTACTATTCTTCGAGATTTGGCGCGCATCATGCGCAAGCAGCGCGAACAGCAGGGCGCAATAGACTTCGGCGATAACGAAGTAAAATTCCAGCTCGACGAAAAAGGTGTGCCTGTGGGCGTCGTGCGCAAAGTGCGTATCGAGACCAACCTTCTTATTGAAGAGTTCATGCTCTTGGCCAACCGCGAGGTGGCAAAGTATGTCTCCAAGTTGGCAGAAAAGAATCCAGAACACGGTCTGGTCTTCCTCTACCGCATCCACGACGACCCAAAGGCCGACCGCATCGACGAATTGGCAACGTTTGTGCGCGCAATAGGCTACGAATTTTCTAACAAGAAAAGAAAGCCGTCTGCAAAAGATATCGGCAAATTGTTGGACGACATCAAAGGCACACCTGAGGAACATTTGATCCGCACAGCAACCTTGCGCTCGATGGCGAAAGCTATTTACTCGACACGCAACATCGGGCACTTCGGCTTGGCGTTCGACTACTACACGCACTTTACCTCGCCTATCCGCCGCTATCCGGACATGCTCGTGCACCGCATCTTAGCGTCGCACTTGGACGGCAAACCAATTACCCGCCGCGAGTATTCGACATTGGAAAAGATGTGCCTCACGGCAAGCGAACAGGAAGCGAAGGCCGTCTCGGCCGAGCGCGATTCTATCCGCTACAAACAGGTGGAGTATTTGAGCGCACGCGTCGGGCAAGAATTTGATGCGGTTATTTCTGGCGTTACCGACTGGGGCATTTATGTGGAAGATAAAATTTCTGCATCAGAAGGCCTCGTCCGTATGAAGGCAATCGGTAAAGACTTTTTCGAACACAAACCAAAAGAATACGCTGTCGTCGGCCAGCGCACGCAAAAAAAATACGCGCTCGGTGATACCGTGCGCGTAAAACTCGTTGCAACGGACCTAGCGGCCCGCACTGCAGATTTCGAATTGGTCAATGCCTAGTGGCTCATCAGTTTGCCAATAAACGAGGCTACTGGTAGGAGAAGTACAAAACGACCAAAACGACCACAAAAGGCAAAAGTGTTATACATTCAACGACACGTTTGCCAACGGGTTTTGGGAATCCTCCTGAACGATAGCGGCGCACTTTTATTACAAGCGAAATTATAAGACCTGCAAAAACGAACGGTATCCAAACGATCCCTGTAAAGGCCGCCAAGAGCAAGAAGGCAGACACTGCATTGAACACAGGGGTGAATAGGCTAATAGCGCAAGTACCGAGATCACCTTCGTCTCCTGTACAGAACGTACTAAAGAAAAGCATGAGGCTAATAGGTAGAGTAACGATAACAAAAATAAGCACATCGAGTATATTTTCAAAAATGCCTCTTGTATTCATACGGTTAGCCTAGCATAAAAAATACGCGCTCGGTGATACCGCGCGCGTAAAACTTACTGCGACCGATTTGGCCGCTCGAACCGCTGATTTCGAACTTGTCGACTAAGCGATTCCGAAAAACTTCTTAACCGTGTCGGGGATAGAGATGTCATCCGACTGGAGCCAAGGGCCAGGCGCCACTCCAATGGAGCGCCTGAAGATGCCCAGACCCACACGCCGGTAAAGAAATTCGCCGCTGAAGAGCAGATTCTGACCAACCATACTACCTTCTCCCAAATAAACATCGGCCTCTGTTGAGGTCTCTTTTTATATAAAACAGTTTTGTTCGAAACACAACTTACTTCGCCACCGCGAGTGCATCTTCGAATTTAACGGAGAGGAGTTTGGAGACGCCGTCGGAGCCCATCGTGATGCCGTAGAGGATACCTGCGCGCGACATTGTTTCGCGGTTGTGCGTGATCAAAATAAGCTGCGATTTTTCTGCCAAACTTTCTATCATGTCGCCATAGCGGCGTGAGTTTGCTTCGTCGAGGGCAGCTTCTGTTTCATCCAAGATCAAAAATGGCGGCGGGTTTACCTGGCTCATCGCAAAGATAAGCGCAATGGATGTAAGCGCGCGTTCGCCGCCCGAAAGCATGTGCAACCCCTTGATGCGCTTGTGGGGCAGCGAGATACCAATTTCCACACCCTCTTCAACATCTTCGTTGTCTTCATCACTCTCATTATTTTCTTCACCACGAGCAAATTTCTTTTCTTTGACGATATTCAAGGCTGCCGAGCCGCCGCCAAACATCAACTTAAAGAAGCGATCGAACTCGCTGTTGATTTTGTCGACACCTTCGGTAAAGCGGACAGACAATGTCTCCGTGAGTTCCACAATCAACTGTTTGAGTGACACTGCCGATGCCTCGAGGTCGTTCAATTCGCGCGCCAAAAATTCATCGCGTTCGGTTGTTTCTTTGTGCTCTTTCAATACCTCGCTCGAGTTGCCGGCACCAAGCTCCTCCAAACGAATCTTCTTTCGCTCAAGTGCACGGCGGCGCTCTTCTTGGTTTTGCCGCGGCTCGTCTGCAATTTCGGCATCGGAAATAGCCCCGCCGTTTTCGGCATATACATTTGTCTGTTCGTACTCTGCAACTTCGCGGCCCAAGAGTGCAGCAGCCTCGCCCAATTCTTGTTTAAACTGCGCTTCGTCGCGCGCGAGCATATCTTCCCTGTTGCGCAGGTTTGAAAGCACTGCTTCCAACTCGCTTCGCTTTGCCATTGCTTGGAACAATTCGCGCTCGGCTTCGCGGTTGGCATCCTTTTCGCCTTCGATCTTGGTGCGCAATTCGCGGACTTTTGCTTGGATGCCCTCTTGGGTTGCGCGCAGCGTCTCAAGTTCACGTTCTAAAGATTCTTTCTTCTGCTTCAAATCCTCAACAGAGTCGCCGGTCTGCTCTTGGACGCGCGTAATCTTATGCAAAAAATCTTTTGCCAATGCAATAAGCGCCGACAGTGTTGCGTGCATGTCGCCACCTTGGAGTGCGCTTTCCAAATCACGCTCGACGCGCTGCGCAAATGCGCGCGCTTCAGCACCAGGCACAGAGTCTTGCACCGTATGTGCAATGCGTTCGTGTGCAGAAATCTCTCCTTCGATGCGGCCAATGTCGCGAACAAGCGACGCCTCGCGCGAGGCAGCAGCCCGACCCTCAGCTTCGAGCGCCACTAGTTCGGACGCCCCTGTGTCGCCCTGCTTTTTGGCGACTTCGGCGCGCAAATGTTCGATGCGGCCCTGCAGATTTGTATATTCGCTTTGTGGTGCGCTCTTTTCTTCGCGGAGCATGGCACCTGCGACATTCAAGTAGACGCTTTCGCGTTTAAAGTATTCGATATAGGCGAGTGTTGTTTCTTCGCGTAATTTCTGCGACTGCTCTATTTTCTTTACCTGTGTTTGCAAAAAGCGCAGATGCGGTGCCAATTCGCGGCGCAAGCTTTCGACCTCGCGCATGTTCTCGGCAGTTTTCTCTAACTTTTTCTCTGCTTCTTCTTTTTTATACAAATAGGCGGTGAGGCCAAGTGCGTCTTCGAGCATCTCGCGGCGCTCTTTTGATGATGACGAAAGTATCCTGTCTGCCTCGCCTTGCGAAATAATATGGTGGCCCGATGCGCCAATGTTTGCCTGCGCCAACAATTCCGAGATATCGCGCAAGCGCACCTGACTACCGTTAAGCAAATAGTCGTTACCGCCGTCGCGGTACACGACACGCTCGAGCGTTACTTCATCAAAATCCAAATTGAGTGCGCGGTCGCTATTGTCGAAGACCAGTTTAACGGACGCACGGCCGCCACGCGGCACCGCACCTGAACCGTTCCAGATCATATCTTCACCGCGCTTGCCGCGCATAGACTTCATCGACTGCTCGCCAAGCACAAAGCGGAACGACTCAGCGATGTTCGATTTACCAGAACCATTTGGTCCCACGATAGCAGTAATAGCCGACGCAAATTGCAATTCCGTCTTGCGCGCAAATGACTTAAACCCCGTGAGTTCTATCGACTTCAGCCGCATTGCCTCACATTGTAGCAAAGAAAAAGCTCCGCGACGCATGTCGCGGAGCTTAAACACTATTCTTCCTTGCAGAAAATTGTATGCGCTTCCCGAGCAGGATCAAGCGCCATTGAAGGATCGTCGGACCAACTCAATCCCCCATCCGAATCCCAGAACGCAAGGATGGTGGGATTTTTGATTCCTGACTTGAGCTCAGCACAAAAGACACGGAACCAATTGGCGTCTTCAGGAAGGTTTTGCGCCTGCGCGCGCAACTTCCGATCGTGATCCATCACCTCATCTTCATCGGCTTCATGGCTAAGACCAAATTTATGGGCATGCCAGCCGACAAGACGTTGATGTAGGTCTTGCTTCTCCTTGTTTTCACTAGGCATGAGTGCCTCCAGTCGGTGTGAGTGGGTGGAATTTATATAATTCAGGAAGAATTTAAAGATTTTCCAAACTTCTGTTCTGACCAATAATTTAACACAAATATTTTAAAAAGCAATATCTACCATCCCTTCGCTTCAAGTGCGGCTCTTGCTGCAGATTGTTCGGCTTCTTGTTTGGAGCGGCCTTCGCCTTGGGCAAGCATATGGCTAGCCGCGTAGACGCCAACAAGGAAATGTTTGTCGTGGTCGGGGCCCGTTTCTTTAAGCACCGAGTAGTGCGGCGTTGTGCCCTCTTGTTCTTGCACTTTTTCTTGGAGTGCCGACTTTGCATCCTGCCACAGGCGCTTTTTGATGATGTCGTCCATCTTCGGGAACAAATGCTCTTCTATAAATTTCTTTGCGGCATCGTAGCCCAAATCCAAGTAGATGGCGCCAACAACTGCCTCAAACGCATTTGCCAAAAGCACTTGGCGTGCGCGGCCCGTGTCTTTTGACTCGCCTTTTGAAAGCAAAAGGTAGTCATTCATTCCAAGCTGCGCTGCCAAATCGCCGAGCGTCACGGCGTTTACAAGTGCTGCGCGGTACGCGGTGAGGTCGCCCTCTGGTTTGTCTGGATACTGTTCATACAAAAAGTGGGTCGAAATAAGTTCGAGCACAGCATCGCCCAAAAACTCGAGGCGTTCGTTATGCCCAAGCGTCTCGCCGCGATGCTCGTTGATGTACGAGCGATGCGTAAATGCCTGGCGCAAAATCTGTACGTCATTAAACTGGAGCCCAAGCGTGCGCTCGAACGAACCAAAATCTTTGTCTGCCATGTGTGTTATTTAATCTGCTGCAATGCTTTTGTAACAAGCGGCAACATATCGTCATAAAAATTAAGCTCAAGCGCATCCGACACTTTGAACCATCGTGCATCGTCGAGCCCGCCTGTCACCTTTAAACTTATTTCGCCATAGGGCGCCTCTGCCAAGAAATACACCACATGCTTGCGCTTCTTGCCCGTTTTAGGGTCCGACGCTACGTACTCGTTCTCGCCCACCTTTTCTATCAGTTTGATGTCGAGGCCCATCTCTTCTTTGATCTCGCGGATGGTTCCCTCCTCGACCGTCTCGTTTGCAAACTCCTCCTTATCGCCAATTTTTCCTTTCGACAGCGTCCAGTGGCCGAAGATATCGTGCACCAGCGCCAAATACACTTCACCATTGTGGCGCGCGTACACTATAGCGCCGCCAAGCTTCTGCACTGGCAGTTGCTCGTACGGAACATCTTTTTTCTTTTTAGAGACTTCGTCTTTGCCTGGCTCGCCAAGCTCTTTGTAGACAGCACCGAGCACACCGTTTACAAAGCGTCCGCTGTTTTCGCCGCCAAAGCTTTTAGCAAGTTCGATAGCTTCGTTGATTGCAACTTTTGCCGGCACTTTTTCTCGATCAGAAAAGAGCAATTCGTAGAGGCCAAGGCGGAGGACATTTCTGTCGACTAATGCGATACGTTCAAGCGGCCACTCCGGTGCAGCTTTTTCTATCACCAAGTCGAGATCGGCCTTTCTGTCGACAACGCCCTGGAGGAGCTCTTCCATAAACGGCATATCGCCCGCGCCGGGCGCGAACTCACCCGCATTACGAAGAAGCGACTCAGAAAGTTGCTCTTTTGAACAATTGCGAAAGTCCCATTCAAACAGGGTTTGGAGTACGACCGACCGTGAAAGATGTCTATTCGCCATATGTTATAGAACACGAGAACGAGAATCGAACGAGATTAGACCCAAGAGCGAACCGAGATATTACTTAGCTGCCTCGCTCTTGCTTCCAGCTTTCGCTGCCTTCTTCTTGGCCTTCGCTGCCATATCAACGACAACGCGCCCACGGTAGCGGCCACATTCCGCGCATGCGCGGTGAGATACGCGCGGTGCGCCACACTCGCATTTTGCGAGCGTCTGCGACTTGAGCGCGTGGTGCGAACGGCGGTTTGCCGTGTGTGCACGTGTGTGTCTCATGCGGACTACCATGGCCCCACCATACCAAAAAGGTCCAAATATTACAAGGAACGGCAGTAGCTCCGCCTGTGCATTGGCGAGAGGCCAAATTTTTGGATGGCTTCAATATGGGCCTTTGTCCCATAGCCTTTGTGCTTTTCAAACCCGTACTCGGGGTGCATTTTTGCCAATGAAACCATCACACGGTCGCGCGACACTTTGGCTAAAATTGATGCCAGTGAAATGACCGGTTCGGTGGCATCGCCTTTGATGATCGTTTGTTGAGAATATGCGGGCGGTGCGTTTAACAATCCATCAAGCAACACGTGCACGCCGAGGGCTTCAGGCGCCAGCTGTTCTACTCCTTTATATACAGAAGCCCGGATTGCCGGCACGATGCCGTCCCTATCAATTTCTTCTGCCGAGGCAAATACCACGACGTAGGAAATGTCACCTCTCTGTTGCAGCGCCTCAGCAATAGCGAACAACTCTTCCCTCTTTTTCTCGCTGAGGGCTTTCGAATCTCCAACGCCCGGAAATGCCGCTTTGATATCAAAGTCTTTCTCTACTGCGACAACACCAACAGAAACCGGCCCCGCCAAGGGCCCTCTGCCGGCTTCATCAACGCCAATGAGGAGTTTTTTCACCTTCCTAGTATACTCACTATATGTCTGCGAAGTACGCACATCTCCATGTCCATTCGCACTACTCACTGCTGAAGGCGCTCCCCAAAATCCCACAACTTGTGGCCCGGGCAAAAAAGGAGGGTTTGGAGGCGCTGGCACTGACAGACATCGGCAACCTCTATGGCGCCATCGATTTTTATAAAGAATGCGTCGATAACGACATCAAACCGATCATCGGCATCGAAGTGCCGCTTGAAGCGTCGCGTTTGCTCCTACTCTGCGAGAACAACACCGGCTACCAGAGCTTGCTCAAACTGGTTACTGAAGTACAAGTCGAGCACGAAGGTGTCTATTCGCTTGAACTGATTAAGAAACATAGAGACGGGCTGATTGCTGTCGTGCCCACCATCCGCGGCGAGCGTTCAGCAGAAGTAGAAAAGATATTTGGTAAAGGGAATGTCTACACTGACGCAGCACTGTGGGAGATTTTTTATCTCGAGCCATCTGATGCGCGCGCGTGGGACGTAATGCGCGCTATCGAAAACCGCGGTGGCGATGACGGCGGCTTGGCTGACGACGATGTCGAACACTACTTCCCTTCGGGCGGCGAGATGGAATCGACGTTTGGCAAAGAGGCGCTCGCACAAACAGTGGCGATTGCCGAGCGCTGCAATGTCGAACTCACCATCGGTAAATTTATCTTCCCCGAATTCCCGCTTCCCCCGGGCAAAACCGGAGACGACCTGTTGCGCGAGTTGTGCATGAGAGGTTTAAAAGCCCGCGGGCTCGAGGGCCGTGAGGATGTGCTCGAGCGTCTCGACTACGAACTTGGCATCATTAAATTTAAGGGCTATGCCGCGTACTTTTTGGTGGTGGAAGATTTGATCCGCTTTGCGCGCGAGAACAATATCTACACCAACATCCGCGGTTCGGTCGCCGGTTCAATGACGACCTACTTGTTGCAGATCACCAAGATTGACCCTCTTGAATACAAGATCCCATTCGAGCGCTTCTTGAACCCCGAGCGCCCCTCAGCGCCAGATATCGACATGGACTTCGCCGACAATAGACGCGACGAGGTGATTGAGTACGCGCGCAAAAAATATGGCGACGACCATGTGGCCCAAATCGGCACCTTCGGTACGATGCTTGCCCGCGGCGTAGTGCGCGACGTCGCCCGCGCGCTTGGCCAGCCCTACGGCTTGGGCGACCGCATCGCAAAAGAAATCCCGATGGGCTCACAAGGCTTCCCCATGACACTTGAGCGCGCACTCGTGGAAAACCCCGCGCTCGGCGAGATGTACAAGAAAGAACCAGAGACCAAAGAAATCATCGACTTGGGAAAGATAATTGAAGGCTGCGCGCGCCACGTCGGTGTGCATGCCGCGGGCGTCGTTATCGCACCCAAACCACTCGTCGAATATGCGCCGCTCCAAAAAGACCCCAAGGGCGGCAAGCTGATTACGCAGTACGACATGTACAGCGTGGGCGAAGACGGCGTGGGCCTCACCAAGTTCGACTTCCTTGGTATCAAAAACCTCACGATGCTGGCCGACGCCGTCGAACTTATTAAAACGACACGCGGCAAAGAGCTCGATATTGAAACGATACCGCTCGACGACACCAAAACATTCGAAATGCTCGCACGCGGTGAGACTGAAGCAACCTTCCAGTTAAACGGTGGCGGCATGACGCGTGCGCTGAAAGAACTCCGCCCCTCGACTATCCACGACATCAACGCAATGGTGGCGCTCTACCGCCCGGGGCCGATGCAATTTATCCCGAACTATATCGAACGCAAACACAACCCGAACTTGATTTCGTACTTAGACCCAGCGATGGAGCCGATCTTAAAACAGACCTACGGCATTTTGGTGTACCAAGACGACTTGCTCATGATGGCAAACCAACTCGCGGGTTACAGCTGGGGCGAGGTGGACAAATTCCGCAAAGCCGTCGGTAAAAAAATCCCGGAAGAAATGCAGAAGCAGAAAGAGAAATTTATTGAAGGCTGCGTCACCACGTCGGGGTGGCCGCGCGCGAAGGCAGAACGTGTCTGGGCCTGGATCGAACCATTCGCCGCATACGGCTTTAATAAAGCGCACTCGGCGAGCTACGGCCGCGTCTCGTACCAAACCGCGTATCTGAAAGCCAACTACGGAGTGGAATATCTCTCGGCTGCGCTCACAGCAGACGCCGGCGACGTCGACAAAGTATCGATACTTGTTGCTGAATGTAAGCGCATGGGTATCGAGGTGTTGCCGCCCGACGTGAACGAAAGCTTCGGTACATTTACCGCCTTGCTTGGCTCAAACAATGAGGAGCGTAGCGCAAAAGCAGCGTCGCTTGCGGGCGATTTGAAAGGCGATGCAATTCGCTTCGGTCTCTACTCAATCAAAAACTTTGGCCAAGGCGTTGCGGACGCATTGATTGCCGAGCGCAAAGCAAACGGGCCGTTTACTTCCCTTTCTGACTTTTTGAAACGCACTGCCGGCAGCACAATGAACAAAAAGGGTCTCGAGTCGCTGATCCAGTGCGGTGCGCTCGACTCGTTTGGTGAGCGCGGGCAGATGATGGCGAACTTGGAGTTGATGCTGCAATTCCAACGCGACGCAGGCGCCGAGCAAGCACAAGACTCGCTCTTTGCCGGCATGGCAGAAAGCACGGGCGGCATCACATTATCTCCAGCGCCCGAAGCATCACAGCAAGAAAAATTGGCGTGGGAAAAAGAGTTGCTTGGCCTCTACGTGTCGGGCCACCCGCTCGACCGCTTCCGCGAAAAATTGTCGAAGCGCCCGATGACCATCGGCCAGATGAAGCAGCGCATTATGCCAGGCCAAACCGCGGTTGCCGCCGGCATGATAGAAGACGTACGTACTATCCTCACTCGCGGCGGCGACCAGATGGCGTTTATCAAACTCTCCGACTTCGACGGCTCTATTGAGGCCGTCGTCTTCCCCAAAAACTTTGTCGAGCACAAAGACATCATCAAACCCGAAACCTGCATCGCGCTCAAAGGCCGACTCTCCAACCGCAACGGCGAACTTTCGCTGGTTGCCGAAGCACTGAAAGCTTTGTAGGATATTTATAGTACAAAAGTTCTTGAATTCTAGCTGTGGAGGCTAATCATGGACGTTGCAGGACTTGAACAACACGTAAAAGATCTCAGGAAACCAATTCCCAAACCTCCTCATCTCTCGCTCGCTACGTGGGAAAACCGTACGGAGTTCCCTTTGTATGCACGGGCAATCGAGGCTCTGGAAAAAGCCCCGAAGTCCGTGACCGCCAAGGATCGCAAAGCGGTCAAAGACGTGATAGGGCAGTTGCGCGAGTCTGCAAACAGCGGCTCAGGTGCGCGTGAACAGCACTTTGTGACCTCTCTCGGCGTGTCGACTGTCGTGCATCGCGACCCTGTTGCGAACATGATCAACAAGCATCTGTATAACATCCCAGGAGCATTGGATGCTTTTGCTGGTGGCAAAAAGCCTATCGGCAACATGCAGCAGCCGGCCATCGCCTATTTGATGCGTCGAGCAGGGCTTGAAGCTTCAGAGAAGAACATGTACGAGGCGTTTACCAAAGGCCTCAAGCGCATGCAAGAAAATGCTTTGCCCAAGAGGAAAACCTCTCGCAAAAAGAAATCTTAAGCGAACGCGGCCATTAAGGCCGCTTTTTCTTTATTGACATCCTTTCTATGCACGATACGATAGACAAACGGAAATTGCTTCGGCTACCACCCGAAGTCCCAGATGGGAGCGAGAGCCTAATCCGATACTAAAGTGCCCCATACGGGGAAACTAGGTGGAACCGCGGTCAGCAGTGAGATCGCCCTAGTGAGTACACGAGCACTCGTGTTTTCACTAGGGTGATTTTATTTACTACTACATAAAAATTATATGGAAGAACGAGATCATCGCGTCATTGGCAAAGAGCAGGACCTGTTTACATTTTCAGAATTGGTAGGCCCTGGGCTCCCACTGTGGACCCCTAAAGGGACTATTTTCCGCAACGAGCTCGATAAATTTATTTGGGAGATGCGCGAAGCGCGCGGCTACGAAAAGGTAACCATCCCCCATATCACAAAAAAAGAACTCTATGTCACCTCTGGCCACTGGGAAAAATTTGCTGAAGATCTCTTCAAAATTACCTCGCGCGAAGGCCGCGAGTATGCGATGAAGCCGATGAACTGCCCGCACCACACGCAGATCTTCGACCGCAAACCGCACAGCTATCGCGAGATGCCGCAACGCTACGCAGAAACAACGATGGTGTATCGCGACGAGCAGTCGGGTGAATTGGGCGGCCTCACACGCGTGCTTTCAATTACCCAAGATGACGCGCACGTCTTTTGCCGCACCACCCAAGTACGCGAAGAGTTCTTGAAGATCTGGGATATCATCGACACCTTCTACAAAAAGTTTGGCTTTACCTTGCGCGTGCGCCTTTCGTTCCGCGACCCGGCAACGCCAGAGAAATACATCGGCACACCGGCCATTTGGGATACTGCAGAAGGCGAGTTGCGCAGCTTGGCAGAAGAGCGCGGTGCAGACACCTTTGAAGGTCCGGGTGAAGCGGCGCTGTACGGCCCGAAGCTCGACTTTATGGCAAAGAACTCGGCAGGCCGCGAGTGGCAAGTTGCAACGATTCAGCTCGACATGAACATCCCTGAACGTTTTGATTTGACCTGCATCAACGAACAAGGCCAGAAGGAACGTATCGTGATGATCCATGCGGCTATCGCAGGCTCGCTTGAGCGCTGCGCTGCTATCTTGCTCGAGCACTTCGACGGCGCACTCCCCCTCTGGCTCTCGCCTGTGCAGGTTGCCGTGCTCCCCGTGGGTGAAGCACATAACGCATACGCACAAAGCATCGTTAGTACATTGAAGGGCCGCGGCGTCCGCGTGCAGATGTTGGCCGACGACTCGCTTGGCAAACGCATCCGCGAAGCAAAGACAGGCAAGATCCCCTGCACCATTGTTGTGGGCGACAAAGAAGTTGCCGACCAAACAGTGACTGTTGAAAATAATCGCAATGGCGATAAACAAACTGTCTCACTGAATGAATTTGTAGAGCCAATGCTCGAACGCATCCGTGAACGCGCGAATATATAAAACAAAAAACCCCTCGAGATTCTCGAGGGGTTTTTCGTATGTGTTTTTATTCGCCGAACAGTAAGGTGTTCATTCTCTGTGCAATAGTTGTATGCATGCGCTTGATGATGATCATGTAAGCGCCAAGCAGCGTCCACACGCCAAGGAAGAGCCAGTAGAGCGCTGTTGCAAGTGGCCCCATATCAAGGCCGGTGTATGGCACTTGCGTAAGAGTAACTTGCGGGATCGCGTAGTAACTCAGTGTTGGCGGATAGTAATTGTAGGCAAATGAACCACCGCCACCACCGCAGCCAAAGCTGCACCCTCCACCGCCGGGAGGCGGGGGCGGAGGCGTTGGATTGCAGTTTGTTGTACAACCCGGCGGCGGAGGTGGGTTGCAGTTTGTAGTGCAGCCACCAGGCGGCGTTGTGCAGTTTGGATATGTGCCTGTAGTGCCTGCTGGGCAAACAGGAGGGACCGGATTGCAATTTGTGGTGCAACCAGGCGCTGGAGGAGTCGGCGGGAATATATAATCGCCGCCGCCATCGCCCGAACCAGGACCGGGCCCTGGTGAAGAAGGTGATGCTGGTGAATCTGGAGCAGATGGCGCATCTGGGCCTGACGGGCCGCAGCACCCATCGCTATCGCCAACTCCGGCATCACCTTCACCATCACCAGTGCCATCACCAGCAGAGCCGCCGCCAGAGCTGCCTCCTGCGTCACCTGAGCTACCACCTCCGTCACCACCACCTCCACCGTCGCCACCACCATCACCGCCTCCGCCGTCGCCGCCGCCGTCACCTTCTGCGTGTGCAATATGAATATCAAAAAATGAGTTGAATGCTGCGCGATGCATCGCAAACGAAACACCACCAATAAAATACAGCGCGACAAAAAGCGGCACGATCAGTGTCTTAAAAATGGATGCGGTTGTGTGTGCTTTTGTCATAAGGTGTTTATATGTTCAGAAAAAATGTGGTCCTGCGAGCGCTCAAATGCGCTCGCAGGTTCCACAGACTACTTGGGGAACGGTGTCTTAAGAGCGGCGTAATATTTTGCCATTGCTCCATAATCTCGCTCACCATACTTGAGACGCTCGGTGACCTCGAAGGTGCGGAATGTCCAACGCTTGCGGTGGAAATTCTCAACGAGGCCACGCTCGGGCTCAGGTTCGATACAGAACTCAACGGTGCCTCCGGTGTCCCGAGCTTTCTCCCACCAGTGGCGGCCAACACAGAACACTTCATGGTCCTTTTTATCGGACGTGTGCTGAGTTTCCACCTCGGGCGGGTTGAGGACGTTGCCGGCAGCATCCCGAACGACGAACGTCACCTTTCGCACCGGCTGAGCGATGCGAATAATGGTGCAGATCATCGGCAGCTTGTAGGGTATAGGCCCATGAGCCGTACGACCATGCATCCGACATGACTCGGAGTACATGAACGCAGGCAAACTGCAGTCGACCGCCTGAGCGCTCGCCACACAAGGTACCGAAATACCAAGCAGGAGAGCAAAGACCGAAAAGAACTTATACATCGAGGGTCTCCCCTGTATGTGGTTGCGAACACTCCCGCGATTGCGAGAGCATCACTAAAAACCTCTGAGGGAGATTCTCAATGATGGACTCACAGAAACGTACCGTGGAGCAGATGAAGCTTTAATGAACGAGGCTGTAGGCCCCAACAAAATCGGCGACGACAATGAAACGATTGCTCTTGGAGGCGAACGAGTCGCAGGTGACAAGCGTCAGATGCTTGCCCACTGGGTCGAGCGTAATAGAGTCTTCGTTTGCGTTTGCAACACGGACATCCACAACACTGTAATCGTAGCGCGTGTCGGATGAATAGACACTTACGATAGAACCCGTCTTCAATTTTTGTATATCGTCGAAGGTCTTGTACGCCTGGTTGTGCACCACGGGCAAGTAACTGCTGTGGCCAAACATAAGCAGCGTACCGTCGACACCCAAGAGTGCCGATGTTGGGTAGCGCACCGCGCCTGTAAGCAGTGCTTGGTCGAGTACATCAACGTCGACTGATGTCGGGTTTGAAACCGTCGCATCGAGGCTAATGTCGCGCGCAACAATGCGCACAGGCGCTTGCGGCGTGCTGGATGCTGTCTGGCGCACTTCCCCACTCACGCCCGGCTCCTCAGAGACCGACGGGTGGATAGGATTTGGCAGCGCATCAACACTCCCAAGAAAGACAACCATCGCGACAAAAATCACGACAAACGCGGCCGCAAAAGCGCCGCGTCGTTCTCCTATTTCATTGACTATACCTTTTTGTGCAGCCATATCGTCTGCGGACAACCTACGCCGTTGAGGGCGCCGTGTCAATCTGTTCTATAGTACCGTATTTACTTTTCGGTACGGTTCGCAATCTGCGATTGGATGAAGGGGTCGATTGGGTCGATTACCTGGGTAGCTGCTGCAACTGGTGCGTGAGCGTGAGGTTTTGCGTGCGACGCGCCGTGTGTATCGTGCCCATGGCCCGCGTGTGCCTGCTCTTTGTGAGCAACTGCTTCGTGCACCTGGTGCGCTGCGACAGCCACGTGCGCATCCTTTTCGCCGAAGAGCATCGTTATAAGTTTGTTATGCACGCGCTTGACGGTGATGAGGTATGCCGCAAAGAGGCACCAGAGGATAAGGAATGACCAATATGCGATCGTGCCGCCTACGCCAAGGTCGAGGCCAGTGTACGGAATTGCCGAGAGGCTCACTGACGGGCCGCCTGCCATTGCGACCGGGTACACACCGGTGATGACAGGGTATGAATACGTCGAGCCGCTGTAGATAACGCTGCTGCCAGACGAGCCGCTAGAAGCGTAACCGTTCGAGACATAGGTCGTGCTGCTGTTGTACGTGTTTGTGCCGTAGTTAGGCGTGTAGGTTGGGTAGTACGAAGTTCCGTAATATGTCGAGCCGTAGTACGAACCACCGCCGTAGTAACCACCGTAACCGTAGTATGCGGGATAGTAGGAACCAGCGTAGCCACCGGAAACATACGTTGTTGGGGCTGAAGTATATGTCCCAATAACGCCATCAACGTTATTGTTGTATGTCCCCACTACACCATCGACATAAGTACCGATAGCTCCATCAACATTGGAAGAATAAGTACCAACGACACCATCAACGTTATTGTTGTATGTCCCCACTACACCGTCTGTATAAGTACCGATAGTGCCATTAGGGGCGTACGATCCAATACTCCCAGTATCGTAGGATCCGATACTTCCATCAGTATCGTATGAGCCGATGACGCCGTCTTCCTGGGCATGGGCAGTGTGCACAAACCCCAATGAGAACATTGATGCGACTACAAGCATAGCGAAAGAGCCGAAAAGTGCGCGGCGTGCAGTTGAAATGTTGTTTGTATTCGTCATACTTATTCTTTTATTTATTAATTGGACCTTGTGCAGGTCATAATGTCCGCGAACCGAAGTTCGCAAGACACAAGTCACGCACAAACTCTATAAAGTACTCTTACCCCTCTGGGAGCGAGTGCCAAACTGCACTCGCTCCACAAAGATCATTTAGCCGCCGTGATAGTTCGGATCGTTGCGGATGACAGGGCACTTTTGCCCAACCGCCACATCGATCGTGCAAGCACAGGGGTTGGTTCCCCTGCCGACAACCCTGGTTCCATCTGCCGTGCACCCGTAGGCATAACGGCGAGACGAAGGGGCAGGTGTCGATTGCTGGATCACGAGCGGCGGCGCCGGAGTATAGACCGTGGGTTGAACCACGGGCTGCTGCCGATTGCGTTCGCGATTGAGTTCGTCTTGGAGACGATCTCGTTCGCGCTTGGCGTCGGCCTCACGGCGTTCCGCTTCGCGTTGCGCTTCCGCATCGCGACGCTCCTGCTGGCGACGAGCCTCGGCCTCACGATTCTCCCGGAGGAGACGCTCGGCTTCGGCCTTCTGGCGGTTGGCCTCCGCACGCGCATCGCATTCCCCTTGCGAGGAAGCGACCGTGTGGTCGGCGCAGGTGATCTGCAGCGGCGCTGCCGGGTTAGTGAAGCGTGCGATCATGAAGATCGCGAACCCCACCAACACCAGGAAAACCAGAACCCCGAGAAGGCTGTACGCAACCTTCGGGGTCCACCAGGTGGCAGTATTCTTCGGCGCCAGCTTGGGAAGACCCACGATCGGCAGCGTTACAGTAGCGGTAGGAGTCGTTGCAGGCATAGTGGTCTCCTTTCAAGAAACCTGGGTTAGAAAGCCCGAGATTGGGCTATGTGACAGAGCGAAAAATTGTCTTCCAGGAAACTCATCAATAATTCAGAGTTCCCTTGGTACGATAACTATATTACACCTAATTGTAGAGCTTGTCAAGTAGGGCCCATAAGACCATAAAAACCCTTGCTTGACAAGCTATATTCACTGTGATACGTTTCGCGCATGGCACAAAACTCAACATTTAAAGACAGGGCGCTTCAGGTAGTAGCCGTTATCGGCCTTATTGCCATTTTGCTCTTGGGCGCATGGGGTATTATCCAGCTCGCCTTCGTATTGTGGGGCTTCCTCGGTAACACGGGCACGCACTCCCCTACTACGACGCAGCAGACACAGACCGAACAGGTCGCAGTCACCGTACCTGCAACCGTAAACTCGGGCTCGCCGTTTACCGTCTCGTTCAATCGCACAGGTGCCGACAACGCCAACATTGCATACGACATTTCGTACTCGTGCGCCGATGGCGTCTCGATGCAGGCACCGCTCCCAACAGGCAAAATGCAAACCGTTGCATGCAATACGCCGTTTAACTACACGAACGCAACACAAAACATCCAGCTCACAGCAACCAACTCTACGGCTACTGCAGCAGCAGTTACTGTCACTGTCGCGGCACGCAACTTGGCAAACAACACAGTGGGTGCCTCAGGCAGCGGCATCGTAACAATTGCCGCGGGCAAGGCTGCATCGGCACCAGCAAAGACGACAACTACAACGACCACAAAGCCGACGTCGAGCACCAGCACCTACGTTGCGTCGCATCGCACCACCAATTTGTTTGGCCAGCCTGACTTGGCAGTGTCCATCAACAGCGTCACACAGACTGCACCGGGCCGCTACAGCGTCAACTTTACTGTGCAGAACGTTGGCACCAATATGGCACCAGCTGGCTGGACCTTCAACGCATCATTGCCGACGAGCCCAACATACAACTACACATCACAGGCGCAGCAGAAGCTCTACCCCGGCGACAAAGTCGTCTACACTTTGGGCTTTACGATGAACAACTATTACGGCTACAACACCTACGACTACAATAATTACAACAACGTGTACTACAATTCGTACCCGTCGTCGTACCAGTACACCTACAGCAACTGCAGCTACACCAATAACTACACCTACAACGGTGCGTACAACTACCCTGGCGTCTCATACACCTGCCCTTCAAACAGCAGTGTCTACAACTACCCAACGTACGTGGGCTACCAGACCACTGGCAATTACTACAACCAGTATCAGCCAACGCCGTACTACAACACCTACGGCGGCTCGGTAAGCATCACGGTTGACCCAAACAACTACCTCTACGAAAGCAACGAGAGTAATAACACCGCCTCGGCAAACGCAGGCTACTAAAAGAAAAATCCCCGGGAGTTCCCCGGGGATTTTTTATTGCCTTCTAGATTAGATATCCAAGTTCGCGAGCTTTGCATTCGACTGGATGAACGATTTGCGCGACGGCACATCTTCGCCCATCAAGATGTCGAAGATGCGGTCTGCATCTGCAGCGTCATCGATGTTTACTTGCTTCAAGACGCGGTTCTCTGGGTTCATCGTAGTCTCCCACAATTCCTCTGGGTTCATTTCGCCCAAACCTTTGTAGCGCTGCACGCGCACTTTTGATGCTTTTTTAACGGCAACTTTTGCAGTTTCTTCTTCCCCTGCTTCTTCAGGAGCCTCTTCTTCGGCACCCTCTTCCTCTACCTCAATCGGCTCGTCGCCAATCAATTTATTTTTCTCTTCGTCAGAGAAGACGTAGTTTACCTGTTTACCCTTCTGCACTTTGTAGAGCGGCGGCTGTGCGATATAGACGAACCCACCATCAACAATCGGGCGGAAGTGGCGGTACAAAAGCGTCAACAAGAGTGTGCGGATGTGCGCACCGTCGACGTCGGCATCGGTCGCGATAATGATCTTGTGGTAGCGGAGTTTTTCGATATTAAACGTCTCGCCAATAGCGGTACCAAGCGCCACAACCAAGTTGCGGATCTGCTCTGATGCCAACATCTTGTCCAAACGCGCGCGTTCAACGTTCAAGATTTTGCCGCGCAATGGGAGGATAGCCTGGGTACGGCGGTCGCGGCCCATCTTTGCCGAGCCGCCTGCCGAGTCGCCTTCTACCACAAAGAGTTCCGACTCTGATGCATCTTTGCTCTGGCAGTCTGCCAATTTGCCCGGGAGCGTCATGCCTTCAAGCGCACCTTTGCGGAGCACCGAGTCCTTTGCGGCTTTTGCAGCCTTGCGGGCTTTGAGCGCCAAAATAGACTTTTGCAAAATAGCACGCGCATCGTCTGGGTTCTCTTCCAAGAACTCATTAAACGCATCAGCAAAAACGTTGGACACTGCAGGCTGTGCCTCGACAGAGCCGAGCTTGCCCTTTGTCTGGCCTTCGAACTGGATTTCGCGGAGCTTTACTGAAACAACGACAGTGAGACCTTCGAGCACGTCATCGCCCGTGAGGTTTTCTTCGCTTTCTTTCAAGACATTGTTCTTGCGGCCGTAGGCATTGAGCGTACGCGTAAGCGCCGTCTTAAAACCAGTGACGTGCGTACCACCTTCGGCGTTGTAGATGTTGTTTGCGAATGGGAAAACGCGCGACGAAATATCGTCCACGTACTGGAGCGCAATTTCCACCGCGACGCTATGGTCTGGCCCTTCTGCCGGGACGAAATCTTTTTCGATATAGAAGATATTTTTGTGGACCGGCTTTTGGTAGCGGTTGTAGAACGAGACGAGCGAGCGCAAACCGCCTTCAAAGTAGAAGGTCTGCGACGGGCAGTCCGAAAGCTCGTCGCGCATAAAGAAGACCTCGCCTGGCTTTGGCAATTTTGCATTGCTCTTCCGGGCATCGATGATAGTGATGCGCAGACCCTTTACCAAGTAGGCCTGCTCGCGGAGGTGCGAGACGATTTTGTCGAAGTTAAAGTCGAGTGTTGAAAAGATCGAGCCGTCGGCAGCAAACGAAATAACTGTGCCGTGCAATTTAGACGAGCCAACCTTTTTAACAGCGGCTTTCTTCTTGCCTATTGAGTAGTCTTGGTAGTGTACGCCGCCGTCGCGGTGTACTTCTGCACGCAAAAAGGTCGAGAGTGCGTTAACGACAGACGAGCCCACGCCGTGGAGACCGCCTGAGACTTTGTAGCCCTCGCCTCCGAACTTACCGCCGGCGTGGAGCGTCGACATAATTGTTTCGAGTGCCGACACTTTTGTTGCTTTGTGCACGTCGACAGGGATACCGCGGCCGTTGTCGGCAACGCGGACGATTGCAGCCTCGCCTTCCTTTTCTGGTGGGAGCAAAACGACTTCGATGTCATTTGCAAAACCACCCATCGCCTCGTCGCGTGAGTTGTCGAAGATTTCCCAGATAAGGTGGTGCAAGCCATCGGGCCCTGTGGTGCCGATGTACATGCCCGGGCGGCGACGCACAGCCTCCAAGCCCTCGAGCACCGTAATCGACGATGCGTCGTAATTCGATTTTTTCGTTTTTTCAGCTGCCATTTGTACCTAAATTATATCAGAAAAATGCCCTTAACAAAAGCAAAAATGTGTAAAAAGAAGCTTACAAAATAAGGTAAATTCGCTACTTGACCAGATATAAAAATAGTGTTTAAATTAATACGTACGGAATTCCCGTACTGTTGTTCCTCTTCATGGGAAGGTAAAGATGACTAGCAAAATGATGCCATTTGAAGATGGCACTCTCGCTTCAGGAGTCTTCAAGTTCGGCGCTGGTGCTGACCGTCAAACCGTCGCGAACTTCGTCAATAACGCCTGGGGCACAGACGAGAGGTTCCTGAGACTTGCTCTACGCGGGTCTGACGGCGAACGTAGGTTCGGCATCGATTTCGTGTACAGTCACGGCGGCTCGAAGGAAGATTTTCGAGCATTCCAGGAGATGTGCATCGGTAAACTCAAAGCCGCATTCCCCCGTCACTTCGACGGATGGGATCTTTCATCCTCGACCCAAATCATCAAAGCTTAACCGCTCACCAGAGCACAGAGCCGCCCATTGGCTCATCTGGTGGGCGGTTTTCTGTTTTTATTTATCTGATCTCGAACCCTTTTTCTTTTAGGCTCGCGTAGACCTGCTCCATCGCAGTGTTTGCTTCTGCATCTTCAAGCGTACGTTCAAACGACTGGAAGATAAGGCGGTATGCGAGCGAGGTTTTGTCGCCTTTTTGGAAGCGGTCGAATTGCGAGATGCGCACGCACAACTCCCCTGCTTTTTCTGTAATCAGCTTTTCTACTTCTGCCTCGTCAGTACCAGCAGGTGTCCAAAATGCGACGTCGCGCACAATGTACGGGTAGCGCGAGAATGTTTCGTAACGCTCAGCGTCTGAAAGCGGCAATACATCGTATGCATCTGCCGCGATGGGCTCGAGCTTCTTTTCTTCTACTGCACCCTTCGCATTTACTGTTGCGATATGCATCTCTTCTCCGCCATTTGCCCAGACAGTGCCGATTTCGAACAACTTCAATTCTTTGAGCCCCAACAACTCTCTGTTTGGGGTATTTTTATTCCACGCATCAAGCAAGCCGTCTTTCAAGTTCGTGCGGAGGTTAGGTTTTACACCATCAACTTTGTTGAGCACTGTGCGCTCGCCTTTTTCAGCAAAGACTGACGTAAATACTTCTGAGTAGCCCTGCGCAATCAATTCCTCGCGCGTTTTTTCTGCTGCGTAGAACCCAGCGTTTACGTCCGGGGCTTTTGAAAGCGCCGGCATCTCGACCGCGGGCACATTGTCGTAGCCGATGATGCGGCCAACTTCTTCAATCAAATCTTCTGCAATCACCAAATCCAAACGCTCGGCTGGCGGCTGCACTTCGAATACGCCTTGCTCTTCTTTGTATGCAAACCCGAGGCGCGTAAATACATCGGCAACATCCGCTGCGGTGATCTTCGTACCCAAGAGTTTGTTTATATGCTCGAGCGTGACAGATACATAAGTTTGTTTTTGTGGTTCTGGGTATACATCAACAAGCGAGACAACGTCGCCACCACAAACATGGGCGATAAATTCGAGCATGCCGTTCATACCGTACACGCAGAGTTCTGGCGAAAGTACCTGCTCAAAACGCGATGAGGCATCGGTGCGCAACTTCAATGCCTGTGAACCTTTGCGGATCGTAACGCCGTCGAAGTTTGCCGACTCAATAACAACATCTACTGTTGTCTCGTCGATTCTGTCTGCCTCGCCACCTTTAATGCCGGCGATACCGACTGGTCTGTCGTTTGCCGTAATCACAAGCATCGCGGGAGTAAGGTCGTAGACTTTTTTATCGAGCGCTTCGAGCTTCTCGCCTTCCTGCGCCATGCGCACACCAATGTTAAGGCTGCCAAGGCGGTTTGCATCAAATGCATGCAGCGGCTGGCCTGTGTTAAACATCACAAAGTTTGTTGCATCAACAACGTTGTTTATCGAGCGCTGGCCTATTGCTTCGAGCCGCTCTTGCAGCCACTTAGGCGACGGCCCCACCTTTACACCCTTGATATACGCTGCCATGTAGCGCTTGCATAGAGGTGTTTGGATACCCACAGACAGTGCGGATGCCGAAGCAGAACTTTGTCCCGGTTCGGCAGAACCGATGGAAAAGTTTTGCGCAGGCTTGGTACCAAACGGGTCGTGCGCAAGCGGGAGTTTCAAGATTGTCGATAACTCTTTTGCAATGCCGCGGTGCGACAAACAATCGTGGCCGCGGTTAGGCGTAACTTTTACATCAAGCACATCATCGTCACCAACGCGGTCGACGCCGTCAATTTCAAACGCATGAAATGTCAGCGCATCCGAAAGCGCATCTGCATCTGGCAGCGGCGCGTCGAAGAATTTATCAAGCCAGGGTTTAGAAATTTTCATACTTAAAATTGGTTGATGAAGCGGAGGTCGGCCGAGTGCATCAAGCGCACATCGTCGATGCTCCAGCGCAAAAGGGCCAAACGGTCGAGGCCCATACCAAAGGCAAACCCTTGGTATTTCTTTGGATCGAGCCCCGCGTTTTTAATAACGTTCGGGTGCACCATACCCGCACCCATCATCTCGATCCAGCGGCCCTTGAGCTTTTCTGGCACATTCTCGCCCACCAGACGCATGTCGACCTCGACACCAGGCTCGACGAATGGGAAGAAGCTTGGGCGGAAGCGCACTTCGACATTCACACCTTTGAACAATTCTTTAAAGAATCGCTCGAGCGTACCCTTCAAGTTCGCCAAGGTAACATCCTCTCCAACTGCCAACCCTTCGATTTGGAAGAATTCTGCTTCGTGCGTCATGTCTGTGGCCTCGTTGCGGAAGACTTTGCCTGGCACAATGACGCGGTACGGTGGTTGGACGCCTTTCTTCAACTGCTCTTCCATATAACGCACCTGCACCGGGCTTGTGTGCGTGCGCAAGACCGTCTCTTTTTCGTCTTTCAAGAAAAAAGTGTCCTGCATGTCGCGCGCAGGGTGGTCTTTGGGCACATTCAACGCATCAAAGTTGTACCACTCGCTTTCGACAAGGGGCCCCGACGCAAACGCAAAGCCCATATCAAAAAAGATGCGGTTTGCCTCGCGCACGAGCGAAGAAATTGGGTGCATCGAGCCGCGATTTTTGCCTTGTGCTGCTTCATTTAACTCGCTTTTCATACAGGGCAGTATACCGTATACTCGTCTATATGGACATCGGGGCCCTTGGGATCTATGTATGCCTGTTTATAGGCCTCTATTTTGAGGTCTTCCTTCTTATATCCTTTTTTGAGAAGCGCCCCGAAAAGAAGAGTGCCAACCTCCCCTCACACTACCCCTCTGTGGCTATCCTCGTCCCCTGCTGGAACAAGGGTGCAACCCTTATCCCAACTGTGGAGTCGCTCCTTTCGATGGACTACCCCAAGGACAAATTGAAGGTTGTCATCATCGACGATGGCTCAACAGACAACACGTTTGAAGCAGCCCAGACCTTTGCGGGCCACCCACAGGTCGATATCTTCCAAAAGCAGAACGAGGGCAGCAAATATTCGGCACTTAACTTCGGTTTGGCACACTCACACAGCGACCTTGTTGGCTGCCTCGACGCAGACTCGTTTGTTGCAAAAGACGCACTGCTTGAGATGGTCAAAGCATTTGAAGACGAAACAGTCATGGCTGCAGCGCCGTCGATGAAGGTCAATCATCCAAAGAACGTGCTTGAACTGATGCAGTCTGTCGAATACACCTTCGGTATTTTCTACAAAAAAATGTTTGATAATCTCGCTGCCATCTCGGTCCTCCCTGGGCCGTTTTCTATTTATCGCCGTTCGCTCTTCGAGAAAATCGGCGGCTTCCGCAAAGCGCACCACACCGAAGATATGGAGATGGCCTTCCGCATGCACGCCAATGGGTTGAAGTTAGTAAACGTCCACACCGCGATTGTCTACACCAATGTACCAAAGACTGTGCCGGCACTCGTACGACAGCGCACCCGTTGGTCGCGTGGCTACCTCGAAAATTCCCGCGACTACTCGTACATGTACTTTAACCCTGCCTACGGCAACTTTGGCATGCTCGTGTTGCCGTTTGGCCTTATCGCCTTCCTCGGTGGCCTCTACTCGGCAGGCTATGCGCTGTGGCACATTGTTTCGTATATCGTGACCCGCTTTACCGATATGTGGCTTACCCACATCCCGCCGCACCTCCCCACGCCGTCATGGCAGTGGTTCTACATCAACACCAACATGCTTACGTTCCTTATTATCGCAACGCTCTGCATGACGCTCACAGCAGTGGTGCTTGGCCAGCGTATCGCAAAGACCCGCCTTTCGACACTTTCGTTTATTTCGTACTTTGCGCTGTTTGGGTTTGTCGCACCGCTGTGGCTCGCACGCGCAGCCTGGGACACCGTACTTTCGCGCGAACGCGGGTGGCTCGTATAATTTTTTACTACAACTCTATGGCTTGGCAAAAATATTCGCTCGCATTTATTATCACGGCCGCAATCTTTGGCACCGCGTTTTATATCGCACAGCGGATCGACGCACAGCGCATCGCTGACATCCGTGCGACGGAAGAAAATATCTCGATCGATATTCTCTCGAGTGAGACACAGTTTGACCTTCTTGGCAGCCTCGACTGCTCGACCATTGCAGAAAACCCCGTGCTTTCCGACCAGCTCAACGACTTGGCGAGCCGCCTCTCTGTGGCAGAGCAAAACTTGGGCAGCACTAACAAAGAAGTGATCCAGTTGAAACAGCAGTATTCATTGCTCGAAATAAAAGACTATCTTTTGCTCCAGCAGGTGTCGCAGAAGTGCAAAAAGGTTAAGCCAGTCTTCGTGCTCTACTTCTACTCCAATGCCGGCGACTGCCCTGACTGCTCGCGCACTGGCGAAGAGCTCTCGTACCTCCGCGGCGAATATCCGGGGCTCCGCGTCTATTCGTTCGACTACAACCTCGACCTCTCGGCACTCCGGACGCTTGTCGCGCTCCAAAAATTAAATGGCCCGCTCCCCGCGTTTGTCATCAACAACCGCCCGCCGGTCTATGGCTTTAAAACCATCGAAGAGCTCCAGGCTCTTATCCCCGAACTCAAAACCCTCGCCTCATCTACCGCAGCAACCTCCACGAGCGGGTTCTAAACCGCGCACATTTCCATGAAGGAGCTTGATGTCACAAAACTCCTTAACTTCTACACATTACTCAATGAGTTCCAGCGTGTTGTGCGCGTAGGCCATGTGCCAGGCGAAGACAGGCACGAGAACGATGTCGAACATAGTTACCTGCTCGCTATGGCAGCGTGGTACGTCATTGAAACATTCGGACTTACGCTCAACCTCCATAAAGTGATTCAATATTCTCTGATACACGACTTGGTTGAGGTGTACGCAGGAGACGTTGACGCGTTTACCAAAAACCCAGAACTTTTAGAGAAAAAGCACGAGCGTGAGCAGGAGGCGATGAAAAAGCTTGCTGTCGAATTCCCAGAAATTGGCAGTGTCCACGACACAATCAAGCACTACGAAGAACGTGCTGATGCGGAAAGTGTATTCGTTCACGCGCTCGATAAGCTAATGCCACTCCTTAATCAATACATTCAAGACGGCCGCACTATTAAATCTGAGGGCCTACACTACACCCAAGTAGTCGAACAAAAACGTACAAAAACAGCGAACTCCCCCGAAGTTACAGAATTACTAGAGCAACTCATTGCCATGGTCGACAAGGACAAAGAGCGCTTTTTCGGCAAACTCACGCACTAAATTTTCTTTGGAGCCGCCTCCCAGGCTTGAACTGGGGACCTTCTCTTTACAAAAGAGTTGCTCTACCAACTGAGCTAAGGCGGCACTAATTACGGAACTAGCTTAATATAGCCATCTTTTACCATTTTCTCAATATAGTCGCTCCGTTTAAGCTTTTTAATTTTCGCTTCTATAGAACGCGCTTCTTTGAGAGTTTGATATTTCTGCTTCAACAACAGAGCTTCTGCACCCAGACTTTTGGTCGACGGCGTAAAGCCTCCGAAGTGATGTTTGAGACGCTCCGTTATATCAGTCGTACTACCGATGTAGTATTTCCCTGATTTTGTCTGGAGTATGTATACCCAGGCCATACATATATTCTACCAACTGAGTCCCGACGCCGCTTTGCGGGTCGGGAGGCCGACCGAAGCGTCGGCCCTAAGGCGGCGTGTGGTTTTAAAAGGCGAACTATTCTTCCGAAACTTCTGCGAGCATTTCGGCCTGCTTGGATGATACAAGCTGGCGCTTATGTTCTGCAACCTCGCGCAAAAAGTCCGAGGCTGGCTTGTTGCTCTTGGGGTGTTCTGTCACCCCGCGAAGCTGCTTAAGCAAATGCTCAAGCCCATGCTCTGTCGCAAGCAACGCCTGCGCAATTTTGCGGTGCAAAGTTTCTTGGACACGGCGGCCGGTGCGAAGGCTGTAGTCGGAAATAATCCCCGGCAGCGCACGTTCGACCCATGTAAGGAACGAGTGTGCCTTTTTGCCAACATGTGGGCGGATACCGCCAAACAACATATTGCCCGTCTCAAGCTCCCAGCGCTTAATGACGAGCAACGATACCATCCCCGCGATCGAGACAAGCATCAGGCAGACAAAAAACAGCACCATATACTGTTCAGTCTATCGTTTAGCGGACCGAAAAACAACTGACGCGTGCGACTTCGACGCGCTCGCCAAACTTCTGGGTTGCGCCAGAAAGGAGATCTTTGATGGTCTTCGACGGATCTTTGATGAACTGCTCAGACATGAGCGCTTCAACATCTTCGTTGCGCATCGCAGAGACATGCATTGCAATGTCTTTTGCGAGTGCCATAAACTCATCGTTCTTCGACACAAAGTCTGTCTCGCAGACAAGCAACACCATGGCACCGATCTGGCCGGTATTGTGGATGTACGACGCAACGACGCCAGCTCCAAGCTCGCGGTCGGCCTTCTTTGCGGCGACATGCGCTGCACGTGCCTGCAAGAGCTCCATAGCTTTTGCTGTGTCGCCTTGTGCTTCTTCGAGTGCTTTCTTGCACTCCATCATCGAAATGCCCGTCTTATCGCGAAGTTCTTTAACAGCTTCTGCAGTGATTGCCATACAAAAAGTACGTCTAAAAATAATTGTTTGGTAACGAAGAGAGAACGCTTACGCCTGGGCCGCTGCGAGCGATTCAGGGTTCGGGGCGGTGCCCAAGTTGCTTTCGTATGCCTTAGCAACTTCGTCGAGTACGTACGAGACAACCTGTACCGACGAGTCGTTTGCTGGGATTGGGTGCTGAATATTCGTGGTGTCGCAGTCGGTGTTCAAGAGTGCGATGATCGGGATGTTAAGCTGCTTTGCTTCTGCAACTGCACCTGCCTCCTGCTTTGGGTCGACAATGAAAAGTGCATCAGGGATTTTGTTCATACCTTTGAGACCACCAAACATGCGCTCCAAATCTGCAATGTTGCGGTCAATGAGAAGGCGCTCGTGCTTGGTAAATTTTGCGAGCTCGCCTTTTTCGCGCTGCTCGGTCTGCTCTGCCAAAAGGTTCAAGCGCTTCTTGATTTCGCTAAAGTTTGTAAGCGTACCGCCGATCCAGCGAGATGCGACAAACGGCAAGTTCAAACGCTGTGCTGCGCGTGCCAATGGCTCGCGCGCTTCTGCTTTACCGCCAACAAAGAGAATGCTCTTGCGCTGGCCTGCCAAGGTCTTAATAACTTCGAGTGCCGACGCCATCGAAGCGGCGGTCTGTTCCAAGTCAAAAAGCTCCGTGCCGCCTTTAGCGCCGAAGATGTATTTCGAAACGGACGGGTGGCGGCGCGACGGCGAATAGCCGAAGTGTGCTCCCAATTTAAAAAGTGTATCAATTACGGGGTTTTTTTGTTCCATAGAGACCTGCCTAACGTACCACGGACGGCCTTATTCTGCAACTTCAAGGCTGCCTCCGTCGGCTACGCCTAGGGCTTCGATAATAGGGCCAATATTACCCTCAAATATAAGGGGTAAATTGTGCCACGATTCTTTAAGCCGGTGGTCTGTCACGCGGTCTTGAAGGACGTTGTAGGTGCGGATCTTCTCCGAGCGGTCGCCCGTGCCGATTTGCGACTTGCGGTCGGCTGAAAGCTTGGCGCTCGCCTTTTCTTCTTCGTACTGTTCGAGCTTTGCCAACAGCACCGCCATGGCTTTTTCGCGGTTGCCAAGCTGGTTGCGCTCCGACTGCGAACGCGCTTCCAAACCTGTTGGTTTGTGAACGATGCGTACGGCCGTCTCCACTTTGTTGACGTTTTGCCCGCCGGCGCCCCCTGCGCGTGAGAATTCCATTTCAATATCACCCGGATTTATTTCAACTGTGTGCTTTTTGCGAATAGGAAGCATTGCCACCGACGCCGTCGAGGTATGCACGCGGCCGCTTTTTTCTGTCGCAGGGATGCGCTGGATGCGGTGCACGCCTGTTTCGTAACGCAGGCGTTTATATACTTCGAGGCCCTTTAATTCGAGCATCACTTCTTTGTAGCCACCCAAGTCAGTTTTAGCTTCCGACAGCACGCGCACCTGCCAGCCTTCCTGTTCAGCGTAGGCGCGGTACATATGCGCTAATTCTTCGGCAAAAAGCGCGGCCTCTTCCCCGCCGACGCCTGCGCGAATTTCCATAATTGCCTCGTTGGGGAATTCCTCTTCCTGCTTTTCTTTCTCGAGGATCTTCTCCATCTCATCAATAAGAGCCTTCTTCTGCTCTTCGATGCGGGCCAAATCATCTTTTGCCAAGTCGCCCAAATCCCCCGCTGCGAGTTCTTTTACTTCTACCTCCTCTGCAAGCAAACGCTCAAGCTCTTGAGCAAAATAAGCGGTCTTCGGATTGTCTTTGTATTTAGATATGTCCATAGCAAAAACGCTCGACGTGGGGCGTCGAGCGTCGGGTACCTACTTCTTTGCAGCTGCGCGGCGTGCCTTGAATTTCTCGACGCGGCCTGCGGTGTCGAGGATTTTTTCGTTACCAGTGTAGAACGGATGGCATGCGCTGCAGATTTCGACTTCAAGTTTTTCTTTCGTCGAGCCAACAGTAAAGGTGCGGCCACATACGCAGGTGACTTTCGCGTCAGCAAAGTATTTAGGATGAGTTTCGGTTTTCACGCTGCCCATAGTAGCACTCAAAAATGCCTTTTGCAAGCCTCTTTAATTGCAGGAATTTGAGTTGGTATTTCCGTTAATTATGTCGATTTGGCACTGGTATTTCTTGGCCAATGAGGCCACGGTATTGCCATAAAACTGGAGGCTCGCGTTGTTCACGTTGCCGCAGCCTGCCAGGTAGCACATGGCTGCCTTGAATTCGCCCGACGTCCCCTGCGGCGCCTTAACGCTGTCTGTGAGGTAGAGCGCCGCGGCCATAAAGGCATCTTCTGGATTCCATGGGTTCGGCGGCTGGTTACCTGTGCGCTTGCCCACGCGGTCTTTGGACGCGTCGTAGTGGAAGTCGCTGCCCACATAGCCCGCCATCAAGGCCCACGTCGACGGGATAAATTGTGCCGGACCCATCGCACCGCCATAGCCATACCACGGCTTTTTCGACACGGGCATGGTGTCTGGGTTCAACCCCAAACTTGAGGTAATTGCTTGGAACGGCACGGTGTCGCGCGGCGCTTTCATGTCGACGGTCCAGGTACCGGTGCCGACATTTTCGCCCAAGTTACTTTCTTCCGCGATAATGCCGAGCAAGAACGCAGCACGGATGCCGGTTGCTTTGCTTGCCTCGTTTGCATAGTCGAGCGCTTTACTAAACGGAATGGCAGCTGAGCCAGTGAGCTGGAAGAGTGCAGTGCGGATCTGCGCCGCAGACTTTTGGTTTGCTGAAATGATCTTTTGGTACGCCGCTTCCTGGCCTTTGGTGTCTGCCAAAATTTTTTGCTTTTGGTCTTGCTGTGACTGGATTTGCTGCTGCTGCAATTGCTGCACCTGGCGGAGCTGTGTCTCCTCTTCGAGCTGGTTTTCTAAATCGGCCTTTTCCTGTTCCGTGGCGGTGCGCGTATCGGTTATCTGCACAAATGATGATTGCATCTTGGCGTTCACCTGGTCGAACGTCTCTAAATCAGCAAAGAAATCAGAGAGGCTTTGCGACGACAATGCCACCACTACAAGCGACGTTGTATCGAGCGTATTTTTCTCGCGCATAATAGCCGCCAGCGACTCAAGCTCGGCGTTGTACTGCGAGTTCAGCCCAAAGATCTGGTTTTGCTTGTCCTGAATGCTCGAGGTTAATTGCTGAATCACGAGCGTGCGGGCTTGGATGGCTAGCTGTGCCTGCTTGATCTGCGCATCCAAAATACTGATGTCGCGCTTGAGCGACACCTCTTGCGTGGTTGCGGCATCCAAAATCTTTTGCTGCTGGGCGATTTGCGCTTCGAGGTCGCTTAACTGCGCCTGCAGCTGCGCGCGATACGCATCCACGTTCGTATCCGCCTGCGCTAGTGGCGGCCTCCCCGAGAGCGACCCGAACATAAGTACACAAAGAAAGAGAACCGCGGCGCACAGCCGCCCTGCCGTAAGAGACATCCTACTATTGTAAACTAGAAAACCGGCCTTGTTGGCCGGCTCTCTGTGTAATTCATTGTGTGGGTTACTCTGCCGATTCGTCGCCAGCAGAAGCTTCTTCCTCCTTCTTGCCGCGTTCGACTGAGGTTTCGATAGACGAGAGGTCCATCGGTGCTGCCTCTTCGGTCTCTTCCTTGGCAGTGTCCACCATGGCCACAACTTCGTCGGTTGGTACGCTCAAGACTGCTGAGCTTGGGAACTTCAAATCAGATACAAAAATTTTGCTGTCGAGGCCAGTGAGTGCCGAGATGTCGACATGGATTGCGGCAGGCAAATCTTTTGGCTGCACTTCCATTTCGATTTCGTGCATAACTTTCACCAAGATGCCGCCCAAATCTTTGACTGCTGGCGAAACACCGTCGAACTCAAGCGGAACAGACACAGTAACGGTCTGGCCCTTTTCAATAGCGTAGAAGTCAGCGTGGAGCGGTTCGCCCGAAACAGCGTGGAATTCCACATCGTGGATAAGGGCGTCTTTATCTTCACCCAAGCCCTTCAAGGTAATGACGGTCGAAGAACCACCCTGCTTAAAGACCTTCTCGAACTCCTTGCGAGACAAGGAAATCGGGGTCGACTCTTCGCTGCGGCCATAGACCACTGCAGGCATAACACCCTCGCGGCGCATACCGTTCGTATTTTTAGCTGTATCGCGCTTTTCTACCGTCAATTGCATGATTCGAGAAATATACAAGAAAACCTATGCATTTGCAAACAGGCGGAGCTTGGCCGCCACATATGCCTGCATAGCCGCCACAGCCGGGCCTAGGAACTTGTATGGGGCGACATCTTCTCCAACAGCCAAGGCGTTTTTGAGACTGTCTTTATATAGAACGCGGAGGTCGGTGTTGATGTGGACCATGACGATGCCGGCTTTGACCGCTTCGCGGAATTCCTCGTCGGACGAGCCCGAGCCGCCGTGGAGTACGAGCGGCGCCGTACTTACCCCGGCCAATTGTTTGATTCTATCGATGGAAAGTTTTGGCTGGCCCGAGCGCACAATGCCATGAATATTGCCGACAGCAGGCGCCATCAAATCGACACCGGTTTCTTGTATAAACTTCTGCAATTCTTCCGGCTTCGTCATCATCTCTTCTGTTACAGCTGCACCTTCGGGGAGCGTATCTTTTACATCCGAGCCCGAACCGATGTAGCCAAGCTCGCCTTCGACAAGAATGTCACCGCCTGCCGCCTTTGCGTACTTTACTGCCGACGCCAAGAGCATCACATTTTCTTCAAACGAGAGTTTTGCACCGTCGACCACAACAGAGTCGACGCCCGCAGCAAGCGCTTCCTGCACCTTTTCAATACTGTAGGTGTGGTCGGCATTTACATAGATTTGTGCACCACTGGCATTGTAATAATCAATAAGTGCACGCGCCTCTGCCAATGGAAAGTATTCGCGTTCGCCTTCGGAGAGCCCCACAACAACTGGCACACCGACTTCTTTTGCCGCTTCTGCGATTGCCTTGAGCTGATTTGAATCCGAAAAATTAAAATGCCCGAGCGCCTTCCCTGCCGCCTTATATTCGTTAATGACTTCCCGAAGTGTTTGCATGCATTCTATTATACGACACACTGTTCCAGTTGACAGAAACTAATTTAATGATATAAAAATTACAGGAGGACACGTACATGACTCAATCTGCGGATTTACCGCATATTCGGACACAGAGCGGCCAGTTGCTCTGCATTCCGGCTGGCCCGCCACCCACATCACATCGTGCGCACAAGAGCGTCCCCATCCAACATAGTTTGCGACTGGTTGGCGGCGACACTGTCTGCGCAGCATGCAAACAAGCGGCCAGCAATTTAATCAACGAACGCTAACATCAAAGCCCCACTACCGAGTGGGGCTTTTCTTTTGCGATATACTTTGTGCATGGATTCTTCTATCGACTTCTTTGCTATTGGCGATATCGTCACCGAACCGTTTATCCGCCTCAAAGAAGCGAGCGTGCATTGCACTATCGACAACGAACGCTGCGAAATCTGCATGCGCTGGGGTGACAAAATCCCCTACGATCACTTTGTGCTGGTGCCTGCCGTAGGCAACGCATCCAACGCTGCCGTGGCCGCAGCACGCCTTGGTCTCAAGTCTGTCTTGCGTGCATATATAGGAGAAGACAGGTACGGCGAAGACTGCCTTGCTGTCCTTAAAGCAGAAGGCGTCGACACGACGTTTATGGTCAAAGACCCATCGCGACCCTCCAACTACCACTACGTGTTGTGGTACGAAACAGAGCGGACTATTTTGGTCCGCCACGAAAACTACGATTACCGCCTACCCCACATCCCCGCTGACACAAAGTGGCTCTACCTTTCATCACTTGCTGACAACTCTCTTCCCTATCACCAACAAATCGCAGAGTGGCTCGCACAAAACCCGAATGTAAAACTCGCGTTCCAACCTGGCACCTTCCAGATGAAGTTGGGTATTGATGCACTTAAAGGAATCTACGAACGCACCGAACTGTTTGTGTGCAATAAAGAAGAAGCAGAACGTATTTTAGGCAAAGAGCCGACCGATGATAAAAAAGTATTGCTCGACGCGTTGCATGCACTCGGCCCCAAGATTGTAATCATTACCGACGACAGAAAGGGTGCGTATGCGCGCTCAGCAGACGGTGCATACTGGTACGTGCCCATGTATCCCGATGCACGCGCCCCGTTCGAGCGTACCGGCGCAGGCGACGCGTTTGCCTCAAGTGTCACCGCAGCATTGGCAACTGGCTTACCACTTGAACAAGCACTTCTCTGGGGCCCTATAAACGCGATGTCTGTCGTGCAAGAAGTTGGCGCACAAAAAGGCCTGCTTACTCGGGCACAGCTCGAAGACTATCTCGCCAAAGCACCGCACGAGTACAAACTCTCGCCGCTCTAAGATTTACTGATCGCTTGGAAGTACAGTTTCGCGCTGCATTGCAGCAGCCATTGCGTTTGCTATTGGGTTTTCGCCAAACGCGACTTTGTATACGATCAAAAATGCACCGAGCGCAAAAGAGCCCACAAACAAAAGGCTGATGACCGGGTTGATCCATGATTGAAAGATTGAGACGTTGCGCTGCGTAAGATCCATGGTCGTTTCAGTATAGATTAAAATTTTCGCGCAAAGGCGTTTTTGATTGCCTCTTTGATATGCGGCACACCCAAGCCGTACTCATTCCACAGCTGCTGCATCTCGCCTGACTGGCCAAAGCGGTCGTGCACGCCAACAAATTCGAGAGGCACGGGTGCCGTGCGCGCAAGCACTTCTGCGACCGCGCTGCCAAACCCGCCCGCAACTTGATGTTCTTCGACTGTCACAGCAGCGCCTGCAGCACGGGCAGCCTGGGTAATTGTTTTTTCATCGAGTGGTTTGATCGTATGCACGTTCACCACCGTCACCGCAATCTCGCTTTGCAATTCTTCTGCTGCACGTAGTGCATTCCATAGTAAGGTTCCCGTTACAAACACGGCAACTTGCGGGTTTTCTCCTTGCCACAGGAGCTGTGCCTTCCCTATCTCAAATGGCGTGTCTTTTGTTGTGACTGTAGGTGTCTTTTCGCGCGCAAGGCGGATATAGACAGGCCCTGGATGTTCCGCCGCCGCACGCGTTGCCTTCTTGGCTTGCTCACGATCGGCTGGCGACAGCACACACATATTTGGCTGTACGCGCATGAGCGCAATATCTTCGAGCGCTTGGTGCGTCGCGCCGTCGGGGCCGACAGAAAGCCCAGCATGAGAGCCTACAATTTTGACGGGCACATTATTTAGCGAAATGGTGGTGCGGATTTGTTCGTTATTGCGGCCCGGGCTAAACGATGCGTACGAGGCAATAAACGGGATCTTGCCGTAGTTAGCCAACCCTGATGCGACGCCCGCCAAGTTTTGCTCTGCCACACCCAACTCTATATACCTGTCAGGAAATTTTTCTTTAAATGCCAACATACGTGTCGACTCGGCCAAATCAGCACAGAGCGCAACAACATCTTTGTTTGTTTCCCCGAGTTCAAGCAGCGCATCACCAAACCCATCGCGTGTCATAGCCTGCTCAGGCACATCACGAATGTTAGAGATAAGTTTTTGTTGGAGAGAAAGCATAGAAATTTACAGAAGGAGCCACGCTGTAGCCCCAAGCATCGCAATAATAAATACTATCATCACGATATTTGCCTGCGCTTCAGTTTTTACAAGACCCGTCTTGATAAGCATACCGATGATGCCTTTTTGCTCGCCCGCATTCGCGGCACGCTGCCCGGCATACATATTCGCAGGCGCTGCATTGGGGCGGATTTCGGTATTCCCCTCCATGATCGAGCCGGTACCCGCACGCGCAGCTTCTTCGCGGCGTTGTTGCATCTGTGCAATAAAATCCACATTCGCCTCAGGCGTTGTTTGCGTAGGAGTTTGTATCGGGCCCCCAGGTACACCGTCAATTTCGGCAAACGCTGCATCAATGTCAGCGCGCTGCCAGCCCGCGGCAACCAAATGCTGCGTCAAAATCGGGCGCGAAAATTGCGTGCTGTTTTGTTTGATATACGAAATAAGGTCCGGGTTCGCCATACTATTCGTGTTCGCCTAGTACTTTGCCGCGAAGCGTGCGTAGTTCGTGCAAGAATTTTCTCGCTTCTTCTTTTGTAGGCGGCTTGCCATGCCAGGTGTAATCAAATTCGATCTCTTTGATACCTTTCCCGGGGATTGTATGCGCCAGGATAAGCGTCGGGCGCTCGTAAATAGCTTTTGCCTGGTCAATGGCATGTATAAACTCCGCGATGTTGTGGCCATCGACTTCAATAACGTGCCACCCAAACGCTTCGTATTTTGCACGCAGATTTTCCAGCGGCATCACATGTTCTGTCATGCCATTTATTTGGATGTTATTGCGGTCCATTACCGCCGTGAGGTTCGAAAGCTTGTTCGCACCTGCAAACATCGCCGCTTCCCATACCTGCCCGGCATCTTGCTCGCCATCTGACATGGCGCAGTACACGCGATTTTTCTTTCCATCCATCCGCAACCCATAGGCTATGCCCGCAGCTTGAGAGAGTCCCGAACCCAAAGGCCCCGACGTTGTTTCAAGGCCTGGCAGGCGCAGCCTCTCCGGGTGGCCTTGGAGCCTCGACCCAAATTTACGCAGCGTTAAACACTCGGATACCGGGAAGTAGCCCGCGTGTGCCATCGCAGCGTAACGCACAGGCACAATGTGCCCGTTTGAAAGGATTAATCTGTCGCGCTCATCCCAGTCTGGGTGCGCTGGGTCATGCTTCAAAATATAAAAATAAAACGCAGCGAAGATGTCGGCCATGCCAAGCGGCCCCGCGGTGTGGCCCGAGCCAGCGGCCACAAGCATCTCAATGATTGTCTCGCGTATCGCTTCGGCTTTTTGCTCAAGCGTTTGTATTGTCTTCTGCGTGAGAGCCATTCACTTTAGTATATATCGCTTTGTATGCAGTACGCGGGTCGTCTGCCAACACAATGGCCGAACCAACAATGAGCGTTGTGGCGCCAGCATCGACAAGCTCGCGTGGGTGCGCTGCCACGCCACCATCAACAGACAACGGCAAATTTGGATGCAACTCGCGCAATGCACGCAGCAGCTCTAACTCTTTATGATGCGGGTCTGGCGGCTGGCCTTGCACACCAATAGTGTCGATACCCATCACCTGCACGTAGTCATACAAACCCTGGAAAGGTACGAGCGCCTCGGGTGTATCATGAGCCGCCAATGCCAACCCAAGCACTACGGGGTACTCGCCGCCACGCAGGTGTTGCATACTCTCGAGCGCTTCGCGGGAAGTTTTTGCAGACGCATGTACCACAATGCGCGAGGCGCCCATATCGATGCAGCGAGCGACTTCACGAGCTGGGTCGGGCAGCATAATGTCAAACTCAAAATTAAACTCTTGCCACAGCGGCATTTCATCGTGGCCCTCTAAAATATTTTTATTCCCGACCAAATCGATTTGCACCAATGGCGCAACGCCGACCACTTTCTCGAGCCCATCTTGAAGTTCTGTAAAATTCTTTGGCAAGACTGCCGGAATGATTTCTATCATGTCTCTATTCTAGCTCCATTTGACTTGGAGTTACAAAAGTTGTATTACTGTAGAGAAGCAAGGGAGTTGTACCGTGAAAGTAGTCCTCTGGGTGATTGGCCTCAGCATCGCACTCGGTGTCGGCGTACTCTACCTCATTGCCGTGAGCAATGGTTTAAAGGCCGACCACGTTCCACAGTCCGACCAGATAGTGGTTCTCGTTGCAGGACTCGCCTGCTACGTAACGATCGTCTACCTCGTCGGGTGGTTTATCGCCTGGCTCGTCCGCATCTGCTCAAGACCTCGCAGTAAGTGAGGTCTTTTCTTTATCCTAATTTTTGAATACGGCGGATGTGACGTTCGTCGTTTGAAAATGGTGTTGTCACAAACGTAAGCACTGCACGCTCTGCATCTTTTTCCGTAATAAATCGTGCCCCGAACGAAAGAACATTTGCGTCATTATGTTCGCGTCCGAGCTTCACTATATCGAGTGGACCTCCATAAAATACAATTGCACGGATTCCTTTTTCGCGGTTGCACACCATCGCCTCCCCTTGGCCTGAGCCGCCAATAGCAATACCGAAACTCCCTGGGTTCCCTTGCACATACGCAACTAAGGGCGCGATGGTGTCTGGGTAATCGTCACCTTCAACAAGCGCGGCTGGCCCCGCATCTTCTGCCTCGTACCCTTGCTGGCTCAAAAATATAAGTAGGTGCTGTTTGAGCGCAAACCCAGCGTGGTCGGATGCGATAAAAATCTTCATACCTTATATATGTTTTGACAAACGCAGCACATGCTCAACAAGCGCATGCGTATACCCCATTTCGTTGTCGTACCACGCAAGCACTTTTACCAAGTTGCCATCGATCACGCGGGTCATCGACAGGTCGGCAATCGATGCATATTTGCTCCCTACAATGTCAGACGACACCAGCGGTTCGTCTGTTACAGAAAAGACCGGCTTCCATCGTTCGTCCCCTGCCGCCTTCTTCAACATGGTATTTACCTCTTCCGCAGTTGTGTTCTTTTTTGAGATAAACGTTACATCCACGATTGAACCTGCAATAATCGGCACGCGCAACGAGATGCCATCAAACTTACCCATCAAAGATGGAATGGCTTTGGTGACAGCAATAGCAGCGCCCGTTGATGACGGCACAATGTTGTGTGCACCTGCGCGTCCATCACGGAAGTCGTCTTTGTATTTTGCTTTTTTAACGGGACCATCGACCAAGTTCTGCGATGCAGTGTAGCCGTGCGTTGTCGAAAGTACTGCCTTCTCAATCCCAAGCGCCTCGTCCAAAATTTGGATAAGCGGGCTTGATGCGTTTGTGGTGCACGATGCGTTCGAGCTTACCTGCACAGTAGAGAATTTGTCGTCATTGATGCCAACCAAAATTGTTGCGCCCGCCAACCCTTCTGGCGCCTCATCCTTAACAGGCGCTGTGATTACCACACGTTTAGCGCCAGCATCCAAATGCACTTTTGATTTCTCAAAGCTAGTAAAAAAACCTGTGCTTTCAATAACGATATCAATACCCAACTTTGCCCACGGCAATTTCGCAGGGTCCGCTTCTGCATATACCGGGATATCGCGGCCGTCGACAATCAGCGAATGCTCGCTCGACGACACATCGAACGCTGCCTTTCCGTAGACGCTGTCGTACTTGAGCAAGTATGCCAAGTTCTCTGCATTTCCTAAATCATTGATTGCAACGACTTCCAATTCTGGATGCTCGTGCGCCACGCGCATAAACGCGCGCCCAATTCTGCCAAACCCATTAATTGCAACTTTTGTCGCCATATTCTCTCTAGTATAAACGCTTTGTAATTACGGCGTGGTCGGTGCCGACGATGTCGCTGGGGTTGAGGAAGCGTCAGCTGCCGGGTTCCCAACAATAACGGTGCGCGTTGCCTCGGCTGTATTGCCGTCGGTATCGACTGCAACATAGCGAATCGTGTGCGTACCTGCCGTTCGTGTATCGAGTTGGATCTCGGTTGTTTTAACGCCATCAAAATAAATGGTGTACCCAAGGTCGTGCCCAAGATAATCAGTCACAACAATGCCAAGGTCTGAATACGTGACCCCGACATCCAAATGTGATGGGTTGTCGCCAAGGACTTGTATCGTTGGAGGTATACCTGTGCCGTGCGATGGCTGTGGCGCCGTCTGTGGTTGTGCCGACGATTGCGGATCCGCTGGCGCCACGTCGTCTGAGGGCGGAGGGGGTGGCGGCGTCACAACAGGCACATAGCCCGGAAGCGTATGCGTACTATCATCGAGGAACTTCCCTATCAACCCGCCGTACACAGTCGCAACGACCGCCTGCGAGACATGATTTTTTTCGATATCTTGGGTCTCGCGCAGCAACTCAAGTTCGCGGTCGATGCGCTGGCGCAATTCGTGCGTGACGTAGAGCCCCAAGTCGCCGCCCTTCAACGCCTCCTTTTGGACTTTTATCGTTTCGTTTTTTGTTACGTCCTGCCAAATAGAGTCTTTGATATCAATCGTATTAAATGCATAGTTCACGTAATAAAAATCAGAGTCTTCAGTCACATTCGAAATGACGGCGCGCGGCGTGTACGTGGAAAGATCTTTATTGACGAGGTAGGTATTATCAATCGAAACAACTTTGGTTTGTGTCGAAAGCACACTTGCTGCCACATCCGAGCGGATGTCTGGACTTGCAGCAAGCGTTGTCCCGAACGACAGCAGCAACAACGAGAGCGTAATAGGGACGATGTTGTTGTATTTGAAGAAATTCGACCAGCGCATACCTACACGATAGCACGCGCTCGCCTCTGCTTATAGAGGAGAAATACCGTTCCACACAAAAGAATTACTGCCCCTATGAGGAGGGTCGGATATGGGACTGATGGTGATGCAGGGCCTCCCGGCGCAACTTCCAGCGGAAATGACGTTTCGGCAAGCGTTGTATCTCCCCGCTCATATCGGACACTCATAGTGTATGTTCCGGGCCTATCAAAGGTGTACATCATTCCTGTCTGCCCAGACGTCATGTGCGCAATGCCAGTTGCAAAAAGCGTCGTGCTGGCTTGTGAGATACGCACCCACACATCGCTATATGCAGCATCGCCCGGGGCTGGTTCGCGCTGATACAGCTCATAATCAAAATAGACTGGTTCGCCAGCGACTATTTCAGTCTCGACGTTATAGCCAATATCAACAAGGTAGTTGCCGATCTGCTTCTCGAATGACCGGCCGGTGTTATGCGCAGAGACAGCAAGCGGCAAGCAGACCGCGCTCCACAGCAACAGAGTCCAGAATTTTTTCATACAAATATGGTATCACGCCGCCACCCTACTATTGCTGAATTTCAGGCCGTTCGCCCGCCTCGCATCGGGCAGCCCACGATGCAGGAAATACCTTACAGAGAGGCTCCAGCGCACTCTTGTCATTACCAAAGGTAAACGCTGCACGGGCAAGCAGATATTCATAACAGGCGTCCTGCGCGCTGCTACTTTCTGCACGACTGCATACTGCAGCGGCACTCGCGACCTTAGTTCTGTCTTCTTCGATAAACGCTTCAGCCAAAATGCCGCGGCACTCTTCTGCATATGGCGCCGGCAATGAAGTACAGAGCGCCTCGTGCGGCCCTGGATCAGCCAGAGACCCGCGTGCGCCAATGGAGAACACCGTCATAAAGCAATTTTTTTGTGTTGAGGGTACGGTGCTGGTCGTGCAAAACTTTTCTATCCCCTCTGCTGTTTGTAATTGTTCGCGATAGAGCGGCCACCCTTCACCAAGACACGCACTCCTCTCTTCCTCTGTCGCGTACGCACTACAAAACGATGCGAGATTTTCTTTTGTCGGCTTCACAGGCAAGCGTGCGATAAGCGCGTAATCTTCCGGCTCAAGGGGCTGAAATATCTGCATAAATACTCCAGAAATACACACCCGGCTGTAGTCTTCATTGCCCTTGATCGCAATTTGTTTACAGTACGAAACTGCCAGCGGCATATTCGCGTCTGTCATGTGCGTGAGGACATGCCCTATACCGTGGTAGCACATTGCTTTATCAAGATCGCTCGGGTTCCACCCCGGCGACGGTTCGCACGCCCGGGAGAGGTCTGGGACGATCGCATCAATTTGTGCAGGAGTAAATACTGTCTCACTAAACTTCTGCACCATAACGCCATGGATATACCCGTTGGAGCACAGGCCGTCTGGCGGGTTGTTATGCAAAAGATCCATCCAATGGTTAGGGTCGCGCTGCACTTCAAACACACCAAGCTGATGTCCAAGTACATGGCAAAAACGATACGACGAATCTTGCGCTTGGATTTCGCGCACCACTGAAAAGACACTGCTGATGGGGCTTATATATAACAGCCGCGGTACGGTACGTTCGTAACACGCAGCATTGTCAGTCTGCTTCGTGCAATACATTACGAACGCTTTTGCCGTAAGGTGTGCCGCGCTTTGGGAAAGCGTCGGGTTTGCCCCAACAATAAAAAACGCAGCGAGCACAAACACCATAGCAAACCCAAGGATGCGTACGCGCAATGAGATTTTTTTTTCTGGATGCAACGCAGTCATAGTGTATTAATCTCCCATAGGGGGCGGTACTTCTGATTTTCCTAAAGAAGATCGCACACAACGCGTGTACCAGGGTTCTGCAATATTCAAGCACACACCTGACGCTCGAGCTCGGGCTGTAGGCTCAGCAAAAAAAGAGCTTGCGCCGGTTATAAGACACACATTCTGCTGACTTTCTAGAGGAGAGGTTTCTCTGCATAACGTACCTGCTTTCTCAACATCAAAATCTGAATCAATGCCTATAAGGGTGCCAATACCGGAAAAACACTTTTCTCGATACGAAGAAGAAATACTTTCGCATAATCTCCCCATCGTTACAAACGACTCATCCGTATTCTTTCCTTGCCCTTTCAAAACCTGTGCCCACCACTGTGTTTGCCAGTAGTAGCAGACTGCTTTGTCGTCAACGGATAAGGTGTTGCATGGATAGTACCAACCACCCGGCTCAAGTGGCCGCGTCGGAATGCCCGACGTAGATCCCATCGTACGCATATTGAATTCCATAAATACGCCGCCTGGACAGCCTCCTATTGGGTCGCCGTACGGCAAAGTTTTACAAATACCTAAGCTTTTTTTGAGCGCGTCGTTATTGTATCCAAGGTACGACTGAATCCCGTGGCCTAACCCATGCGCGCAGGAAAGTGACTTCCCCGGCCCCAGCGCTTGGAAACACGCTTCGTTAAGCATGTCGACGCTGCCGAGTCCGTTTTGCTGTATCGCGCGCGCGAGGAATTCGTGGAAACAGCCGTACGAAAAAGATGTGTCACACACCGCGAGCCCGGGCACTCCTTCGTCTGTAAATAAACTGCCGCCAAAGATATGCGCAGCAGTATGCTGATCTTGAGGCGTCGAAGTTGCGTAGAATTCGAGAAATTCAGTGTACGCTTTTTCTCCGCCAACACGCGCAATCTCTTTGTTCCAGAATGATTCTGCTTGCACGAGACCATCGTGCGTATGTAAATCAAACGTTGGTAGAGATGCGGCGGCAGATCTCGAATACAGCAGTAGCCCTGCGCATACGACAAGCGCTATACACAAGAGACCTACCGTATACTGTTTTGTCCTAGTAATTGCTCCGCTCATGTGGGCTATATCAGTGCAGCACATCGGGCTCGCCGTTCCACGTTTGTTTAAATGTCATGCATTCGTGTTGCACAGACTCAGGCAACAATGCGCATGTTGCTTTGCGCGTATCCGGATCAACAACATATTTTGCGATAAGACGCGACAAATCTTCGTAACAGGTCGACCCAGAGTCTGGATCCTGCGCATATAACAAAGAACAAAAACGGACCGATGGGCGCGGGTCATTTTCTCCACCCCAGTACACATATGACTGAATACCCTGCAAGCAGTAGCGGGTATCTTTGGCAGTACCCGAAAGTGCACACCACGAAGAACTCAACTCCATTTCTTGGTCAGTAAGCGTTGTGATGCTGCGCGGGTCGCTCTGGCGAGCCCATCCAACAAATTCTTTTCCAAACCCGTTCATGCACACTTCCCTGTTATGGTCAGATTCGGGGAGTGCCCGGCAGAACGAGAATGCTTTTGGAAAAACGCTCGGGTCTGGATGATTCATATCGCCGCCAGCGGCCTCAACCAAATGCGGCGTGATGTAGATGTAACAGAAGGTACGGACTTCTTGTGGCATATAGCTCTGGTCGCATGGCGAAAGCGGATCTTGAGTAGTGTAATACTGCGGACGTGCTTTTTCCCACGAGGCCCTGTCGTGGCCGCCCCCGGCAATCCCTTCCATAATCGCGCCACCAACACACTGCCCATACTCTTCGTTATGATATGCCGCGGTTCCCATTTTTTTGCAGAGCGCGATGGTCTTCGGCAAATCGTACTGTTCATACGCAAGAACGCCATGTCCTAACCCATGGAAACACATTGTGTAGGCGCCGATACCGCCGGGCGCTTTTTTGCATGACTCGTTAATATCATCAAGCACCGACGTTCCGTACTCGAGAAGAAGTCCGATAACGACAGAATGAGAGCACGCGTTCCTGAACTCATTCGTACAATATGAAATTGCATCTTTGCCATACTGCTTATACAACTCATCTCCCACGGTGTGCCCAAGGAGATGCACGTCTGTCTGCGGCGGCAGCTCTGCCTCGCGCAAAATTTGGTATGCATAGAGCGCACCTTTTTGTTGCGCAAGATTTTTAAAATACGTTTGGAGTTCGGGGAAACTTCGCGGATGGAGCGCCAAATCTTGGAGTTCCGGGTACGGCGTCCTCTGGTGCGTGTAGTAGCCGTAGCACGCAGTAGCGCCAAGAATAAAGACCGAGATAATGAGCGGCGTCACTCGGCGCATAGACAACGGAATAGTCACGGTATTTAGTATACTTGAAGCGCATGTATAGACTCAAAACCGGCCTCCTCTGCCTTCTGTTGGTGGCTGCCCTCTTTGGCATAGGCGCATGGGAGCGGTTGCATGAAATGTACACCATGCAAGGCAGTGCGGCCGCATACGCACAGATGCAGCAGCTTGATCCACTATTTGCATTCCCAGGAAGTACGCCCGAATCGCTTACACATGCGGTGTCCGAATTTAAACTCTCCGCAGCGGTTGCAGTACCTCCATACCTCGAAGGCGAGGCCACACGCGACGCGCTGTACCCATTTCGTTTTTTGGACCAACTCCCACGCACCGAAACAGCTCGACGCGCTCTTCTTGCCGAGCCGACACAAGAACACGCCTCCATGTACCACGCTGCACTGCACGCGCTTATCTCTTCGTATATAGACGACCTGAGAAATGCGCGGAATGTGCTTCTCCAACAAAACGATCCTGCAGAGTTTGATTTTTTAAGTGGCAAAACCACAAGCGCACATATAGAAGAGCGTCTTGCGCACGCACAGACAGATGCTCAATCATTACTCGCACAAGAAGACAGACGCTGGCAGTGCGAACAAGGAACCGCATCTCAGTGCGAGTCACTCATATATGCACGCGCAACGTTTGGCACACTCCATAGCGCACAAGAGCTTGAATCTCAATCGGAATCTTCATCCACGGAAGAAGCGGTAGAGAATAGGAAGACACTCACAGTAGTCTATCCTTCTCTTGATTCCTCTCCTCTTATAGAACTTTCGTCCTCTGCATGTTACGCCTATGCGCCGATATATTTTGCAGTCGCGACGACCTCATCCAGACTTTCAGGAATCGCAGCAGCCAATGTTGTACTACTGAGCGACATATATCTCGACGACACGACCCGTACCGACCATCCGTTTTACCACGCGCTCGCCAGCGCAGGCGACACATTTACGTATCAGCCCTTCAACGTGTATTTGTGCCCTGATGCAGGCGAAGACATCGGCGACGTTCTTGCTATTTCAAATCTCTCGGCGTCTCTTCGAACCAAGCCGTTTCTATTTTCCGGCTCTCTGACACCAACGGCGCAGCAATTTATACAGGCACAAAAACACGTGCTGCAAGAAAATGTATACACGCAACGCACCTACAATGCGTTTATATCAGCATCGTCCATGCTGGTGCGCATCTACGGGATAGATGCGTTAGCGCACTATCTCGGCAGCAGCGAAGAAGCCGCGCGTCTCACCGAACTAGTAGCCCAAAGCAGAGCGCGTAGCGCCGATCTCGCCGAAGTGCTTGGATATTTCGACGACCTCCAAGTCGGCAGCTATATTCCATATCAATACAGAAAAAGCTCGCCGCAAGCATTTCTTATTGCACGCAGCGGGCTTTCGCAATTATTTGCACTCAATAATAGAACGGTGGAGCCCATCTTCCGCTCACTCGTCGAGGTGCGCGCAACCGCATCCGATTCGAATAATGCATTGCTTAATGGCACTATCCGTTCATATACACACGACGTGAGCAAAGAACTTTCAAGAAACGAATTGCAAAAGACACTTCTCCAAGATATACAGATCCGCCAACAGGTATTTGGAGGCTTTATTTCGTCCCTTCTCGATGCTCGCGCTCGCTACGCGCACACTCATACAGACACTAGCCACTAACGGATAATCTGCAGACGTTTAGGCTTTGCATGATGCGGACCACGCGCACCCGCTGCAGGTTCAAAAGAAACTGTAAGTGGCAAGACAGCACCACGCACCACTACATCGTGATACGTATGGGTCGCGCTGACTTGGATTTTCTCTGCCACGAGCGCGACAGAATCATGAGGTACAGACCCGTCGGTATAGAGCACGAGCGAGAGTCCCGGCAGCGGACCCTTCTGTGACCATGCAGCAGTAAAATCAAGAACAGGAAATGGAAGGGCAGCAATTGCTTCTTCGATAGCCGCAACGCTCACGCCGCCATACGGGAGCAGTTTAATGCGATCGAGTTCTACTCTGCCCAAAATCTCAAGAAGCGGCTCAGTACTGCCGCACGCACATGGGCCGCTGGCGTGCACGACCGCATAATCTCCGGTGCGATATCGAATGAGCGGAAACGCCATCGGCGTGAGTGCCGTGATTACCACTTCTCCTTCCGTGCCTGCCTGCATAGGGAGCGCCATGCCCGACTCAGGGTCAATAACTTCAAGCGCATATGTTGGAAACGGATGAATATGGTTAGGAAATTCTGTCACGCGAGCAGGGCACGTATTCCCCATCGTTCCATGTGCATCAGTGGACGCATAGAGCGTGACGATCTTTGCATGAGGAAACTGCGCAACAAGCGTTCTGCGCTGGAGTTCTGTCATACGCTCACCCATGAGCACAATCATCTTGATGCGCGAGGCAAAACCATCTTTTTTGAAAGTGTCTGCAATGCTGATAAGCGGCGACGGAAATGAAAATATCGAATCAACGCCTGCAGCTGCCGACAGTGCAACTGTCTTTTCTGCGTGTTGATAGTCGCCCGCGATAACCCTCCGGCCAGCGTAGTCGGAAAAATAGGCTTGATGCAAAGCATCGGACGTAGAAAACATCAACAGTGAATATGCATCTTCTTTTTTAAAATAGGGCCCGAAGTAGCGCCCGGCCTCACCTTCGTCGCCGCTAAACCCGAGCGAACGTCGGAAGTCCATCATCTCCGGCTCTTCGACTGCTGGAAATAGAACTGCGCCGCGCCCGGACGAACCTGAGGTCGCACGCACAAACCGGACCATTTCTTTTGGAACAAAGATGCGGTCAAACACGGGCGTTGTATCTATTTCTTGTCTTGTCAGAAATGGAATCTCCGAAAGTTCTTTTTGTATATACGCACGAAAGTCTTTGCCGTACTTGCGGCGGTAAAAATCAGAATGCGGATTTTCAATCGCAAATGAAAGCGCGCGGGAGAGCGGTGTCATAGTGGTTTTTCGTCGACAATAAACCAGGCTTTTATATTTGTTGTAAGCCCTACTCGCTCCAAATCGGCAGCAAATTCATTCGCCGCTCCTTGTGTTGCTATAACAGCTTCGATCGAAGCTTCTTCAACCAGACCAGTAAGTGCGGAAATCTGCGACGGAAGCGCAACAGCGACTACAATAGTGCGCGCACGCGCTTCAAGATATGCAGGTCGATGGAGTTGAAGTATCGGGGGCAACAAAATGCCAAGGCCTTTGGGTTGGATATCATCAAGCATGCGCCCGAGTGCGGGCCACGCGGACGTCCTATGTGCATCATCCATACCGTCGTTTTAGAAAACGCCTCCGCACCAAATATTGTAGACTCGATCTGACTCTTCTGCTTGTACCGACGAAGAATTCGACATGTTCGGAGCAGATGCGCCCACCCCAGGCTCGACACAGCTCAGTGCTGCATCTCTTTTTGAAGAAAGCATTCCCACAGCAAGGGCTGAAAGGAGAAATAGTGGTATGAGGGCGAATCTCCTCTTCATGCAGTAAAGTATACTGTCTCTGATGAAGGCTGCAAGAATACGTGCACTCCGCCTTGGTCTCGCACTTCTCCTTTGTATCCTTATAGTTCTAGGGTATTTCTTCTACTCCGCACACGCAGATGGATGGGCCGGATATGCACGGCAACATGAGGAATATCCCATGATGGCGCTTCCTCGAACATCGCTGCCTGATATGATCACGGCGACACAAGAGCTCGAAAAAAGTGCGCGCGTTGCAGTACTCCCCTTCAGCGACGATTCGGATGGCTCATGGAGCCACGGTGTCTACCCAATCGCATTTCTTGAAGCTAGCGCCTCGGCAGAAGAAAAACGAAGAGCACTCCTTACAGAGCCGACATCAGCACATGCAGACGCGTACCACGCTGCCCTTCTCGCACTTTTTGATTCATATGATGCAGCGCTCGCACACGATATTGCGGCGCTCGATGTCGGCAAAAAAACTACCATTCAATCCTTTGGCGGCACTACAAGCTCAGGGTATATCATGTCAGTGCTCGAACGAGGCAGACAAGGGCTCATCGCAATGAGAAAAGAAGAAAATAGGCGCTACTCGTGTGCAGAAGGTAACGTGCTCGAGTGCGCACACTGGAGGTATTGGCCTCCATCAGGAGCCTCTTCTCCATCAGCACAGAACACATTACCTGCATCGACCGACCTCCCGAGCGATGTGGCGTATATCAAAACTGCAGCGCGTGCGTTTACTGCACGCCTCGGCGTAACGCTTACCGACACGACCACCGTTGCACTTTCTCATTCACGATGCTATCCGTCATTTACTCCTGCATATGTTGATGTGGGAACACACGCGTCCATACTTTCTGGCGTGACAGCGGAATATTTTACAATCTTGAACGACTCTTTCTTTTACGACCTCAAGAAAATACCCGTGCGCTACAGCAAGGCGTACTACAACACTGGGGCGACCTATTCCAACCAATCATTTAATGCCTATATTTGCCAAGATTTTGGCCAGGACGTTGGGCTTCTGCTGTCGATACAAGACGCACGCGAAACATTGCAACAACATCCTATCGTCCCGCTCATGCCTTCTAACTCATCCACCGTACATGATATGCTCGCTGCACAAAACGAACTCATTAGTGAAGATGTGCCTCGCGAGCAATCGTATCGAGCATTTATACAAAGTGCGGAACGGCTCCTCACTACAACAGACCAACGCACACTCCCTGCGATGCTTGGGGCCGAACAACTCGAAACGCTTCGGAACCTTGTATTAGCTTCGCGCACAGGAAGCGCACATTTTGAGCGTGTCGTAGGTTACTTCGATGACCTTTCGCTTGGCACCTATGTTACCGGCACGTACGACCCATACCGGACGAGCGTGTTTTTTATGTTGCGCGGCGGCATTTCATCTCTCTTTATGATCGGAAATGAGACGGGCCCATTCCCCCCTGGCACATCATTATTTGAAAGTCGCTCGACAGTGGAGCTTGCACCTACAGGCTATACACTACTTTCGTACAAACGCGACCTACAATCTGCATACGCACTATCTACCCTTCTAGCACTGGATGCGCGCGCTCACACAGAAGTATTCGCACCACTTACAGCACGACTACTCGAGCTTAGAAAATAACGGGCTTTACTGCTGCTGCGCAATGCATGCCTGCACATAAGCGCTGGGCAGCTTTTCGCACAACTCTTTACGAGACGGATCATCTTCGCGGAATGTGTTAGGGATGATGTTCGCAAGCGTCTGATAGCATTGGTCGCCAACCCCAAGCGCTGCTGCCCGCGCACAAAAACGATAGGGCTGCTCGTAATCGTACCCGGACATAAACGCAAACGAACCAGCAGACGCATAACACCACCCCCGTTTATTTTGTGGGTAGGTAGCGCAGTAGTCGTCCGTGGCATCAAGGTTAAAAAACGTATCACGGGCAAAGAGACGAAGCTGTGTCGAAAGGCACGAGTCACGCCGACGCTGGCTATCAAGCATATTGCAATCGAGCGGCTTGGGCGCACCAGCATTTAAGTCTTTATAAAACAATGGGGCACTTCGGGCGATACATGCAGCTTGTACGAGCGGCGCGAATGCATTGCAGTAGGCGCCCACGGTATCTTTTGTTTGCTCATGCCCTTTAATAAGAGCTGCGTCTTCACTGTCGTGCGGTTCAAGCAACTGCATAAACATACCGTCATAACAGGAAAGCTCTTGGCCTTCTGCAGTGACGCCGCCTTCCGTTTTAAAGTTCATCGAAGAACATAAGTCGATCGATTCCTGTACATCTCCAGCTGTTGCATACACAAAGAGATGGCCTAAACCGTGCGAACACATGGTCAAATCCACCGGCGATGATGGAATATCTGCCTGAACATCGCAAAATCCGCGCATCTCTTGTTTAAATGCTGGGATATCTGAAGGCGCAAGGGACTCTTTACTGAAATGTTCTTCAAACGCACCATGCAAGCCTCCTGCAAGACATTCGCCAAGCGGCGTGCGGCGCGCAACTTCTTTCCATTTAGTAGGATCTTTTGCTACTTCCGCCCCACCAAGCGCGTGCCCAATGCGATGGCAGTACTCGCCTGTCTGGTCGAGTTCTTGGATGTCGTACGCAACTTCAAACGAATGTTCAAACGTTACCCCTTGGTCGAGAAGTTTTGGCACTTCGTCCACATAACACTGCGTGCGGTCGGCTGCACTGGCGCAGCGAGCCACAATACTCTTGGCATATGCTTCGGGCGTTGTATGTATGTGTTTTACATACACCAGCGCTGCGCTTCCTACAAGGAGCGCACCGGCACACGCAACAAGCACATACTTCTTCATGCGCTAGTGGAAAATAGCATTAAAAAACGTCGAGAGAGATCCAAAGAATGTACTCCCAAATGAAGTGAATCCTGCAGGATAGATATAGCTCCCACGGTCGACGATTGTGTCTTTGCTTTTATCCACCACCGGGACAATAGGGTGTGCAACGATATACGCATCGTGGCGAATCCCAGTGACTTGCCATGAGACACGTCCACCAGGGCTCCCGCCACCGATACTAAATGTGTTGTCGTGCACTTCATCTTTGATGTAGAGGTTTGGCATAGGGGCGCCAATTGGGCGCGTCAGATATCTAAAATCCTTGTTCAACGCATCGAAATAATCGGGCAACACAATTGTCGCTTCCCCCTTGCTGTCGAGTGTTGCGATGCCATCGTAGATGTTTTTGACGTCAGGCGACTCGACGAACGAGTGGTAAAGCAATTTGTTAGCGGGGTCGATTGGGTCATCAATGACGAAGGTACCGGAGCTTTTTGATACGCTACCCGTAACCGCCACCGTCTTGCTTGCAGCAGCATTTTTTGTAAATACCGTTTGATACGTTGGCTGATAGTACGGCTGATAGTACGGCTGATAATAGCTTTGGTAATACCCTTCATAATATCCTTGGCCGTAATATCCGCCTTCAGCGTAGGCGTGCACGCACACCATGGGCATACATATAAGTGAAGCAAGCGCAAAAAAATATATCGTCTTATTTTTCATACCCCTCAAATAGATACTGGCCTTTTTTTACAATAGTATCGTTGGTTTTCGGAACCTCTACCACAACCGGGTTCGCAAGAATGTACGGGTCGTGGCGGATGCCAGTGATTTGCCACGAAACGCGGTCGCCTGGCGTCCCGCCCGCAATCGTAAATTGATTCTTCACAACGTCGGCGCCAGTTTTTATATAGAGCCCTGGATCGGCCTTATCGAGCGGGAAAAATTCATACCGAAAATCCTTGTTCAACGCATCGAAATAATCTGGCAGCACAATAGTTGCCTCCCCTTTGCTGTCGAGTGTTGCGATGCCGTCGTAGATGTTTTTTACATCTGGCGACTCGACGAACGAGTGATAGAGCAGTTTGTTAGCAGGGTCAATGGGATCATCGATGACGAAGGTGCCGGAGCCTTTCGAGAGCGCCCCTGTTATCGCCAAATTTCCTTTAAATTGTATGTTTCCAGTGAGGGTGACAGCAGACGCGAGCACGGGAATCGCCAGTATTAACATACTTACACCAATTCTTAGAGTGTTTCGTTTAGTGTCCATAGAATTCAGGGAAAAGATATTCACCCTTCTTTACCAGTGTGTCGTCAGTCTTTTCTACTTCAACCTGGATAGGATTGTCCTCGATAAATTTGTCGTGGCGGATGCCCGTGACTTGCCATGAGACGCGGCCGCCCGGCACACCACCCGTTATTTTAAATTGTATTGCCCCAAAGAGATTAAACCAGCGCTTGCCCACCTCTTTGCCCAAATGCAAGGTAGGCATAGGAGCGCCAATGGGTGTTGCTAAATATCGAAAATCTTTATTGAGTGCAAGAAAATAATCTGGCAACACAATTGTCGCTTCCCCCTTGCTGTCGAGTGTGGCGATGCCGTCGTAGAGGTTTTTTACATCTGGTGATTCGACGAAGGAGTGGTACAGCAATTCGTTCGCAGGGTCGAGCGGATGGTCAATGACGAATGTACCAGAACCTTTGGAGAGCGTGCCGAGCACGCTAATACTACCTGTCACTGTCACCGGAGACGTAAGTGTTGCAGCAGACGCCTCGCCACCCTGAAGAGCGAGAGCAAATATAAGGCACATCAGTATTCCTCCGACTACAAGACGAGGAATGGGACGAGTACTCATACTAGAAGAATACCGTATACCCGGAGCTGCCACAAAGAGCCCTGTAAACGCTCTTGATTACTTACATTCCCCGTCATATACAGGGAGGCATGTAACGGCTGGCGTTTTCGACATATCGTAGTGTAGATCCTGCTCGAGATGATTCCTTAATTCAACACGTAATTGTTCTGCCTTATCTGCGTCTGTCAAAACAAGATTCGTATGCTCTCCTTTGTCGACAGTGAGGTTATATAGTTCTTCTTTCCCGGTTTCGAGGGTCAAAATATACTTCCATCCATCCGCTGTGCGCACGCTCCTTTTATAGGTGTACCCGCGGTAGTTAGTTTCCGAAAAAACGTCATACCCTTTCGTTGATGTGGCAGTAAAGTACGATGCCAGATTCGCTCTGCCTGACAACTGATTGGACAGCTCTCCGCGCGGGGTAATCCCAAGGAGATAGAGGATGGTCGGCATAACATCCATGGTACTGACTTGGCTCTTGATTATCTGGCCTCCCTGCATCCCTGGGACAACGAAGATAAGCGGGACGTGTACGAGTTCGTCATAGAGCGTATGTCCGTGGTCAAACCCTTTGTGTTCATAAAACTCCTCTCCATGGTCTGACACCAACACGATGAGTGTGTTCTTAAGCAATCCGCGCACGGACATGTCTGTCAAAAATGTTTGTAATTCTTTGTCTGCCTGTACAACTTTGCCGTCATACGTATCGCTCCAAAACTTCGCATCTTGCGGAGTCAGCGTGATGCCTTTGGGCGTCAACACGCCCTCGCGCAACACTGATTCTTCTTGAGGACTACCGGTGTAGGGCCCGTGATACGTAGAGTCTAGAAACGGGTTTGTAGCAGACGGAGCCGATTGCCCATGCAAATCGTAGCCGTGGAAAAACATAAAGAAATGTTTGTCGCCGAGCTGATCTGCCCACGCTAACGCGTGGCTCTTGCTGTTTTCTAAGCCTCCAAACGCTTTCTCATCGGTATACGCATCAAACCCAAGGTTATATCCAAACTTTCCCGACACGCCCGCGTCTCCAGTAAAGCCACCCGTTGCATAGCCTTCTGCTTTGAGCACTTCTGCAAGCGTTTGGATTTGCGGAGCCGTTATTTTCAAATTTGAAAGTTGCTTTTGGTCTTGTGAAAACGAAATAAACTTATTTGTAACACCATGCACCGAAGGGTACGTGCCCGTAAAAATAGACATAAACGAAGGGACAGTCCAACTTGCTGGCGCTATTGCATTTGAAAAGGCGTACCCTTTTGCGGCAAGGGCATCAATGGTTGGTGTCGTATTTCGGCTATAGCCAAAGACATGCAAACGGTCAGCACGGAGTGTATCAACGCCTATGATAAGGACGTTGCACCCGCGACAAACTCCAAACGATGGGCCAGACGACGCAGATCTATGCTCTCCCAGAAAAATAAAAAAACCTACAAGTACACACAGACCAACCGCAACTAACACTTGTATACCGGACCGCGTCGAGAAAAATTTCGTGAGATTCATAGTACTTAAAAATACGGCTGAAGGCTTCCTGGTTTCATTTGTATAGTACTACGCCCCTCTGTTATACGTTCCCACGAAAGCAGTTTTTCTTTGAGAGCCTCTGCGATCTGTGGGTACTCTGCATACACATTCATAGTCTCGTGCGGGTCAGTGGGCATGTGGTACAGCTCGTACTCTGGGCGCACGACAGGCACACCGCTCATGTGCCCGTACCACGAGTATTGCTCTTCTGCCTGGCGCGCAGTGCGATGCACAAGCTTCCATTCATCTGTTCGTAGTGCCGTATCGTGATAGTTGGCAGCGTTGTCTTTGGGTACGAGCGGCAAAAGCCACGGCACCTCCGTACTCAAGATTCGCTCCCACAGCGGCGTGCGCGTCAAAAATATCTCACCGCGTGGAGTAGTGCTTGATGCACCCGACAGCCGCGGGAGGAAATTTATCCCGTCCACTTTTTTCTGCGGAAGATGAAGTGCGGCCATAAGTGTGGGGAATACATCAACGCCAGAAATCAAATCTTGTACGTTTTGTGGGCGCAGCAAGGGTGCTTTGATAATAAGTGGAACATGAGTTTCATCATCTGATATGTCGTAATGCGCTACGTATCCCCTTTCCCCTAACCCTTCTCCGTGTTCGGACTCAATAATGACAATCGTTCTGTCGGCGATATACGTTTGCGAAAGAAACGCCAGAAGCGGCGCTAGCTCACGATCTGTTTTGATAATGCCATCGTCATATCTATCAGTAATATATGAAATATCTTCTTGCACACCTGCACTACTGCGGCCGGCATTCACTCCATACTCGCGGCCGTTCCAAATAGTGCCGTACCGTTGGCTAAACATAGATATCATCTCCTGCTCTGTAGGGGATGACATGTCTGCTTTCATCGGCCCATCGTAGGCCGGGTCCGTAACGTGCGCAGGTTCATCATACCCATACGGCCAATGAGCCGAGCCGATACGTAGCCACAGAAAGAACGGCTGCGTGCCATATGATGCGTTTCTCGCCCACGCAAGCGCTTCATCTATATGCGAATCGTTGCGCCCAAACCACGGCAATGGTTTTTCTTTTAGATTGACATTACCAACATACGCATCAAACCCTCTGGAGAAATCGATTTTCGAAACCGGAAGGTCGAACTCGACCGAAGAGCCAAACGACGCTGTCTTCCATCCATGTGCATGGAGCACTTCGGCTAGAGTTTCGACTTTAGGAGAAAGAATGGATTCAAAATTGATGAGGCCGCTCGTAAATGGGTACGTGCCTGTTTGTACGCTCATCTCGCTTATCGGGGTTATCATGCTCGTCGAAAAATAGTTGTCGAATACAGCCGCGCCCTTTGCATACGCATCGATAGTGGGGGTTGTCGGACGTTCATATCCGTACAAACTCATATGATCGGTGCGCAGACTATCAATGCTTATAAGTACGACGTTATATCCAAGCGGCAGCGTGGAAGTATAATTTCGTGCGCTCAACAGACACACACCAAGACAGATGGCGCTCAAAAAAATACGGACGTAGAGCGTTCGATGTTCTGCTGTTCTCATAGTAGTGCCCTACTGTATGGCCGTACGCAGATCGTTTGCTTCGGTATAGTCAGGCTTCAAAGCAAGCGCTTTATCAAGCAAGGACTTTGCACCCTCTCTGTCCCCTGCCAAGATATATAGCTGGGCTTCGAAAAAGAAAATTGATGGGTCAGCAGGAATACGCACCGCTGCTGTATCAAAAGCTTTTTTACCTTCACTAAAAAAGGCGGCATTTTTTTGCAGCGCTAATTCTTCTGCGAGACTGATACCAAGCAATTTCCAATTTTGGCCATTCTGTGGTTCTTGCACCGTTGCTGCACGGGCATATGCGCTCGCAGCATGGAAGGAAGCTTGGATTGTGTCCTGCCCTACGTGCGTCCGCCCAAGTTCATGACCAAGCGAACGGAAGGTCTGCGAAAGAAATCGTGCAGTCTGTGGATTTTTATAGAGCTGATAGGAATATTCTCCTGTGTGTTGCGCCGAAGTCAGATCTTGCGCTTGCACTTTTGAGAACGCAGAAAAATAAAATATAACAGCGGTTGCTATATAGGCCACAACGCACAGGTATGCAACACCCACTACAACACCTGCGCCGCGAGTCCATGGGCCGAGTACAATCCGTGGCTCTGTATGAAAGCGAAATGACCCAAGAAGCATTCCACACACCAACACCAGCGGCGCCGACGGCTCCGCAAACATAAGAGCAAACAAAGAGCCAAGAACGATCCACGCAGGCAACGTATACAAACTTTTTCTAATGATCGAATATTCCTCTGTGAGACTTCTCCATACTTCCTCTGCACACGCAGACAAGTATGCGAGACACAAGAGCAAGACACTCAGTACGCCACATTCGATCATGAGTGTTGCGAGCACACTACCACCTACAGGAAAATCTTCATTCCAAAATGGCGTTGTGAGTACCGCAGTTGGCCTGTATTTTTGCCAGGCATACAAAAATGAGTTGGGCCCTACACCAACAAGGAGTGCACGCGTCCCGCCATCTGCATACGAGGCAGCTTCAATTCCCATTGTGGCATCGTTCGACGGGCGGACATACACTTCCGAGCGCACGAGCGGATATATCAAGAGCAATGCAAGCGATACACAAGACGCCAAAAAAATAATTCTCCGCACATGGACCGGAAGCCCACCCACAATAAGTGGGAGTACGAATACAAACAAAAGGAAGAACGCGGATGTCATGTCGAACGAAAATCCCCATAACGCATGGGCGTAATTTTTTGACAGAAGCACAGATACAAAAACCGAACCTATACATGCCACAAGCAGCCATTGGGATACATGCCAGTGGCGAGGGCTAGGCACATACCCCCACGCCAGTATGGCCAACAACACGACACCTATAGCAGCACATGAAAGGAGGGCGCCTCCTGCGTCTTGTGTTGCTAACGGCAATAGCATGTAAACCACGCACACAAGGACGAGCGCCAGTGCTGGCAGAAACGTGCGAACTATACGCATATATATAGTATACGCGAAAGGTTTCTCTATGCGCGCTATACTGGACGGATGAATGTTTCTTCAGCATTGGCGATCGTCTTTGGCGTCTGTGTTGGAGCTATTGTTGCTTCAACAATGGGGATATTAGTCTTGCCCGACAACAGCAGCGCCGCAGCGGCACTTACATTGCAACACAGTATGTCGCTATCGCTCAGTGGCACTGTTACTCGGGTATCCTCTGATTCATTTCTCCTGAAAGAAGACCCGTACCCCGGCCGGGTGTCGCGCACGATTCTCATCCACTACGACAATGACACGGCCATGCTTGTACGTACTATTACACAAGACGAGCAAGGACTAATTGTCGATTCGCGGCTGCTCCAAACGGACACAGCAAAAACAATAAAAAGCGGGCTGCGAATACGCACTACCGTGTGGCTTAGCCCGAACAATACTACTCCATACGCTATGATTATATTTATATCGCCAACTCAGTAACTACCTATGACCCAGAAAAGTACAGCGCCCTTCTTGTTTGCATTGAGCGCATTGCTTGCTGGCAGCATCACGCTCAATGTTATGCAGGCCAACGCAACAAAAGACCCAAACCTTCAAAGAGCGAAAGCAAACGTAGTGGGCGTCATAAAAGACACGAGACGATCTGCAACGCTGCTTCAAAATAATACCGATGCGGGGTGGATGATCATTTCGTATGATGCTGGCATGGGGCGAACAGCAACAGCAAAAATATGGCTCGCCCCGAACGCAACCATGTCACGCATCCATGGAACTCCAGGAGCAGACGGCGTCATTGCTAACGTATCAGTAGAGCCGCTTGAACAAACAGGGTTTCAAATAGGCGAACAGATCTATATTCAATTTACCAATTCGCTCGAGCGCAGCCGCCTTGAGGCAAACACCGTTGTTGCAGGCGACCTACTCCCCCTTACGAACTAACGCAATCGCTTTTTCTTTTTCCAGCCGACCCACTGTTCGGGAGGCAGTATCGTTACGGACAGTGGCAGTGCGCGACCTTCGTCCACTATTGTTTTGTAGGTTACTGTGGGCGCAATACGGATGCGCGACGCAAGCTCATCGGCCATAACATGTTCTGCAGCGTATCGGTGTTCCATATATAAAGAAATCTCCAATCGAGGCAGGCCACCGTCTGTATTCCACTTCGCTTCAAATTCGCGAACGCCGCCAAACCCAAAAATTGCATGCTCAATTGCTGCAATCGTGAGCATGCCTTTGGGGACGCGCACGCGATCAAGCTCGAGCCTCCCCATACATTCAAACAACAAGGGGCTCCCCGTACAGCTACAGGACTCTTCGCGAATGCGTGCAAAATCTCCGGTCCGATAGCGTATAAGTGGGAATCCTTGCGGTTCGTGCGTAGTTATAACCACCTCGCCTTCGGTGCCAGGCTGGAGCGGCAATACCGCTTCGGTATCCGGGTCGATAAGTTCCATAAAGAGGGTCCCCTCTGCCAAGTGCAGCGCTTTGGGGTCGACGCTTAGTTTTTCTGGACAGGTATAGCCAACATATCCTTGCGATTCTGTAAGGCCATACTGCAATGCAATTTTTGCATTCGGGAACGAAGTCTCGAGTGTTTCAAACTGGAGTGCCGTGGGGCGCTCACCAACCGAGATAATAAGGCGGACGCCTGTATGGCCCCCGGCAGCACGCATATGCGGAGCAAAATCGACCAGCCCGCTTGGGTTGCCGACAATTGCATCCACAGCGGCTTCGGTACCGAGCTGTGCCGTAAGTTTGGGTTGCGAAAATTCTCCAGCGATACACTGCCTTCCTTCCATGTCTCGCACGCGAGCCTCATGCACAAACGCGCCAGCGGAAAAGAGCAGCATCGAGCGTATATTCATCTGCGTAAAGTATGGTTCGAAGTAACGCGAGAGCTGCCCCGGTGTATGCGTATACCCGATAGAACGCAAAAATTCTTGATACAACCCTTCTTCAAGCATCGGGAACCCGATCACATGTTTCCCGCTCGAGCCTGACGTCGAGCGGATAAAACGCACCATCTCGCGCGGTACAAACGTCCGTTCAAATATCGGCGCATCATCAATTTCTTTTCGCACCAGAAATGGAATGTCTTCTATTGGCTTGCCAAAATACTGTTCCCACGATGCGCCAAACTTCCGACGATAAAAATCAGAGTGCGGATTTCGGAGCGCGAAGTCGAGCGCTGTTTGAAGAAGTGCGTGTTGATTATTCATGGGAGTATGTCATGCACGGTGACACCGACGGGTGCGGTGAATGAGCTAGGCGCATCTTTGGGTGAAACGATAATCCATACCTTGATGCGCTCGAGCATACCTACCTCGCGCAGATCGTCCATAAACGCGCGCGCACCTTCGTCTGTTGTCAGCACTGCATCAATAGGCACTGATTTCATAAGCCCCGACAAGGCGCTTACGTTGGTGGGCATGGCAACCGCAGTCACCACACCTCGTTTGTTTGCTTCGTTATATGCATACGTATGGAGCTGCCATGCAAACGAAAGCATAATACCGAGCCCGTGTGGGCGGTGCGCATCGAGTGTTGCGCCGAGTTTTTCCCATACAAAATCGCTCCGTTCAAAACGTGCAATAGGCGCTGCGTACTCCCCCTCCTTATATACAGTGGGCACAATCCGCCAATCCCGTGGGTCTTTGGTGCTCATTAGAAAAGCCCGCCGCACCCAACAAAATAAACTCTCTCGTCTGTGTGTGCCTGTGGGACCGTTGCAGAAGCAGTATGGTCTGTAACTGCGCACATCGTTGGCTCTGGCGCCGCATGGAGCCACGAGATTCCGTAGAAACTCAGTATGCCTACAAGCGACAATGGGGTGAGTAATGCGAGCACGCGTCTCATAGTGGTTAGTATACTCCTCCCTACTGTGCCGGATCAAAGGCATCGGCACGAATTGGCATTATGCTGCCCACGGCAGTTGCCTGCCCTGTCGGCGTAGTTTGGAGCTCATGGCCCTTATACGGCCCGTTTTGGTCTGGGCGAATATTCGGCCACTTGTCGGAGTCGAAGCGGTTTGCGATAAAGCGCGCCGAGACTTCGCCAGGCTGGTCTGCCGAAACGACAACCGCTGCCTCGTTCGGCACCTTGGTATAGAAGACCGAGCCGTCGAACGACGCCGTCAGGTTGATGACAAGGTTCTTCCAATTATCACCAAAGTCAGTGACTTGGTAGAAGAGCCAGAGGTCGCTTCCTTTGTCCAAATCTTTGAATGAGATTTTCTTTTCGTACTTGCCGGTCTTTGGATTTTTATCTGTCACCTCAAGTACGGCGACAGCTTCTTCTTTGAGGCCCACAGTCGAGTGGCCGTAGGTTGCGTACTTCACGCCGTCGATGGTGTACACAGGGTCGATGGTGCCGACGTCGAGCTTACCGGTGATCTTGATGTCGCCTTGGAAGGTCGACGTTGCAGTACCCATACCCGACGCACCGCCTGCGCCAACGAAGAGGCGGTCTGCAACCGAGAACTGCTGGCTTGGAGTCGAGGTGCCGATACCGACACGGCCGTTTGCGTTTACAACGACGATACTCTGGTTTGTCGACGACGCAATCTGGAAGAGGTTGTCAGTGTTGTTTTGCGATTCAATAGTGAGACGATACTTCGGCGTCGTAGTACCAATACCGATGTTGTTTTCGACAATGATGTTACCGGTGCCAGTTGGCGTACCGCTTGGGCACGAGCCGCCAGAACAGATCCAGAGGTTGCTGTCGTTGCTGAAGATGTCTTGGCCCTGCGGCGTGATCGTAAGGTCGCCCACAGAGTTTGTGAGGAAGTCGGTGTAGCGCGATGTGTCGTATGCAACCGTCATCTGCGCAGTCGACACTGCAGACTGGATAGACATTATTCGCGAAGGCGACGTACTACCAATACCGACGTTGCCGTTTGAAGCTATTACAAAAGGTGAGGTCCCGCTTGCACCAAGAGTCAAACTTGAACCGCTGCCCGAGGCAACAATGCTTGAATTGCCTGTACTACCGACAGTCGACAGCAGCAGGCCATAATCAAGCGAACTGCGGAACAAACCAATAGAAACTGTTGCCGAGTTGTCAGCGCCCGCCACCGTTAATTTCTGTCCAGGGTTTGTTGTACCGACACCGATGTTGCCATTGTTGAGAATAGCCATTGCAGTTGTCGTTGAGGTGCCGGAGGTGCGAGTTCTAAATTGGATACCAATACCCGTAGATGAGTCGTAGGTATTGTCGATAGAAAGCGAACTTGAAGGGTTGGCACCGTATTGGATTACTCCGCGGAATCCTGAGTTGCTGCCTACGAATATCGCGCCGCTTCTAGGGTCGGTGTCGAGCTGTGACCAGCCGAAGAATTGAGCCTGCCCCGTCGATGTGTTATTAAACTTTACCGTTCCCCCGCCGCCCGCCTGCAAAATGAGGCTTCCGGCCGATATGATAGAGAGATCGCCCAAGGTGCCGCCGTTTGCCAATGAGTTATTTCCTGTTTCGATACCTATGATGCCGAGGTTCGAAGTAACGGCTGTGTTCGAAATTTCCAACTCGCCGTGCGATGCATTGCCGCCGGTTCCGTTGATAGTAAATTTCGCATTTGTTGTATTTGTACCTACGCCAACGCTACCGTTTGCATTAATAGAGAGCTGCGTCGAGTTAACGCCGATGCTGCCCGTCATGCCAAGTGTCGCAACAGGCGATGTAGTACCGATACCAACATTGCCGAAGCCGTTCACAATAAGACCATTTGTCTGTCCCCATACTCCCAATCCAATATAATTGGACTGACTACCCGTACCTCCCGCGTTAGTGAACTGCAATTGACCGGAGTTGTAATTTGAATTCCATGCAGTACCAATATCGAGCGATGTGGAATTACCTGTAGAAAGGCTTGGTTGGAGCATACGCACCGGCTGATCACTACTCGTGTTTGTATTGTAAAACGTACTGACAAGGCCAGCACCAGACACAGTTAACGGAGAGCCTGGCGTCGTTGTACCAATACCAACGTTGCCGCCCAATGGGTTGAGGGCGATTGGGTCAAAGGTGGAGCCAACCGTTTGCGCCTGGAGCGAACCGTAACTATTTGTTGTGTTGTAGCCGATCTGGAAAACTTTGTTGTAATTTGATACGCCGCGGATCTGTAATTGGGTCGGGTTGGTTGCAGTGCCGTCAGCTTCGAATATGCCAACGTTACCGCCTGAACCACGCACATCAAGTGCCGCCGCAGGCGTTGTGGTGCCAATGCCAACCTGCTGGCTGCTGTTGATGCGCATTGCTTCTGTTGCAGTGCCGCTTGTATTTTGCGTAAAGAAGGCCATCGCACCGTTGTTTGCTGCTGTGTCGTTAAAGCCGTAGATTGTTGCGGTCTGGCCAGGGTTACCGCCGCTTGAATTTGAGTTTACGAACGAGAGTGCACCGATAAAGTTACCGACGCCAGTGTTTGATCCCATCGCACCGCCAAGCTGCAATACTTCGCCGCGGTTACCAACCGAGTTGTTAAACACGCTTGCATGGTAGCCACTTCCTTCTGTTAGCGGGTTACCAATATATGAGAGGTTAAAGAAGCTTGAAGCGCCAATGTACTGGTTACCGTTACGGAAGATTGTTTGTGTTGAGCCTGTACCTTGGGTCAATACACCGTTGATTGAAGTTGTTGCAGTTGTTGAGGTTGCAGTGAAGTAGCCAGCTGTTGCGCTGGTGCCCAAGTCAGAATTTCCGTTTACTGCAAACGTTGCGTATGGCGATGTCGTACCGATGCCGATGTTACCTCCCGCTGTAATGCGCAAACGCTCAGTAAGGTTTGTATCGCTTGTTGCGTTACGTGTCGAGAACGCAAGGTCGCCGATGCCTCTACCGCCACCATTTGTGATAAGCGCTTTAATTGCAGCCTGCGCATAAGTCCCCGCAGTTGCCGCTGATGAAAAGACAAGTGCGCCGCCGGCACCAGCTGGATTTGATGCGTTATTGTCTTCAATATTGAGCGTTGCGGTCTGTACGCCGCTGTCAGTCATATTTGCCGTTGTCTGGCCCACACCTGCAATTTGAAGTGCGGAGTTTGGAGACGTTGTACCGATGCCCAAGCTTCCCGCCATGATAAGACCGTTTGCAGGAGCTGCAACAAGCGTGTTTGAAATGTTCACATAGCTGCCCACTTGGATGCCACCGTTTAACTGAAGAGCAAGCACGGATGTTCCGTTAACGCCAAATACCGAGGCATTGTTGTTGCCACCCGTTGCAGCAATCGAGAAATATGATGAGGCATTGCCTATGCGGCTTACACGGAAGTCAGAAGAGTTTGCATTACCGGCCACTTCAAGCAATGCGGTTGGGCTCGAGAGGCCGACGCCGACGTTGCCAGTAAAGTACCCATTTCCCTGCACTGAAAGAGTTGTTGCAGGTGACGATGTACCGACACCAACAGTGCCGTTTGCTAATACATTGAAGAGGTTGCTTGTCACACCCGCAGCTGTTGTCGAGCTCACAACAAATGCATTTGGCAAATATGTTGATGGATTTGCATTGACCGTGAGCAAGCCGCTCTGACTTACGTTTGTTGTTGTGGTTCCGATGCCAACAGCTCCCGAACCGTTCAGATAGAGAGCGTTTATTAAACTATTACCTGTGTTGCGAGTCTGTATAATCAAACCTTGGCCGGCAACGGTACCACTTCCAGCTATCTGGAAATCTCCATTGTCATGATAGCTTCCTGCGCTCGCCCCAAAGCTTCCTGTCATACCCAATATCCATGTCCCCACACTTGAGCGGGTAAATTGTGCGAAAGAACCACCTGCGTTGCTGACTTCAAATGGGAAGCTGCCGTCTGTTGCGGCGCCAATGCCGACATTACCGTTTGGTGTGACGTTGAAGTTGCTGCCGCCGACAGTGAGACCTCCTGAGAATGTTGATGTTGCGGTTGTCGATGTTGCATTAAAGAAGCCCGCGATTGCCTGATTGCCTAATGTCGAGCTACCTTCGACAGAAAGTTTATAGAACGGCGATGTTGTACCGATACCAACATTGCCGTTTGATTTAAGATATAATTGCCCACTATTTGAAGACCCTGCGTTCAGGGCGCGGAGTTCCAAATCTACGTTGTTTGCTCCGTTTGAAGCAGCACTAATTCTGCCTGTAGTTGCACCACTATTTGTGGAAATAAGCACAGCCGCCGCGTAATTTTCTGCATTTATACCGGTGGCGAAATCTCCGCTAAAAATTCCAGCTCCATTGGAATCAAGTTTTTCTTTCGGTGAGTTTTGCCCAATACCCACGTTACCGCCTGAAGTTGCAAAGTATGCGCTGCCACTTGCAGAAAGTACTGTGGTTGATGCTCCACCGTTTGCAGTAAAGAGGCCGCCACTGACGGTTGACGATGCCTGCGACACAAAGCCGTTTGTGAAGGTTGCAAGACCTGTTTGAGTGAGTGTGCCAGTGTGGGTGGTATTTCCAGACACCGTCAGTGCTTGCGCATTGAGTGTACCGATAGAACCTGTTTGTGCGAACAAGTTTGTTGACGACGCAACCGTCGAGAAGAAGTTCGTCGATGTTGCGTTAGCGAGCGTGGTGTTACCTGTGACTGAAAGTGAACCGAGCGTTGAGAGGCCGGTGACATTCAATGTCGATGTTGCGGTAATTGCGCCGCCGAAGAAGGCAGTGCCGGAGGTGTACTGATTACCCTGCACTGCGAAGAGTTGTGATGGGGTTGTTGTACCGATGCCAACGTTGCCGTTATCCGAAATATGTAATCGAGAGAAGCCTTCGGTGTAAAAGTCGAGGTAGTTTGCCGATGATGCGTTATCGCCAGTGATTCGTGCGTTTGCATTCGAAGTGCCGAAGCTCAGCGAATTGCCGCCACCAGTCAAAAACATGCTGTTGGCATGGAAGCTGCCGTTCACATCGAGCGTGTAACCTGGGTTCGCCGTGCCGATGCCGACATTGGATGCAAAGTATGCGCTGCCTGTCGTTGTTGCGCCGCCGTTAATAGTGAGGCCGCCGTTTTGATTGCCGTTGCCAATTGTTGAAGATGCAGTTGCAAGAATACCGTTAAAGAATGACGAAAGACCTGTGACATTCAAGGTCGATGTTGCAGTAATCGCAGCTGCAGAAATGTTTCCTGAGAAGAGGCCGTTGCCTTGGACGGAGAGAGCTTGCGATGCAGTCGATGTTCCAATACCAAGGTTGCCATTTGCCTTTATTGCACCCAACTGTACGCCGCCGCTTGTAAACCATTGCATCAAATCGCTTGTACCATTTCCGTTTTGATCGATACGGAACGTTGGCACCGAAGCAAGGCTCGTGTTGTCTTTAACGTAGAGCGTTGCCACCTGCGAATTGGTTGGGGCGCCGTCACCAATATTCAACGTGTTAACGCTCGAAAGCGAAATAGGAGCATTCTCTGCCCCAGTGCCTGCTTCATAGGTGTACACATCAAAGCGTCCATACGGTCCGCGTGCGTCAAAATACATTTGCACGCCTTGATTGGAAAGAGCCTGAGAACCAAAGTTATTGCCATTAATGCCAATCGCCATCGCGGTGCCATTGCTTGCCGAGGTAATACCGCGCGGGATATTTGTGCCAGTGTCGTTAAAACGTATACCGCCGTCAAAGTCACCATGGCCACCAGCGCCGAAAATATTCTTCCCAAGCGTGATGTAGTTGTCGATATTTGCACCAGCAGTTGTTGTAAGATACTGCGCCGCTGCGGTACCAAACGATGCATTTGCTGCAAATAGATTTGTGCTTGATGCGGTAGTCGAGAAGAAGTTTGTCGAGGTTGCGTTTGAAAACAGCGAGTTGCCAGCAGCAGTCAACGCGCCTGAAAACAGCGCATTACCCGTCGTCGTTGCGCCACCAAAGATCGTCAGACCTCCGTTTTGATTACCGTTGCCAATGGTTGTTGATGAGGTAAGCGAGATGCCGTTAGAGAAAATAGCAAGGCCGTTAACCGTCAATGTTGAAGTCGCGATAATGTTGCTTGCAGTGATAGTGCCGTTTGTTATTGCGCTGCCGTTGACGGTGAGAGAACCGTTGACCGTCGATGAGGCCTGCGAGATAAACCCTTGCGCAAGGGTTGTTAGGCCTGTGTTTGCGATATTGAAGTAACTTGTACCGGTCGATGACGCAACGTTAAAGAGTGCTCCCGTTTGCCCTGTTTCGCCCTTCAAATCGAGCGTCGTGTTGCCGAGCGTGTTGTTTGTGTTGTTTTGGATAAACAATGGCTGGTTAAATTCAAAACGCTTTGGCGTAGTTTTCCACGAAAGTAACGCATTTGGCACCACGTTGCCGCGGAAGAAGATAAGATCCTGATCTTCAGTGTCCGATGTGACGTTGTCTGCGTTGATAGTAAACGTTGCCGAGTTGGTACCAGAAATTGTAGTCGATGCAGCGGAGATATTATTTGCAACGATGTTGCCGACATACACATTGCGCCAGTAGAACGATGGCGAGCCCAAGTCGCGGGTGATGTTCTGGTCGGGTACAAGGTCGGACTTGATGCTCGAATTAATGACCAAGCTGTTGGATGTGCTATTGCCGATGGTTGTGGAGTTGCCGCCAACAAACAAGTTGCCGCCAAAGTAGGCGTTGTTTGCAACCTGCAATGTGCCAGCGGCCGAGGTTGCGACGCCAATCCCAACACCGCCAGTAAACAATGCATTGCCCGTCGTCGTTGCGCCACCGAAGATAGTGAGGCCGCCGTTTTGGTTGCCGTTGCCGATAGTTGATGATGCGTACGCAGCAAACCCGCCATTGATCGTGCCCGAGCCATTAAGCGTAAAGCTTGATGTTGCAATGATGCTGCCTGCAGTAAACGTGCCCGAAACAAGGCCGTTGCCTTGCACCGCGAACGTTGTAGCTGGCGTCGTCGTGCCGATGCCAACATTGCCGCTCACAATAAACCCGTTTGTTGGTGCAGCGTTTACACCTGCATAACTTCCAAGAGCAAGTGAACCAAACACATCGAGGGTCGATTGTGCAACAGTCGCAGAGCCAATGGAAACATTTCCTCCGTTTGCGTTCAACAGAAGTGGCATCCCAACTCCTGCACCATAGTCGTAGGTCGAAAGTTCACCGGTCGAGACCCCTGTGTCGCGCGTGAGGAAGTAGGTTGCCTTGTTGCCTTCTACCGACGCAAAGCGATTGTTTGCATTTGCAAACCCAGTGCCAGAAAGGACAAAGCCGAAGCCGCTCGTTGGGAACGATGCGCCCGGGGCCGAACCATTCTCTATCGAAAGTTTGTAATTTGGATTCGCAGTGCCAAGGCCAAAATTTCCATCGTTGGTGATGCGTGCAAGTTCGACATTGCCGCCCGACCCGCCCTTAAAAATCGTCGAGCCGCCTGCCGAATTTTGAACAAGCACATCACCCGATGCAGTTCCGCCAAAGAGGCCAACGTAGCGGTTACCCGCCACGATGCTTATGCGCGGCACGCTTGAGTCGGTTGCAATTTCTACGCCGTCATTGGTGCCGACAAGACCATCGGTGTTGCGAACAAAGATCTGGTCGCGCACGTCGAGTTTTGCCTGTGGGCTTTGCGTACCGATGCCAACAAATCCTGCCGTTGTACCTGCGCTTGCGCCCTTGATGGTCAACGAGTTGGTCGGCGTACCTGCGCCTGAGTAATTGCGCCAAAACCCAATGTCACCAAAGTTCGACATGATGTTAAACGAGCGGCTGCCGCTCAAACTTGTTGCAGCTACGCCGTTGAGCTGCAGTTTGCCGTCCTGGTCGTCACTGCTGTTTGCAAACGAAATGATATCTGCCGCATCAGTCAATGCATTCATATTGCGCAACACCATCGTTGCGGGGTTCGCATCGCGGCGGATAACAAGCTGCGCTTCCATCTCGTCGCCAGGAACAAGGCCTGGGTACGGTGCAGCTGGGTCGCCGATGTATGCCAAACCATTTACGCTGAGCTTAAAACCGCTGTATTGATTACCGCCTACCGCAAGCGCGCCACCTGTCTGGAGTGAGCCTGCAAACGTCGAGGTCGAAAGGTTGGTTACACCAAGGTTCGTTACGGTGGTGGTACCAGCAAATGCAGTACCTGGGTTGCCGTTATTGTTGAGCACTGTAAGGTTGCCTGCGATGACCGTATTGCCGCCGATATTTACATCATTCTGGAAGTACGCAACGCCCGTGGTTGTTGCATTACCGTTGACGGTCAACGCACCCGTAGTGGTGGTCGCCGCAGTAAGTATGCCGGCGATATGTACCGTATTGAAATTGTTTGTCCCGCCAAACGATGCATCACCTGTGATAGAAAGGCTGCCGCTGTTGATCGTGTGCGCGTTGATATCATCTGCGGTTGAGAGCCCATTAAGGCGCACGTTGGAAAGGTTGTTAATGACCTGTGACACTGCAAAGTTTTGCAGCGGGCTTTCGCGGCCCGGGTTCTGCAGGTTCGAGAGCTGGACCGCGATGCGGTTGTAGAGGTCCTGGAGGCGCAGCGTGACGTAGTCTTCGCTCACGCCCGCAGATGCAACCTGCTGCACCACCGTGCGCTGGATGACAGGGTATGTGTTCGTGATGTTCTGGACGACAGGTGCTGAAGCAGAATTAAGCCCAGTCGAAACGTTGGCAGGCGCGACGGCGCCGGACATAGGAGAATTGTCAGCAGACAATTCTCCGCGTTGAGACGGGCTTGAATTCTGCGCGAGTTCAATTGTGTTGTTTTTTGACGAACCAAACAAAGTTGCAAATGTGCCGCGCAAAAAGTTCGATGCATTTTCAAATGCTGCACCCGAGACATGTACTGCCGGAGGTTGTGTGCCGAAAAATGCCGACTCTGCGGAAGACACAGACGCAAGCTGCGAATGCGCCGGCGTATGCATCGTCGACGCAAAGACAACTGCACCGAACAACATCGCACCACCCGCAATCGCACCTATAGGCGCACTGACAGCGAGTGCGCGTGCTCGCAACAATGTGCGCGTACCAAACGAACCATATGTTTTTTTATATTCAAAATTCTCCTTGCGGCGCTGTTCTGCAAGCTGCTGCGAACGTTCTTGCTTCGCACGGATACGAGCTTCTTCAAAAGCCTTGATAGAAGCTGGGGCTACAAACCACTGCCCGTCCACGAGCTGGCCGTCGAGTTTACCCTCGCGGCAAAGCTTCGAAACGTAGTCGGATGCGCAACGCAAACGGAGTGCCGCCTTGCGTGCGGAAAGCATCGGGTCACCATGTGTGTCGAGTATTTTTTTATTAGGTGACATAGGTCCGATAATGCTTTTGTTTATGCAGTGATTTCGAGGAGAGCACTACAATATATTTTACGAAACAAATGCGCTTTTCTTCAGTAAAATTTCACAAAAATCTGTGGATAGAAATGCAAACAAAAATTCATTAAAACGTTGCTAGACAAATTTATTTTCAACATGCGACTCATGGCTCATATAAAAAATTATTTTGCATTTTTATTTCAACTTTCATCTCATTTTGTGACGAGATTTTTGTAAATTTTCTACATTGCAAATTATAGTTTTATCGTCTTGCCGTGCCGAGATCTCGCCTAGCAGAGCCATATCTCGGAACAAAAAATCCCCCGGACCATATTGTCCGGGGGATAATTTATTTGATGGTATTTTCTCCGCTTATTTTCTCTACATTAGTCGTTTTGACATGTTCCAAAAATGAAGCACAATGTTTTATTTTGCGAAAACGCAACGCTTGCAGGTTTGCCCTGCTCTACCAAGACAGTGGTATTAACATCAAGCGAGCCAAAAAATGCTACAGAAAATATTGCTACTGCCGCCAAGGTGAGTGATGCGATTGCAAACGTTTTGCGTACCAAGCCACCCTTCTTCTCTACAATCTGTGGATGTATCTCAACTGCAGCGGCTATTGTTTGAACAGGCGCTGCTGCAGGGGCAGGAGAAACAAATTGTTTTTTTACTATTGGACGTTTAGAGATTTCAGGGAAGAGTGGGCTTGAGTCAGAAATATATGTGAGTGTCGGCTTGCGCATAATTGGCGCCACCTTCGGCTCTTCTTTTTTTGGTTCTTCTTTTTTTATTTCTGGAATAAAAATTTTCTCTTCGACGATTGGCACGTGCACTTCAGCTGGAACAGAAACTTCAGCCGGAACAAAAACTTCAGCAACGTGTGTCGATTCCGGGTACACAGATTCCTTGCTAGGAATCTGCTCAGTCCTCGGGCCGTCGCCCTGCGGAGCCCCTGCATCGACAACATTGCTTGCGGCTACCAGAGCGGGCTCGGTTACAACCTGTGGCCCTCTCTCTTTGCCGAGGTAGTCGAGGAAGGACTGTTCCTCCACGTACCAGGCCCGGCCCACCTTCGTGCCCGCGACGCGGCCGGCACGGATAAGCTGGCCCATATAGTCGGGGTGGTACTTATTTTCCTTGGCGATACGCTTAGACGAGATGTATCGCTTACCCGAGATTTCTAGTTCGTCCATTGCATACAGTATATCGGCAAACAAAAATCCCGCCATGGGCGGGATGTGTAGAGTGCAAGCGTGTATCTCTAGAGAAGCGCCTTTTTAAATTCCTCAGCAAGCGCCGACGGGTTTGCCGAACCTTTGCTTTCGCGCATACCCATGCCTACCAAAAACTGGAGGGTCGATTCCTTCCCTGCTTTGTACTCGGCTACAGGCCCCGGGTGTGCCGCGATGATTTTTTGCACGAGTTCTGGCAAGGCGCTCGCATCGCCAGCAACGACAAGTGTGCCCGTGAGGATAGATTGCTTTGCTTGCGGCGACGCAAGTGTGCCCGCCGCATACTGTTCAACCACCTGTTTGAGGAGTGCCGGAGTTGGCATCCACATCGCATCCTTTTTACGCTGGCCAGCGATATCGTTCAAGATAAAGTTTGCTGCAACTTTCAAAAGCTCGGGCGAGCCGAGATCATCCTCCATCTGTGCAAACAAGGCACCCAACTTTTCGTCTCCGATGAGCTGTTCGATATCTTGTGTTTGCAAGAAGCCGAGCTCGGCTAAGCGTGCACGCTTCTGCCACGGAAGTTCTGGCAATTCTAGATCTTTGAATTCCGAGATCTCGGAAAGTGTAAGTTTTGGCAAATCTGGGTCTGGGAAGTAGCGGTAGTCGTGGCTACTTTCTTTCTTGCGCTGCGAGAAGGTCTGCTGCTTTGCTTCGTCCCAGCCACGGGTCTCTTGCACAACGGTGCCGCCGCTTTCGAGCACTTCGATCTGGCGCTTAACTTCGTACGCAATTGCACGCTCGACGCTGCGGAAGGAGTTCAAGTTCTTCACTTCCACCTTTGTACCAAAGGTGTCGGTTTTACTTACTGAAATGTTTGCCTCGACGCGCATCTCGCCCTTTTCCATGTTTGCCTCCCCTGCGCGAAGTGAGCGCAGTAAGAGTTGCAGTTCTTTTGCAAAGGCGCCAGCATCTTCGGCTGTGTGCACGACAGGTTCCGTTACAAGCTCCATCAAAGGCACACCTGCGCGGTTATAGTCGACAAGGCTTGCATTGCCCTCGTGTTGCGAGCGCGCTGTGTCCTCTTCCAAGTGGACGCGTGTGATGTCGACGTTGCGAAGCGAGCCGCCGCTTACCAATGGAAATGCAAACTGGCTCAACTGATAGCCCTTTGGAATATCTGGGTAAAAATAGTTCTTGCGGTCGAACTCGGTATAGTCGGCGAGTTTTGCACCCAAGGCCTTCCCTACGCGGAGCACATGGCGCACCGCCTCTTTGTTGATCACGGGCAATGAGCCCGGGTGTGCCATACATACCGGGCAGATGTTGGTGTTAGGGCGCTTCTCGTCGGCGTCGTTTAGGCACGCGCAAAACATCTTTGTGCGCGTCGAGAGTTCGGCATGGATTTCCAAGCCTATCGTAGGCCGATATTCGCTCATATCTTCCCTATATTACCGCAATGCGGCAATAAGTGTATCCCGGAAATTCTTGACCGATTCGTCGTCGAGCACAGTCACTGTATGGGTCTCCCTCCCCTCTTTTTTGAACTGCGCCTGCACTTCTTCTATATAGGCAGCGTCGCGGGCATCAGATTTAGTAAGTACAACGAGTTCTTGCTTTGCCGAGAGCATGCCGCCCTCAAATTGTTCAAGTTCGCTGCGGATACGTTTGTAGTCGCCAAGTGGGTCTTCTGATTCAAGCGACACGCAGTGTACGAGCAATTTCGTCCGCGCGATGTGACGCAAAAATTGGAAACCGAGACCCTTCCCCGACGATGCGCCATCGATTAACCCAGGAATATCGGCTATCACATATCCGTACAGAGCACCCAAGTTTGGGTCGAGCGTGGTAAAGGCGTACGCACCTACTTTAGCCGAGGCGCCCGTAAGTGAATTCAACAGTGATGATTTGCCCGCGTTGGGCAAGCCTACAAGCCCTGCGTCTGCTATGAGGCGCAGCTCGACATGGAGTTCTGCCTCTTCGCCACGTGCGCCCGGCGTCGATTCCATCGGGCTTTGATTCGTCGATGATTTAAATGCCATGTTTCCGGCTCCGCCTCGGCCACCTTTGAGCACAAGGATTGGTTTATTCTCTTCAACAAGTTCAAAGACTTCGCCCGTGTTTTTATTGGTGACAATAGAGCCCACAGGCAAGTTGAGCGTAAAGTCTTTGCCGCCCGCGCCAGCTTTGTGGCGATTTTGGCCCTCATGCCCATCTTCTGCTTGGAACTTTTTCTCACCGCGGTAGCGCGCAAGCAAGTTAATGTCGCGTACGCCTTGGATATAGAAATCGCCACCGTTGCCACCGTTGCCGCCTGCAGGCCCAGAAAATTCTTGTGCCTTTAAGTGCAGCCAGCGCACGACGCCGTCTCCTCCGTTGCCCGCGCGTGCGGCTATTGTCATTTCATCAACGAACGCCATAGGTTATGAGAAGAAGTAAAACGCGGCAGCTGCCAGCGCCACCAGAATCAAGATAAATACCGAGCGCAGCACAAAACTCGCCAGGCCGATAACAACGGCAACTATAAGCATCAGCTGCTCGTGCGCCGCAACAAAGGGCACAAACTGGGCAAGCACAAGCACTGCCCCAACAAGAATGGCTGTATGTATGAGCGCCTTGATCATATAGGCAATCGTACTATCTCACAGATGGTTGAGCAATGAACGATATATCTCGGGCGAAAAGAGGTTTTCTGTCCATGCCATGAAGAACGCCATGTACCCCACGAGCATATAGACACCAAATACCACGAGCATGCCCCCTGCAACCTTGGAAAGCAGCGCCACAGCACCCTGCATGCGGGCAAAGAAAGGCCCTGCGGTACCGATGAGGTACGCGGTGACGAGAAACGGAAGCGCTAGGCCAAGAGAAAAGAGACACAGAAGTAGTGCGCCTTGGAGCGCGGTGGCAGACGCCGATGCAAACAAAAGTACTGTTCCTAATATAGGCCCGATACAAGGCGTCCACCCGAGCGCAAACAAGGCACCAATGAGGAACGAACTTTCAGGGCGCCCGATAGTAATAAAACGCGGAAGTTTGATGTGCTTCTCGTTCATCAGAAATGGGATCTTGAGCGCACCAAGCATGGTGAGCCCAAAGATAATAAGCAGCACGCCTGCCCCACGGCTGACGAGATCTCGCCACGGCAAGAGTAACGCACCAATACTTCCGGCAAACAACCCAAGCCCAACAAATATGAACGAGAAGCCAAGCACGAACGCGAATGCGTTTTTCATCACGCGACGCTTGGCTTCGCGGGCGCCTGTTTTTGCAACCTCTGTCTCAGGAACGCCTGCGATAAATGCCAAGTAGCCCGGCACAAGCGGCAACGTGCACGGAGCTAAGAACATCAAAAGGCCGGCCAAGAATGCGGCAGGTGCCAAAGTAAGTGCGTCGGGCATTACTCTTCTATTTTACTCCAAACTGACTTCAAAAACTCTTTATCCTTCGGGTGCGTCAAAAGTTCGTACGCTTCGTCAAGCGTGACGTAGCGCACATCTATAATTTCCTGCGCATCTTTAGGATGCAGCGCATGTTGATTTGTGCGGAAAAAGAATATGGTGCGTTTCATAAGCCCAGCAGCGATGTCTTCGCCCACGCCGCCCTTCCCTATTCTGTATCGCTCATACGACCCAAGTTCCTCTACACATTCGAGCTGTGTAATACCAGTTTCTTCTTCTACTTCGCGCTCGGCAGCCTTCTGAATATCTTCACCTGGCTCAATACCTCCTTTTGGGAATGACCACACATTGCTGCCTTGATTCACCAAGACAATCCTTCCATCCGGTCCTTTAACGATGCCACCTGCAGTGTCTCTCATATACATGAGTGTACCAAAAGAAAAAAGCGCGGCCTATTAAGCCGCGCGACTGATATCCATGCCCAAATGCAACCCTTGAGCCATCAAACGATCCTTGATGTCTATGAGCTTTTTCTTCCCAAGGTTTGGAATCCGAAGAAGTTCAGATTCCTCCTTTGGAACCAAATCTCGCAAACGAGAAATACCTTGGCCTTCCAAAAGCTTGCGGGTAGCTCCCAGCAATCCAAACCCTGAGTCATGGATCGAAAGTTCGAGTTTCTCTCGAAGTTGAGAGTCGTACTCGTTCCCGTGGGCCAATGCGACTAATTTGTCGTAGTCGTGATTTTCTTTGACCGCCTCTTTGAGCAGTTTCCAAAACTCGCAGTTCCGGCAAGGTGAGGTGGGCTTACAGCCCGGCGTGTGCCGGTCGAATGGAATAGTCATTCTTCAATCTCCCAATTCCAAAAATACTATACGTTATTTTTAGAATTTTGGCAAACTGTCGAGCTTAGTGCTTGTGCGCGCCAAAGACAGAAACATAGAGCAGTGCGGCGACAAGGCCAAGGTGGCTCATGAAGAAACCGAAGCTCATCTGGTCTGCCCAGTTGTGGTAGAAAAGTACGGCCAAGAGCGCGACATAGAGCGCAAGCACGAGCGACACCTGGCGGATCATAACGCCCGAAAGAAGTGCGATAACGCCAACAATTTCAAGCACGAGCGCAGCGCCCACGGCGACTGTGGCAAATGGTACGCCCACAGAGGCGGTCATTGCTGCCTCGCCCGAAAAGCCGATTATTTTAAAATATGCCGCAACACCAAATTGTGCTGCTAAAAATATGCGCGCTATCCAAGTAGCACCCATCTCATACGCACGACTACGCATCATGTTCATACTATAAAAACTAGACTTATAGAGCTTTAGTATACCGACTATTTTTCGACAATACGCCAGCCCTGCTTCAAGAGCGGTTCTGCTTTTTTATATTTTAGTTCCTGAGTTTCGGTACCGTTGGTGATAGTCACTTTATCGTTGCGGCCCACCTCTTCCCCGCCGGGCGGGACTTCCAAGGTAATCACAGGCACAGGCGCTGGCTGCATCGATTCTTTAGTGAGATTCTCGAGCATCTCAAAAACGCGCGCTGCCAACATGTACTCCATGTCTTTGTAGATGCGCGTGCCTTCTTTGCGATACTCCGTGAGCGGGTCGCGCTGGCCATAGGCACGCAAGTTGACGCTGCCGCGCAAATATTCCATTGATTCCAAATGCTCGACCCAGAGCATGTCGAGTGTCTGAAGCACCATCATGCGTGCAGCGCCAAGCATCACCTCGCGGCCAAGCTCAATTTCTTTTTTCTTGAGTACTTCAAGCGCCGCCTCACTTTCGCCTGCAAGCTCTTTCAATACATCTTCAACATCGTCGAGCGTACCAATAAGTACTTTGCGGCGGCGGTCGTACACGGCTTTGCGCTGGCGGTCCAGCACATTGTCGAACTCAAGCACGTGCTTGCGGGCATCGAAGTTAAAACCCTCGATCTTTGTCTGTGCACTTTCAAGTGCGCGCGACACGAGCGAATTAGTAATCGGCTCGTCTTCTGCAATACCAAAGCGCCCCATTAACCCTTTAATAGAATCGGAGGCAAAAATGCGCATCAAGCTGTCCTCAAGCGATACGAAAAACTGCGTCTCGCCTGGGTCGCCTTGGCGGCCCGAGCGGCCGCGCAATTGGTTGTCGATGCGGCGTGCCTCGTGGCGTTCAGTGCCAAGCACAAAGAGCCCGCCCATCGCGCGTATCTCATCGGCCTCTTCTTTGGTGGCTGCAATGCCGCCCAATTTAATGTCGACGCCGCGGCCTGCCATGTTAGTGGCAACCGTGACTCTCCCCTTCTTGCCTGCCTCGGCCACAATCTCGCCTTCGCGCTCGTGGTTCTTTGCGTTCAACAATTCGTGCGGGATACCTTCTTGCTTCAAGTATGCAGACAGCAACTCGTTCTTCTCGATTGAAACGGTACCTACCAAGACAGGCTGGCCTTTTTTGTGCAATTCTTTTATTTTGCGTGCAAGCGCTTTGAACTTACCGTTCTCTGTTTGGAAGATAAAGTCGTGGCGATCTTCTCGTACTACCGGTTTGTTGGTCGGGATATCGACGACCTCCAATCCATACACTTTGTAGAACTCTTCTGCAGAGGTCTTGGCAGTACCCGTCATACCCGCCAACTTTTCGTAGAGGCGGAAATAGTTTTGGTACGTAATCGACGCGTAGGTGCGCGACTCTTTCTGTACCGTCACATGTTCTTTTGCCTCAATTGCCTGATGCAAACCCTCGCTCCAGCGGCGGCCCGGCTGCATACGGCCCGTAAATTCGTCGACAATAACAACCTCGCCGTCTTTGACGACATATTGCTTGTCGCGCTCAAACAAGGCACGTGCTCGCACCGCAGTTTCCAAATGATGCACGTACTTAATGCCCTTTTCGGTATAGATATTTTCGATGCCAAGTAATTTTTCGGCATGCTCAATGCCCGCATCAGTCATCTGGATGGCTTTCTGCTTTTCGTCGACGGTGTAATCGGTCGAAGGGTTCAACTTTCCGGCCAAGTCAGCAAAGGTGCGGTACAAGTCTTCCGACTCTGCGGCAGGCGCCGAAATAATAAGCGGCGTGCGCGCTTCGTCGATCAATATAGAGTCGATTTCGTCGACCACAGCAAAGTAGTGGCCGCGTTGGCGCAACTCATTTGAGTTGTACGCAATGTTGTCGCGCAAATAGTCAAAGCCGTATTCGCTGTTGGTGCCGTAGGTAATGTCGGCTTCGTACGCCTGCGCGCGTGTGCACGGGCGCAAAAATTCATGGAAGACATGGAAGCTCGCTTCTTCGTCGCGGATGGCATCGTTCTCTTTGTGGGTCTCGTCATATATAAATGACGCGTCGTGGTTGATGACGCCCACCGTCAATCCAAGCGCTGCATATACCTGCCCCATCCATACTGCGTCGCGGCGGGCCAAGTAGTCGTTGACGGTAACCACGTGCACGCCTTTTCCTGCGAGGGCATTCAAGTAGGTTGGTAATGTTGCGACAAGTGTCTTGCCTTCGCCCGTGCGCATCTCGGCAATGCCGCGGTTATGCATCACGATGCCGCCAATAAGCTGTACGTCAAAAGGGCGCAATTTAAGAGTACGGCGGGCGCTTTCCCGTACAGCAGCAAACGCCTCAGGCAAAAGCTCATCCAATGTTGCCCCCTGTCCCAAGCGTACCCGGAATTCAGCGGTTTTTGCCGTAAGCCCCTCGTCTGACAGCGCTTGGAATTCTGGCTCCAAGGCATTGATACGTGCCACCGCCCTCGCCGTGTCTTTCACCACCCGGTTAGAGCCTCCGCCAAAGAGAGATTTCAGGGAAATCATGATTAAACCAGACTACCACAAATGACCCATTTACGCAGGCGCAGTACAAAGAAAAATCCCCCGCCGGGGCGGGAGACTTTTCTTTCGAGAGGATGTCCTGCATAGAACTGCAGGAGAGAAACGCGGTTAGCGGCGCTTCTTCTTTGCTGCTTTCTTCTTCTTTGCCATAATTGTGTGCAACTTTCGTCGCAAATTGTTTTGGACATCGACCGACCTTGCTTCAAGAAACCTCCGCGGAAATTTCAAGAGCAATCTCGATGCTCTGTTGTAAGTATCACGAAAATAAATTGTAGATACAATGAAAATTATTTTTTTTCTGTGGATAACTTTTTTCTAAAAAAGTTTTTATAAAATTTTTACTTCTGGTTCTATTTCAATTTTTAATTCTTCAAAAACTTTTTTCTGCACATTCGATGCAAGTTCTTTCACATCACGCGCGTGCGTATTTCTCTTTGCTGCGATCACGAGCACTTGGTTTTCAAACAAACGTGCGCCGCCAACCGTTGCACCTTTCATATGCAATGCATTATCAAGAAGCCATGCAAGCGGCACTTTTACGCCATCCGTTTCTGGCATATCAAATAACGGCATATCAGGGTACGTGGCTTTAAGTGCATCCGCATCAGCACGCGACATAATAGGGTTTTTAAAGAACGAACCGGCCGTGCCTTCAACATGCAAATCAGGGAATTTCGCAGCACGTATCGCCAACACCGCATCGCGAATGGCTCGTATATCCATGCTCGAATCCCCGAAGCGGGCCTTCAAATCTTTGTACGAGATATTAGGCGCAGGGTTCTTTGAAAGTACGAATGTTGCAGTAAGCACCACATATCTCCCCTCTTCTTCTTTAAAGATACTTCCACGATATCCGAACTTACATTCACCAACAGAACGTGTTTTTACATCATTCGTACGCGTATCAAATACCTCTACGCTTGTAAGGGTTTGCGAAAGCGCTGCGCCATAGGCGCCAATGTTTTGCACCACCGCGCCTCCCACAGTGCCCGGCACACCCGAAAGATTTTCAATGCCCCACGCATCTTCCCCGACTGCACGTGCAACAACTTCGTCCCACACCTCACCCGCCGACGCTGTTATACGAACTTCTTTTTCGTTCTTGTCTACATCCACGCCCTGAAGCTCGACTTTAAGTACAAGCCCATCGAACCCTGCATCATCAACAAGTACGTTTGAGCCGCCACCAAGAATAAAAACGGCGCACGAGTGTTCGTTCGCAAAACGAACGGCTTCGCGTATATCGTCGATTGATTTTGCGACAGCGAAAAATCGCGCCGGCCCGCCTATACGAAATGTCGTATACGGAGCCAACGCGATATTTTCTTCTACCTTCATCCTCCTATATTACTGAGTTTTGAGGGTGCCGTTTTTGATTTGCGTAATGACGGCTTGAATCTGTGAGTTCAATGCAGGGTCGAGCTGTGCTGCACGCTCAAGCTGTGCGATAGCATTTGTTTTGTCACCCGCGGTGAAATATGCAGCCGCAAGCCCCAACACATACTGCACGTTGCCCGGGTCTTTCTGCACGCGAAGCTTCCAGATACCGACGACGCGGTCGTACTGCTTCGTGTTAACGTAGACCTGCATTAAGCGCGAGTCATCAACGAGTACCGAACCAAAGCCCGCCGTGAGCAACGCATCTGCATCTGCTTTGTCCCCCGTATAGTAGAGGCCCGACGCATAGAGAATGCGTGCATCAGCAAAGTCTGGCTCTTCATCGAACGCTGCTTTCAATATTGGCAACGCCTGTGCATTCTGCCCTGCATTCAAGTACGACACGCCCATTTCAAACATAATCTGCTGTTTGTTTGGCGAGTCGGCGAGCGCCTGCTTCAAGATTTCTATTGCCTGCGGATACTGGCCAAAGCTATCCAGAAATGCACCGTTGAAGAGTTCGAGGCGTGCGTCATGCGGACGCTGCTGCATCAGCGATGTAATAGCATTCTGCGCTGCGCTTGCCGTATCTTGTTTGACTGCCGGGTCGACTGAGTTAGACGATGCCAAGCCCGACGCATACTGCAGCAACTGCTCTGTCACCTCTTGGCGTCCAAGCTCGGTACCTGGCCATACGCCAGCGCCAAGTGCTGTTTGGTAATTTGCCAAAATCGTCTTTGCATCTTTTTGCTGTGCCGTGAAGCCACCTTGGCCGTTTGGTATCGCCACCTGCGTTGTGAGCGCCGTGAGGAGATTTTCTGCACGGGCCATAGCTGGCGCATTCGTCACCCAAATTACAAACACGGCTGCGATAGCAACAATCGGTGCAGCAATAGCAAGTGCCTGATCGTTTGCTGGGCGCGTCATAAACATCCAGCGCGGCGGATTCTTTTTGGTAAGCGAGTGTACAAACGCGAGCACGAGCATGAAGTAGATCGAGCTCATGATGTCGTCGAACACTGTGAGGTTGTTGAATGCATACGCACCAAGGAGGCCAAGCAGTATCGCCTGTTCTGGCACGCTCAGAGCTGAGCCCATGATGATCCACACCATGACACCAAACAGCGCAACGTAGAGAAGGAAGGCTGGGATGCCGCCCGCAATCAACCAGTCGAGGAATTGGTTGTGTGCGCGGTCAAACCACTGCTCTTGGTTGTACATCTGCGGTACATAGTATTTGTTGAAGACGAAGTTAAAGTTTTCTTCGCCGTGGCCCACGATCATTGCGCGCGGACTTTCTGTCGCACCCTTCAGCGCAATTGGCCATATATAGAAGAGGCGTGCACGAGTTGTGGTGTCGTTAAGCGAGATAGATGCGAGGCGGCCTAATGTGCTGCTGTGCTGGAGAAATGGTGTCGAGCGTAGCGCAACAAAGGCAACAATAAGGATTGCGAGAATGCCGAGCCCCCACATCGCGATGCGGCGCAGCGGGCGCACCTCGGCCGAACGGCCTTTCCATACAATATAGAGCGCGGCGATGATAAGGCCGCCGATAAAGCCAAGCAACGCACCGCGGGTTTCAGTAAAGAAGAGTCCAGCAAACTGGAGTACGAGCGCTACGCCATAGAGCGCCTGGTTTGTCGGAGTGTGGCGGCGGCGCACCAACATAAACAATGTCAGGAACAAGTTGCAGAGCATAAACACTGCCAAGTAGATCGCATTGCCGAAGGTACCGTCCACGCGGGTACCGCTCTGGCTGCTAATCGGAAAGATGTGCGAAAGTTGGAGCACTGCATACAAGCCCATCAACACCGACGATGCGATAGAAACTTTAAACAATTTGTCCCACCACTCTTCTGCTGCGACAACAGCACCAACAATAGTGAAGTACACAAAGAGATGCAGCATCGTGACATACCCTTCCATACGCTCAAGGTTGCTCCAGAAGCTTTTGACCGGGTCCACACTGAAGATAGTCGAGACGCCGATCCACAATACGAACGCGCCAAGCACCCACATCACGTGCGATGCGCGTGGGCGGTACTTCGGCTCGCGCAAGGCAAGCAACACGTAGAGCGCACACACTATTTCGACGATGATACGGAAGACGAAGTTCTTACCTGTAATAAATGGGAAGAACATCCCGAAGAACGGGATGTAGAGGTTGGAGAGACCAGAGTTCGAAAAACCCGAGCCACCATCGGCAATAACAAACGGTATAAAAAAGACCGCAGCAAGGCCCACAAGCAGGCTCGAGCGCAACAGGCGTGTATACGACATATACGCCGCATTGTAACAGATGTGCCATTCTGCCTCCAAGAACGGTTATACTGCTGGTAACCCCATGTTTACCTGGACAAAAACCCGCCTCTATTCCCTCCTGCGCTGGAGCGAGAAGTACACCAAAACGGATATGGTGTACTTCTTCGTAAGTAATGTGTGGCTCAATTTAGGCAGAATCATTTCGCTTGGGATGGGTCTTATACTCACAACCGCCTTCGCAAACCTTCTTTCACAAGAATCGTTCGGTACCTATCAATACGTGCTGGCCGCCGCGAGCGTCGTTGGCGCATTTACTCTCAACAATATGAGCGGCGCTCTTATGCGCGCTGTCGCACAAGGCAAACAACACGTCGTCCCTGGCGTAGTCAAAGCAATGATGTGGTGGAGCGTACCTGCCGCTCTTATGAGCGCAGGTATTGGCGGCTACTATTTCTATCACCACAACACGACGCTTGGATACGGATTTATCTTTATTGCCCTGTTCAACATATTGTCGAATGGGTATGGATTATCTAAATCTGTCATCCTTGCAAAAGCTCAATTTGGGCGAGCCTTTTGGCAAGGGGTTGCACGCAGCGGCTTCCCTGTCGCGGTCATCGTCGCAACGCTCTACCTTACACACAACATCATCTGGATTTTAGCCGCATACTTTTTCTCCAACGCACTTGCAAGCTATGTCCAATATCTCATTATCTTGCGCCGATACGATATCCACGCATCACATGCAGACGTTGATGATACAGTCCGGTTTGGCAAACAGCTGAGCGTACTTGGATTTTTCGTTCTTATTTCCGGGCAAATAGATCAATTGCTTCTATTCCATTTCGTAGGTGCTACCGCATTAGCGGTCTACGCACTTGCGCTAACGCCAGTGCAAGAAGCTCGCAACTTGCTTGATAACGTTTTGTCTATCTTATTTCCTAAACTTGCTGCAAAAGAAAAGGAAGAAGCAAAAAAAGGCCTCTCTTTGCGCCTCAAACAATTAACCGTAATGGCCATAGTCGGGACGATTGGCTATATCGTGCTTATTCCCTTCCTCTTTACATTCCTCTTCCCTAAATATCTGCCATCTATTCTTGTGAGTCAGGTACTCGCACTCATTATCTTGTTCCAGCCGCGCGGCATTATAGACACCTACATCATTGCCCACGGCGAGATAAAGAAGCGATATGTAGCCGTCCTCTCAAGCCAGGCAGTAGAATTTGTCTTGTTCTGCGCCCTTATCCCTTTATTTGGACTCTGGGGCGCTGTGTGGGCAACCATACTTTCGGAAGCTGGCGCAGCCCTTGCGCTCTACCTAATCTACAAAACATTGTAGTATAGCTACATGAAAACTGTTCTGGTTACTGGCGCTTCAGGAGGCATAGGTTCAGCGATTGTGAATGCCTTAGAAAAAACTGGCTGCAGAGTCATTCCTATTTCTCACAAAGATGCAGATCTTTCGTCGTTCTCTGCTGTAGAAAAACTCCGCATAGCACACCAGGAGGCAATCGGCTGGCTTATCTGCACCCACGGTTTTGTGGATGACAGCTTGAGCATCGATGAACAGACGCCCGAAAATATGCAGAAGACATTCGAAGTAAATACGCTTTCGCTCTTCTATATAGCAAAAGTGTTTATGGACCAGATTTCTGCCGGAGGCGGCATGATATTTATTTCTTCGACCGCGGGCATTAATGCAAACGGGCGGCTTGCGGCATACTCGGCTTCAAAAGCCGCAGTGAACTCTCTCGCGCAAGCACTGGCGCGCAATAAATCCGATAAAAAATTCTTCTCTGTCTGTCCCGGACCCACAAACACAGCAATGCGCGAACGTATCGCCCATGACGCAGCAACAAAGCAAAGCCCAGACGTTGTCGCAGCACTAGTACAGCAGCTAGTCGGCGAACAGAGTGAGTACCTTAGCGGCGACATCATCCGCGTACAGGACGAACAAGTCAGCATAGTTTCGAGACTCTCATGACCATACTTGGCATTTCACCTTCCCACGACGGTACACTGACCGTCATCCGCGACGGTTCGCATATTTTTTCTATTGCAGAAGAGCGCCTTAACCGCATAAAGGCATACACTGGCTTTCCGTTTGAAAGTTTGCGCTACATCATCAAAGAAAAGATAGTCGACCCGAAAGAAGTTGATGTTGTTGCCGTCTCGATGGGTACATTTAAAAAAGAATGGGCGCGCACTATGGCATTTTTGCTTACGGAAGATAAACAGTATTACGATTTGCAAAACGAAAAACCTGGGCCTGATTTTTATCTTAATGACAAAGAATGGAAGGCTGTGCAAAGCGACGAAGAGTGTAAAGCGTATGTCGAGAAAAAAATCCGCACACTCCTTTTGGCAGTAGGCATTTCTGCTGAGATAGCATTTTTCGACCATCACGCGTGCCACGCAGCAAGCGCATACTATGCAAGCGGCGAGGATGACGTACTTGCAATAACGCTCGATGGAGAGGGAGACTTGTGCTCCGGCTCTGTGCGGGTCTGCTCAAAGGGCCAGATGGAGACACTTACAACAGTACCCTCTTCTGCATCGCTGGGCTGGCTCTATTCAGAGATGACTCGTTTTTGCGGATTTAAAGTTTCGCGGCATGAAGGAAAAATTACTGGCCTTGCAGCATTGGGAAACCCAGAACAAGGATGGGAGATTCTCAAGAAACAAATCCTTGTAGAAGATGGAGCGATTATATATCCGCACTCTACGCCGCTGTGGAAATTTTATAATCGCGTTCGGATGAAATTGAAACTAATTCCTTACAGCTCAAACCCGTGGCGTATTATTATCGACAGCATCTCGCATCTCCCGCAAAAAGATATGGCCGCAGCGGTCCAGTATGCGCTTGAGCAGCGAGCGTGCGAATTCATTTCCTATTGGGTACAAAAAACTGGGAAACAGAACCTTGTGCTTGCAGGCGGCATCTTTGCCAACGTCAAACTCAACCAGCGTATTTCTGAAATGCCGTCAGTGCAGAGTTTGTTTGTCTTCCCCGACATGGGCGATGGCGGCAATGCCTATGGAGCAGCAATGCTTGCCTACCACAGGACGCATCCATACACGCCGCAAGAACGGCGAATGAAAGATGCGTACCTTGGGCCCCAATTTGATGATGCAGCAATAGAGCGCGCGCTTTCCGCAGAATCGTTAATCGTCTATAGAAAAACAGACACTATAGAACAAGAAACTGCTGCGCTGATTGCAGAAAAAAAGATTGTTGGCTGGTTCCAAGGCCGTATGGAATATGGGCCTCGCGCACTTGGCAACAGAAGCGTACTCGCACACCCAACCGACGCATCAATAAACAAGTGGCTCAACGATCGCATGAAGCGCACTGAATTTATGCCCTTTGCCCCAAGCTGCTTATATGAAGCTTCGGAAGAACTTTTTCATATGGAAAAATCATCAATGAAACGTCCTGCCGAATTTATGACCATAACATTTGATATGAAAAAGGAGTGGGTAGAAAAAGCGTCTGCCGTTGCACACGTAGACGGTACCGCCCGCCCGCAGCTTGTTCGCCAGGATACGAACCCGCGTTTCCATGCCCTACTTACAGAATATAAAAAACTCACGGGTTTACCGCTCGTTATCAATACAAGTTTCAACGTCCATGAAGAACCGATCGTATGCACGCCAGATGACGCGCTTAAATCCCTCACCAGCGGGATGATAGATGTGCTCGCTATTGGCGACTACCTCGCTACAAAGCGATAATTACTTACCTTCTGCTGCGCGCTGTGCGGCGATGCGTGCGTACAAAGTCGGGTCTACAAAGATACCGTTTTCGATTTTCTTACCCAAGCGTTCGTGGAGCGGGACATCAACGCGGAATGTATCGTTTTCGTAATTGTCGCCGCCGCGCGGGCCATTGTGGAACGTGATGAAAATAACATCATCAAGGGCGATAAACTCATGCACTTCGTTCGCAGGCCACTCAACGAAGTCTCCTGGTTCCAAGATGTGTTCTTCAACTACACCGCTGCCAAGCTTCTCATGAATGGCGAGCATGCGACCTTGCACCATGTAGTCCCACTGAACTGTCTGCTTATGGTAATGGTTGCCACGGACAGAATTTTTATTGGAATGAATGATTGTGCAGTGCTCTTTGGGCTGGCTTTCAAAAATATCAGAAATGGTGCCACGAGCATCTTCAAAATTAATCTTTCTCTTTTCTATCTTCATAATGTCACTTTATAACATGCGGGGTAATGAAGTCTAGGTGAGGATGCTTTGGGCCAATCTTCCCTATCAAGAAATCAGCGATATTCCACGCCAAAATAAGCGCGTGCGTCACTGTGTCGTCTATCGCGTCATCGCTCTTTATTGGCAAATGCGAACCAGGAGTATATTTGCCGACTTTAAGCGGCGATGCATCCGTTGCAAAATCGATAAGCGTCCGATCAATGCCGCAATAATTGAGAAGCGTATTCCCTTTTGCAGCGGCACCAATCGCTACAATTTTGCCACCCGCCTTCCGTGCAGCAACAAGCTCCCCGAGCAGGTGCACTTTAAGCGCTTCGAGTTTTTTACAAAATTCAATATACGTCTGTTCTTCAAAGAGACCTGCGGCTTTTTCTTTTTCTATGAGTTCAGCGACAGTGGCATCGCTCTGCCCTTTGCCTACAAAGATACGGACAGAACCGCTCATATAGTCATTCTCCTCTGCGTGGAGGACAGTAAGACCGAATCTCTCAAAGAATGCCATAAGAGGTTTTACAGACACGTACGAGACATGCTCGAGATAAATCGTATCGAAGTGATATTTAAGCAGTAGCGTGAGGTAATACGGGAGTTCGATAACAAACACCCCGTCATCGCGCAGCGCCGGCACAAGCGCTTTCATAAACGCATGGAGATCGCTCACGTGGTTAAACGCATTCGTCATAGTAATAACTTTTGCTTTCCCAAGCTTTTGAATTTCTCCTGACGCCGCCTCGCTCCAAAAATCATTAATGGTTGGAATGCCGTTCTCGACTGCAAGGGCGGCAATATTGTGTGACGGGTCCACGCCTTGCACTCTCATCCCAAGCGCTTTAAACCCGGCAAGAAGCGTTCCCACGTTGCTTCCAATATCAACAACCAAATCGCCAGGCGCAGACCCGGCCCGCTCACTCACCTCACGAGCCATATCAGTAAAATGCTGAATGGCTATTTTTGAATTACTTGAATCGTAGCTATAGTCATTTTCCTGGTAGCGTACTTCTGCCGGGACAACGTAACTGTTCATCGAATGCCCGCACTCTCGACACAGAAGTACCGATAGCGGGTAGCGACGTTCCATCTCATTAAGTTGATGTTCTTTCACAAAGAAATCGGCGAGCGGATGGAAGCCAAGATCAATAGTCTTAACTAAATTAGACGATCCACACAGATGGCATGCAGTTACATTCATAGCGTTATTTTATCATCGGCATGAGGACCGTTTTTAAATTCATAAAACACTGTATCTTCGGCGCACGTCAGCGAATAGCCGCCGTCCATAAGGTACAGGCATTGGCCGGGTGTTAGCGTATGCGCATCGCCATCGACTCCTTTGGTATCGCACACGACCACATCAATCGAACCCGAAATCACCACAAGGGCTTTCTGCCGTGCATTCGTTGTTCGAACCATCTGCGCATGCCCATGTTTTGCAACGACATATCCTTTCTCGCGTTGCATGCGCAATACCTGCAAAGGCGCTGCCGCATCAGAAGCAGCTTCGACACCCAGTTGCGTGGGTGTCCCATCAAAGACTTTAGCAACAACCTGCCCACCAGCGACCAACTCGCGGATCATAGATTTTGAAGATCGTGGTCGACCATTTCCCGGACTATGTCTTTGAACTTCTTTGCAGGTTTCCACCCGAGTGTTTTACGGATTTTTGTAGCGTCACCCAAAAGCTTAGGCACTTCATTTGGGCGCAACAGTTTCTCATGGAATGTAACGTAGTCTTTCCAGTTAAGTCCTACATGTTTGAACGCTTCTTCAACGAACTCACGAATCGTATGCGTCTCGCCCGTTGCAACGACGAAAGTATCTGGTTTGTCGTGCTGCATAATCTGGTAAATCGCCTCGACGAATTCTGGCGACCATCCCCAATCACGTTTCGCATCCAAGTTACCAAGTTCAAGTTTGTCTTGCAGGCCTTTTTTGATGCGTGCGACAGCTAAGCTAATTTTTTTAGTAACAAAGTTTTCTCCACGGCGCGGACTTTCGTGATTGAAGAGAATGCCCGTGGTGGCAAATAGTCCGTAGCCGTTTTTATATTGCTGCACAAGGTGATATGACGCGAGTTTTGATACGCCATAAGGGCTCTGAGGTATCATCGGCGTCTTTTCATTAAATGGCACCGGCACACCTGGGTCGCCGAACATTTCTGAACTTGAGGCCTGGTAGAACTTGGTGTGTGGAGAATGCTGACGGATTGCTTCAAGGGCAGTGAGTACGCCAAGTGTATTCGTCGCTATCGTATAGCGCGGCACTTCAAATGAGACTCGAACATGCGACATAGCGCCCAAGTTATAAAATTCGTCCGGCTTAACTTTTGCAACAAGCGCATCTATAGAAGGGCCATCATCAAGATCTGCGTAGACTTTATGGAAATTAGGGTTATCTAGGAGATGATCAATTCTCCCTGTTGAACCAAACGACGACACGCGGCGCATAACACCATACACTTGGTATCCTTTTCCGAGCAAAAGTTCCGCGAGATACGAACCATCCTGACCTGTAACACCTGTAATAATAGCGGTCTTGCCTTTCTGAGTAGTACGAGCAGGCTTTTTGGGAGCCGTTTTTTTCTTTGCTGCAGCCATATTTTCTAAAGTATGAGGAAAGCATAGCACATAGATTTAAAATTCCTACTGTGCGACAATTACTGTACGACGTCCATGATTATAACGAAATTACAAGGCGGCCTTGGCAACACAATGTTCCAATATGCGTTTGGGCGCATGCTCGCACTCCGAAATAATACCGAGCTAAAACTCGATATATCGCTATTTGATAATTATGAGTATCACTCATACAGCCTCGGACACCTTAATATAGACGAGCACATCGCCACTAAAGAAGATTTAGCGAAGTTTGTACGATACAAACCACGCAGCGGGCGCATAGGGCGGCGCTTAAATCGCTTTTTCGCTGATACTACCAAGTATGTCGTTGAGCCGAAATTTACATTTTCTCCGGAAATGATGGACCTTGAAGCTCCGTGCGAGGTGGATGGCTATTGGCAGACAGAAAAATATTTTCTTGAGATAGAACCTCTTTTGCGTACAGAGTTTACATTGCGAGAACCACTTGGCCCTTACGCAGAGGATATGGCTCACAAGATACGGTCTGCACGTGCACCAGTCATGTTGCATGTACGCCGCGGCGACTTCGTCTCTGTCCCCCGCTTTAACAAAATACTTGGTACAGCGTCTATGGAATATTACGAAGCGGCGATAGCCATAATACGAGAACGGGTCGAAGACCCAATATTTTTTGTCTTTTCGGACGACCTACCCTGGGCGCAAGAACATATTAAGACTGGATTCCCGACTGAATTCGTAGGGCAAGGCGCGGAGAAAAATTATGAGGATCTTGAACTCATGCGCCTATGCCACCACCACATTCTCGCAAACAGCACCTTTGGGTGGTGGGGCTCATGGCTTTCTGACCATTACAGAACCGGCATCACCATTGCGCCCAAGCATTGGAACGCAAAACTCGATAGCGTCGATTTACTCCCCTCCCACTGGATAGTATTATCTCTGTAATCTACTTATGAGCTTTGTCGACGTACGCTTCGTCTTCTTCTTCCCAACTGTTCTTGTGTTATGGATGCTTACTCCCAAGCGTTTTCGCTGGGTACCGCTGCTCATCGCAAGCTATATCTTCTATATGGCATTTAAAGCATCCTACGGATTGCTTTTGTTTGCCATTACCTGCATAGATTATGTCGCCGGCCTCGCTATGGGCGCCGACCAGAATGAACACCGCCGCCGCCTCTACTTGGCAGCAAGTATATGTGCCAACCTGGGTATTTTGTTCTACTTTAAATACTTCAACTTCTTTTTTACATCGCTCCACGAAGTGCTGGGCGCTGCTGGCATCGCAACACATTTCCCGCTTTTGAATATAATTCTGCCGATTGGCATCTCCTTCCATATATTCCAAAGCATGAGCTACACCATAGAGGTGTACCGTCGCAAATTCACTCCTGTAAAACATTTTGGAAAGTTCGCGCTATATGTGAGCTTCTTCCCGCAGCTGGCTGCAGGCCCCATTGAACGCCCGCAGGGGTTGCTCAAACAAATTGTCGAAGGTCGCCAATTCTCCCTTGAGATGGCACAAAGCGGCACGCGTCTCATGCTTTGGGGCTTCTTTAAAAAATTGGTCATCGCCGACAATATAGCCACGGCGGTGAGCGCCGTGTACGCACACTCGTCTCTGTACCCCGGGCCCAGCCTCGTACTTGCAACAGCACTATTTGCCTATCAGATCTATTGCGACTTTTCTGGCTACACCGACATTGCGCGGGGCGCTGCACGATTCTTTGGCTATGAGTTGATGATCAACTTCAATCGCCCATTCCATGCAATATCAATGACAGATTTTTGGAATCGTTGGCATATCTCGCTCACAAGTTGGTTACGCGAATATCTCTACCAACCACTGGTATTTAGCAGCAAACGCATCACACCAACCCGGATTTACACAAGTCTCTTTGTAACGCTTACACTCATCGGCCTTTGGCATGGCGCAAATTGGACGTATGTCGTATTTGGCGCACTCCATGGTATGTATCTCGTCGTCGGCGGCCTCACCGGCAGATGGCGCTCGACGTATATCCACACACCACGATTCTTAAAACAACTCACCGTATTCGCTCTTGTCTGTACCACCTATGTATTTTTCCGCTCGCCCACAATCAACATTGCACTTTCTATACTTGCAGGCCTTGGCCGTGGCATCCCATCGTTTTTTGCAAGCCTTACGTCAGTCGCAGGACTCTCCCACGTTGTGTTTATGGACAGCGCTATATGGCCAACCATCGTTGGCCTAGCGGGCATTGTCGCACTTGAGCTAGTCGAAGCATTGCACGCGCGTGGCGTACTTATACCGCGTCTCATACGCACTCCTGAATTTGCACGCATGACTCTCTACGCAGGGGCTATTTGTGCCATTTTACTTTTGGGCTCATTCAGCTCGGGCGTACAGTTTATTTACTTCCAATTCTAAATCTCATGATGTTCTCAGATGAGCGGAAGCAGTTTGCACGCTTCGTATTCTCTATGGTCGGATGCGCCATGCTGGTATGCTCGTTCGTACTCTTTCTTGCTGTCATAAGCTATAACCACGATTCGTATTACAATCTTTCCCCAAAAGATACGCGCATGGCCACGGCACCTGATCCACGCATTATTGTTGTTGCGGGTTCAAGCGGCGCAATGGATATCGACTCTCAAATGATCTACGACAAAACGCACTACAACCCCGTCAACATGGGCTCTTCGGCCGGGCTCGGATTGCGATTTATGTTTGCGTCGATAGATAGCAGATTACATGCTGGCGACACTATCCTATATCTAATGGAGGAGCAGGTAATCCAGCAACCCTATTACGGCGATGGCGCAGCATTGCTCGACACGCTGCAAGCAAACCCGCAATACATCCCAACAGGAGCAACACCGCACGGCATTGTTGTTATGGTGCGACACCTTCCCAATTGGATGCAGGAAAAAGCAAACGCACTTTGTTTGAGATCTGGGCTACCGTTCTGCGCACAACCAAAACCGCTAAGTGTTTTGTTATACAGCAAGCATAACTTTAATATCTATGGCGACACCATATCAACCGTCGCTGGCGACGCACATCTAACAACGGCAGAGGTTCTTACAAACGATGCGGGACAAATAGGCGACCGCGGCGCGGATCCACAAACACTCTCCTATCTTGCCCACACAATACAGAACCTACAAACGCGTGGCGTGCATGTTCTTGTTGTATGGCCTCCCCTCGCACAGTCTGTCTATGACGCCAACCCTACGCGCGCTGCAGCACGCGAGACGCAGGTCGAGAATGAGCTCGGCACAAGCATTCTCGTAGGCACCATAAGCACATTTGTAATGCCGGACACGGAATTTTTAGATACATCTTCTCACTTAACCGATCAGGGTAGAAAAGAATACACTGCAAAACTTCTACCGCTTCTTATGTCACGCTTGAAAAAGCAATAGTTGCTATGCGGAGCGAATTCTCACAATTTCTTGTGTACGCAGGAGAAGCTGTAGGATGTTTTTTACTTATACTCTTATTTTGTGCAGGAGTGTGGGCTGTGAGTTACAACTCACACGATTACGCGTCGAGTCTTAAAGAAAAAATTGCCTTACTCGATACAACAGAAAGCCCGCGAATTATTTTTGTTGGAGGCTCGGGTGTTGCACTTGGTATAGACTCACCTCTTATAGAAAAAGAAACGGGCCTCCATCCCATCAACATGGGTATATATGGTGCATTGGGATTGAAGTTTATGCTGCACGAACTTACGGACAATCTCCGACCGGGCGATATCGTCGTACTTAGCCCCGAACACGTCGTATTGCAGCAGCCAGACTATGGTGATGGGTTTTATCTACTTGAAATGCTGCATTCAAATCCTGAACAGGCGCGCGCTGTGCTGTCGCTTCATACCATTGTTGTGATGCTACGGCACTCACCATCATGGTTGCAGGCACAAGCATATAAATTTTATCTGGCACTCTTCTTCCCTCATCGCACCCTTACTGCGGCCGACAGAATGAACACGCTCGAGGCATTTAATAACTATGGCGATGTTAATACCGAGCTTGCAGGAGAGAAGCATATGACACGTGAAGCCGCATATGCAGATGCTGCAGGTTTTATCAGTCCTGTAGATTCAGGCGTGTTGGCGGACATGAAGTCATTTGTTCAACAATCACAGGCACGTGGTATTCATGTGTTCTATATGCCGCCGAGCGCCCCAGAAGAGATCGTCGCGGCAAACACCGCACTTATTGCTGCCCAGATAGAACAAATACAAAATGCAATTGGCACAAGCACAGTACTTGGGACAGAGGATGATTTTGCCTTTCCGTATTCGATGTACCTCGATGCGGAACATCCAAATGAGGCCGGGAAAGAGGCTCGGACACAAGAGATGATACGCATCATTACACCACTCCTTCCTAAACTTTTAAAAGTCTCCTCGAACTAGTATCATAGCGGCACAGCTATGGCAGGCGTCGGTATAGACTTGGTGGAAGTTGCACGCATGGAACAGGCCTTGGGCCAGCAGCAATTTATGGACAATACATTTTCAAAACTCGAACAGGAGTACTGTAATTCCTACACAAACAAAGCAGTGCATTTTGCAGGTACGTTTGCAGCAAAAGAAGCCGTTCGCAAAGCAACGGGAGATTTTTCGTTATTTAAAGATATCGAGATACGTCGCAACGAAAGTGGTAAACCAGAAGTGTGGTTTGGCGGCACAAAGAGTGACCTGGTCTCTATTTCGATTTCTCACACTGACACACTCGCCACAGCAGTTGCAGTAGCACACTAAAATATGGCTGAGCAAAAGAAATGCATTGTGCTTGATTTGGATAATACGCTCTGGGGCGGCGTCGTTGGCGAAGACGGCATAAACGGTATAGCGCTCTCGCTTGAAGAACCCGGCGCATCATTTGTATCGTTTCAGCAGGCGCTGCGTGATCTGTACGACCGTGGCATCTTGCTTGCAATCAGCAGTAAAAATAACGAAGCAGATGCGCTCGACGCCATCCGCACGCATCCGAACATGATTTTGAAAGAGCCGCATTTTGCAGCACATCGCATTAACTGGAAAGAAAAGGCAGAAAATATCAAAGAACTCGCACAAGAGCTAAACATCGGGCTTGACTCGATGGTGTTCCTCGACGACAACCCTGTTGAGCGCGAGCTCGTGCGTACAGCACTTCCGGACGTTGCCGTGCCTGACCTCCCGGCGGACCCACGCGAGTACACGCGCATGTTGCATTCGCTCCCCTACTTTGCATCAAACGCCGTAACGGACGAGGACAAGATGCGCGGCAATATGTATGTTACTGAACGCCTGCGCCGCGAGGCAGAAAAGAAGTTCGAGAATAAGAATGAATTTTTGAAAAGTTTGTCGTTAGAAGTTCGCATCGGGCGCAACGACGAAAGCGCCCTCGCACGCCTTGCGCAGATGACTGAAAAAACAAATCAATTCAATACCAATAAAATCCCTCACTCGGAAGATACACTGCACAGCTTTATGCAGGATGGCTTACACGAAGTCTTCCATGCGCACGCACTCGACCGCTTCGGCGACCACGGTATTGTGGCGCTCGCGATAGTTACAAAAGAAGAGACTACCTGGGTCATTGAAACTATGCTTATGAGCTGCCGCGTATTTGAACGAGGCATCGAGGACGCCTTACTGTACGCTATTGCACAAGCTGCACAGGCAGAAGGTGCACACATGCTTGCCTTGCCTGTCGTACCAAGTGAGAAAAATGAACCTGCTCGCACATTTGCCGAGACACGCTTCAACAATGGCATGTTGGATGCGCATGATGTGCACAAGCCAGAATGGATTACTATTACATAACACCGTATGAAATCATTTGAAGATATTGTGTTCGAACAGCTGCATATCCCTCGCGAGAATATTAGTGACGTCCTCACACCCAAGGACGTACCTGATTGGGACTCCATGAATTATCTGCTTTTTATTGCAGAACTCGAGAAAGAATATAACGTCACATTCACCATGGACGAAGTGCTCTCTGCTGAAAGTTTGGGCGCCGTGCGTACAGCCCTGAAAACAAAGGGTGCGAATGTATGAACCAAGCCGCCGACAGAACATTTGAATCATTCGTGGTTGGCGAAACATGCGCACTAACACGAACAATTAGCGCGGGCGACGTCTCTACATTTGCGCAGCTTTCAGGTGACAATAATCCATTGCACACTGATGCAGAATACGCTGCAACAACGCAATTTAATAAACCCGTCGTGCATGGGATGTTTCTCGGCGCACTTGTATCACAACTTGTTGGTATGCATATTCCAGGCAAGAGATGCCTGCTCATGCAGGAGTCGCTTGTATTTAAACTCCCCGCATTCGCCGGTGACACCGTACAGGTAGAGGGCGTCATTGCACACAAGAGCGAAGCAGGGCGTATACTTTCGCTCGACATAACAATCCGTCGCGACACAGATATTCTTGTCCAAGGAACTGTCTACACAAAAGTTCTATGAAAACCGCAGTAGTTACAGGCGGCTCAGGCTACGTTGGAAGTGCAGTTACGCAGATGCTCCGTACGCATGGGTTTGATGTATTCAATATCGGCAGAGAAATCTGCGACGTGCGAGACGCCACAGCTCTTACGCAGATAACAGAGAAAATCTTAGAAGAACGTGGCGCGCCTGATTGCGTCATCCATATGGCGAGCATGGCGACTACACGCAAGGCGCTCGAAGATACAACAGAGAAAGAAGTTGCTGACGAGTTTGCAGTCACTGTCACGGCTGCAGAAATTTTGGCCAACACGTTTTTGCCGCACATGAAGCATGGTTCCCTTTTTCTAGGCATTACAACTGCATCACTCGATAAAGCAGAGCCGGAGAAAAACATCGGTGCATACATACCTGCGAAACAAAAACTTCGCGAATTACTCTCCGCGCTGCGCGAGCAATGGAGCGAGAAAGGCATCCGTGTTTACGAAATCGCCCCGCCTTTTCTGCCAGGCGGCCTTAATAAAAATTTGCCGGAGGGTGTAAGAAACTTACTGGCGCGTCGGACAGACGGCACAGTCCCTACTGCAGAGGATGTGGCCCGGGAAATCGAAGCCTTAATGTAACATTTTTCTAGAGCGAGGAGTCATATATACTGAACTCACACTATGTGCGGCATCATCAGTATTATCGGCACAGATGCCGGCAACACATCTCTTGATAAGGCGCTCAACATGCTCGCCCATCGCGGGCCAGATAGCCACGGCACGATGGCGTTCGGCGACGCCGCACTTGGCCATACGCGCCTGGCTATCATCGACCTCTCGCCTTCTGGCCACCAGCCAATGCGCGACAATGCAAAAAATATTGCTATCACATTTAACGGCGAAATCTATAACTACAAAGAGTTGCGCGCAGAACTCGAGAAAAAAGGCTACATATTTTCTACCCAGTCCGACACAGAAGTCATTTTAAAAGCATACGAAGGGTACGGGTCCGAATGTCCGAAGTATCTCGATGGCATGTTCGCGTTTGTCATTTGGGATGACGAGAAAAAACAGGCCTTTATGGCGCGCGACCGTTTTGGAAAGAAACCGCTTTTCTATGCACACACACCTGATGGGAAACTTGCGGTAAGCTCCGAGATCAAAGCGCTTATCGCCGCGGGGGTGAAGCCAGAAATCGACCCACAAGGCATAGATGCATACCTGGCGCTTATGTACGTGCCGCCGTGGCGCACGATATACAAAAACGTCCACACCATTTTGGGCGGCCATGCTGCAACGTACAAAGACGGGGCACTCAACGTCACCCAATACTGGAAGCTCGAACGAAAGCCGCTCACTCTTTCCTACGACGAAGCAAAAGTAGAAGCAAAGCGCCTCTTTGCTGATGCAGTCAAAAAGCGCATGATCGCTGCCGATGTCGAAGTTGGTGCATTTCTTTCGGGAGGTGTCGACTCGTCGCTTGTTGTCGCCTACGCACAGAAAGAACTCACGCGCCCGCTCCAAACTTTTTCGCTTGGTTATGGCGATTTGATAGACGAACTTCCCTTTGCAGAACAGCTCGCCAAAAAAGTTGGCACCAAACATCAAACGCTGCAGGCATCCGCGGACCTTATCCACGAGCTAGAAGCCGCGCTTGCCTACTTCGACGAACCACACGGTGACCCTGCTGACTTCCCGCAACACCTTCTCTCACGCGAAACTGCCAAGCACGTCAAAGTGGCACTGTCGGGCGAAGGCGGTGATGAAATGTTCTTGGGGTACGGCCGCTATTTCTCGTACTGGCATACCAACAAACTGTCCCGCCTGCGCAATGCGTTATTCTCAAATCAGTACAAAGATTTCTTAAAGCAGAGCACTGTCTTCCCTCTTTCGCTACGCAAAAATCTCCAAAAAAATTCGGGCAACCTTTGGACCGAACAGATAGACACATTGGTTAAAAATTTTGTTGGCTCCGCAGTAGAAAAGATGGACCTGTTCGACATCACAACGCACATGCAAGGCCAGTTGCTTACTAAAGTCGACGAAATGGGCATGATGCATGGTTTGGAAATCCGCTGTCCATTTTTGGACTACAAACTTGCCGAATTTGCATTCAACCTACCTATCGAATACAAAACCGATGGCAAGACTGGCAAACTTATTTTGAAAGATATGCTCGCCGATATCATGCCACGCGAATTCGTCGACCGTAAAAAACAAGGCTTCGGTGCGCCGATACGCAAATGGCTCGCCGAGCCTACACTGCGTGCCTATGTCGAAAAGACATTTGAGAATGCGCGCGTCTACCAGTATCTCGACCGTGAACGCATACAGACATTCGTCCGCGAAACACTCGCTGGGCAGAAACCAAAAGCGTACTACCAACTATGGACGCTATTGTGCTTAGAGGTGTGGTTAAAAACTCATGCAGAGTAGTGAATTTTTAAAACGGATTTTCTTTCGCCTCCACGGCAGAGTTATCTCGCTCACGCCCAAAGGCACTCCAAAAGGCACCGTTCTTTTTTCGTACGTTACGCTTCCATGGTTGCGCCCTGGTCCGTGGGATAGCCACACAAATTATTGGGAAGGAAAAAATATGGTCGACGCATTTATTGAGCGCGGATACGCGGTCGATGTTATCGACTCAACGAACCAAAGTTTTCTTCCACGCAAGAACTACGATTTCTTTGTCGACAATGCAGGTAATATGCAGCGCCTCGCACCCCTTCTCCCGCCATCATGTAAAAAAATATTTCATATTACGAACGCAGAACCGAAGTTCCAGAATCATGCAGGGCAGATGCGCGCCGACGCTCTTAAACATCGTCGCGGCATAACACTCGCACCAGATAGAAATATCCCCGAAGTTAAGACGCTTGAATTGGCCGAGTGCGGCACAGCGCTTGGTAACCGTTTTACTACCGACACCTATGCCTATGCAAAGAAACCAATAGCCCGCATTCCTATTTCTGCAACTCATCTCTTCCCTTCTCCTGAACATAAAGATTTCAACGCTGCAAAAAAACAATTTGTCTGGATCGGCGGCGCAGGACCACTCCATAAAGGTTTGGACCTTGTGCTCGAAGCCTTTGTGGGGATGCGAGACTACACACTAGTAGTGTGTGCCAAGCTCGCACCAGAAGACCCGTTTGCGCAGGCGTTTACACAAGAGCTTTATCACACACCAAACATCAAGATGCTGGGCTTTGTGGATCAAGGTAGTAAGGAATTTGCACAGGTATGTAGCGAGTCTGTTGGTGTTGTTTCTCTTTCATGTTCGGAAGGCGGAGGCGGTAGCGTCATCACAGGCATGCACGCAGGGCTTATCCCACTTGTTAATTACGAATCATCTGTTGATGTTGGGGATTTTGGAACACTACTTCCTAACTCAGATGTTGAAACGCTCCAGAGTGCACTAAAAAACCTTTCGGTACTGCCTACTGACACACTCAAAGAAAGAGCTCGCCGCACATGGGAGTATGCGCGTGCGCACCATACACGCGAGGAATTTGCAAAAAACTATCGGGTATTCTTAGATACACTACATGCCTAAACAAGAACTTATCTCGGTTGTCATACCCGTCTGGAATGAAAAGGACCGAATCGCACGGGCGATTCAGTCTATGCAAAACCAGACGTGGAAGAACCTAGAAATTATTGTGGTTGACGATGGCTCTACAGACGGCACACAAGATATTGTCAAAGACATTGCAAAAACAGATCCGCGCATATCATTCTACGACAATCCATGGAAGTCGCCCCGCACCAACTGGCGCGGGTATGACATCAATGCTGGTTTTGCTGCACGCAATTATGGCTTTTCAATTTCAAAAGGCGAATGGATTACCACACAAGATGCCGACGACGCGTCCCTCGCCAATCGCATCGAAGAACAATACAAGCTCGCACAAAAATACAACGCGACCATGGTCATGATTCAGTATCAACGGCTGAAACCCGAATTGCTAGACAAGAAACTCGACGTTGAAAGAATTTTTGGAGAAAAAGGCGAAGCGCAGGTTGTACTTCGCCCTGAAAAAGTAAATGATTTGCCACGGCAGCGCCGCGGTATCTTGATGCTTGAACCGTTGCACCAGTTCATTCCATTTCCTATTAAATGGTTTCCCTATACGCGCAGGCTATTTTACCGCGACACAACTCCATTCCCCGGCGCAGATAACTGTATGATGTTTAATCGTGAAGTTATCGATAAAGGCGTCTACTTCCGCCCACGCAATAAGCGTACATGGGGCATCCCTTCGGGCCGCGGCTCAGGGCGCGATTTCGCCTACAACGTCACCCACGTATTTAAAAATACATGGGTGTTTAAACTTCCGCTCTACCTTTGGAATGCAAATATAGAAAATCCGGACTATGTCGGATATGAGAAATACATCGTATGAAATTCTCTATCGTCACGCCAGCGTGGGAAGTTGCCGAATGGCTCCCCACAACTATTGAGAGCGTCTTGTCACAGGCCGGAGATTTTTCTATTGAATATATTGTCGTCGCAGACGCATCAAAGGACAGCACAGTGGCAGTTGCGAAAGACTATGCCGCACGCGTTGCGTCAGGCGAATACAAACCGAAGTGTAACAACATTTCGATGCGCGTGATCGAACCTGAAATAGCAGAAGGCATGTATGTCGCACTTAACAAAGGATTTGATGCAACGACGGGCGACATCTGTGCCTGGATCGCGGGCGACGACATTTATGAGCCAGGCGCATTCGATGTAGTAGCCCGCACCTTCAAAGCTCGCCCAGATGTGCTCTGGCTCAAAGGCATCACCTCGGTAATAGACGAAAAAGGCAATAAGCTCGTGAGCGGCCAGTGCCGCACATACCGTCGCGATTGGCTCAAAATGGGCGTATACGGCATGGAGGCATATCATGTCGAGCAGGACAGCGTCTTTTGGCGGCCCGAGGTCTGGAAGAAGGCTGGCCCTTTTCCTGCCTACTTTAAAAGCTCAGGCGACTATTGGCTGTGGCCGCAGATGGCAAAGTATGCAGAACTCACGAGCATCGACGCGCCGCTTAGCTGCTTCCGCAAACGCGCCGGCCAAGACAGCCGCGTCAATGCCGACCGACTTCTTGCCCAAAAGAAGCAAGCACGCGGTCCGCGCCCTTTAGGCGCATGGATTCCACGCCTCTTTTTCTGGCCATACTTCCATACATCACGCGGTGTGCAAAAAATCCTCGAAGCTCTGTATCCATTTCTCTTCCCATTCACGCCGCGCCCATACCTCACTATTGAAGAAGGCTGCGTTGTTCAAAAAAATATGAAAACGTTTTATATTCGATAAGTATGTTGATGCGCGTAAAACAATTCTTGCGGAAGTATGGCTATGATGTACGCCGCTACTATTCGTTTTGGGATACAGCTGTACTGCCGATGCATATCAAAACCGTACTGGACATTGGCGCTAACAACGGTGAGTTCTCAAAAGAAATATTCGCCCATCTACCCGATGCCGAGGTGTACGCATTCGAGCCACTCCCCGACTGCTTTGCCACACTCAAAAACGCATTTATTAACAATCCGCACATGCACGCGATGCAGGTCGCGCTTGGCGACAGCGCAGGTGAAATGGAGATGCAGCGTAGCAGCTTCCACCCCTCATCATCACTTCGTACGATGGCAAAACTCCATAAGGATCTCTACCCTAAAACTGCAGGGATGCAGAAAGAAACTATTACGGTAGCGCGCCTCGATGAGGTTATGAGAGACGCACATATCCATGGAAATATGATGATCAAAATTGATGTGCAAGGATTTGAAGACGCTGTCATTCGCGGAGGCACAGAGACATTCAAACGCGCATCGCTCGTTCTTATCGAAACATCGTTTGTTGAACTATACGAAGGCCAGCCGCTCTTTGGCGACATCCACGACCAATTGAAAGCCCTGGGCTTTTTGTACCGCGGTGCGGCAAGTGAACACCGCAACCCAAAAAACGGTGAACTGCTCTATCAGGACTCTATTTTTGTTCGCTAATTTTTTGGAAAAATTGTGCGAGACGCTCTGTGCATCTATCAGGATTTAAATGCTCTTCTACAAACACGCGTGCGTTTTTGCCCAAGCGTTCGCGCAACTCTTTGTCATTCAGCAGGCGTGAAATAGCTTGCCGCATAGCGGCCTCGTCGTGCTGCGGCACGAGCAAACCGTTTACGCCCTCTTCGATATAGGCTTCCATGCCCTGCGAGCGCGAGGCAACAATAGCCTTACCCATCGACAGCGCTTCATACACCGCGGAGATACCCATTTCATTGTTGAGCCCTGAGGATGTGTCGAGCGGTATAACAACAACAGATGCATCATCATATGCAGCTTTTAGTTCCGGCACAGAGAATGTCTTGTGTACAACGTGCGCAGGTAGAGGCTTAAGCGCTTCCAAACGCGATTCACGCGTCGTAATGATCACTTCTTTACCTAACCCTTCTGTTGCCTGAAACAAAAGTTTTAAATCACGGTCGGGGTCACGGCCCGGTGAAAAGATCGCACCTTCGCCGAGTGCGCCTGACGGCTTGAAATAATCAAGATCGACACCATAGGGAATAAATTCGACACGGCCGCGCAAATTCGGAAATTTCTCTTCCAAAAGTTGCTTTTCTTTTTTGCTAATAGTGACGATGCCCGCACAGCGCGCAACCATCCACGCATAGAGCTTCTGTTTGAATGTCTGTTCATTCCCTATGGTGCCCATGATGCTAAAGTCGTGCATGACCCATTTCGGCCTCTTGATATGAAGCAAGGTATGTACGAGCTGCGTTCCGTACCCAGTCGATGAGAAAATAATATCGTACCTAAAAAATGCTAGGTATGTGGGCAAATGCACCCAATTCACACTGAGGTGTTTGCGTAAAAATCGTGCCAAGAACATCGGATAGAATTGCTCTAATTCGATGTGTGAAGCGTCGACATTAAAGGAGTGAAGCCGAAGCATCCCCCAAAAACCATTCCCCTGTTCTAGGCCCTGTTTGACCTTTTCTAGGTGGGGCGTACGCCAACCCGTGAAGAGATACCCAACCTTTAACATGGGGGTATTGTAGGGCATAATAGCCCCAACATGAAGCGCGAATATATGCGAACGGCTGTATTTGCGCTTGGCGTATGCATTCTTGTTTTTGTGTTTGGGGAATTGGGTGCGCGCGTGCTTCATTTGAACCCAGCACCTCTTATAACTCTGGATTCCTGCGTAGGATACAAAGGCATCCCAGACGCCCGCGGCTACGCTGGTGGGCCAATGGGCCGCATCCCTGTCTCGATCAATTCAATCGGCTTCCGCGATGTTGAACACGAGCAAACAAAACCAGCCGGCATCTATCGCGTACTCTTTTTAGGCGACTCGTACACAGAAGCATTGCAAGTACCGTTTGAAGATATTTTCTGGCGCCGTCTCCAAAAAGAGGCAGACGAAAAACATCTCAATGTTGAAATAATGAGCATGAGTGTCTCGAGCTGGAGCACTGGCCAAGAACTCCGAGCGTACGAATGTTTTGGAAGACAGTACCACCCAGACGTGGTTGTGCTTGGGTTCAACACCGACGACCTTTCCGACAATGCGTTCCGACAAGATCAATTTACACCAACATTTGCACTCAAAGACGGAACTCTATCGCTCGATGAAAGTTACAAAACTCATATTTCACAAAGGCTCGCGGACCGCGCCACGCTCTATCCGGGCATTCTCTATTTCTTAAAAGATCACTCAGAACTTATACGCCATATTCTTTTTATCCATGCAAATAGCGTTGCTGGGGCGAAACTTGGGGCAGCAGAGGAAGCGCCATCGAGCACAGAGAACGCCTGGCGCTTAACAGGCGCACTTATTTCGCAGCTTGCACATGACACCCACGCAGACAAATCGCACCTGGTGATCGTCAATTTCCCTACACTCAAGGCTGCATCCATTGTGCCGCTCCAAACTTTTGCACGCGTGAATAATATAGCTCTGGTCGATGTGGCGCCCGCACTTAACGCAGCAAGCTCAACGGCACCGGTTCACTGGCCAGGCGACCCACACCTAACACCCTTCGGGCACGAAGTTGTGTCCCAGATACTTATAAAAGCGGTACTATATGGAAAACAGTAATATGGAGCCCCTGCCAACAATTTCAATCGTAATCCCCTCCCACAATCGAGCGCCGTTTATACGCCAAGCGATCGAATCTGTGCTGTCGCAAGGATACCCGAACATTGATTTGGTGGTCATTGATGACGCATCGACTGATGGAAGTTGGGGGATTATCGAAAGCTATAAAGACAAGCTGGGGTATTACGAGAATATGAATATCCACGCGACCTCTGCCCAGCCGCAACTTGAGTATGGATTCTCAAAAGCAAAAGGCGAAATCGTTGGGCACATCACCGACAAAGGCCTGTTGCTGCCAGGCAGTCTCTTTACTATTGGCCGCATTTTTGCAGAGTACAAAGACGTCGAATGGATCAGTGGCATCACAACGGTTGTAAACGAAACCGGTGAAATTATTTCAATCGCGCCCGTGCGAAAAGACCTGCACGAACACCTCATCCATGTGCCATGGAATGTACAGGCAGAATCAACTTTTTGGCGCCGCAGTTTGTTTGAACGCGCCGGAGGCAAATGGGACTACGGCCTTGGCTGGGCTGCAGACTATGGGCTTTGGTGCCACTTCTTTGCTGCAGGCGCCCGCATGTGGCACGTAAACACAGTGCTTGGTGCGTATAGAAAAACACCAAGCGCAAACGGCGTTAAAAATCCAAAGCAGTACTACGACAGCGCTGCGCAGTACCGTGCATGGTTACGCGCACACGTTTCAAAGAAAGAACTTGTCTACGCTGAGTTGTATACACTATTACGATATTTCAAACCTCTCCTTCGTAATATTCCTGACCGTATATATACCTACATTCCTGTCTTGAATCACTTCTCGCAGAATGCGATTGGGTACAAAGATATGCATTCGCTCAAGCGCTGGAAGCGTAACCCCTTCCGCACTATCTACCCATGGTAGGTATTATTTCGAAGCAAGGAACGAAAGAATAGTTTTTGCTCGGGCCTGCCAGTCGAGGGACGCTGCCCTCTGAAAGGCCGCTTCAGCGACCTCTGTATTGCCATAGGCCTTCTGTATGCCATCGGCAAGCGCCTGTGGGCTGTCTGGGGCAACAAGGACAGCGGATGTGTCGTCGACCAATTCGCGGATACTTGGGAGGTCGGAGGCGACGATAGGCCTGTGCGACGCCATGTGTGCAATAAGTTTGAGCGGCGACGTATAGCTAACAGAGACTTTGTCTTTGGCAGTGTTTGGCACCACTAGGACATCTGCTGCGGCTTGGTTGTTAGCGAGCTCGCTGTAGGGCCTATAGCCCAAGAACAGCACGCCCGGATATTTTTTCTTGAGTGTTTCTATCTGCGCAAGTTCGCCGCCAATTATGGCGACAGAAAAATCTTCGGGAAGAAACCTAGACGCTTCAAGAAGCGTCTCGCTCCCCTTCCACCCATCGAGCCGGCCAATGTAGAGTGCAATTTTTTTATCCTGCGGAAGATGGAGCCTCTCGCGAGCGATCTCTTTTGTTTCCACCGCAGAGAATGCGGCCATGTCGATGCCGTTTGGCACAGCGCAAATGTTTTCTGCTGCAATACCCAAACGCTCGTACAGCGCTTTCAAGCCTCGAGACACAACGACCACACCTTCCATACGCTTTGCGATGTAACGGGATGCGATGTTCCAGGTGCCGTCGTGCGATTCCCAGAAAATTTTTGTGACGCCACACAGAGAAAGTATGGAGAGCACAAGTTCGTCGCGCCCGTAGACGACGTCTGGTTCTATATCGCGCAGATGTACACGCACAGAAAGCGCAAACAATAGCGACTGTAGCCAAAACCCAAGCTTGCCCCACGAGGCCGTGTCAGCCGATGCAACATACTGGATACGGAACGACTCTTTAATGCCGTAGTACTGCAGTGCAGGCTCCTGTATATCAGTGTGCCGCGACGGCACGAGCAGCACAACTTCCTCCCCCGCTTTTGCGAGTGCCTCGCACGCTTTCGCAATTTGGATGCCGTGCGCTTTCTCTGTGGGAAACCGGATATTTGCGACGTAGGCTATCTTCATGCGCGTTTCTCGAATACAAAAAACCGGTGCGCCGGGTCATCTGCATGTTTTTTATAGACAACAAGCTCTAGGCCTGCGGCATGGGCTCGCTTCAAGAACTCTTTTATTTGGTATCCATTTTTGCCCAGCTCCCAATAGTGCTCGCCATTAAATTCGTGGCTCTTCCAGAAAAATGGGATTTGGAAAAACAGTTCGAATCGTGAAAACAGAGGAATTTTGACGATAGCAGAAAATACCCAGCCTGGGTGCGGGATGGAAATGACTGCGTGCGATTTGGACACGCGTGCAATTTCCGATAGCGCCTGCGGTACATCCTTCCACTCGATATGTTCCAAAATTTCAGCAGCAAGCACAAGGTCGAACGAATTGTCGCCAAATGGCATCGCGGTGACAGACCCAACAACGTCCGGATGCAGATCTTCTGCAATGTCGATTGTTGTTACTGCAGCGCCATCGGCCTTGAGGCGCTCCGCAACCACACCTTCACCTACCCCAACCTCGAGTACTGAGGCTGGCTTTTGTGCACGGACAAGCTCAAGCTGATGCCAGTACGACATCCACCGCTCGCTTGAGCGATATGCCGAACCTTCATAATGACGTCTATCGACTTGAGGCGCGTAGGTCATACGAGTAACGAAAGTATACGAGGGATGAGGCGTTCGAGCGAATGGTTTGTTTGCACATACTCGGGTGTTTCCTTTTCCAAAAACTTGAGCGCCGGATCATTGGTTCGTATGGGGCAGCCGCACGCCACAGCCTCAAGCGTCACTTTGTCCAAGCTCCCCGTCTCACTTGTATGGATCATGTACGACGCCTTCCGATACAGATCGCGCAACTGCACTTGATTCAAGCCACCCAAAAATTGCACCTGAGCACCCAGCGTTTGTGCATAGACTTCGAGCGCTGAGCGCTCCGGACCATCGCCTGCAATACGGAGTTCTTTGCCAGCATTATGCGCATGTTCTATCGCCAAATCGTGGCGCTTGCTCTTGGTTAGTCGGCCGACAGAAAGTACCCACGCTTCGCGAGCCACCGATGCGTCGGGGCAGAAAAATTCCGTATCAATGCCATGGCCTACAACCTGCACTTTTTTACTTGGTAATCTAAAACTTTCTTTCGATGCCGTAAAAATTACATCCGCGAATTTTTCTGCAATACGAAGTTTAGTATCAACGTTTTTGTGCGTGTACCATAACGCTGTCTTCTTCTCTCGGAGGCGCCAGTACCAGCCAGCAGCGACGAGATACTCGGGGTTCATATGTACAAACACATGGGTATAGTGATTGCGAAGTTTTGCCGAAAGGCTCAAAAGACGAATTGCACGGGGAAGTTTGCCGCCTGTGCCGAGCGAGTGCACTGATACGTTTTGTGGAAGCGCGTACTCTCCTTTTCGCAAACAGATAACGTCTACTGTTTCGCAGTGCTTTGCAAATTCTTCCAACCATCGCACAAAGAATCCGAGAATCGGGTCATTAAGGTCAACAGCTTGCGTGCAAATCAGTAATTTCATACTAGCTGTGCATATCCTTGAGTGAGAGTAAGAATTTCTCATTCTCACGGAACCACATGGCAAATTCTTTAACGCCTTGCTCAAGTTGCATCTTTGATGAAACCCCGAGCTCACGTTTTGCTTTTGCACCTGACGCACGCGTCATCATCACATCACCTTTTTGCGGCGGCAGAAGTTTTGTTTTTGCAGCTACACCGAATTCTTTTGAAAGCAATGCGAGCATGCGGTTTGTTTCGACTGTGCGCTCCTCACCGAGGTTATATATAGTATGCCCTCCTTTCATGCGGTCGAGCGCACGAAGTACTCCTTCCACTACAAACGATATGTGCGTATAGCTGCGCTTACCCTTTCCATTGGCAAACAATGGTATTTCCTTGCCAAGCAGCAATTTGCGCGCAAACGAAAACATCGCCAAGTCTGTGCGCATCCATGGGCCATATACGGTAAAGAAGCGCAACCCCACAAGCGGTATACGGTAGAGGTTGTAATAATTTTCGGCAATAATCTCTGTACTTTTTTTCGTGGCAGCGTAGAGCGATGACTGCGAATCCGTTCTGTCCGTTTCTCTAAACACGCCTCCGCGGTCGCCATACACTGAGCTCGACGATGCGTATACGATTGGTGTGCCAAATAACCGCGCGGCTTCAAATACAGCAAGACTCCCTGTGATATTGGAATCTATATACGACTGCGGATTTTCTTGGCTATACCGGACTCCTGCCTGCGCGGCCAAGTGGATGATGGCGCGCGGTTTTTCTTTTTTCACGAGCGAAAGGAATGTGTCACTTTTTGAAAGATCTCCTTTTACAAAAGAAAAATTCTTGTGCGCCTGCAAAAAACTCAAACGCTTCTTTTTGAGCGCCGGGTCGTTGTAGGGAGTAAGCGCGTCAAACCCAATAACGCGCTCCCCGCGCTGAAGGAGCGCGTCGCATACAGAATAGCCAATAAAACCAGCAGCGCCGGTTACAAGCACGGGCCCTGTACGTTTTGTTAACGAAGGGTTTCGAGCCATTGTTGTTTCCATTCTTCAGCAGTAGGCATATCAAGTAATAAATGGCCGCGTTCGCCGCTCTCAAGCAATGAAACTACGCCTCGCGCCAATTGGTTGCGCGGCACGACGTGTGCCCCCGCTTCTTTTGCAACACCAACGTCGGGCGCCACTACAGGTACGCCTGCCGCGAGCGCCTCGATAATAGATGCACCATAACTCTCGTGGCGTGACGTAGAGAGCACAACATCAGCCTTGGCCAAAAAAGGCTTTGGGTCTTGCCATGGCGCAAATTCGACAGCCATCCCACGTGACGCCGCCCGCAGCGGCTGCTCCAAACTTCCTGCACCCAACATGACAAGCTTTGCGCCTTTGACATCCTGCATCACGTCGAGCGCCGCAAGCGGATCTTTTTCTGATTCGAACCGGCCCACCCACAGCACCACCTTTTCTGTATCTTCCACGTGTGCCATGCGCGCGAACGACTCTGTATCAATAAACACTGGCAGCACCGACACCTTCGCATGCGGCGCCAGTGCAAGTACTTGCTGTTTTATTTTTTCTGACACAACACGCACCGAGTGTGCACGACGCAACTGGAACGCAGCGAAGAGGCGCTTCCACCACGGCTGCGCATCCAAATCGGTATGGACCTGAATGTTGAGGCGGGCATCTTTTAACAGTGCAATATGCCACGCTAAGTGTCCGCGCATAAACGGGTCTTGTGCGGTGACAATATCAAACACACCGTGCGGGATGCGCGGGAGTATATTGCCTCGGCCCCAATACAACACGGAGAGCTGGCCTACTGCTGATTTTTGTAGGTCAAAGCGCGGGTTACCGGGCCCAAAACGAGCATCCCCTGTGATCATCAATACCTTCATGATAAGAAAATTGAACGAAGCTGCCCTATCGCGCGCTCGGGAGAAAATTTCTCGAGCGATTCATGGGCACGGCCCGCGAGGGCGATTGCCATATCTCTATTCTTGAACAGGCGAAGTATAGCAGATGCGAGCAGCGGAATATCGTTGTAGCGTACAAGCAGGCCGGTCGAACCATCCTCCACAAGCTCGTGGTTGCCGCCCACTGGCGTAGTAATAACGGGTGTGCCCACGGCAAACGCCTCGAGCAATACGTGCGAGAGCCCTTCGTAGCGCGTGTTAAGCACAAACATATCAGCGGCTGCAATCCACAGCGCCAATTCTTGCTGCGGCAGCTGCCCAAGCAATGTGACATACTCAGCAGCATTCTGTTTGTTGATATGCGCCTCCACAGCGGCTCGATACGGGCCATCGCCTGCGATATAGAGGCGCGCTGCACGCTCCTGCCGCACCAATGCCACGGCATCGATAAGGCCTTCGTAGCCTTTCCACGGCACGAGGCGCCCGGCCGACAGTACGAGCTCTTCGTCTTCGTGAATATTTAGTTTCTTGCGCGCTTCGCTGCGCGAGATGTGCGCCGCAGAAAGTTCTGGCTGGCTATAGACAACGCGAATGTTTTTCTGGTGTACTCCCCACGTTCGTATTATGCCGCTCAAATATTCGCTTGGTGCGATTACAAGCGCGGCGCGGCGCGCAACAAAATTCTGTACCCATTGCAAAAGGCGGACGCTGCGTGAAGACTGTCGATGCGTCACAAACTCATCAAGCGTTTCTTCCACACCAAAGCGCTGCGTCCCCTGCTCCCATGCGTAGTCGCCGCCAACGCGCAGCAGCATTTTTTTGCCGCGCACGCGTGCTGCCAACAACGCGGGCAACCCCACGCTCACCGGGTCAAGCGCATAGACGAAATCTGCATCTTTTGCATGATGAAGTACAGAAAAAAAGTACACGATATGGCGAAGTGCTTTGGGCAAGCGCAACACATCAGAAAACTTCACGATACGCAGTTCAAACTCCTCTTTTGGAAGTTCATGCTCAAGCAATGCGACATGAGTCGCAGGGCCGCCGATTTGCGGCGCATAGAGCGGTGTGGCAATACAAATTACTTTTGCCATAGAGGTTCAAACGCTTCCTTTTCCATCCGCTCTGCCACAATATTCCAATCGTACTCCTTTGAAAGCTGCATTGCATTCTGGACAATGCGCGCCGTGTTTGTTTTGTCAGAAATGATTTTTTGGACTGCAGCGGCAATACTTTTTGGATTATTTACTTCGACAACAAAACCAGTTTCGTTGTCGTGCAGAAAGTCAGGGATACCACCAACAGCGGTGCCAATAACTGGGATGCCCGCCGCCATCGCTTCGATAAATGCATTGCCCATACCTTCCGAGCGCGACGGACGGATGAAGATATCGGACGCGTGCAAAACGTTTGGCAACTGTGCGTGGTCGACGTGGCCTATAAACTCGATGCGCTGCTCTACACCCTCTCTACGTGCCAACATGCGAAGCGCAGATTCTTCCTTACCAGTGCCCGCAATACAAAGGCGAACGTCAGGCAGAAGTTTGAGTGCGCGAATGATATCGTCGACTGCATTTTTGTGGACCAAGCGCGACGCTGTCACAAGCACCGTCCCCTCGTGCGGAATAGATGCACCTGCAAAATGCAGAAGATCAACACCGTTTGGTATGACAATAAGCGGGCCCTTGAAGTGGCGCGCTCGTGCCCATACACCCAAGAAATTGGAAATTGTTTGTACGCGGTCGGCCTTTGTGAACGCGCGCGTGAAGAGTGGCCACAATGGCACCATCGTGCGCTCAATGTGTTTTGGCGGGTCACCTTCTTGAAGTGTAAGAAGCAACGGCACATCTGGATGTGATTGCTTGAACAATGCTGCGGGCACACCCGCCGAGTGCGCCATCATCGCCCACACGGCATCGTACGTATGTTGGCGATGTAATGCTGATGCGAATGGTGCTGCACGAAGTTGGAAGAAGAATTTATCGAGCATCGAACTACCATTCCCTATTCGATGCACGAGTATGTTCCCGATTTGTTCTTGTGCCAGTTCGGATGGCGAAAAGCGCATCGTTACCATGTGGAATTCGATGTCAGAAATTCGGTCGGTAATCTCTTTGATAGCAACCTCCGCCCCACCTACATGAGGGTAGTATGCGAGGCTCAAAATAAGGATTTTCTTCTTTTCGAGCATAGAAAAAGGCTAAGGGTAGCCTTATTCTATCTCAAACTCATCTGTACCGATATTAGTTACCTTGCGGCGCGGAAAGCCTACATACGAGGCCCCGCCAATCCCAAGAAACACGAACCCTGCCCCACCCAATACATACGACCACAGCGGCAGCGAAAATCCACTCTGCCCAGCTGCAGCCACAAGAATGGTTGGCGTAGTTGAAGAAGTCTTTTCTGTAGTGGCCTGTATCTTTGCGGCAGAACCTACTCGAGACTTAGCTGATGCCGAAGCAGAACTTTCTCCCGGTTCGGAAGAACCGCTGGAAAAGTTTTGCGCAGGCTCGGCATGTACCGGAATGGCTCCAGCGACGAATGTTTGATTGGGATACCTGAGTGCTGCGTCCTGCCCTGCACTCATATGCATTACCGATGTTGCGAAGCGGACACTGCCGTGCGCCATGAGGATGGTGTGTTCTGGGATCACAAACGTTGTTGTGCCAGAAGTAATGCTCCAAAGCCCAAGGTTGAGTTCGTTCTGCGCTTTGTTCATAACAGCAATCGATCCATCAGGTTCTACAAGCAACCCGACCTGCGGTGGCGCAGCTTCGACAGTGATACGACCAATGCCAGCCTGCACGCCCCATCCGGCAGAGAGCTCGACTATATATGTGCCCGGGTATGTGAATGAATGGAAGACCGTCTGCCCTATTTCTGTTGCGCCGTCGCCAAAGCTCCAGATGTACCGAGCGTCTGATTTTTGGCCTTTGTCATCGCTCGCCGAACCAGTAAAGAACGACCCCGCCCCTACGAGCACGTATGGTTCTGCATCGATATCAATTGACAAGGACGCAGGTCCGCTTACGGTGCCTGCGCTCACTTGCTGCGTTTGCCCAGGAGCAGGGGGCGATGACGAACTCTGTTGTTGGTTTGGTGTGCTCGGTGATGCGCTGCCGCTATATGTGCCCGGGTTGGCCGCACCTGCTGCAAACGTAGCGCCCGAGCGCTGCAAAGAATTTCCATCGCCCGCGGCACCCATACTCGAATCGTACGTCGCCGAATCAACGAGCGTGAGCGACGAATCTTTTATCCCTATCGTCTCGCCCGTGTTTGAAAGTGAGAACGAACTTTTGAGCACCGGCCCCGCATACGACGGCCAGTCGGCAGCGAACTTTGCACCATCTTCGACAACTACTGCAGATGCACCCGCAACCAATATGCCGCTGCCCGACAACACTGTGATGCTGTGGTTGGTATTGCCTTCGAATAATCTGTACGCACCCAAGTCTTCGGCCACAGAGCCCGTGTTCGTGACTTCGACCCATTCGCGACCGGTGTCGGTACCTGGCACGTCGTACATAATTTCTGTAATCTGCACTGCCGCAAACGCCCTTATGGGCGTGCAGCACACGAACATCACACTTGCGAGAAAGAGAACGTTACTGAGCTGTTTTACCTGGTTCATCGACGCGAAGCATATCGCGGAGCGTCTCTGCAGGCATTGATGTAGGAGTTTTGTCCCCTACTATTTTGCCAAGCGCTTCTTTAAGCGTTGGTTGATAATTGTTTGAAGAGGGTTGTTGTGCGGCCGGCATCTGTGGCTCTCGAACGACTGCGTGCTGCTCTGGCTTTTCGTCTGGTTTTTTTGCGTGCGCTTGCGCCTGCAGAAGTGCTTCTTTCAAACTGGTTGCACCTTCTATCGGCGGCCTCTCTGGCGCCTTTGGCTTCATAGGTGTGGACGAAGCCTGCGCAGAATTTTCCGATCGGTTCTGGGGAACCGCGGCAAAATTCTGCTTCGGCATCCGCGACACGTCGTGTTTGGGCGAAGCAGAAATAGGCTTAGCCGAAACGTTGGTAGGCGCGGCAGCACCGGTCGAAAAGTTTCGCGCAGGCTCGGGAGAAACTGGTTTCTGTGCCGCTGGAGCTGGAGCTTTTTTCTGAACCATGCTGTCGGGCTCGCTCCACTCTACAAGCGCTTTTTCGACATCCTGGCGTCTCTTGGCAAACTGCGAGCGCGAGCTTTCTATAACTTGTTCAACAAATTTTGCAGGCGGCTGGTCAAACGGCGCCATTGTCGTTGCCGAAAACGGCGGCGAACCAACGCCGTCAATCATGAGCGTCATATACACCTGCGCAAACCCCAAGTTCACCAAGTCCGACTGGCTAAACTGCGGCTGGAAGATGGTCTCGAGCACCTCGGCATCAAAGGGCCCCACACGGAAGGCCACCGTCGTACCAACGTTGCCGAACACGGCGTTGCGCACCTCTTCTTCCATCTGTTCTATATATTGGTGCGCGATGATGAGATTCAATTTATATTTACGAGCCTCCGACAAAATGTCGGCAAAGCTTTCGTTCGCAAAGTTCTGGAATTCGTCGACGTAAAAGTAGAATGACGGAAGCTCAGTAAGCGTGCGTGCCGGCACATCGGCGCGCGACATCGCTGCCAAATAAATTTTGGTGACGAGCATCGAGCCAAGCAGGTTTGCATTTACTTCGCCCACGCGCCCCTTCGAGAGGTTCATGATGATGATTTTTTTCTCATCCATCAGCTGGCGTATGTCGAACGACGACTTGGGCTGCCCCACAATGTTGCGAATCAGAGGGTTGCTCGTGAACTGGCCGATTTTGTTTTGAATTGCCGGCGTCGCTTCTTGCGTATAGCGGTCGGTGTAGTTTGCAAATTCTTCTGCCCAAAATGCCTTCACAACTGGATCGCTGATATTCTCAACAACTTTTTTGCGGAAGTTTTTGTTGACGAGCATGCGGTTCACATCCAGAAGTGTTGCGCCTGGGTACTCCAAAAGCGCCAACAATGTGTTGGACAAGATGTACTCCATGCGGGCGCTAAATGCATCCACCCACAATTTTTTAAACGCAGAAAGCAACCCCGAGACAACTAAGTGGCGCTTGTCGTAGCCCACGTCTTCCATGACGTTAAAGGCCACAGGGTGGTCCATATCGAACGGCGCAAAGTACACCACGTCTTTGATCCGGTGTTCTGGTACATATTCAAGCAAGCGGTCTGCCGTGGAGCCGTGCGGGTCGATAAAGGCCATACCCTCGCCGTTGCGGATATCCTGGATGGCCATGTTCTCGAGCAAGGTTGATTTACCCATGCCCGTCTTGCCGATGATATACATGTGGCGCTCGCGGTCGCGGCGCTTAATACCAAACGGCATCGCTTTGCCGCGCGAGTTTGTTTGTGCAATGTATGTAACTTTCTGCGGATCCTGCTGCATACCTTTCTAGAAGTATACCAGCACAATATGAAGAAAAGACTTTAGCTCAGCTGTTCTTCCATCCCACTTGGACGGATGTCACTTACAGGGCGCATGCTTTCTTGAAATGGATGATGTTCGTTCGTAGCAGAAGATTTGCCGAGTGCTTGGCCGCGCATCATAAAGCCGATGAGTGCCACTGCCGCGCCGCACAAGACAAGCGCTGCGGTACGCCATGCGCTTGGGAAGCCGGTATACGGAATAACGATGGTCAAAATACCCAGCACGATGAGCGTCATTTCTCGAGACATGCCCACATGGTAGCACAACCGCTAGGCCGCCTCCACAATGACGACAAATTCGCCCCGCTGCTTGTTGGCGTCACTCTCGAAAGCCTCCAAAATCTCGGCCGGCGTACCTACAATGTGCTCTTCGAACATCTTGGTCAGCTCGCGGAAAAGTCCCACGCGCCTCACGTGCCCTTTACCCGTACTGCCGAGTAATTCGTATAGCTTCTCGACTGTTTTAACAATCCGGTGCGGTGATTCGTAGAAGACGCTTGCGCGAGTACTTTCTGCAATTTCTTTAAAGAGTGTTTCTCTCCCCTTTTTGGTTGGCAAAAACCCATAGAAGGTAAATGTTGGCGCGCGCAGGCCTGCGATAGAAATAGCAGCCGCAAGTGCAGAAGCACCTGGAATGACTTCTATTGTGTGGCCCGCGTCGCGAGCGTGGGAAACAATTTCCAAACCTGGGTCCGACACACCAGGACTCCCTGCATCAGACACAAGCGCCACATGTTTACCTTCTTCTAAAAGTGATAGCACGCGCGCATGCGTTGCGGTGGGTGTATGAATATCAAAGTGCGCGAGCAGCTTTTTGGTGACGCGCGTATCTTCGCACGCGACGATGTCCGCCTCCTTTAATATGCGCAGCGCGCGGAGGGTTATATCTTCCAAGTTGCCTATAGGGGTCGCGACGACAGAAAGCTTTGACATACATAAGTGATACCAGACACGACATCCTTATGCACGTCTAGCTCTTGCATAATTGGCCCACTATGAAATGCTCATAGGTGAAAGGGGGTGGAGTTCTTTTTTAGATTTGCAAAGCGTACGCGTCTAAACTCTCACTCAGGAGGAGATGATGAAGAAAGCTTTGGTAACAGCGGTGGCGCTTATTGGGCTCCCCGTGATGGGCGCACCGGCCCTGGCGATCGACAAGAACCTCGACCTGCGCGGGTTCAACATCGTCGTGATCGGACCGACCGACAAGATCGTCGGCATGAACCTGGACGCCATCAAGATGGCCAACCAGATCTCCATGATGCCGATCGAACAGACGATCATCGATCCTGGCACTCTGCACATCCTCGCCGCGAGCGAAGGTGTCGGCGAAGTGCTCAAGGATCCCTTCGAAGGCCTGGTCGCGCAGATGAAGTTCGGGCCGGGCACCGGCACGGGCGGAATCGGCAACGAGAACGGCGTCATCAAGCCCGCGGATGGCAACGGTCGCATCAACAAGTGGCCCGTCGGCGGTGATGGACGCGTTGCTCGTGACCAATATCACGACAAGGTGAAGTACCAGATCATGGCCGGCAACTATCCGCTCGGCCATCGCTGGTCCGGTTCGCTCCAGCTCTCCGTCGGCGGCGCCAACGGCTAGCCTTGCCTCATCAGGGCAGCGAATTGAACATGACCCAGGTCTTCCAAGACCTGGGTTTTTCTTTTTCATGAAGTTTGATTGACATTTAAAGAAAATTTACGCATTCTAACGTTCGAACTGCCCTTTCACTGATCCCAAAAGGAGATACCGGTGGACATTCTGACCCGTGGAATCACTCCCGTTGAAACCGTCATCGAAAGCCGAAGCGGCGTCACAATCGCTATGAGCTGCATGAGCGGCCCTAACTGGTCGCTTGCAGGCCTCTACAGCGAAGCCGCGGCTCGAGAAAAGTCGGAGCTCTGTGGGCGCGTGAGCCTGGCGCTGCGCGACATGGGCGCCACCCATGTCTACGCACCGACCCCAACCGACTTCAACGCCAAGATCATCGACCCCGACGCTCTTGATGTCGCGTTCCCTATTGGCCGCAACATCACGATGCACCGGAGCACGAACAAAGCTGTGTACGCCGACGGGACGTTTCTGCGCCGCCCCGGCGACGCAGGCGTCTTTAGTGTCGGCGGTTGCCCGATGATCATACTCATCTACGGCCACATCGTCCTCTTCCTCCACGCTGGGCTTTGGTGCCTTGTCGACAAGAAGTGGATCGACTCCGACGGCACCGAACGAGGAAGAGAAAACGAGAGCGTTGTTGATTCAGCCGTGCAGAAGCTGAAAGGCATCTGCACGGCAAAAGGTACGCTTTTCAGACCTCAAGAAGTCGAAGCGCATGTTATGTGGGCCATTCCGCCCGAGCACTTCGACTTCGAGCGCGATCCTCGGAAGGTCAAAGAGGAGGAGTACAGGCGACGCAACCCGAAACTCTACACGCATGTCCCGTCTCGCTTCGGCGACGAAGCTCTCAAAGAACTGGACGGCACGATGTTCGGTATCGACCTCCCCGTGATCATTCGCGAACAATTCGGGCACTATCGCATCAACGTGGAAACACGCCACGCCTATCTGCCCGAAGGTTTCCATACGACGCGCAATAACGACAAGCAGTTGCGCTGTCTGATGGCTGCTGTCCGACAATCGTGAGATCAACCGTTCCCTACCTAGGGAACGGTTTTTTCTTTATCTGATGAGGTGCTAGCATGGCGTATATGAAAGCCCACTTTATTGGCATTGCTGGCAAAGGCATGAGCGCCACGGCGCTACTCTTGCGCGAAGCAGGCTGGGACATTAGCGGCTCGGACGAAGGCTTCTACCCGCCCGTAAGCACCTACCTTGAACATGCGCACATCCTCTTTTCCCACGGCTACAAAAAAGAGAATATCCCCGCTGATGCAGACATTATAGTGATCGGTAAAAACGCAAAACTTGTTCCTGAAACAAACGAAGAAGTACAAGCGGCATTTGAAAGCGGTAAATCGGTGAAGTCATTCCCTGATGTATTGGAAGAGCTCACGAAAGAAACTGACAATATTGTTGTTGCGGGCAGCTATGGGAAATCTACATCCACTGCATTGCTCGCCTGGTGTTTGAAAGAAGCAGGCAAAGACCCGAGCTATTTTATTGGAGAAGTGACGCGCGGCTTTGACGCGCACGCCCACCGCGGCCAAGGAACTATGTTTGTGCTCGAAGGCGACGAATACCCCTCATCGAACTGGGATGCACAATCAAAATTTTTGCACTACAACGCGCAGAGCATCTTGCTCACATCTGCAACGCACGACCACGTCAACATCTACCCCACCCACGCAGACTACCTCGCGCCATTTACACAACTGATCGCATCGCTCCCCGCAGACGGCCTCCTTGTTGCCAACGGCGGTGAACAGTACGCACGCGCATTAGCAGACGCGTATACCGGAAAGATTGTGCTGTATTCGCTCCGCGACGCATCGACGTGGCACGCAGCAAACATTTCCTACGGCGCAACCACGACGTTTGACCTGATGAAGGCAGAAGAAAAAATCATCTCTCTTTCAACGACACTGCTTGGCGAACACAATATAGAAAACATCGTTGGCATAAGCGCCCTCTTGCTTGAAAAGGGCGCACTCACTCGGGAAGAATTGGCACACGGTGTGGCATCGTTCCAAGGTGTAAAGCGCCGCATGGAATTACTCTCACCCCGCTCAAGCGTGCCTGTGTATGAAGGCTTTGGCTCGTCGTACGAAAAGGCCAAGAGCGCCATCGCTGCGATGAAAAAACATTTCCCCGAACGCCGCCTTGTTGTCGTGTTTGAGCCGCACACGTTTAGTTGGCGAAACCGCGCCGCACTCGAGTGGTACGACCATGTCTTCCAGGGTGCGGACCGTGTCTATATATATGAGCCTGCATCGCAGGGCAAAGACACGCACGAGCAACTTTCACAAGAAGAAATCGTTGCGCGCGTCAACGCAAGCGGTATAGACGCAGAGGCAATTACGAGCCCTGCCGAAGCACTCGCGCATCTTGAAGGCGAGTTACAAGGTACAGACGCTGTACTGTTGCTGACCTCGGGCGGCTTCGACGGGTTGCTTGCATCCATTCCTGCATTGGCCGAGAAACAATTTCCTGCATGAAATCAATCTCGCTCCCCCACAAAGATTTCGACATCTACATAGCGCGCCCAGATACAAAGTGGATTATGCGCGAAGGCGAGCCGCTCGCGCATGTGTACGCAGAAGGCTATCTCCCCTATTCAGGCGCAAAGAACAGCACCGACATTTTTTATTCTGGCCGCAGCGCCCGCGTCGTGCTGCCGAAGTTTGAACTCACAAGCGAAAACCGCCGCATCGCAAAGCGCTTCGACGGCACGTTCGACATAGAGCGCATCCCATTTGCTGAGTTTGTGCCAGACGATCATTTCTGGGATTTGTCGCTCACCTACTTTGCCCAAAAGCACGGCGCCAACGCTATGCCGCGCCCGCGCATCGAAGCACTGTTCGCGTATGGCATTATCACGACCGTCGTCACCTACACACTTAATGGAGTAATCGAGGCCTACGTGCTCGAAGTCGAAGATGGCGACATGGGCCACTACTGGTACTCCTTTTACAATATCGAGTACGCACGACAGTCGCTTGGCATGTGGCTCATGCTCGATTGTATTCGCGCGGCGAAAGAGCGCGGCCTTACATATTACTATCTGGGTACTGTGTACGGAGAACATGCACTTTATAAAACGAACTTCGAGCCGCTCCAATGGTGGGACGGCTCGAAGTGGTCAGACGACCTCAAATTGTTACGCGAGGTAAGTCGAAGTGACGCGCATTAGTGCGTTGTAGATACGGGCGGCAACAGTACTGCTCCGATCACATACACAACGCCATTGGATGCTTTGTATGCGTGGATGACAGCCGAGCTGTTAACGCGAGCACTGACATCATTGACGTTCTTGCTGAAGTTAAGCATGTCTTTCGATAATGCTGGGACAGTGCCTGCAACTTGTGCGTTTACATCAATCGCTTTGCCCGCGATGACATGGTATTGCACCAAGCGCTTCAATTCCGACGCGCTCAAGTTGTTGATGGTGCCCGAGGGCAACATGCCAAAGCTTGCATCGGTTGGCACAAAGACCGTGTACGGGCCCTTACCCGAGATGCTTGCCGAGACACCCGTATTGGCAAGGAGGCCAGCAAAGCGCGACTCTCCTGAAAGGCTAGACAGTATCCCCATCACGGTCGACGAGCCACGATTTTCTGCCACAACTGACGTGGTCGGGCCCTGGAGCGCATCGGTCGACGACGCAGCTGGGGCGCCATAATCTGCCGCCTGCAAATCGGCAGACGTATGTGCGCTGTGCCACCACCAAAGCCCGAGCAGCACCACGAGCACCGCGACACCGCCCCAAATCCACGGCCTGTTTTGTTCGTTCATACAAATAGAATAGTTTTTAAATACGAGGCTATTCCTCGCCATTAAAACTATAGCAGAGCAGATGAATGTTTTATGAAGATTTCTTCAGGTTCCTGCGCTCTGTGGGCATGGGGAGACTCGAACTCCCAACCCTTACGGGATACGCTTCTGAGACGTACGCGTATACCAAATTCCGCCACATGCCCACACAATGCACGAACGTGTTCTCTTTTATACCGTACTTTACATAAAAAAATAAGGGAGAGTTTCTCCCTTTTTCTTTATGTCGCCGGCTTAGAAACTGCCAGCAATATATTCTTTACTCGTGGGCGCTCTCCATTGCAGCCTTCTTGTATCTCCACAAAAACCTGAGCACCGGCTTTAAAGCCAGGGCATCTATCAAAAAGAGATTTTGAGATGTAGACACTCCTTCGCCCGACAGCAACGAAGCCGTAGGTGTACTCCGGCCGGAAATTTTCAATAACTTTTCCGAGTTCCCAGCCTGCGGGTGGCACGAGCGACTTTGGGGCAAACCAGATCTTCGGCTTGCACTCGCTCTCATCAACCGCCGGTCCGGGTTCACGTACACGCACAGACGGCTTTATTTTTTTGGCGTCAGCAATACGAATCTCGTGTGGCTTCCCCATCCTCTACCTCCTTCTGGTAGCAAAATAAAAACAACTGATTCGTGTACAGAATACAAAACGCATTAGTGCGATGCAAGACGAAATTCGTTCACCGTATTGTGGGCCAGGCGCGTCGGTTCGGGCAGACGGTGCTTAATGACGCATCGTTGTACTATGCCGATCGACTCTTCGAGAGTGATTCCGTTGCCAGCCGAAATGTAGACGGGCGTTACTCCAACTTTGGTGCGCAGCGCAGCACCAATCACTTCGTCTGTCTTCGGGTCATGCATATATGAGACTGAACCAAACTCATCCCCCGGCTCATCGTACACCCCTGTCAGCACGCTCTTGGCACAGCCAATAGTTGGAATATTCAAAACCAATCCCAAATGCGTTGCAATCCCCATCCGCCGCGGGTGCGCAATACCAACACCATCGACCACAATCACATCAGGTTTTGTTTTGAGTTTCTCCCAGGCTTTGAGAAGCATCGGGATCTCACGAAAAGAAAGTAACCCTGGAATATAGGGAAACGGAATGGTGTCTTCTATAACAGCATGGTCAACCATCCGCAGCGTCTCTGCGTCAAGCACCACAAACCCTGCAAAGCCGTTCTTTGCGAATCTATTCATGCTCACGTCGCATCCACCGATGAGTGCTGGTTTCTTTTTGAGGGGCACAAGCTGCACCTGCGAGCGAAGCGTTTTCTGCAACGCTACCGCTTCTTTTGGAGTAACATCCCATCGGTCCATCCGCGCACTATAACAAACGTACCTGTAGAGAAGCGATTTCGCCACACCGGCGGCATTTGATCTCGATACGCCCTGCCAAAAGTGCCCCCTTACAGAGTAATTTGCCGCACGCACACCGGTAGTCCTGTATTTGTTCCATACAAAAAGTATAGGGAGCCGGTGCTAAGATGGGCATAGGCCCGCGATAATAAAACGATAAATTTATGAGGATACTTCTGGTCGAGGACGAACCAAAGATCGCGAATTTCATAAAGCAATCGCTCGAGGCAGAATACTTTGCCGTTGATGTCGCAGAGGATGGCGAGCAAGGCAGCCACCTGGCGCACATCAACGAGTACGACCTCATTATTTTGGACAACCTGTTGCCAAAAAAAGAAGGCATCGAGGTCTTGCGCGAGGTGCGTACGAGCGGCATCACCACACCTATCTTAATATTGTCGGTGACAAACGAAGCACTGAAAAAGGTCGACCTTTTAAATACCGGCGCCGACGACTACCTTACAAAACCCTTTGTATTAAGCGAACTTTTGGCGCGCGTCCGCGCACTGCTGCGCCGACCCAAACCAATCGAAAGCGATATGTTTACGATCGGTGACCTCGTGCTTGATGCAAAAAAATATACGGTGCGCCGCGGCAAAAAAGATATTTACCTGACGCGCAAAGAATTTATGCTCCTGCATTATTTGATGCAAAACGAAGGCACCGTGCTGTCGCGTGGCATGATCTTGGAGCACGTCTGGGACATGAACACAGACATCTTTTCCAATACGATTGAGTCGCACATGCTATCGCTTCGTAAGAAAATTGGCGACTCGGGCAAGAGCCGTATCATCCAAACTGTTCCCTCTCGCGGCTACAAAATAGGGGTTTAATCGGAACAACATTTGATATAAAAGTTATAAAGTATTTATAAAAAATACTTAAAGTTTTGACAAAAACCTTGGGCCGATTTTATCGCTTTTTTCTTACGATTTGAGGTGGACGATTCCGTCCTTTGAAAGCACCTCTACATAGGAGTACACAATGAGTGAACGAAGTGTGCGCATAGTCACCTGCACTGACGTGCCCGACCATGCAGAGCCTGGGGTTATCTACCGGCTTGTGCCAACGAACGCGAGCGATGCCTACTACCGCGAACGCACCGACCGCAACATTGGATGGCTCGCACCGGACGAACAGCAGATGCTGCACACCTCCGTCGTCGGCGTTGCTGGCTGCGGCGGTATGGGCGGACTTATTGCTGCAACGCTTGTGCGTGCAGGCGTAGGCGAAGTGCGTATCGCCGATTGCGAAGAGTTCGATACGTCGAACATCAATCGGCAGTTTGGCGCTGGCCGTACGACCGTCGGCAAGTCTAAGGCGCTCGAAACAGCCCGGATGATCCGCGCCATTTCGGATGATGTTCCTTTAGTGATCTATCCACAAGGAATCACCGAGGACACCGTCGAGCATTTTCTCTACGGATGTGACCTCGTGTCCGACGAGATCGAGTTCTTCTCGATCGGCGCACGGGTACTGCTGCACATTCGCGCCCGCGAGCAACGGATCCCGCTACTCAATTGCGACACGGTTGGGCACTCGACCTTCTGCTTCAAGTTCACGCACGACAGCATGACACTTGAAGAAGTGCTCGGCTTTAACTATGAAAAAGCCACGCAGCTCGAGCATGCAATCCGTACCCGCGCGGGTACGGAGGCAGAGCAACAGGCCACCCGCGACCACATCATCGAAGTCATCCTTCGGGCATTCGTGCCCACACTACCCGAATATGGGGTCCCTGGCGGTACCTATAGCACCAAGGATGCCTTTATGGAGCGCCTCACCCGTGAAGGCCGCGCGAGCATTATCGCGTCGAACCCTCCCATGGCGACGGGCTTTATGGCCAATCGCATCATAACTGAACTCGTGTACGCCCGCTCAGCGCGTGCGCGTATGTTTGAGCCTCTCCCTTCGATGCCTGGATATTTGGCATTCGATGCGGTGCACATGAAGGCCACCTCACACACCGGGGTGTGGTGGTGAGTGCCGCCCTACCCACGGATGAACGCATCGAAACTCGCCTGGCTCGGACGCCCGGCCAGTGGGATGCGATCGATGCCTTCATCCGCACCCATGCGTACAACACGCATGGGTGCGAAGCTCCTCCGTGCTCACCGCGCGGGTTCCTCTTTGGCGCATGGCAGGACGAAGTTGTGGTCGGCTCGATGTATATCGAGTTCCGCGATGACCACACTCCGCATCCACTTGAGGAAGTGTACGGATACGACGCGGTGTCCGCACTCTTCTGCGATATCACCTATCGCCGAAGTATCCATCCCCAAGCAGGACGGTGGTTTTCATCCAAACAAAAGTCTTCTGTGTCGCTGCGGGTACTCCATGAGGCGTGCCGTTTTGCTGCGGCACAAGGCATCGAGTGGCTTATCAGCGAAGGGAGGCCGTACACCTTTAAGCGACTTCGCGAGCTTGGCATCATTCTCGAAGAGAATGCTGCTTCGCTCCCTGACCTGAGCAAAGTACCTCTAGCCGGGCGCCGATACTACCAGTCCGACCCGCCACCGTGCCTCTTCCGGATGCGGTGCGACACGTTCCGCCCCGTTTAAGCTCTCTCGAGGGCCCGCCATTGTGCGGGCCCTTTTTCTTGAGACAATGGGTAGGACCGCCATGCAGGACGCTTATTACGCACAGATTGTTGTCGGGGTCGTGCTTGTGTGCATTGGACTGTTCGTCCTTGTGCACGGGCCCACACGTCGCAGTAACCAATTGTTCTGCTTTTTTATTTGGGGGCTTGGTGCGTGGTCGATACTACTATCGTTACTCCTTTTGACGGGCAATTTTTGGTATAGCCAATTTGTTGTCTATTGCGACTTCCCTATCTTTGGCGGCCTCTTTCTTTTTTCGAGCGTCTACCCTGACCGCAAAGAGTTGCCGCGCTATGCACTGCTGGGCTCGCTCCCATTACTTGCCGTTATTGCATTTAGCTCCACGGGCGCCTACATCAAAAGCATGGAGCGCGGCAGAGATGGTGCGTGGCATCCAATCAATGGCCCGTATGTATGGGTCTTCGCCACTGCCACTGTCGTGTATCTCTGTGTAAGCTTGGCACTTTTTGTCCGCCATTATCTCCGCGCGCAGGGCCGCGAACGCACACAGCTGTCGTACCTGTTGCTTGGTGTTGGCGTAAGCGCCGCAGCCACGGCGCTGGGCGATGCGCTTCTGCCCGCGTTCGGCATCTTCTCGTATATCTTGCTTGGACCCTCTGCAGCAATCGTGATGGCAACCGCAGCGGCATACGCCATTGTGCGCCACCAACTACTCGACATCCGCGTCGTCATCCAGCGCGGCCTTATCTACAGCGCCCTCTTGGCACTCGTAGTGTCTTCCTACTCAGTGATATTAAGCATGCTTGCGATGTTCTTCCAAGATGACCCGGACCGTATGTTTTCGAGCGCCGTTGCAACTACACTCATCGGCATTCTGACAGTCCCGCGCCTTGAGAAACAGTTCCGCAAGATCACAGACACTATATTTTTCAAAGATACCTATGACTACGCACAGGCACTGCGCACACTGACAGAATGTTTGTATGCGAGCATCGACATCAATGAGTTGATATACCAGTGCGAACATCATTTGACGCGCATTTTGCGCGCGGAAAAAGTGTCTATGGTACAAGGGAGCGAAGTGGCACTGGGCGCTGTCCTTTCGATCCCCATCATGTCTGAAGACCAGGTTGTAGGGAATATATTTTTGGGTGCCAAACGCTCGGGGGATGACTATACCGTGCAAGACAAACATCTACTCGAGACATTTGCACTCCAAGCATCCACGGCACTCGCACGCGCAACCCTCTACGAACAGGTAAAAGAACACGCAGCAGAACTCGAAGATAAGGTCGAACAACGCACGCAAGAACTCAAACAACTGCAAGAAGACCAACGTCATCTGATGCTCGATATTTCTCATAACCTGCAGACGCCGCTGACGGTGCTCCAAACCAAGCTCGAGACCCTCAAAGCCACGACGCCCGAGGACCCTGGCATTCGCGCACTCGAAGTGTCCATTAGCGAACTCTCTGTTTTCATCAACGACTTCTTGCGGCTCGCACGTTTGGAAAATAGCGCGGAAGAACCGCACATCAATGTTGATTTTTCGGCGCTCCTATCCGACCTGCTTGAAGAAGTCGACATTATTGCGGCCGATCGCGGCATTCGTTTGGAGAGCACACTCGCCGCGGATGTTCATGTCAAAGGCGACGCCAATAAACTCCGCGAGGCGGTCGTGGGGCTCTTGAGCAATTCCATCAAATATATGCGCGATGATGGCGAACGGACCATCAGCGTCTCTCTGGCCAAAGATGGCGGCACGGCCCTCCTGACCATTACAGACACAGGTATCGGTATTGCGCCCGGAGACCTCCCCCACATCTTTGACCGCTTCTGGCGAGCAAAGGGCTCGGAACATATCAGCGGCAGCGGCCTGGGGCTCGCCTTAGCGCGGCACATCGCCGAGCGCCACGGCGGGAGCCTCGAGGCGGACAGCGTATGGGGGCAAAGCACTACCCTCCTGATGCGTTTGCCGCTCATTTCGTGATAGGCTTTCAGTATGAAAGAGACCTACTTGATTAAAGATTCCCACCAGCTCTTGGTCGATATCCTCGACGGCACCTATAAAAAACACGTCTACAAACTTCGCGACCTTCCGCCTGAACAAAAGCCTCGTGAGAAGTTTTTGTCACTGGGCGCAGGCGCACTTTCTAATGCCGAACTTCTGGCCATCGTGCTTGGCCGCGGCAGTACTAAAGAAGACGTCCTCGCAATGAGTAAACGCATGCTACGCGAGTATGGCGAACAAAGCATCACAGGCAATATCAACCCTGACGCGATGAGCAAAGCGCTCGGCATTCCGCTTAACAAAGCGCTGCAGCTTGCGGCGTGTGCCGAGCTTGGCAAGCGCTTCTTTAAACCGTCCAATGCCGGCAGCACCATCATTAAAGAAGCACAAGATGCGTACGAATATTTGCACGATATGCGCACGCTTCCCAAAGAACAGTTGCGCGGACTGTACTTAAACAGCCACCACCGCCTCATCCACGACGAGGCCATTTCTATAGGCACTATCGATGCCAACTTGGTGCACCCGCGCGAAGTATTCCGCCCCGCGCTCGAATATTCGGCCGTTGCTATTGTGCTCGCACACAATCACCCCTCGGGCAATATGCAGGCAAGTTTGGCTGATATCGAATTTACCAAGCAGCTTGTCCAGTCGGGCAAAATTATGGGCATCGAAATACTCGACCACATCATCGTTACCAAGGACGGCTACTCGAGCGTCCCTGTCACCTACCAGTAAGCTAGCGTTCAAGCTCGCGCTTCAATTCATGGAGTTCGGAAAACAGCGCCAACAGGCGCTGTTCTTCTTCGTATGAGGCGGCTTTCTGCACTGGCATCGAAGCAACCTTCTGCAAAAACAAATGGTACAAATCTGCAAACTGCCGCTCGAGCCGCGCCTTCTTTTCACTCTCCTTTTGTGGTTTGTCGTTCAAAACAAAGTAGGGTGATGCAATGCTATACATACACCCTACTCTACTCTCCGGGAGATAAAATATTTCTAAAATCTGCTATGGTTACACACTACCGAAAATTTAGATTATGCCCTTGAGCGCTTCGGCGTATCCTTTATAGACCAACGGAAGCGTGTTAAAGAATTCTGCCTTGTCCTTCCATTCGATTGCGCCAATCTCTCCTACTTCAGGCGTAAGCCCCTGCTCTGTATCAACCAAGGAAGCTCGGTAGATTACATAAAACAATTTGAAATCATCTCGAACTCGATTGGCCCCTGTGGCCAAAACTTCATGGATGTTTACAGAGGCCCCTATCTCTTCCTCCACTTCCCGCTTAGCTCCTTCTAGCGCCGTCTCAAAATCGTTAAGTCGTCCACCTGGCAAATCCCAATATCCAGCAAAAGGAGTTCCATTATTCGGGTACTGAACAAGTAAAATTTTTCCCTCTTTCTCAATAACCGCTTTCTGGGCTATATAACCCAGAAAGTGTTTGTGGTGATCGTCGAGGGACATAATGGTTATGGTGCGCGCGCTAGGGATCGAACCTAGGACCTTTCGAGTATCAGTCGAATGCTCTACCAACTGAGCTACGCGCGCATGTTTTAGAACGTTTTTAGACCCTATTGAACAATGGCTACAGTACCAGATTTAAGTCGCAGACTCAACAAAAGAAAAGGCGGCGCAATTAAGCGCCGCCGGTAATGGTCTCGAGGTTCAGATGCACCGACGTTATTTGTTCATCGTCCCGCAAGAGCGGTGCGCTTGGCATAAAAGGCTTGTCGTCCAAGCTACTCATAACGCCGGTGAGCAAATTGTCCAGGTCTAGACGATACGTATCGCCACAGATCCGTATCACCGTTATTGTAAGTGAAACATTCCCATCGAGCGGCAGCAGGATGCCAAGTTGCTCGAGAGACATGCGGACCCGCCTGCGGAATTCCTCCCGCAAATGACGCGTGCGGTGCGTCTTACCTGAGCCAAGGAAAACTCCGTGCCCCACCCTTGAGATGAAGCCTGTGTTTACCTTTCTCGCAGCGGTACTTTACTACGAGATCATTGCCAAAGAACCCTCCGAATCGTTTCCATATCTACCTCCGTTGCGTGTGGACCGCCCCGGATGAACGGTCATGAAAAGTATAGCAATTTAATCCCCAGACTCAACCGTTGCAGGAAATCTATTGCTGAGCTAGAGTGCGGGTAGTCAACCAGTACAGGAGGAGCCGAATGAATTTCCACGCCCATCGTGGTCCGACCAGGTGCTACAGAAGCAGGCCCGAAGAGAATCTGGAAACAAGCCAGACCCAAAGGCCCGACACTCATCAGCACGAAGAGCCTGGTTCCGAACCCGCTCCCATACGGAGAAGGCGGAGGAAATCAGCGTGGGAACAATCTGCGGCCCAGACGCAGAGGACCGAAGAGTTTTTGAAGAGGAGGGCAACATCATGAACCGAAAACGCTTCCTACTCTCACACACCCGACGAACGCCGTAGTTTGAAAGGAGGTGATCCAAAATTCGCGGAAGGTCCGGCTTAAAAATTGGCCGGGTCTGAAGCTGGAGGCTAAACCCCTCCTTACTACGGCTACCTTGTGCGACGCGCCGGTTCCCAAGTTTTGGGACCGGCGTTTTGCTTTTTATACAAACACAAAAATCCCCTATCGGGGCTTTTTGTTAGGAGAGAAACACATCTTTCTTTTGTTCCGTTCTACAGTCCCCATGTCGTTGTTATGGGGGTAGCGAGTACAGTTTAGAGTCAGTACTATCACTCCTCCTTATCTTTCGAATTCGAAAAGACAAGGGATCGCCGATAGGTTACTCCCGCAAAGCGAGAGCAACCGTCTTTCAATTGAATTGTTCCACGAGCAGCTTCCGCTACCCGTGCCTTGTTACGACTTACTCCCTATCACCGAGCTTGCCGTGGGCCGCCGAGGCGGACTTCGGGCACTCCCGGCTCTCTTGAGTTGACGGGCGGTGAGTACAAGACTTGAGAACGTATTCACCGCGGTATAGCTGACCCGCGATTACTAGCGATTCCGGCTTCATGAGGTCGAGTTGCAGACCTCAATCCGAACTGGCGCGTCTTTTCTAAGGATTTGCTCCGTCTTTCGACATTGCGTCCCGTTGTAGACGCGATTGTATCACGTGTGTAGCCCAGGGTATCAGAGGGACATGCTGACCTGGCGTCATCCTCGCCTTCCTCCCCAGATTTTATTAACGACTAAGTCGCGAACAAAATCTGGGGCAGTCTCGCCAGACAGTTGTAACTGGCAACGAGGGTTGCGTTCGTTACCCCACTTAAGGGAACAATTCAAACCACGAACTGACGACGGCCATGCATCACCTGCCTAACTGCCT
>JARIGK010000003.1 GCA_029288895.1 Candidatus Adlerbacteria bacterium | reverse complement strand
ATGCAGCGTAGTCTCGTGGGCTCGGAGATGTGTATAAGAGACAGCCAGAGGCTTGCCGCTGAGCATACGCTCAACGCCAAGCCTCTGGCGGAGGGGAAGAGATTCGAACTCCCGGTACCTTGCGGCACTCCTGTTTTCAAGACAGGTGCGATAGACCACTCTGCCACCTCTCCAATGCAGCACACAATACACTTTTTGTGCACATTACGCTATGCTCCATGTATGAAATACCTCGGTATTGATTACGGCACCAAACGCATCGGCGTGGCGGTCTCGGACGAGACGGCGTCCTTGGCATTTCCGCTTGGAACGATCAAAACGGGGGAGAATGCCGTGCGCGAGGTGTTGGATATCGTGCGCGAAAATGATGTGAGCACTGTTGTCATCGGTGAGTCGCGCGACTTCCAGGGGAACGAAAATCCGGTGATGAAATACATCGAAATCTTTAAAAAGAAGCTCGAAGATTCGGAAATCGACGTGGTATTGCAGCCGGAGTTTATGACAAGCGCCCTGGCTGCGCGGCAGTTTGCTCCAGACGGTTCACGAAAAGCGAACCCCGAACACAAAGAGTTGGACGCATCAGCCGCGGCACTTATCTTGCAAAATTACTTGGACGCGCGTACAAAGAATTAAACTACTACATATATGGAACACATTTCTATCGACGATTTTAAAAAGGTTGAGATCCGCGTGGGCGAAATTATGTCTGTCGAGCGCATCGAAGGAAGCGACAAATTACTGAAGCTCAAAGTTAATTTTGGCGAAGAAAACCCGCGCCAGGTGCTGTCTGGCATTGCGCCATATTTTGAAGACCCGACTGTGTTGGTAGGGAAGAGATATCCGTTTGTGACCAATTTGGCACCCCGCATGATGATGGGCTTGGAAAGCCAGGCCATGATTATGGCAACGGGCGGCGGCGAAGAGCCTCTTTACCTTTTCGAATCAAACGCCCCAGCAGGCAGTGTCATTCGCTAAATTTATTTTGTGCGGTTCTTCCACCACTCGTGTGCGATGGGGAGGAGAGAGACTGCGATAACGAATGCGACGATGGGCAAAATGTAGTGCTCCAAATTGGGCACGGCTTTGCCTAAGAAATAGCCAATAAGAAGGAAGACATCGCCCCACAGAAAGCCGCCAAGCGCATTGTAGATAACAAAGTTTTTGTATCGCATCTGGCCCACGCCTGCGATGATAGGCACGAAGGTGCGCACGACGGGCACGAAGCGCGCAAAGACGATCGCGCGCGCACCGTACTTTTCGTAGAACTCGCGCGCACGCTCGACGTGGCGCTTGCTAAAGAAGAAGGAGTCTTGCCGCACGAAGATGCGCGGGCCGATGTACCGCCCGAATGAATAGCCAACAGAGTCGCCTAAGACTGCGGCGATAGGGACAAGTACAAGCAGTGCGGCGATATTGAGTGTGCCTTGTACGGCAAGCAGGCCCGCTGTGAGGAGCAGCGAGTCGCCTGGCAAAAAGAATCCGACGAAGACGCCGGACTCGGCAAAGATGATGCAGAAGATACCGAGGTAGCCGAGCGCCTCGATTGCTTGGAGCGGGTCGATGTGTAGGAATGTCATGCTGCCGCTTGTTGGTTACGCTGAAATTTGTATTCGTGCCATGTGAGGACTATAAACGCGATATCGAAAAGCGTGATGAAGAAGAGAACGAGCGAGTGTGTGTGCACGAGGCGATAGAGCTGGTAGACAAGAAAGAGGCCGACGGCGCCCATCGCAAACGGGTATGCCCACAACCGATTCTTATACAAGTTGTACGCCAAGAACATGTTCAAAAGACCATGGAAGAGGAGGTAGTAACCAGCGAAGTGGCGTGTGCTCACAGAGAGGTGGTTGAATTGTTCGGCCACCATTCGAAATAGCGCGTCGTCGCGGGTTGTACCTAAATATTCTTCACGGCTCAAAAACAAAAACACGTTGTGCACAATCGGTTGCATGCTGAAGAGGAGAAGAAGTCCTGTGGCAGTTTCCCACACGCTATTAAGCGCTTTAAGCAATACGCCCGCTTCGAACAGTTCGTGCCAGTATTTTTGCTTGAAAATCATAGACTCAATCTATGCACTATAGTATATAAGGTTCTACACGCCCCTGTAGTTAAATGGATATAACTGCGGACTTCTAAGCCGCTATTGTTGGTTCGATTCCAACCGGGGGCACAAAATTTTCTAACGTCATTCTTATTGACGTTCACTATTTTTTATTGTACATAAGGTACGGAATAACCCATTCATAAGGAGGGATATATGAGAAGGGCGTGCACGCTGCTTCTTCTCTTGTTCTGTGTCCCTTCGCTCGCGTGGGGAAAAGAATTGCGGCCTGGAGACCAAGGGGTGATCTCTGATTACATCACCATCAAAATCTGGTTTGCGGGCGATCCAATTAATAGAAAGTCTTGCGAATTACAGCCGGGAGGTGTCGTAGTCGTTTCTGACTACCAGCCTGACAGGGGAGACTACAGGGTTGTGTACAAGCTTCCCGAGAAGCCCCGAGACTCTCTGTCGCTGTCACGTTCAGTGCCAGCGTGCCCCGAGAAACCATTCCTCATGCAAATGAGGTACTTAGAAAAATGGCCCATTACATGGGCGGACTAACAAGCGCGCGGGAGACCGAGCGCTTTTTCTTTGGATATACTTTTTATATGTACAGACGGTGGGTGATGCGCATGGGCGCGCTGTTGGTGTTTGCCGCTGTGGGGCTTGCGATGTCGCAGGATTTTTTAGCGCACTACAGCCGCGTGGTGCAAAAAGAAGCAGCCGCAGCAGACGGCGTGCTTGTCTCGCCGCTTGAGACTCGCACAGTTTCGCCCGACTATTTTTTGTTAATTACAGAACCGAGCGCGGGAGTTACCCCAGTGCTTACGCGTATCCAGCATGCGCAGAAATCAGTTGATCTGGTGATGTATTCGCTCGAAGACACTCAAGTCGTGCAGGCGCTCGGCGAAGCGGAGGCATGCGGTGTCCAGGTGCGCGTACTACTCAATGGCGGCTACTACGCCAAACACGAAGGGAAAAATGACGGAGCGTATTCGGCGCTCCAAAAATTAGGCGTGCCGGTGAAGTGGACGCCAACCTACTTTGCGCTGACGCATCAAAAGACGCTTGTTATTGATGGCAGTGATGCGCTTGTGATGACGTTTAACGTACAAGCGCAGTATTACAAAACAGGCAGAGATTTTGCTGTCGACGATACCGACCCCGCTGATGTCCAAGCAATTGAGCAAGCGTTTGAAAGTGATTGGAATGGGAAGCAAGCAACGGCAACACAGGGCGACACGCTGCTATGGAGCCCGGGCTCACAAGACGAGTTGTTGTACCTCATTAACTCCGCAACGTCGACGCTCGACATCTATAACGAAGAGATGGCCGATGCCGACATTACCGAAGCGCTCGTACAAGCAGCTAAACGCGGCGTCGTGTGCCGAGTCGACATGACCTACGCCACGAATTGGAAGCCTGCATTCACAACACTAAGCAATGCGGGCGTGCATATACGCACATGGGCGTCCTCATCGAACGTGTTGTATATCCACGCGAAGATGATTGTGGTCGATGGGCACACGGTATTCCTCGGTTCGGAAAATTTTTCCGATACTTCGCTCAATAAAAATAGGGAATTGGGGCTCGTACTTAACGCGCCGCAGATTATTGATGGCGTGCAGGGTATCTTTGATGCCGATTGGGCAAAAGCCCGACCCTTTGTGCCGCAGAACTAAATACGGTATCGTGATGGTGTAACGCGAGAGGAGCAATAGAATATGGGCGATTAGCTCAGTTGGTAGAGCAACTCATTTACACTGAGAAGGTCACAGGTTCGAGTCCTGTATCGCCCACACATGACGCACAGAAATCTGCTTTCCTCGCGGGGGTGGGGTACAGAAGAGGGCGATGGCAAAGAAGGCCATCGTTCTGTTGCGGTGCCCAAAAGCGGGTCGTGGCTCTGGAAACTCTTAGCATTTTCGGGCCCGGGCTACCTCGTCGCCGTGGGCTATATGGACCCAGGCAACTGGGCCACCGACTTGGTGGGCGGCTCGTCATTTGGATACACGCTTCTTTCTATTATTTTGCTGTCGAACCTGGCGGCCATTTTACTGCAGTACCTTTCTGCCAAACTCGGCATTGTTACGGGGCGCGACTTGGCCGAGATAACGCGTGCGCATGTGCCGCTCCCTATCGCCATCTTTTTGTGGCTCATGGCCGAGGTGATGATTATTGCCTGCGATTTGGCAGAAGTCATAGGTACCGCAGTAGCGCTCCAACTTTTGTTTGGCATCCCGATGCTGTGGGGCGTCTGCATCACAGCGCTCGATGTCTTTTTGCTTTTGTATTTGCAGAAAAAAGGTATGCGATTGTTCGAGGCACTTGTTGTCTGCCTCATTATGGTCATCGCGGTGTCACTTGGCATTGATGTTGTATCGTCGCATCCGGTGCTGTCGGCGTTGTTCGCCGGCTTTATTCCATCGCCCACGATCTTTACCAATGCGGATATGCTCTACGTTGCAATCGGGATCATTGGCGCCACCGTGATGCCGCACAACTTGTACCTCCATTCGGCGCTTGCCCAAACCAGGCAATACGAAGAAACAGAAGAGGGGAAGAAACAGGCCGTCTTTTACAGCGGTATCGATACGGGGGTGGCGCTCTTCTTCGCCTTCCTTATTAATGCGGCAATACTCGTTCTTTCAGCGGCGGCATTTCATGCACATGGGCTTACGGGCGTCTCTGATATCACTCACGCATACACCTTGCTTTCGCCGCTCTTGGGCGCAGGGGTAGCCTCGATTTTGTTTGCCGTGGCACTGTTAGCCGCGGGGCAAAACTCGACACTCACCGGCACAATGGCGGGGCAGATTATTATGGAAGGGTTCTTGAACTTGCGTATGCGCCCGTGGGTGCGCCGCGTCATTACGCGCGGGTTGGCAATTATCCCCGCACTTTTGTTTATCGCGTACGTTGGCGCTGAAAAGGTAACGGAATTGTTGGTATTTTCACAAGTGGTGCTGTCGGTGCAGCTGCCGTTTGCGATGATACCTCTGGTGTGGGCCACCAGCAGCGCACGTACCATGGGCGCGTTTGTAAATTCATGGGCGGTAAAGATTGCAGCTGCTACAGTAGTGCTGATCATTACGGGCCTCAACGTATGGCTTGTGTGGAGTGTATTTGCGTAAACTACGTATATGGAACCGACCATTCTTTTTGAAGACGAAAAAATTATTGTGCTCGACAAACCATCAGGGTTGATCGTCTACCCAGACGGCCGCCATGACTACCCAGCGCTTGATGCGTGGTTGGCGAAGCATTACGGGAAGGAGACGCCGGAAGGTAACTTCTTTTTCGTGCACCGCTTGGACCGCGAGACGTCGGGCGTAATTGTTGTCGCGCGCGACGAAACAACATACGAATTTTTGAAAGAGCAATTCCAAAACAGGGAAGTACGCAAAATTTACCGCGCGTTTGTGCACGGCCCCATCAAAGACGAGCGCGGCATCATCGACAAACCCATCGGCAACGCGCGCGGCGGCAAAGGGCCGCGCTCGGTCAAAAGTCCGCATGGCATGTTGCGCGAGGCCATTACGGCGTACCGCACTATCCAGTCGACGCCCGAGGCAACCTATGTCGAAGTCTTCCCCAAGACCGGCCGCACGCACCAGATCCGCGTGCACTTTGCATCGATCCAGCACCCTATTCTTTCCGACCAGCTCTATGGCCCAACCCGCCCCAAACTCCTTGGATTTAACCGCTTGGCCCTCCATGCCTATTCGCTGAGTTTTACCCACCCCTCGGGGAAGGAGATGACGTGTGTGGCTCCATTGCCGCCCGAATTCGTTGCCGCAGAGGAAAAATTGCGAAATCAGTAGGCTTGTGTTACAGTCGTTTGGCAATGAAATCGGCAGTTAAAGTCAGCCCAGTCGACATGAAGAAGCGCGCAGCCCTCGGCATCCGCGCAGGCGACACCGTACGTGTGTGGCAGAACATCGTCGAATTGAAGAAGGGCAAAGGTGCAAACAAAAAAGAAGTTACTACCAAGAACATGCGCAAGCAGGCGTTTGAGGGTTTGGTGCTTGCTGTTAAGCACGGCACTGAAACCGGCGCTATGTTTACCGTCCGTAAAGTCACGTCAGGCGTTGGCGTTGAGAAGATCTTCCCGCTCTACTCGCCGATGATCGACAGCGTCGAAGTATTGCGCCGCACCCGCACCCGCCGCGCAAAACTTTACTTCATCCGCCGCAAGGCAGCATCGGAAGTGAAGCGCGCAATGCGCAAGCAGATCCGCATCGAAGCGCCTGCTGCCGACGAGGCCCCTGCAGAGGAACCTGCTGTAGAAGCAGTCGCCGCAGAAACCGCAGCAGAATAATTTTTACACCAAACAGAAAAGACCCCGAGCAATTCGGGGTCTTTTCTGTAGTGTGCCCAGGAGAGGACTTGAACCTCCAATCCCTTGCGGGAGCTACCACCTCAAGGTAGTGCGTCTGCCAATTTCGCCACCTGGGCATGTGGTGTACCCGTGCACTATATCGGACACGAGGGCTTTTTTCAATGCGCTTTCTTTTTGTATGTATGTGTGTAGAATCACGGCAGTACTAGATCTTCAACGCGTATCTTCTTTGAAAGGGGAGATAAAAAATGAGCCAACTCGATATTGTTGCGCCGGGTTCCACCATTCTTATCATCGATGGTGGGCAGCTCGGGGAAATGACCGCTCGCGCTGCAACGTCCATGGGCTACAAGGCTCTTGTCCTCGGGGAACATGCGTCGGCTGCGCCTGCGGGGCGGGTGACACCGTTTGTTGAATCGTTGGACCGAGGCAAAAATGCGAGCGACAACCTGCTCGATAAGATTTGTGAGCAGTACAAGCCGTCGGTTGCCGTGCTTGGGTGGGAGAACGTTCCGGTTGATCTTCTGGAGCGTCTCGTTAAAAGAGGAGTTCCGGTTCGTCCGGGCCCGAGCGTGTTGGCGGTAGCGCAAGACCGCTTGCTCGAGAAGCGGTGTGCAGAAGACCTTGGCATCTTGGTGCCTCGGTACCGAGAAGTTCGGGTGTCGAACGACTGCGTGGGCGCTCATGCTCATGCACAGTACGACAGTATCTTGAAGACTCGTCGTGATGGCTATGATGGCAAAGGCCAAGTGTCCATCAAACAAGGTGAGGCAATACACCCTGCATGGCAATCGCTCGACTTCGCTCCATGTGTTCTGGAAGAGCGCATCAACTTCCAGTGCGAGGTGTCCGTCATCATTGCCCGCTCTCCAAGAGGGACGATGTTCTATGGCCCTCTGGAGAATACCCACGAAAAGGGCATTCTTCGCAGGACGGTACATCCACCACAAGCGCCGGTGTTCCAGACTGAGATGAGGAAGGCGGTGCAGAAGCGAGTGAGAAGTGCTGCTTTGGTGCTTGCACAGCGTCTACATGTGCATGGCTTGCTCGCGGTGGAATTTTTCGTTATGGAAGACGGTACCGTCTTCTTCAACGAGATGGCACCGCGTCCGCATAACTCGGGGCACCTTAGCATCGAGTTGTGCGACACGAGCCAGTTCGAGCAATACATCCGTGCGGCGTGTAATTTGCCGTTTGGATCGCCCCAGTTCCACAGCTGCGGCTTCATGGAGAACATCCTCGGTGACGAGGCGAAACAATGGGCCTTGCAGTTCGCGGACCGCCGAGGTTCGGTGCATCTGTACGGCAAGGATATTCGGCCAGGGCGCAAAATGGGCCACGTAACAGTGCGTACAATTCCAAAAGCGTAGTCGAAAGACCACGCTTTTTCTTTTTCCTGTACAATATCTCTACCGCATGAAACTTTTTATTGCCCCGCTTATATTGGCCGCGATTGCATTTGCCGCCACGTATTACTGGGGCGGGGTAGCAGCACTGACACTTGTTGCGTTTTTGACGATCTTGGAAGTGTCACTCTCGTTCGACAACGCAGTTGTTAACGCAAAGATCTTGATGAAGATGGACGAGGTGTGGCGCCGCCGCTTTCTGACGTGGGGCATGGTTATAGCCGTGTTTGGTACGCGTGTTATCTTCCCGGTGCTACTCGTGTCACTGGCTGCATCATTGTCGCCGCTCACCGTTATATTCCTTGTATTTGAAAACCCCGAAGCATACGGACATTTGGTCGAAGGGGCGGCACCCGTTATCCATTCGCTCGGCGGTGCATTCTTGGCGATGGTGGCGCTTAAATATTTCTTTGACGAAGCAAAAAAAGTTCACTGGCTCGGGTTTATCGAACGCCGCCTTTCAAGCTGGGGTAGGGTGCAGGCAATAGAAGTCGCGATCGTGCTTGTGGCGTTGCTTGCATGTGCCGCAGCAATCCCTGAACATGGCAGCCAAATTTTGGGCGCAGGTGCCATCGGTATCGTCCTCTTTATTTTGGTCGAGGGTGCCGTTGACGTACTTGGCTCGGCTACTGCGGGCAACATCGCACGCCAAGGCCTTTCGCTCTTCTTGTATTTGAACTTGCTCGACGCGGCGTTTTCGTTCGACGGCGTTGTTGGCGCATTTACGCTTACCACCGACTTGCTGATCATCACGGTGGGCTTGGGGCTCGGTGCCTACTTCGTGCGTACGTTTACGATATTGCTCGTCGAGAAAAAAACACTCGCAACCCTTGTCTACTTGGAGCACGGCGCCTACTGGGCCGTCGGTGCTCTCGCTATCTGTATGTTTGCAGCGCTCTTCCAGGAAGTACCCGACGCTGTTGCGGGTACCGTGAGCTTCCTCTTTATCGGCGCGGCGTACTTGTCGTCCTTGCGCGCACAAAAGCGCCTTTCTTCCAACAATACGAGTACAATGCTATAGTGGTCCGCGTTCGAGGTTTGTTCGGTTCCTACATATGGTGGCTATGGTGTAACGGTTAACACTCGAGTTTGTGGAACTCGCAATCAGGGTTCGATTCCCTGTAGCCACCCCATTTAGAGTTTGTTATTTTGCAACAGTTTTTGAGCAGATTTTGGGACTACCCTAATGAGTCTTAGAACCGGTGTTGGGACAAAGAAATAAAAAAGAAAAGCTACTCAATGGGAGTAGCTTAAGGCTTGTCTTGCCGTACGTTGGTGATATCGAGGATATAGTGGAACATCGTCGTGCCCCAGATCTTCCGCGAGATTGCCAACGCCAACTCTCTTTTAGCGCTCTCAGCCGTCGAAGCTTCGACTGAGTGTTCACCAGTCTGACCGTATTGAGGCTGATGAAGGCTCGTTACTCGGTAGTTACCTTTCCACCTCACGTTCTCACTCCATGTCCATCGATTTGATATCAAGAGATTTTTTGATTCCTGCAAGCAGAGAGCCAGTCAGCCCGGCGTCTTCCAGCAGTTTAGGAAGGGCCTCACTGACCATGTCGAGCAACAGGCGTGTATCGACCTCCTGCCAACCCTGAGAGTCCTCCTTTTTAAGGAACTCGACCTTGCGTGCAGTGAGCACTTTACGGATGAAAGACTCTTGGAGTTTGTACACCCTGAGCTTGCAATAGGTGAACGCGAAAGCGAAGTAAATCTCCACTGTGGGGAAGTCAGTTTGCATGGCAACCTCCTGTTTGTGAATCCGACTGGACTATACAAGAGTTATTAAATTTTGTCTCCCAGTTGCCTCTGTTGAAATTCCGCCATATTCTGAAAGCCACGAAACTTCAACGCCGTAGAACCAATCTCTTTCAGTCAATCCAGCATTGGTTTTGAGTTTTGAAGCGTAAGGCACCCCAAGGTTTTTAGCTGATATATTTAAGCCAATGAATAATTTTCAAAAGGGCTTTGCGTGGCTTCCAATTTTGCTAGGAATAGTTTTAATCCTTGGAATGGGAACAGGAACATACTACATGTTGCATAAAGCGCCAACGTTTCAGGGTTCTGTTTCTACAACCGCAAGATCAACACCTTCTGCAACGATTGATCAAAAAACACTTTCTCAGTCAGTGCTAACTCCAGCTCTTACGGGAACGGTATCGAACACATCAAATCTAGTACTGATTGTTGTTAAAGGGGATTCAACCCCATCATGGGATGCATATGCGCCGGAATATGTTGCACGAAGTTCAGACAAAGCTATTGAAATTAAAAACGGCCACTGGACCATGGTTCCAATTACGGGCTACCGCGGCTACGACTTTTCAAACGGTGATTATTCCGTAGGTCTTTATGATGGAGATTCACACGCACTCCTGACGAGTGGAATATTAAAAATATCGATGCTGCCACCAGTTGCAACCTGCACTTTAAGTATTACGCCACCTGTCGTTGCTGTCGGTGGCAAAGTGACGGTCGCTTGGAATTCTGAGAATGCTACTAGTGCAAGTTGGGGAATTGATACTCCAGGAGGCAACGATGATATTTTGACGCAAATGGATTACGCTCCTACGGTTACACAGGGATCGAAAACGGTTGTTATAAAAGATGCAGGCATTTCTCCAATTACACTCTATGTTGGAGGACCTGGCGGGGCAGGAAGTCCGTGCAGAGCTTCTGTAACTGCTCACTAAAGGGTTTTTTACTTTCTGTTGCTTCCTTGGAGAAACAAGCCAATTCTCTAAGCCTCTGAGCTTCAACGCAGCAGAACCAATCCCTCGCAAAGTAACGGTATACTTATGGTATGCCAGTAGAGGCGCTGTTTCTTGCCCGCTCAGTAGTTGACCTTTCGCTCGTCCTCCTTGCTGCGCGCATAGGGGCGCAGTGGCTCTATGGCACTATTGCGATAAACTTTTTACTTATCGGATTTTTCGGCGCAAAAATCATCTCGCAGTTTGGGGTAACAACGAATATAGGCAATATATTTTATGCGTCGATATTTTTTGCTACGTACTTGATATATGAACGGCACGGCAAAAAAGCCGCGCTCCAGACGATCTACTTCGGCTGTTTTGTGCTGGCATTTTTCTACCTTGTGTCTCAAATTGCTGCGCAGACCCCAGGACTTGCAGCAAGCGCTGCAATTAACAGTGCAATTTCCGTACTCGTCACGTTTGCACCACACTCCATCCTAGGCAGTTTCGTCGCTTTTATTTTCGCACAGTATATAAACATATCTATCTATCATTATTTGTACGAGCGCTTTAAAGGGAAATATCTTTGGCTTCGTGTAAACGCTGCAAGCATTGTTGCCCAGATGATTGATAGTTTGTTCTTCTTTACCATTACATTTTTTGATGCGAGCGGGGGCATGCTGCTTCAGCTTATTCTGGCAGGGTGGTTAATTAAGTCACTTGCTATGCTTGTCGGCACACCGCTCATGTACCTCGATGCTTTTTTAAATAAAAAGAATAGGGTATGAAAGGCCATTCGTGGAACGACCGACATATGCTACGCACAGCGTTATCTTTGTTCAAAACGCTTTTTATAACGGTAGGCGTATTCGTCGGTCTTATCGTCTTCTTCCATCTTAGTGGGGCGCTGTATACGTCGTGGCTTGGCGAACGCGCGACGACGTTATTTAATACGGGGCTTGAAAGCGAATTTACTACTCTGCGCAATGCCTCACAAGCGGTGTCGCACGACGCTGCTGACGATCTTCTATCTAATAAAACAGACAGTGTATTGAAGTTGCTCAAAGAAAAACAAACCGAATATAGCACCATCAACTTCGGTGTGGCGGATGCCAGTGGGGTGCTCATAGGGAGTACAAAAAGTGCAAGTAATCTAGGCAGCAATGTCTTTCTTGGGTTTGCGGTGGGTCGGGCGGTTGCAGCAAGAAAGAGTCCTCAAAGTGTCGAGGTAGGTATTAATCCATCGGCAATGGTTGTTGTGACGGGTTTGCCTATTATTAAAAACGATGAGCTTGGGGGTGCGCTCTTTTCGAGCTACACCGTGAATGATGCGTACGCAACCCACATACGCGATGCATATTTGCCGCCTGGTAGCCAAGTTGTTTTTTATACAAAAGAGTTTGGGGTGAGTGCATCGAGTTTTACAGACCCGTCAATAAAGAGTCTCGTTGCTTCGTACTTTAACAGCGGCTCTGACTGGATCCAAAAGGGAACTACGGAACAGACGATCTATTTTAAAAACAATGAATATTATTTTGTAAAAAACATTGTGTTTCCAGGCCTCGAACAAAGCCCTGGTGGGGTGTTGATTTTCTTGCCACGGCAAGACCCCACAAGTGGGTTTAAGTTTGTGATCATACTTCTTACACTTGGAACCTTTTTGGTGCTCGCACTTTTTGCTCATCGCGCCACAAAGTCCGATGAGCGCACGTGGCGCTACTACATACTGTTGATGGCGGCTATCATTCCGGTGGCGGTGGCTTCGTTCGTATTTATTAGTTTCCAAAATCAGACCTTTCTGCGGCTAAAACCCGTCCCATACAATTTGTACAACTCCACGCTCCGATTCCAGCCCGAGAGCGGCATTTACTCATTAGGGTTCGATCAAACTTTCCAAGTAGTAGTAGATACTGGCGACGAGTCGATTAATGCGGCCCAATTTGGGATTCGGTACGATCCTTCCGCAATAAAAATTGTTTCTATCGATGTATCGAGTTCGACCTGTTCATACGTAATAGAAAATACTATCGACAAAGTTCATGGTGAGGCGCGCATGAGTTGTGTTCTGCTCAATATATCGGACGAGGGCCGTCATTCACTGCCTCTTGCGGACATTGTTACAGAGTCAGTGCGTGCAGGAACATTCTCACTTTCGTTTGATCCAGCCGAGACAAAAGTATTAGCCGATGATGGGCTAGGGACAAACGTACTCCGCATGTCACAGGACAGCAGTTACAAAGTAGATACCTTCGACTCGGCGCTCCAGAACATACACGGCACGAGCACTCCTGGCAGGACATTCGTCCTATTTTCACCCTCTCATCCAAACCAGAGCCGTTGGTATTCTAGCAACGCTATTCGTTTTGTCTGGCGTGGCAAGGCAGGAAGCGTCTATTTGTATAATTTTGATGAGCAATCCACCTCTGATCTGCTGGGCAAATATAGTACGACGAGTAACGAGCTTGTGCTTCAGGCGCCGGGCGATGGAGTGTTTTACTTCCATCTTGGGCTAAGCACGGGTGGACGTGCCGCAACGTATAAAATCCAGGTAGATCAAACGCCGCCGACGATTACATCATTTATTGCAAGTAATACTACGGTTAAGGTCGGCGACGTTGTCCGCTTCTCATTTGACGCATCTGATGCTGGAAGCGGGATTCAAAAAAATTACTATATCGACCTAGGCGGGCACCTTTTCTTGCCTGTCGGCACAGAATTAATGGTCCCATTCCTAACCCCTGGCGACCAGACAGTGACATTGCGTGTGTATGACAATGCTGGTAATTATTCAGAAAAATCGATGGTTATACATGTCGCGGCACTGTAATGTTGTATAACTAAGTCCTAGGATGAAAAAGAATACATCATGGGACTCTTCCGCAGAGTGGTATTCCAACTATTTGGAAGAGTCGGAAGATACATATCAAAGACAGGTGATTTTGCCGAACTTGGTGCGCGTGCTTGGCATCAAGCAGGGAACGAAGCTGATAGACATTGCGTGCGGGCAAGGTTTTTTCTCGCGTGAGTTTAGGAAAGCGGGTGCGGATGTCGTGGCAGCAGACCTTTCAACGAATTTAATTGCCGAAGCAAAGAAACTTTCTCCAAAAGAGATACAGTACTACGTTTCCAAAGCAGACAATTTGAATTTTGCCAAAGACGCGACGTTCGATGCGGCAACAGTTGTACTCGCGATACAAAATATCGAAAATATCGCGGGCGTCTTTGCCGAAGCCAAGCGTGTACTGAAGAAGGAAGGGAAGCTTGTGCTTGTGATGATGCACCCAGCCTTCCGCAACCCAGGGGAGACGCACTGGGGGTTTGATGAAGAAAAGAATGTTCAGTACCGCCGCGTCGATTCGTACTTGTCTGCCAACCGCGCCGAACTCCTCGTGCACCCGGGTAAGAAAAACAGCGCCACGACTGTGTCGCACCACCGCTCATTGCAGGATTTTTCGAAAGCGTTGTTTAAAGCCGGGTTCGCTATAACACGTCTCGAAGAATGGATCTCACACAAAGAGAGCGAAAAAGGCCCACGTAAAAAAGCCGAAGATACTGCGCGCAAAGAAATACCCCTCTTCCTCATGCTGGAAGCGCGTGCTATAGAGATATAATTGCAGAACAGCGTATGGCTAAGAAACCCAAGGAACAGTTGGAAGAGTTTGCATTGATGGTGACCCGTTCAGTGGGTTCTTTGGAGTCCATCATTGTGCACAGCGTACTCTTCATTGCGAGCTTTGCCGCCGTATGGACGGGCTTGGTTGCCTTTGACCGTATGCTGCTTGTGCTTACCACCATTGTCTCGCTCGAAGCCATCTACCTATCTATCTTCATCCAGATGACGATAAATTATCAGGCAGAAGACATCGACGAAATCCAGGAGGATCTTGATGAGATCCAGGAGGACGTTGATGAAATTCAGGAGGACGTGGACGAAATTCAAGAAGACATCGACGAGATCCAAGAGGATGACAAACAAGACGATATCCGCGACGAAGCGCAGGGCAAGACCTTGGAAGAAATCCAAAAAGATCTCCAGAAGCTGATAGGGGATATTAGTAAACTTCAAAAATAAGTAGAACAACGGTATGAAAGGATTTAGAAACTTTATCTTGCGTGGCAATGTAGTCGACTTGGCAGTCGGTCTTATGGTCGGTGCTGCATTTAGTGCCGTCGTCAACGCGCTCGTCAAAGACCTCTTTACACCGCTTATTTCGGCATTAGTGCATCAACCGGATTTTTCAAAATGGGATGTTACCGTGCGCGGCGTCGTAGTGCCCTACGGGGACTTCATCAACTCGCTTATCTCATTCGTCATCATTGCAACGGTTGTGTATTTCTGCGTGGTGTTGCCAGTAAACAAACTCACGACTCGTTTCCAAGGTAGCCCTGAGGCGCCAAAAAAGACCAACGAAGAAAAGCTCCTCGAAGAGATCCGCGATTTGCTCAAAAAAAGCTCAACCAACTAGTGCTATAGTTGGTATATGTCTGAAACGAAATTCCAACTTACATCGCCCATGGCGATTGTTATTGCCGGCATTATCATCGCGGGCGCTATTGTATTGACCAACAACCACGCTGCTGCTCCAGCACAAGGTGGCCAAGTGGCGGGCCAGGCCGACATCTCTGCGGCAAGCATCCGCCCGCCGTCATCAAACGACCACATCATCGGCTCGCCGAATGCACCGATTGTCTTGGTCGAATATTCTGACTTCCAGTGCCCGTTCTGCTCGTTGATTTACCCAACGATTAAAAAAATTGTTGATGAGTCAAACGGACAAATCGCATGGGTGTACCGTGAGTTTCCGCTGACCTCGATCCACCCGCAGGCAAACCCTGCAGCAAACGCGGCAGAATGTATCGCGGCGCAGCTTGGAAATGATGGTTTCTGGAAATATGCAGACACGGTGTTTAACAACCAGGCTTCACTCACTCCTGCATATTCGGCATCGATTGCAAAACAATTGGGCGCTGACATGACCAAGTACAACCAGTGCATAGCAAACTCGACATATCAAAAAGTTATTGATGCAGACACCGCGGAGGCAGAAGGGGCAGGGGGCACGGGCACGCCGTACACCATAGTCATCAACACCAAGACGGGCAAAGCGGCGCCAGTTTCGGGTGCATTGCCGTACGCGCAGATCAAGTCGGTAATAAAGTCGGTGCAATAGCGTCTACACCCGTGAAGTTTCTATTAATTAGTTACTAATAACTTTTCACGTTTTATGCCATTTGAAGGAGCAACGGGCGAGAAGCTGCGCAAAGCAGTTTTTGCCGTTGTGATTGTGCTTGGTATCTTTTTAGCAATTCAAGCCCTCGCGGCTGTAATGGGCTTGCGCTATGTGGGCGCAGGTATTGCTGCGGCAAACACTATTGTGGTGTCGGGCCATGGCGAAGCGGTGGCGGTGCCAGACATTGCAACGTTCTCGTTTAGCGTTGTCTCGGACAAAGCAACAGTTGCTGATGCGCAAGCTGATGCGACGCAGAAAGCAAATGCCACCACCGACTATTTGAAGGGCGCTGGTATTGATGCAAAAGATATCCAAACAAGCAATTATTCTATTGAGCCGCAGTACGACTACGTGCAGACTGCGTGCACTAATGGCTACTGCCCGGGCGGCCGCCAAGTATTGCGCGGCTACGAAGTGCGCCAGACCACAACGGTGAAGGTGCGCGATACAGCAAAAGCAGGGGACTTGCTTGCAGGTGTTGGCAGCAAAGGCGCAACAGAAGTCTCGGGGTTGAACTTTACCTTCGATGACCCAACCAAAGTGCAGACCGATGCGCGCACCAAAGCTATCGCTGATGCAAAAGCAAAAGCAGATGTATTGGCAAAGCAGCTTGGCGTCTCTATTGTCCGAGTCACTGCCTTTAACGAAAACTCGGGCGGCATGCCAGTGCCGATGATGTATTCTTCGGCAGGAGCAACCGCACAGGCAAAAGATATGGCAGCCGTTGCGCCAACTATCTCAACGGGCCAAAACAAAGTTACCGACGATGTCTCGGTGACCTACGAGATCCGCTAAATTAACTCAGATGTTCCCCAAAAAAGCCCCACTCAAGGGGCTTTTTTGTTGCTTGACTGAGGGGGTAAAGAGGCGTATGATATGCACATACCAAAGCCCCGGGAGGGGTTTTAAAATTGGCAAAAAATCCTTATGTTTACCTATCTCAAAGACGTTCGCGCAGAGATGAAGCACGTGTCGTGGCCGACCCGCCGCCAGGCTGTTACCTATACGCTCGTGGTTATTGCTGTGTCCTTGGCAACCGCTATCTACCTTGGCCTCTTGGACTACTTCTTTTCGTACATCATCCAGAAGGTTATCTAGTTCTTTATCCATTCATTTCTAAGTAATCATGGCAAAACAAGATTCAAGCGTCGGGCGCGCATGGTACGCCATCCACACCTACGCAGGCTACGAGAATGCCGTTGCGCGTAACTTGAAGCAGCGCATCGAAAGCCTCGCAATCCAGGACAAAATTTTTAACGTTGTCGTACCGACCGAGCGCACCGTCAAAATCAAAGGTGGCCGCCGCGTCGAAGAAGAAGAGAAGGTGTACCCAGGCTACGTGCTTGTGGACATGATCGTGGACGACCAGTCGTGGTTCGTGGTCCGCAACACGCCGCGAGTGACAGGCTTCGTTGGCTCGGGTGTTAACCCGGTACCGCTTCGCCAAGAAGAAGTCGATACCCTGCTTGGCCGCATGCAGGAGAAGGAAGGTTCGATCAAACACGCGATTGATGTTGCAGTGGGCGACTCGGTTGTCATCGTCGACGGCCCGTTCAAGGAATTGGATGGCAAAGTGGGCGAGGTAGACGAGAGCCGCGGCAAGGTCAAAGTCCTTGTGTCGATGTTCGGCCGCGAAACGCCTGTCGAGCTCGACTTCTTGCAGATTAAGCGCATTTAACGTAGTATCCCTATACCTTTATGGCAAAGAAAGTTACGAAAAAATTGAAGATTATCGCCCCGGCAGGGAAGGCTACGCCTGCTCCGCCTTTGGGTACTACCCTCGGCCCTGCTGGTATCAACATCGGTGAGTTCGTGAAGAAATTCAACGATGCGACCCGCGAAATGGTTGGCGACATGGTGCCGTGCGTTATCACCATCTACGAAGACCGCTCGTACGACTTTGAACTCAAAACCCCGCTCGCGTCTGGCCTTATCTTGAAAATGCTCAAGGCAGAGAAGGGTTCGGGCAAGCCAAACACAAGCAAGATTGGCTCGATCACCAAGGACCAGCTCCGTGCAATCGCAGAGCAGAAGCTCCCCGACTTGAACGCAAACGATGTCGATGCCGCAATGAAGATCATCGCAGGCACCGCCCGCAGCATGGGCGTGGACGTCAAATAATTTATCTCTCCAACGTTACCCAGGAATACGCGAGCCCATCAAGCTCGCGTTTTTCGTTGCTGATTTCTTTCGTAAATTCTTTCTCGTATTCGGGGAAGAAGGTGTCTGCTTCTTTGCTGTCGTCGATGAGTGTGAGGTAGAGCCGGTCGACGAAGGGGAGTGCTTGGTTGTAGAGCTCTGCGCCGCCGCCGATATGGATCTCTTCGGAGTCTAATTCGCGTGCTTTGGCGAGTGCCTCTTCGAGCGTGTGGAATACCAAGACGCCTTCATGGCTCCAGTCCTGATCGCGCGTCACAACAATATTAGTGCGGCCGGGGAGCGGTTTGCCCAAGATAGCCACAATAGACTCAAAGGTTTTGCGCCCCATGATCACGGGGTGGCCCAGCGTCAATTCTTTAAAGCGCTTGAGGTCGTCTTTGATATGCCACAAAAGCTGGTTATTTTTACCCAATTCGCGGTTTTTACCAATCGCCACAACAATCGCAACGCGGGGTTTTTGCATAGCCGGACTATAGCACGGAGGCCAAAAATAGGCCCTAATCTGTGGATAGAATGTGGATTTTGGCGCTTGCCCCGCACAAGGTACACTAAGCCCATGCAGACGTATGAGGTAGAAGTTAAGTCGCTTTTGGGAAGCGAGGAAAACGCAGAATTGTTGCGAACTAAAATGCGGGAATTGGATTCAGATTCGCATCTCACTTCCAAAAATAAACAACTCAATCATTATTTTATTGGTGGTTCTATGGACGCTCTTGTTCATGCATCGAAAGGAACTATTTCTAATGCAGCACATGCAAAACTTTCTGATTTGGTCAGCAAAGTAACAAGTGTTTCAGTTCGAACGCGCAACAAAGACGGGGAAGTTATTTTGGTTGTAAAAGCATCTGTCGGTGACGACACAAGTTCAAACGGTGTGAGCAGAATTGAATTTGAAGAGAAGGTTGATATTACGTTAGAGCAGCTCGACCGCTTGCTTATTAATGCGGGGTTTCGCTACCAAGCGAAATGGTCGCGCGAACGAGAAGAGTATTCGTTCAAGGGGTTAAATGTGTGCCTTGATCGAAATGCTGGCTATGGTTGGCTTGCAGAGTTTGAGAAGGTGGTTCAAAACGATTCAGAACTCGCACCTGCTCGCGCAGAGATAGATGCCGTAATGCGCGAGTGCGGGGTAGAAGAGTTGCCGCAAGATAGACTGGAGCGAATGTTTTCGTTTTATAACGAACATTGGCCAGAGTATTACGGAACGGATAAGATTTTTACTATTCAATAATTATTTTCTGTATGTTTCTTTCTGACGTCGACATTATAAAAGCAGTAAAGGCAGGGGAGATTGTCCTGAAGCCGTTTGATGAGTCTCGTTTGCAGCCAGCGAGCTACGACATTTTGCTTGGGAATACGTTTTTTATCACCGAATCACATTCGTCGAGCTTCATTGACCCGGTCAAGAAGATTTACCCAAAAATGAGAGAGATAAAACTTAAAGACGATGAGGTATATGTGTTGCACCCGGGTGTCAGCATCCTTGGATACTCAAAAGATTATTTTGGTTCCGATACGCACCTCATTGAAGTAAACGGTAAAAGCTCGCTCGCTCGTATTGGCCTTCTTGTGCACAACTCTGCGGCGCTTATTAACCCAGGGCACTTCCTGAATGTGGCGCTTGAACTCTGCAACCTTAACAATGTTCCGATTGTGCTGCGCCCGAATATGCCTGTGGCACAGCTGACGTTCTCTCCACTTACATCGCCGCCGCGACAAAATTACAAAGAAGTCGGCCGCTATTCCAAAGACAATTTCAAGGGATACGTCGAAGCTAAAAAGAAGCCGGTTACTAAATCTAAGAAGAAATAACTATGGAACGCCATCCTGAATATCAGTATCTCGATCTATTGAAGGATATTTTGGATAATGGCTCGGATAAAGAGCTCTTCTTCAACGATGTCGTTCTTGAGGAGTACAAAAAGAAAGGAGAACAGCCTCCGTTTATTCGTTCTGTATTTGGGCGACAAATTAGGTTCGATATGTCGAAAGGATTTCCACTTTTAACCACAAAGAAAACCTTTTGGCGCGGCATTGTCACAGAATTGCTATGGTTCCTTTCTGGCAGTTCGAATATTAAACCATTGCTTGATGTAAACAATCATATTTGGGACGAATGGGCATGGAAGCATTACCACATGTGGGCAAAAGATAATGCTCCAGAGGAAGATATGACTCAAGAAGAGCTTATAAAGAAGCTTACGGAACTTCCTGCCAATGATCCATTTGTACAAAAATGGGGTGACCTCATTACTATCTACGGTCGCATGTGGCGCAGATGGCCGGCAAAGGATGGTCGAGAAATTGATCAACTCGCGTGGGTTATAGAAGGTCTTAAAAAAGCTCCATACCGCAAGTCCTATGTTGTGAGCGCATGGAACCCTGATTTCATTTATGAGATGGCATCAGAGGGGCAGAAGTCGCACGTGCCACCGTTTTGCCACACTATGATGCAATTCCAAACTGCGGGTGGAAAATTAAATCTTGGCTTGTACCAACGTTCCGGCGATGCGTTTCTTGGCGTGCCATTTAACATCGCAAGTTACGCGCTGCTATTACACATGGTTGCGCAAGAAGTTGGCATACCAGCAGGCGAGTTTGTGCACACTTTTGGTGATGTGCATCTGTATTCGAACCATTTCGACCAGGTAAAGGAACAGCTTACGCGCGAGCCACTTCCATTCCCGACATTGCATCTGAATCCAGACATAAAACACGTTGATAATTTTAAGTACGAAGACATTACGCTTGAAAATTACCAATCGCACCCAAGCCTTAAGGCTGAAATAGCCAACATTGGTGGCTATAATGAAAAAGCTGCAGCGAAGAAATAAACCCCTTATATGGAGTTTGATGAGTATCAAAAACTTGCGTCGAGAACTGCTCTCTTTGCGAAAGATGACAAAGAATATATTTTGATGCTCATTTGTTTGGGTATTGCAGGAGAGAGCGGTGAGATTTTAGAGAAAGTGAAGCATCTTGTCCGTGACGATAAAGGAGTTGTAACTCCAGAAAGGCGCGAGGGTATTAAGAAAGAAATAGGGGATGTGCTGTGGTACTTATCGCAGTTGGCACGAGAGTTAGATTTGTCTTTTGACGAAATTGCAGATGCTAATATTAAGAAGCTTACGTCGAGATTAGAGCGCGATATGCTCAATAGCGAAGGAGACGACCGATAAATTTATATGATCTAAGTTGCTTCAAAGTTGAATATTACTGACTAACTGATTTTTATCTTATGGATTCGTACGACCACATTAAGCAACAAGACGCAGATGTATTTAAAACACTCGAGGGCGAAGAGACCCGCGAGAGGGAGGGGCTCGAATTGATCCCATCCGAAAACTACGTCTCAAAAGCAGTGCGCGAGGCGCAAGGTTCAATCTTCACCAACAAATACTCAGAAGGCTACCCGGGCAAGCGCTACTATGGCGGCCAGCCATATACCGACGAGGTGGAGCGTATTGCGATTGAGCGTGCAAAGAAATTATTTGGTGCCTCGTTTGCAAACGTGCAGCCGCACTCGGGTGCGTCGGCGAACATCGGCATGTACTTTGCGTTGCTCCAGCCGGGCGACACCGTACTTGGCATGGACTTGAGCCATGGCGGGCACCTCACACACGGCCACCCGGTGACCTACATCACCAAGTTCTTTAACTTCGTCCGCTACAAGATGAAGAACCCGGAGACCGGCGAAATTGATTACGACGAAATGCGCCGCGTTGCTTTGGAGACCAAACCAAAGATTGTGCTTGGCGGCTACAGTGCCTACTCGCGTGAGTTGGACTACCAAAAGATGGCAGACATTGCCAAGGAAGTTGGCGCATACGCGGTGATGGACGCAGCGCATATCGCGGGGCTTATCGCGGGTGGTGTTGCAAAAAACCCATTTGACTATGGCTTTGATGTCATCACTTCGACGACGCACAAAACATTGCGCGGCCCGCGCGGCGGCTTGATCCTCACTCGCGAAAGCGAAGAGATTGCAAAGAAGGTAGACAAAGCAGTGTTCCCAGGGATGCAGGGCGGTCCCTTGATGCACGTGGTTGCGGCAAAGGCTGTGGCGTTCGGTGAGGCATTGCACCCATTGTTTAAAGACTACGCGGCGCAGATTTTGAAGAACGCAAAAGCGATGGAAGATGTCTTCCGCGCAAAGGGTGTGCGCATGCTTGGCGGCGGCACATCAAACCACCTCATACTTGCAGATGTGTTTGGCTCGATGGGCGTTACGGGCAAAGATGCAGAAGAAGTGCTCGACCGCGTTGGCATCACGCTTAACAAAAACGTTATTGCGGACGACCCTCGCTCGCCGATGGATCCATCAGGCATCCGCTTTGGTACACCAGCAATCACCACGCGCAAATTGGGCGAGAAAGAATGTGCACGCGTAGCGGAGCTTATGATCGACGCGCTCCACAATCGTACCGACGACGCAAAGCTCACCGCCATCCGCCAAGAAATCAAAGACCTCTGCGGGAAGTTCCCTGTACCTGATTCGTTCGTATAAATCCCAAACAAAAAGACACATACCTTTTTCTAAAGGGTTGTGCTAGATTTGCCGACGGAACCAGATAAGGAGGATTCCGTCATGAAGAAGCTCTGGCTCATTCAAGGGTTTTTCTGCCAAGGGTACGGTGGTCTCCAGCAGAGGTCAGCAGTTCCGGAGATGTTTTCTGGAACGTTCTGGCATGCGGGGCATAAGGAGTCAAACTCCCTCGTCGGCCGTATGAGTGATACCTTCGGGGACTCAGAACTCAACGAAATCGAATTCCTCGATGCCGATGAGCTCTTTTTCCACAAGCACTATGTGGAGAAGCCTGGTGAAAGGCCCCGCAGCCCGGCGATGTATCGTCTCACCAAAGAAGCGGAAGGTTTGTGGTGGTCGGGCGAGTACGTCGTCGACCTGAAGCCTAAGCCCTTCAAGGGGCCGGCTCGGTGTATCATCACTGAAGTTACACTTGACCCCGTCGAGGCCGACCTCGCCAAGTTCGCGAAGGACCACGGGTTCGAGGCTCCTGAGCACGTCGAGACCTGAAGGCCGGCCGCACTTTATTGGGCCACCAATCCTGAATGGGGGAGGTGGCCTTTTCTTTTGAGAGAAGAGTATCAGCCTTCCGACTGTTACAATAAATGTGTGAATAGGCTCATCCAATTCTGGAACAAATACGAACGGCATCTGTCGGTGCTGACGCTTCTGTGTGGCTTTACGTTTGATCTTATATTGGCCAAGCGGCCCGACAGCATCCCGGACAACATCTTGCTCTTGTTCTATCTCGTTTTGTCTGCGGCAATCATCATCGTGCTTAACCGCTACTCGGTACGCGAGATGAAGGAAGGCGAGAAGCCAGTCGAACCGCTGTTGATGCTGCTTATACTGCAGTTTTGTTTTGGCGGCCTTTCCAGCAATTTACTTATTCTCTACGGGAAGAGCGGTTCGTTTGGCGGCACCGCAATCTTTTTAGGGTTGCTCGTGTGCCTCCTCATTGGCAACGAGATGCTCAAAAACCGCTACGCGCAGCTGCGGTTTAATATTGCGGTCTACTATTTTTTGTTGCTCACATATTTGGTTATCGCCGTGCCCACCTTTGTGCTGCACACCATCGGCATACGCGCATTTCTCATTAGCGGTGTTGCGAGCTTGGCTGTGATGGCGGGCGTCATCTCGATGCTCCGTATTTTTGCCTTGCGCCATAACAAACGTCGCCAGCTGTGGGAGATGCGCGGCATTGTCGTTGGCGTCTTCCTTGTATTTAACCTTTTGTATTTCTTGAACGTTATTCCGCCTGTGCCTCTGTCATTGAAAGCGGCGGGCATCTATCACTCAATCAGTAAAGATGATGCGGGCGACTACACTGCCACGTACGAGAAAAAACATTGGTACGAATTTTGGCGCGACACAGGCGACACCTACCACGCGGCAGCAGGGGAGCCCGCGTACTGCTTTAGTGCGGTATTTGCGCCGGGCAGCCTTTCGGCGCCTATCATGCACCGGTGGGAATATTTTTATCCAACAACGAAGCATTGGATCACGACAGGCATTGTGCAATTTCCTATCACCGGTGGACGGGCCGAAGGCTACCGGGGCTTTAGCGAAAAACAAATCCTCACCGACGGCCAGTGGCGCTGCACTGTGGAAACCACCAAAGGCCAAGTCATCGGCTACATCACCTTCGACGTACAGACGGGTAGTTTTACACAAACCCTACAAACCGCAACACTCTAGTTGCGCAACTTCCCGTACTCTGGTTTAACTAGCGCGGGTAGTCCTAGATAGGAGAAAGCTAAGATGATCTCTGTTGTTGAGATTAATAATTCGCTCCATCATCGTGCGCGGTTTTTTCGAGGCGATGATCGGGATAAACACCTTTCGCCTCAATCAGTCCGCACGTGGTCAGTTGAGGAAGTGTGGACCTTCCCCGATGGAGTTGAAGCGCTGCTGTTCGAGACGGTGTTGGCGACTCGTGCCACGTTGTCGGATGGCCGCGTCATTGTTTCTGAGGTGGTCGCGGCTAGTTCGAGCCACTATCTCATCAAGAAGATCGGCGTGGATGCTGACGAGATCGGCCCAAACTCCGAAGAGATGCCGGTCCACCCGAATTTCGTCGGCAAGTTTCGTATCCTTAGGCAGAAGGCCGAAGAGCCTGCCGAAGCGAAGCTCGTCGCCTAAGCTTTAGTAATCCGTCGAATCGACATGGTTCGGCGGGTTTTTTCTTTGCAAATGTTTGTTATTGTTAAGGAATAGTATGGTTCGGCATGAGATAGAAAAAGCAATTCAACATGCGCTCGAGGGGATGGGTGCGGGTGATATTGCGTTTGTGGTGGAGAGGCCGGGCTCGATGGAGCATGGCGACTACGCAACGAATGCGGCGCTGGCTGCGGCAAAAGTTTTGAAAAAGAATCCGCGCGAAGTTGCAGCAGAGTTGCAGAATGCACTTGGCACAATAGAAGGTATCGAGAAAACAGAAATCGCAGGCGCTGGGTTTATCAACTTCTGGCTCTCAAACGAAGCGCTCGCTGATGTCGTGCGCGCAGCACACGAGGAAGGGTGGGGCACAAATGAACTGTACATAGGAAAGAAGGTGCTTGTGGAATATACGAGCCCTAACCTCTTTAAGCCGCTCCATATCGGCAACTTGGTGGGCAACATTGTGGGCGAGAGCGTTGCGCGCTTGTTTGAAGCAAGCGGTGCTGATGTTAAACGCTTGAACTATCCCTCCGACATCGGCCTTACCATCGCCAAAGGCGTGTGGGGTTTGCAGAATGGAAATTTAAACGCGGAAGATATTGCGCAGCTGGGGAAGGCCTATGTTGCTGGTAACGAAGCGTACGAAAGCGGCGAGGCAAAAGAAAAAATCGAAGAGATAAACCGTGCGTTGTATGCCGGTTCGAATGCTGAATGGTCTGCTTTGCGCGAAAAAGGCATCGCGACATCTCTTAAGCATTTGCACGCATTATTGGCGCGCCTCGGCACGCAAGGGTTCGATAAAGAATTTTTTGAAAGTGAATCTGGCCCGCTTGGTGCGCGCATCGTCCGCGGCGAAGTGGGCAAAGTATTTGAAGAAAGCGAAGGCGCTGTCGTCTACAAAGGCGAACATACGCGCGTGTTTTTAAATTCGCAGGGTCTGCCAACGTATGAAGCAAAAGAAGTTGGCCTCTTCCAGCTAAAGTCGGAGGCGTACCCAAGTTTCGATATATCGATCACTGTTACCGGCAAAGAACAAACTGACTTTTTCCGTATTGTGTTTGATGCGTTGCGAAAATTATTCCCCGGCAAGACCGACGGCAAAGATTTGCTGCATATCCCAACGAGCTTCTTGAAGTTAACGACGGGCAAAATGTCGTCGCGTTTGGGTAATGTCATTACGGGCGAGTCATTGTTGGCAGAAGTCACAGAAGTTGCGCGCAACCGCGAAGATGTTGCCGTAGGTGCACTTAAATACACCGTGCTTAAACAGGGAAGTGGGAAAGATATTTCGTTTGACCCAGAGAAATCTCTTTCGCTTGAAGGCGACTCGGGTCCGTACGTGCAATACGCGCTTGTGCGCACCCGTTCGCTCTTGCGCCAATCCGCGGAGGCAAAGATTGTAGAAAAAGAATTCTCAAATATCGAACTACCGCGTTTGATGCTTCATTTCCCCGATGCGGTTGCGCGCGCCGCAGGCGAGCTTGAGCCACATCATGTGGTGACGTACCTGACAGAGCTCGCGGCGGCGTTCAATAGTTGGTACGCGCAGGAGCGATTGATCGTAGATGGGGAAGTGTCAGATGCCGCACTCTTCTTTGTGCAAGCTATTGAGCACACCCTGGCAAAAGGCTTGGATGTCCTTGGCATCCCGACACCGCAGGAAATGTAGCTTTATTTATAGGCGCCGCTCGTCTATATTTATCTGATATGGCAGAAAAGAGCGAGACAGTCCTGCGCGAGGAGAAGGTTCTCGCATTTTGGAAAGAGGATAAGACATTTGAAAAGTCAGTTGAAAAGGAGGCCCCCAAAGGCGACTTTGTTTTTTATGATGGGCCACCGTTTGCGACAGGCTTGCCGCACTCGGGCTCTTTGCTTTCTTCAATAATCAAAGACGTCGTGCCGCGCTACAAAACGATGCGCGGCTACCGCGTGCCTCGTGTGTGGGGTTGGGACACGCACGGCCTCCCGATCGAGAACTTGGTCGAGAAAACACTTGGCCTTAAAACCAAAAAAGATATTCTCGATATCGGTATCGAAGCATTTAACGAAAAAGCGCGCTCGCTCGTGCTGCAGTACGTGCACGACTGGAAGCGCTACGTCGACCGCGTCGGCCGCTGGGTCGACTTCGACAATTCGTACAAGACAATGGACAACTCCTACATCGAGTCCATCTGGTGGGCGCTGAAGCGTTTGCACGACAAAAATTTGATGTACGAGGGACGCAAGGTCTTGATGTACTGCCCGCACTGCGAAACGCCATTGGCAAAAGCAGAAATCGCCGCCGACAACACCTACAAAGATGTGACAGAAGAAGCGGTCGTGGCGCGCTTTAAGGTTAAAAACCCACGCCGATTTAATTTGCCAGAAAATACGTACCTGCTTGCGTGGACCACGACGCCATGGACCTTGCCAAGCAATGTAGGGCTTGCTGTGGGCAATGACATTACCTACGCCGTGGTGCAGGAGGGGAATGCACACTATATAGAGCACGAAGATGGCGGTGACTTGAAGGGCAAAGACTTGGTTGGCATCGAGTACGAGCCGCTCTTTGACGTGCCGGCACTCAAAGGCCCGCGGTCATACAAAGTGTGGGCGGCAGACTTTGTCTCGGCAGAAGACGGCACCGGCATCGTGCACACGTCCGTGATGTACGGCGAGGACGACTTCCAGCTTGGCCTCCGCGAAAAGTTGCCGATGGTGCAGACGCTCGAAAGCAACGGCCACTACAACCACTTGGCGCCTGAACTTGTGCGCGGCAAGTACATCAAGCAGGGCGAGAAAGATATCAAAGCCGATTTGGAAGCGCGCGGCTTGCTGCACACGCGCGAGATGTATACGCACAGCTACCCGCACTGCTGGCGTTGCGGCACCGCACTTATATACAACGCCGTGCCGTCGTGGTTTTTGAATATCCAAAAGATAAAGAGCAAAATGCTCAAAGAAAACGACAAGGTGACGTGGTTCCCCGAGCACTTGAAGCAGGGGCGCTTCCGCAACATCGTCGAGAATGCGCCGGACTGGACCATTTCGCGCAATCGTTTTTGGGCATCACCACTTCCTATTTGGAAAGAAAAAGAAGGGAAGAAGTTGATGGTTGTGGGTTCTTTGGAAGAACTTCTTTCTAAGACGAAAAAATCTGGCAACGCCTATTTTATGATGCGTCATGGTGAGGCGGAGAATAATACGAAGGGCGTTTTTGAAACGAAGGGCAACCCCGACAATCATCTAACAGAGACGGGCAGAAGTGTTGTGCGTGCGACTGCAGCAACGTTGAGCAAAGAGAAGATCGATATGATCGTTGCGTCGCCGTTGGCCCGTACGCAAGAAACCGCAAAACTTGTACTGAAAGAATTGGGCCTGCCTGATTCGGCATTGATGACTGACGAGCGTCTGCGCGAAATCGAAATGGGTGTCTATGATGGGAAAGCAATAGCTGACTGGAGGAATGCGTTTCCGTCACGCCTGGAGCGCTTCGAAAAAGCGGTGGAGGGCGGAGAAACGTATGCAGATGTGCGCCGACGCGTTGGTGAGTTTCTTTTTGAACTTGAGCGCCGCTATATTGGCAGACGTATTCTTATTGTTACGCACGAATGCCCGGCGTGGCTTTTGCATGAGGTGGCACACTATAAAACCAACGAAGATATTGCGCGCGAACGCGACGGTGTATTTATAGAACCTGGCATGTCGATGCCGTTGCCATTTACGCCATTCCCGCACAATGCAAAGTTCGAGCTCGACCTGCATCGTCCTTATATTGACGATGTTGTGTTGGTCGATGAAAAGGGGAGCCGCTACGAGCGCATCCCAGAAGTCTTGGACTGCTGGGTGGAGTCGGGCTCGATGCCGTTTGCGTCGATGAGCTACCCGCACGACAAAACGCGGGTGAATCCCGAACGCTTCTTTGGCCTTGCGCCAAAAGGATACCCGGGCGACTTTATCGCCGAATACATCGGCCAGACGCGCACGTGGTTTTACTACATGCACGCGATGGGCGTCTTCTTGTTTGGCAAACGATCATTTAAAGCAGTGACCGTGACGGGCAACATCTTGGCGGCCGATGGCTCGAAGATGAGTAAGTCGAAGCAAAACTACACCGACCCGTGGGAGTTGATGGAGAAGTGGGGCTCGGACGCATACCGCTTTTACTTGATGAGCTCTGTCGTGATGCAGGCGGAAGATTTGAACTTCCGCGACGAAGATGTGCGCGAGATACATAACCGCGTTGTGGGCACCCTGTGGAACTCATTTAAATTCTTCGAACTCTACCGCGATAAAGTTTCCGATGTAGACGTTGCCACAAGCACGCACCCGCTCGACCGCTGGGTACTCTCGCTCTTGAACAAAACGGTAGCAGAAAGCACTGCAGCATTTGATGCATACAACATGCCTAACGCCTGCCGCCCTATACGCGCCTTTATCGAACAGTACTCGACGTGGTATGTCCGCCGCTCGCGCGACCGCGCTCGCAGCGACACCGCCGATGCGGCGTTGTGCGTTGCGGTGCAACGCCACGTGCTCCGCACAGTAGCCCAACTCCTGGCGCCTATCACACCGTTTATTGCAGAAAGTGTTTGGCAAGGCATAGGCGAAGAGGGCAGCGTGCACCTTTCACACTGGCCGCATGCTGGCGCAGTCGATGCGCAGTTGCTTCTCGACATGGACATTGCACGCGACGCCGCATCCGCGGGCCTCAAAGCCCGCGACCAGGCAGCCATCAAAGTGCGCCAGCCGCTCGCGAAGCTTTCTATCAACCACGCACTGCCAGACGAACTCCGCGCGATTGTCGCCGACGAAGTCAACGTAAAAGAAGTTGTCGTTGATGCAGGCCTCAAAGAGGTTGTGCTCGATACCGTCCTTACACCAGAACTCAAGGAAGAGGGGATGGTGCGCGACATCGCGCGCCGTATCCAAGAGTGGCGCAAAGAGCAGAAGCTTTCGATTAGTGACCGCCCAACGATGACGCTCGAGGTAAGTGCGGAAGAAAAATCTGTGGCAGAAAAATACAACGCAACGCTTATTGCACAAACCGGCTTGAAAGCATTGGTCTTGGAAGTGAAGTAATGCACGACATTGTTGCGAGCGAGGGGATAGTACTTGCCAAACGCGGCCGCGGCGAAGCCAACACGTCGGTGGTCTTACTCACAAAAGAGTTTGGCGTCATCCGCGGCTCGGCGCGCTCGGCGAGGCTCGAGCGTTCCAAACTCCGCTACGGGCTTGAGACACTGACTGCGGGCACCTTTTCTCTTCTGCGCGGCAAACACGAGTGGAAGCTCACAGGTGCACAACATATATCACATGCGTACGTGGGGGATACTCGTGCCTCGCGCGCGTGTGCCGGCCGCATCGCACGCTTGCTGTTGCGCCTCATTCACGGCGAAGAGCGGGTGCCGATGCTCTATGAGAATGTTACGAATGGCCTTCGGTATGTAGCAGGCGCCCCTGATGCCGATATCGAACTTATCGAATGCGTGCTCGTCTTGCGTATTTTGTCCATCCTTGGCTATGTCGAGCAGCGGCCTGCACTCACGCCGTTTTTGGAAGGCAGTGAGTTTTCGCACGAACTTATCGCAGCGGTTCGGCAATCGAAACCGGTAGTGATACGCGCCATCAATGCATCGCTCGCTGAAACTGGGCTCTGATTGCCGATAGGGTATACTTTTTAGATGCAGGAAGAGGAGAAGAAGCGTTCCGTCGACGGCTTGCACGACAAGCTTTATTCAAGGGCAAACCCTGCGAGTGTGGACCCGAGCGAACGTACACCGCTTTCTCCCAACGAATCACGGCCGCCTGTTGCGTGGCCAGATGCAAAAGAAGAAAAACCCGCACAACAATTTACCTTGTCGCCCAAACTCAAAAAATCGAAGATGTCGCTCCCAACCAAATTTTTGTTGGTGTCGCTGGCATTTTTCTGCGCGGCAGCGCTTGTGGCGGTCTACCTCTTTTTCTCGGGCGGCAATAGCATCTCGCCGCAAAACATCGACCTTACGGTTGTTATGCCGTCTGTTATCGACGGTGGGAAAACAAGCGGCTTGCAGATTTTGATCACCAACAGAAACCAGGCCGACTTGCAGTTGGCAGACTTGATACTGACGTACCCCTCAGGTACACGCGACCCGGCCAACCCGTCGCAGTCTTTAGTGCATGAACGCCAGTCCATTGGCACCATACGCGCGGGGCAAACCGTGCAGCGCACCGCGCAAGCAATTTTCTACGGCCAAGAAGGCCAGCAGCAAAAAGTAGCGGTGCAGTTGCAGTACAACGTCGACGGCTCAAACGCCATTTTTGAACGCGATGCCGACATGACGTTTACCGTCGGCTCTTCGCCTGTTTCTATATCGATTGCCTCACCATCGGAAGCCATTGCGGGGCAACAGTTTGGCATGGATATTACCGTGCAAAGCAATGCGCCCGCGGCGCTCGACAATGTTGTGATCCAAGGTCAGTACCCATTTGGCTTTAGTGCGGCGAATACGTCGCCGCAAGCGATGGCTGGCAATACGTTGTGGCGCTTGGGCACGCTAGAGCCAGGCGAAAGCAAAGTGTTGCACCTCACTGGTTCGCTCGACGGCCAAGATGGCGACAGCCGCGTTTTCTACTTCCTAGCAGGTTCGGATGCCGATGAAACTGATACGCGCATCCCGGTGCCGTACCTTTCGGTGCCGCAAACGCTCGCGGTGCATCGCCCGTTTATCACCGCACAACTCGCAGTCGCGGGGCAGAGCGGCAAAACCGTGTCAGTGCCCGCAGGTACGCAGGTGCAGGGCACGGTGACATGGACCAACAATTTGCCGGATGCGGTGTCCGACGTGACGCTCAAACTTTCTTTTAGCGGTCCAACAATCGACACAAGTTCGATTTCGGCACCTACGGCGTTTTACCAATCGTCGGGCTCGACGCTCGTGTGGTCGAAGGACCAAGAGCAGACGCTTGCGACGGTGGCTCCAGGGGCAACTGCAACGTTGCCGTTTAGCTTTACAACAAAAGCACCGGGTGCAGGCGGTACGCTGTATTCGAACCCGACCATCTCGCTTAACTTGAGCGTAGAAGGTACGCGCCAAGGCGAACAGAACGTTCCAGAGCAGGTGTCATCGGCTGCATCCATGTCGGTGCGTGTCGCGTCACAAGTAACGTTAAATGCACAGGCGCTCCACTTCTCGGGGCCGTTCTCGAACACCGGGCCGATGCCACCAATGTCTGGCCAAAACACGACATACACCATTCTCTGGACGGCCTCAAACACATCGAATACCATTGCCAATGCGACTGTGTCTGCAACCTTGCCATCGTACGTAACCTTTGTTGCGGCGGCTCAAGGCAGCGGTGTGGCGTACGACCAAAAGAGCCGCACGGTAACGTGGTCGATGGGGGATTTGAAAGCAGGCAGCGGTGTTGGAAGTCCAGCACGTACGGCGGCCTTCCAGGTATCGCTCCAGCCTAGCTCGTCGCAAAGCGGCCAGGCGCCGGCACTCACAGGTTCCGCTTCGCTCTCGGGCCAAGATCGTTTTGCACAGACGCAGGTTAGTGCCTCGGCAAATGGCCCAACTACGCAGCTTTCGGGCGACGCGGGCTACAACGGCAACATGGGCACTGTTCAATAATCCAACTCTACATTTGTATGTCTGACACCAACAACGTAATGGAAAAAATCGTATCGCTCTGCAAGCGCCGCGGCTTTGTCTTCCAAGGCTCCGAAATCTACGGCGGCTTGGCTGGTGTGTATGACTTTGGCCCGCGCGGTGTTGAGCTTTTGAATAACTTAAAACAATCGTGGTGGAAGGCGAACGTCTACGATAAAGAAAATCACTTCGGGCTTGATGCAGGAATGTTTAAACATCCACGTACGTGGGAAGCGTCGGGCCATGTTGGCGGGTTTGCAGACCCTCTTGCAGAATGCCGTAATTGCCATGCGCGTATCCGTGTCGATAAAGAACTAGGAAGCTTGGGCGTTAGCGCCGACGAAAAAATGTCGGAAGAAGCAATCAACGAATTGTTCGACCAGCACCGTGATGAAATCGCGTGCCCTGTCTGCGGAAAAAAAGATTTTACACGCGCAAAGGCATTTAACCTCTTGGTAAAGAGCAATTTGGGTGACTTTACCTCAGAAGGGAATGATCCTGTCTATTTGCCGGGGGAGGCGTGCCAGGGTATCTACCTTGATTACAAAAATATTGTGGACACCATGCAGCCGAAGTTGCCGTTTGGTGTTGCGCAGATTGGTAAGGCGTTCCGTAACGAAATTTCGCCACGTAACTTTTTGTTTAGAACACGTGAATTCGAACAGGCCGATACACAGCTCTTCATCCGCCCGAACGAAAACAAAGAGCCGTACGAGAAATTGAAACAGGATCGCTTTAATTGGTACCTGACGCTTGGTATTCCTAAAGAAAAACTGCGCTTCAAGCAACACGAGAATCTCGTCTTCTATGCAAAAGATGCATGGGATATCGAGTACGAGTTCCCGTCTGGGTTTGATGAGGTGGAAGGTATTCACGACCGCACCGACTACGATTTGTCGCAGCATATGAAATTCTCTGGTGTTGATTTGCGCTATACCGACCCGAACACAGGAGAGAAGTTTATTCCTTGGATTTTGGAAACGTCGATGGGTATGGGCCGTTTGTTCTTGGCTGTGTTGTGCAGCGCATACTTCGAAGATGAGATGGATGGGGAAACTCGCGTCGTGATGAAATTCCCGCCGCACTTGGCGCCGGTGAAGGCTGCAGTGTTTCCGCTCTTGAAGAACAAACCAGAGTTGGTAGAGAAGGCGCGTGAGGTGTATCAAAACTTGAAGAAAGAAGTGCCGCAGATTGTGTGGGATGACAACGGTAACATCGGCAAACGTTACCGCCGCCAGGATGAAATTGGCACGCCGTGGTGCATCACGATCGACTTTGACACGTTGGGTGAGAATCCAGAGCATAAAGACACTGTTACCGTGCGCGACCGTGACACGGGCGAGCAGTCTCGTATGCCTATAGCAGAGCTCGCATCCTTCATCAAATCCAAACTCTAGTGCTGGTGTGATATAGTTTCGGCATGGCTGAACGCGACATCAACGTCCACATCTCCTCGGGGACGATTATCAAAACCATCCTCTTTCTTATATTGGTGGGGCTTCTGTGGTTCCTCCGCGACATCGTCCTTATTGTGCTCACGGCGGTTGTTATTGCCTCGGCGATGGAGCCAGGCGTGCACGGCTTGATGCGCCGCGGCGTCCCGCGCCTCCTGTCCGTCATTTTGCTGTACATACTCGTTATCGGCGCATTCTTTGGCGTCGTATTCTTCTTCGTGCCGCCGGTGTTGAGTGATATCGCCAATTTCGTCGCACAGCTCCCTGCAACCCTTTCGAATTTGAATATCACTGACGTCACGCACGGGCTCCTTCCGTGGGGTAATGTTGGCCAAGCCTTCTCGTCTGCTGATGTCTTGAGCAATCTTTCGTCCTCATTGCGAGGCTCAAGTGGCGAAGCGTTCGGCGCACTCTCGGCATTCTTTGGTGGCGTCACATCATTTATCTTGATCGTCGTCTTCTCGTTCTACTTTTCTGTACAAGAAACGGGTGTCGATGATTTTCTCCGTGTGATTACGCCGATCGATAATCAGGCATACGTGCTTGGCCTCTGGCGCCGTTCGCAAAACAAAATAGGGAAGTGGATGCAGGGGCAGCTTGTCTTGGCGCTCATCGTCGGCATCTTGCTCTACTTGGGACTTTTGATACTCGACGTGCCGCACCCGCTCTTGCTTGCGGTGCTCGCAGGCGTGTTTGAACTGATTCCAGTCTTCGGACAGATCCTCGCGATGGTGCCTGCCATTGCCATAGGCTTAGTTGCCGGTGGTGTCACAGAAGCGTTCTTGATCGCCGGCCTCTACATAATCGTGCAGCAGTTTGAAGCGCACTTGATTTACCCGGTTGTCGTCAAAAAGGTGGTGGGCGTGCCTCCGCTCTTGGTCATCCTCTCCTTGCTTATTGGCTTCCAGCTCGTAGGCTTCCTTGGCGTGCTGCTTTCGGTGCCTATCGCGGGCGCAATCCAGGAATACGTCAACGACATCGACCGCGAGAAAAAACGCGCCCTTGCGAAGCGCGCAGCGGCAGAGTAGCCTCTAAGGTAATGGCAGACAAAAAATTCTACCTCACGACGCCTATTTTCTATCCCAATGCCAAGTTGCATTTGGGGCATGCATATACGACAACCTTGTCGGACATCATCGTTCGTTACCATCGATTGATGGGCGACAAAACATACTTCCTTACTGGCTCTGACGAAAATACGCAGAAAATGGTTGATGCTGCTGTCAAAGAGGGGAAGGAGCCTCTCGAATTCTTGGATGGTATCGTCGCAAATTTTGCAGGACTCTTCCGCGAGCTGGAGATTTCGTACGATCAGTTTATCCGCACCACAGACCAAGAAAAACACTGGCCTGGTGCCACAGCGTTGTGGCAGAAACTTGTTGATGCAGGCGATATATACGAAAAAGAATATGAAGGCTTGTACTGCGTGGGCCACGAAGCCTTTCTGACAGAAAAAGATTTGGTTGATGGAAAATGCCCCGACCATGGCACTGCACCGGAATTTTTGAAGGAGAAAAATTATTTCTTCCGCCTTTCAAAATACGCAAACGAAATCCAAAAAAAGATCGAAACAGATGAATATAGGGTAGTGCCAGAGAGCCGCAAACATGAAATTCTTTCGTTTATCAAAAACGAAGGACTGGAAGATGTGAGCTTCTCGCGCCCGCACAAAGATCACTGGCCGAAAGGCCTCGGCGTGCCAGTACCGGGCGATGACTCACAGGTAATGTATGTGTGGTGTGACGCGCTCGCAAACTACATCACGGCGCTTGGGTATGGCCGTGATGATGAACTCTACAAAGAATTCTGGCCCGCAGATGTGCATGTGATTGGCAAAGATATTTTGCGTTTCCATGCGGCTATTTGGCCGGGTATGTTGCTGTCGGCCGGCCTTCCACTACCTAAGACGCTGCTTGTGCACGGCTTTATCACCTCGGGTGGCAAAAAGATGTCGAAGACACTCGGCAATGTCATCGACCCTGAAGAGTTGATATCTGAATACGGAAGCGAAGCGGTGCGTTACTTCCTCGCGCGACACATCTCACCATTTGAAGATGGCGATATCACCCGCGAACAATTCAAAGAGGTCTACAATGCGAACCTGGCGAACGGTCTCGGCAACCTCGTTTCGCGTGTCCTGACTCTGGCAGAGAAAAATCTCGAATCAGCGGTAGAAATTGAAACCACCGAATTTCCTATGCAATTACGTAATACGCTCGATGATTTCGAAGTTAACGCTGCTATGGACTTTATTTGGCAGCATATAGGCTTCCTTGATAAGCACTTAACGGAGAATCAGCCATACAAAGAAATAAAAACTAATCTAGAGCTTGGGCGGTCGATGATTATCGAAGAGGTAAAAGAATTAACAAAGATTGCACATTGGCTGGCTCCTTTTTTGCCGGAAACTTCAAAGAAAATAATTGAGGGTATTATGGCCAACAAAAAACCAGAGAATTTGTTTGCTCGCAAAGACTAACCATGGCGCATATCCACGACAAGATAGACTTCACTGCAAGCGTGTATGTCGTGAAGGATAATGCCGTCCTGTTCCATAAACATCAGAAATTAGGTATCTGGCTCCAGCCTGGGGGACATATCGAGCTCGATCAGGACCCCAACGAAGCCGCAGTGCGCGAAGTGCAAGAAGAGACAGGGTTAGATATTGAGCTTATCGGCAACCCGCAATTGGCCCATGCGCCAACCGATGGCTCTCGCGATTTAATTCCGCCGATGTTTCTCAATCGCCACAATTTTAACGAGACACACGAGCACATTGATTTCGTATATTTCGGCAAAGTTATAGGCGGCGAGGTAAAGGCAGAATATGAACGTGCAGAAGTCCGTTGGGTTACAAGAGATGAGATTGAACAAAACACGCTTGGGCTATTAGACGGTGTGCGCACCTATGCGCTTGCGGCGCTCGACTATTTTGCACAACAGTAGGTATGAAGTATTTCGACGCGCATACACACGTGCAGTTTGAGGCGTACAAGGATGACAAAGATGAGGTGATGCAGCGCGCTAAGGATGCGGAGGTTGGGATGAACTTGGTGGGCACGCAGATTGATACGTCGCGTGCAGCAATTGCATTGGCAGAAAAGTACGATGAGGCGTGGGCGAGTGTGGCGCTCCACCCCGTGCATACGGCAAAGTCATTCCACGACACCAAAGAGTTGGGCGGGGAGGGGAAGGCGTTTACCTCGCGCGGCGAGGCGTTTGATTTTGATGCGTACGAAGAGTTGGCGCGTCACCCGAAGGTGATTGCGATTGGCGAGTGCGGGCTGGATTACTACCGCCTCGAAGAAGATACAAAAAAAGTGCAGGCAGAAGTATTTCTGCAGCACATCGAACTTGCAAACAAAGTAAACAAACCGCTGATGCTCCACATCCGCGATGGTGCACACCAAAGCAGTTCGGATGCGAATGCGTACCTTGACGCCATTGCAATGCTCAAGTCGCATGCAAAGGTGCAGGGCGATGTGCACTTCTTTGCAGGGAACTACGATATCGCGAAACAATTTTTGGATTTGGGTTTCACTCTGTCATTCACAGGGGTACTCACGTTTACACACGATTACGACGAGGTTATTACAAACACTCCGCTCGACATGCTGCTGACAGAGACTGACGCGCCCTACATTACGCCTGTGCCATACCGCGGCCAGCGCAACGAACCTATCCACGTGCGCGAAGTGGTAAAGAAAATAGCTGAGCTCAAAAACATGGGTCTCGAAGCCGTCCGGGAGCAAATCCTCCTTAATTCACGGCGTTTTATAGGCCTTGACAAATAGCACTTTATAGTGCTATAATAATAGAGGTTAAGTTGCGGGAGTAAAGAGTGCCATTCGGCATTCGCTCACCGTGGGAGACAATATATGCGTTCCATGATTTTCGCTGCCATCGCTGTTTCTGCTCTGCTCGCCACCGCGTCGGTTGCTTCGGCTCAGACTGCCAAGTGCTCGATCGGCAAGTCGATGGTCTATACCTACGACTTCGCCCAGGTCAACGGCCGGCCGTCGCTCGTTCTGGATCTGGAGTATGTCGGCCAGAAGTGCGAGAAGGGAAGCGTCGAGAAGTACGTTCTCGAGGGCTTCCCGTTCAGCAGCCCGACGCTCGAAGACCTGAAGGGCACAGTCGCACGCTATCGCTCGATCAGCGCGCAGAAGCGCGAGCTTGGGCCGAAGTTCGACGAGGCCCTGGCCTTCGTCGAGAAGAAGCAGAATGAAGCGGACGCCGCGACGGCGCCGCTGAAGGACAAGCCGGTCATCGACGTCAGTACGTTGCCGCCGCAGAAGAAGTAACCTCGGCCCCGGCCGATGAAAGGGAATAGCCCTGACATCGATCGGGGCTATTTCTTTTCATGGTTCAGCTTGAAAATAGGCGATTTGGTATAATTAGATGATGCCTACATTTTTGCGTAATCCGAAGGTCGCGGCCATGGGCGGCGCGATGCTTGCGATGCTATTGTCCGCCCTCGACCAAACTATTGTCTCAACTGCGCTCCCGCGCATTGTCACAGAACTCCACGGCTTGGAACACATCTCTTGGGTCTTTACGGCGTACATGCTCGCGTCCACAGTGACGGTGCCACTCTACGGCAAACTCTCCGACATCTACGGCCGCCGCATTTTCTACATTATCGGCATCATCACCTTCCTCGTTGGCTCGGTCCTTTCCGGTGCCGCACAGACGATGACCGAACTCATTCTCTTCCGCGCCATCCAGGGCGTTGGCGGCGGTGCCATCATGGTGAACTCGTTTGCCATTGTGGCCGACCTCTTCCCGCCATCTGAGCGCGGTAAATGGATGGGCCTTATCGGCGGCATGTTCGGTATCGCTTCGGTGGCGGGGCCGCTTCTTGGCGGCTGGATCACCGATGCGTACTCGTGGCGCTGGATCTTCTACATCAACATCCCGCTGGGCCTTGTGGCACTCGCTGTTATCTTTTTTACGCTTCCTAACATTGGCCACGGCAAAAAACACCCTATCGATTACCTGGGTGCATTGTTGCTCGCAGGGGCACTTGTGCCATTCCTCCTTGCACTTGTGTGGGGCGGTAGTACCTACCCGTGGGATTCGCTCACCATCCAGCTGTTGTTTGCAGGCGCACTCGCAGCGCTCATTGCGTTTGGGTTTGTCGAACAGCGTGCTGCCGATCCAGTGTTGCCGCTCTCGCTCTTCCGCACACGCACGTTCTCTATTTCTATCGCAGCAGTATTCCTAACTGCCGTTGGTATGTTTGGCTCCATTCTCTTCTTGCCGCTCTTTGCACAGCAGGTCATCGGCTTTAATGCCACAAACGCGGGCCTCGTGCTTACGCCGCTCATGCTTGGCATGGTCGCGATGAGCACTATTTCGGGCCAGCTTGTTTCGCGCACGGGCCGCTACAAATATCTGGCAATCGCAGGCGTGCTTGTGGTGATTGTCGGTATGTTCCTCTTCTCGCGCATGGGTGCCGACAGCACAAAGCTCGAGATCATCGCCAAGATGATTGTGATGGGCTTGGGGCTTGGCGCCACGATGCCTGTCTTCAATATCGCTGTGCAAAATGCCTTTGAGCAGAGCAGGACTGGTGTTGTCACGGCATCGATCCAACTCTTCCGCAGCATTGGCGGCTCCGTTGGCGGTGCGTTATTTGGCGGCTTGGTCAACATGCGCTTGGCGTCGGGTATGACCTTGGCAACGGCCTTGCCGCACACCTTCCTTATCGCCGCGGCTGTGGTGGTGCCAGCGTTTCTTTTGACACTCTTTTTGCCAGAAGTACCGCTGCGCAAAACAACCCACAAACCAGTCGAAGAGGCAGGGATCGAACTCGAAGAAGAGTTGGGCTATGCGGGAGGCAACAGCTTCCACTAGGGTTGCCAAAGCCCCACTTCTCCTGTAGTCTCTTGGCATGGCAGAAATGTCGCAGACCGCCGAGGTCTCATCCCAAGCGAACATCTCCGAAAGCCGCCCCGTATACGAGGTGGGCTTTCATGTCGTCCCAACAGTTGGTGACGAAGGTGTTGCTGGCGTTGTAGACCAAATTACATCAGCACTCGGCAACGCTGAAATTATTAGTCAGCAGGTTCCAGAAAAGATGCGTCTTGCCTACACCGTAGAGCAGGCCGCAGCCGGCAAGCGCGCTAAGTTCGATGAGGCGTACTTCGGTTTTATTAAGTTCGCTATAGACCGCGAGGAAATTCCTGCACTCGAGCAGGCACTCCGCGCCAATAAGAATATTCTTCGCTTCCTTCTCATTGAGACGACGCGCGAGGATATCTCGCAGGCGCCGCGCCGCGCAGTCTTCGCATCTGACCGCCTCGAAGGCGAGACGATCCAGAAGCCAAAAGCTGCCGCAGAAGAAAAGGCAGGCGAGGTTTCGGAGGCTGAGCTCGATAAATCTATCGACGCCTTGGTCCAGGAGTAACAGGTATACTAAGGGTATATGAACAAAGTCATCCTCTTCGGCAATTTGACCCGCGACCCAGAATTGAAACAGCTCCCTAATGGTGGGCAAGTCGCAACGTTTGGTGTCGCTACAAACCGCCGTGTTAAGAAGGATGAACAGTGGGTGGATATACCGGAGTTCCACAATGTTGTGGTCTTCGGCCGCCAGGCAGAAACGAGTGCGCAGTACTTGAAAAAGGGAAGTTCGGCTTTGATTGAAGGCCGCCTCCAGACCCGCAGCTGGGATAGCCCAGAGAAGGGGAAGCAGTACCGCACAGAAGTTGTTGCTGAGCGCGTCCAGTTTGGCTCACGCGCTACTGGTTCGGGTGCGCCGTCGTCAGGTGGCAGCAGCCGCCAGATGGACGAGCAGTCTCAAAGCTCACCAAAAGATGATGCGATCGACTACCCGGCAGAGGACATCAATCCAGACGACATCCCGTTCTAATACTCTCAGAGAATCTTAGAAAACCAATCAAATTACTATCAAATTTATGCCAACCAAGACCGACAATTACGTGGCACACTTCAAGGCGCTCGACTACAAAGATGTCGATACGCTCAAGAAGTTCTTGAACCCACACGGCAAAATCATGCCGCGCCGCCGCACGGGCCTTTCGGCTCCGAACCAGCGCGCATTGGCACAAGCCGTCAAACGCGCACGTTTCATGGCGCTCTTGCCATACATCGTCCGCTAAACGCAACTGAATATAGAAAAAGAAAAAGGGCCCGAGGAGATCCTCGGGCCTTGTGCGTTTACGCGGCGACTGCAGCTTGTACAATTGTTCGCTGGAAAGGCTCAGCGAGCATGCGACCGAGAAAAAACATCTCAGCAGCGACCGTCATAAGAGGATAATCGCCACAGAGCGAAAATCCTATAGCATCAGTGGGTAAAACCACGGTGCAGTCTTGGAGTAGAGTGCCGCCCGGTACGCGAGGCTTGAGATCCTGCCGTACTTTCACGCACATGATGGCGTGCCCATCCTTCGCTGTCGCCACTTTGCTGGCAAACAGCTCGACGACACTCCTCTTGAACGTAGGCTGCTCTTGCGTGATGATCCGCAGATGAGGAAGCGCTTCATTACGTACACGAATCTTGTCGAGCGCAGAGATGCAGACATCCTGCGGGTACGACTCGTTTGTCTTCCACGCGAATTGTGGAATTTCGTGTGCGCGATAGTGCGCCGAGAAAAAATCGAAAATGATGTGCGGAATATCCAAGATGGACTCCGGTGCAGGCCTCGCAAATTTATCGATCTTGAGCAAGGATTCCACGAGCAATACTCCTGTGTTGGTAAGATGAAGGGACTGTTTCGGAGTCAGTAAAGCAGAGGCTCTACTATTTGTCTACGCGCGTTCGACGTAGGTGCCTTCGAGGGTGTTGACGATGACGCGGTCGCCTTCGTTAATGAAGAGGGGGGCGTTCACGGTTGCGCCTGTTTCGAGCGTGATGATTTTGTTGCCGCCCTTGGAGGTGTCGCCGCGGACTGCAGGTGGTGCATCTTTTACGACAAGCTCCATTTTGATAGGGATACGTACGGAGATAATTTTTTCATCAAAGACGAGCGCTTCTACAACAGTGTTGGGCTTCAAAAATTTACCCGGAGTGCCGATGGTGTCTTCTTCCAATTTAAAACGATCAGAGGGGTTATTTTCTGCGCAGAACCACCATTCGCCACGGTTGTTGTAGAGGAATTTAACGCTCTTGGTTGAAAGGTCTGCTTCCGGAACTTTTTCCGAGACGTGGAAGGCCTGTTCAGTTACTTTGCCAGTAATAAGGTGGCGGAGTTTTGTCTGGTTCACCGGCTTGCGCTGCTGTTTGCGGAAGACGTGCGCGTCGAGCACTTCGTACGGCTCGCCGTCGAGCAAAATTACGCGCTTTGGGAGGATTTCGTTGTATTCAAGCATTGCCATATGAAAGCCATTCTACTCATATTCAGCCAAAAGAAAAGGCCGCGCTCACTGGTGGGTGAGTGCGGCCAGTTGAATCGATAAGCCTATTGGCTTATGCGAGGCGCGACACGGACATGTTTCATGTCGGTTTCGCACCAGGTTCTCAATTCTTTCTCGAGGGTTGAAGGGTCCGGAGTGTCGTAGACGATGAGGTGCCCACGGTGCTTTACCGTAAGTTCATTTTCCGTCTTGGAGACATGTACCTTGTTGTGGACTCCACGTTCGCAGGTGCTTCGGGTTTTAACCGAATGCCCGTTCGAGGCGAAGAAGTCAACGATTTTTTGAGCCGCAACGGCGTCTTTTTGCGCCGCTTTAGCTTCCCGTTGCATAGCCCGTTCAGGGCTTTCGTCGTAGAAATCACGACCGCACGGCATTTTTCATTCTCCCTTTTCTACTACAAAACAAAGAGCCCCAGCCTCCTCTCCCGTCTCGGGTGGAGGGCTGGTGTGTTCCTGGGAAGTTTTTCCTAAGAACGCGCGAGGCCTCCACCCCTCTGAAGGAGCTTAATGAGGACCACAATGGTACGCGCGTTCGACATATATTCACTATAGCCGAAACCTGGAGTGGTGCAAGCGGGTTGTAAAGAGTGCGCCATGATATACAGTGTAGTCATGACAGACTATCTCTCACTTGAAGAGAAAGGGGAGGACCGCTCTGACGAAGAGCTGTTGGCCTTGTCTATTGCGACGCCGTCGCTCTTTGCACTGCTGGTGCGCAAATACGAGCAGCCTTTTTTGCGCCGCGCGATGAGTATCGTCCGCGAAAAGGAGGCGGCCGAAGACATCGTGCAGGAAGCGTTCACGAAGATCTACATGAACGCGAATAAATTTAAGAAGCAGGATGGCGCGCAGTTTTCGTCCTGGGCGTGGCGCATCCTCATTAACACCGCGCTGACGCACTACCAAAAGCGCAAACGCCGCGGCGAGCAGCAGACAGAATTAGATGATGAGATTTGGGCGCTGATCCCCGACAAAAATCTCCGCCAGTTCGAGAAAAAAGAATTTACTGATGAAGTGGCGTCGGTGCTCTCGCGGATGCCCGAGCCGATGTCCCGAGCCCTCGCATCGTTCTTCTTAGAAGGGAAAAGCCAAGAAGAGATGGCACAGGAAGAGGGCGTGAGCGTGGGGGCCATCAAAACCCGCGTCCACCGTGCAAAAAAAGAGTTTGAAAAGATTTATAAGGCAATAACAACAAACGTATGAACCAGAGCAAGATAGAACAGCAGGTCATGGCAAGCGTCGGCGTTATTTACGCTGCACGCAAACTCACGAGCCGTTTTGCGCTGTCGTGCTACGCGCTCGCGCTGTCGTTTTTGGGCACGGCGTACTTTGTCTCGTTGCCACACGTACTCGAAAATCTCACCAACGTCGCGGGCGGCGGGGTAGGGAGTATCGAGACCTTCTTTGTCTCGGCAGTGCTTGGCACCAAATTTGTGGTCCAGATTGCACTCTTGGTTGGCATTGGTGCGCTTGCGGTTATGGCTATCGACCTCGCGCACTCATCATCGCAGCCTTCGAGCCGCTTCGCTTAACGCCTCAACCTGAAACGCTCACTTGACGCCCTTAGGGACGTACCGTATGGTATTTAAGTCCCAAGGGGCGTTTTTTATTTGCATTGTGCTGTAAGACGCTAGACCGAGGGTGTTCTTTACGTGAGGAAGTTATGGACAAGTTTAAGCTCAACGGTGCCTCTATCCATTTCCCGAATCCCATTCTGGATCTGCAGCCTACGACGCCGACGGCGATCATGCTGGCCAAGCTCGACAAGCTGATCGAACAGCACAAGGACGGCCGCATCAAGATCGACGCCTTCCGCGCCGGCCTGCGTCACCAGACCGACACGGCGGTCAGCTTCTCCAAGCTGATCACCAACCCCAACGAGCGCAAGGCCATCCTGCCCGCCTTCGTGGCTGCCTGGGAGTCGACCTACGATGGCAAGTATCTCGAGCAGCAGATGCACGAGAACGCTGGCGACAACCTCTTCGCGTCGCTTATCGCCGCCTACGGCAACGTCTCGAAGGTCAGCGACGCGACCAAGAGCGTGATGATCGCCGCTCTCGTCCTGGACAAGAAGCACGGCTTCTTGGTCCCGATCGCTGCGACCGCTCGTTAACTTCTCGACCGCCGGCAACGGCAAACCCCGCATCGAAAGATGCGGGGTTATTTTTTTATGTATTGAATTTATTCGTCGTCGCTGGAAGCGGCTGTTTTAGGCGGGGCAGAGGTCTCGAGGCCTTTTTCGATTGACTTCAAAAGCTCGTTTGCAACTTTTTTATTTTCGCGGAGGAAGGTGCGTGATGCGTCATAGCCGCGTCCAAGCGATACTTTTTCGCCATCTTTAGAATTGTACGAGTACGAGGCGCCGCTCTTCGACACCATGCCAAGGCTTTCGCCAAGCGCGAGGAGTTCGCCTTCGCGCGAGATACCTTCGTTGTAGAGCAGGTCGAACTCCGTCTTGCGGAATGGGGGAGCGACTTTGTTTTTGACTACCTTCACGCGGTGGCGGCCGCCCACAACCTCTTCGCCTTTCTTAATCTGTGCAATGCGGCGGATGTCCAAGCGCACCGAGGTATAGAACTTGAGCGCTTTGCCGCCCGGCGTTGTTTCTGGGTTGCCAAACATCATGCCGATTTGCATACGGATCTGGTTGATGAAGATAACGATTGTCTTTGATTTGGCGGTGATAGCGGTGAGTTTGCGGAGCGCCTGCGACATCAAACGTGCTTGTTTGCCGACGTGCATTGCACCCATGTCGCCCTCGATTTCGTCTTTTGGTGTCAATGCTGCCACCGAGTCGACGACAACAATGTCGACTTTGCCCGAGCGTACGAGTGACTCAACAATCTCAAGCGCTTGTTCGCCTGTGTCTGGCTGCGAGACAAGGAGTTCATCCAATTTGACGCCGATCTTCCGTGCGTATTCGGGGTCGAGTGCGTGTTCTGCATCGATAAATGCGCAGACGCCGCCTTTTTGTTGTGCCTCTGCGATGGCGTGCAAGGTAAGCGTTGTCTTGCCAGAACTTTCTGGGCCAAAGATTTCAATGATGCGGCCGCGCGGGTAGCCACCGATGCCAAGCGCCCAGTCGAGGCCTACAGAGCCCGAGGGGATAGCGTCGACGTTTACCTTCGCCGTCTCGCCCAATTTCATAATGGCTTCGTCGCCAAATTTTGTTTTTATTTCGCGGATCGCTGCATCAATTGCTGCGGTGTCGCGCGTGCCCATTTCTTTCGGTGCTTTCTTTTCTTTCTGTTGCTTTGCCATATCTTTTCTGTCTATGCGTTGCTAATGGGGCACAGTGCCACGATGTTTATAGAAACATGTTTTGACGTCCGGCGGCCGAATCTATCGACGCCTTGAACGACAAAAACAGTATACCCCGGGGGAGGCGAGAGGGTGACAGCGAAGCGCCCCGACTCGTCTGTATAGGCGGGGGCATCGTTGATGGTAAGGAAGGAAATATTCGATGCCAGGCCCGAAATAAGGACGGATGCCGTCGAAGTAGCGCCCCCGTTTGATGGAGTTTTGATCTCAATTTGAGGACCCTCTATAAGCTTGCGTGCCTCAAACAGGCCGTACCCCACAAGCAGGACAACGCACAGGGCGACAATAATGCGGATAATGGTACGGCGAGGGGATGCACCGTAACTCATACCTCTGCTCCTTCGTCTGCCGCTGGCGCTTCAGAGCGGCCTAATACTTCGCGTGGTTTTGCGCCATCGCCTGGGCCAATGACACCGCGTTGCTCAAGGAGGTCGATGAGGCGCGCAGCACGTGCGTAGCCAACACGGAGTTTGCGCTGGAGGTACGACGTGGACGCTTTACCTGCTTCCATTACTGCTTCGCGGGCCGCTTCGTACATATCGTCTTCTTCGCCATCGTCAAAGCCGCCGCCTGAACCGCCTTCAAGGGAGATGCTTGTCGTGCCCGGTGCTGGGGCGCCAATATCAATCGGAATCTCTACATCGTTATTCTTTGCGATAAAGTCGGTGATCTTCTTTACTTCTGCTTCGCTGATGAAGGCGCTCTGCAGACGCACTGGCTTGCTCATGTCGGCCGAAAGGTAGAGCTCGTCGCCGGCGCCAAGCAAAGTTTCTGCACCACCCTGGTCCAAAATGGTGCGCGAGTCGATTTGTGACGCAACCTGGAGCGCGATGCGGGTAGGGACGTTGGCTTTAATCAGGCCTGTGATGACGTTTACCGATGGGCGCTGGGTCGAAAGCAGGAGGTGGATACCGACGGCGCGGCTCATCTGCGCCAAGCGGACGATGGCAGCTTCAAGCTCGCGAGGGAAGGTCTGCATAATGTCCGCCAACTCGTCGATTATGATGACGATGTAGGGCATCGCTTCGGGCACGGGCGTACCTTCTTCGGGCTCGCCATTCTTCTTAATGTCCTCGAGTGCTGGCGTGAGGATGTTCTGGTGGTAGGACTCGATGTCGCGCACGCGCTGTTCCTCCAGGATGTTATAGCGGCGCTCCATTTCTTTAACCGCCCAGCGAAGTGCCATAACGGCCTTCTTGGGGTCTGTCACAACCGGCGTCAGCAAGTGCGGGATAGAGCGGTAGAGAGTCAATTCGACACGCTTGGGGTCGATCATGATAAAGCGCAGCTGTTGAGGGCCTGCTCTATAGAGGAGCGAGTTGATGATGGCGTGGATGGTCACAGACTTGCCCGAGCCAGTTGCGCCTGCGATAAGGCCGTGCGGCATCTTGGCGATGTTTGAATAGACAGAGTTGCCGGCGATGTCGCGGCCAAGCGCCACAAGAAGCGGCTTCGGCGAGTCGGAGAATTCTGTCGAGTCGAGCAGGGTGCCCAAGCCCACAGTGACTTTGGCCGTGTTTGGCACTTCGATACCCACGAGCGCTTTGCCAGGGATAGGGGCTTCGATGCGGATGCCGCCCTTGGCTGCCAAGGCCAACGCCAAGTTCTGCTGGAGGGCGACGATTTTCTGGAGGCGGACGCCTTCGGCAGGTTTGATAGCGTAGCGGGTCACGGACGGGCCGATGGAGATCTCATCCAATTCGACATTAATGCCGAAGTTCGCAAGCGTGCGCTTGATGATGTTGGCGTTTGCCTTGATGTCGCCGACGCCTGGGCGGCCCTTGTCGCGCTCAAGCAACGACAGCGGGGGAGGCGTGTACTCGCCGAGCAGAGATTTTAAGTTTGCCGCCGCAAGAGCAGCTGCAGTATTAGCTGCAGTAGTTTTTGCCTGCGCAAGACTTTCCGATCGGTTTCCTGACGGAACCGCGGAGAAGTCTTGCTTCGGCGTCACAGCTTCCGCAGGTTCATCCTCTTCGTATTCTTCGTCATCTGCATTTTCAGGAAGTCCTTTAATAGACGGCTCCCCTACTTTTTCTTTCTTACCAAAGAGGCGGACAAAGAGCGCTTTGATCGCGCGGCCGACGCTCATAAATACTTCGGGCGAGATGCTCCCTTCGACAAGCACCAGGAGTGAGATAAGCGCCAAGCCTCCAAGTATCAACAGCGCGACGTAGATATCAAAAAACTGCACTGCCGGGTGTGCGATAGCGGCACCGACGAGCCCTCCTTTATTAGAAACAATGTCGACGAAGCCGAGCCCTGCAAAAATAAAAATAGCGCTCGCCAAGAGTTTGATGGGGTGGAGCCCCGACGACTCTTCTTTAAGTGCGCTCCACGCCAAAATAAAAAACAAGAGCGGCACCAAGAAGTACCCAAAGCCGAGCAGGTAATTAAAGAGCCAGTAGAGGTCAGAGCCACCGTTACCCGCGGCACCAAAGTAAGCCAAGGTAAAGATGCCGCCCAAGATTGCCAGCACAATAGCAATGATGGCGCGCTTAGTTTCGTGGGGCACGACACGCAAAGGATTAGCTGAGGTTTTGCTGCTCTTTCGTGCCATAGATATGCGTACATAATATCATCTTTCAGCGTATTTTTGCGTTTAAAATCCACGGGAGTATACTCAAAGACACGAGTGGCCTTAATGACTTTGAGAAATCAAAGGGACAATAAAGGACTTGTATAAGACAAAATCGTGTCTGATATAGAAAAAAAATTCCACGAGTTTGCTTTACAATCAATCCTTTTTAAAGGACGAAGCGATTGGTATTTTTGTTACTTAAAGGCAGAAAAAATTGCGCACGTTCTCTCCATTTTGGCCGAGCGCGCAGAGGTTAAAGAACGCGACATGGCCTTTAAACTTGTCACAGCGGCGGCCGACCTCCCACACACGTTTGCGCATTTTGCTGCCGGCGAAGTCGACGCTGCGGTCGTCGTTGCAGATATTTTTTCACTCCTTTCGAAGGTGCGTTTGGCAACTACGGGCGGCTTCCTCGAACAGGAAAATGGAGCCATTATATCGAACGAATATGAGATGCTCGCGGAGCGATTTTCAGCGAGTGTACACCCCTCACCATTTGCTGGGCTCGGTGACTTTTCAGTACCTGAAGTCGAGGTAGGCGAATTGCCCCAAGCCTCTTCTCTTGGGGCACTCCCGTCAGCACGGAGCAATTCTCAAGGACATACTGATAAAGGACAATCAAAAGGACGTCCTAAAGAATCTGGTCAAGGACATAGCGATCGGACGTCTAAAATTCTCGCATTTGTACGTGCAAACAAAGAGTCTTCTATTAAGGATATTGCCGCGGTTATTAAAGACTGCAGCGAAAAAACCATCCAACGTGAGCTCGCACTCCTTATAGAGGAGGGGCTCATCAAAAAGGTTGGGGAGCGCCGTTGGAGCGTGTACATACCCCTTTAGAACCTGTCAAGTGGGGCTGGTTGACCGCTCCATATATAAGGTGTAATTTTTGAGTACCCCAAGGATACCCATGGAAACCCCGAAAGGGGCATTTGTGCTGTTGTCCACAGGGTATTTTTGAGTTCTGTGCCCAGGGAACATATACTTGTTTGTAGCGACTGAACGGCCGTCTACAGCCTGTGTACTGACGCACTGAAAGGAACGCTCGTTGACAACAAAATAGAACAGGTAGAAAACGCGGTAAGTTCCGCATGCACGGCGCGTCTGTATAAGAGCGCTCTGCTCTGACATTCCTAATTCCTTCACGATAGATATGGCTGCACATCCCACACCCACTCTTGCTACCAATCGTTCACTATTTATGTAGTGAGCGGGTAGATGTTTTGTTCACGCAGTTTTCGTTCCGGTTTCTTTTATCCATTGATTACAAGTAATTATTATTTGTTCGCTTAGTTAGTTATTATGACTATTACTCAGAGTTCATCTCGTTTCGTCGCGTACGTCGGCGGCGCAGTCGTTGCTCTCGGACTTATGTTCGGCGCAATTGCAGCACCTGCTCACGCAGCGGCATTGACCTCTTCGCAGGTCAGCGCAATCATCTCGTTGCTCCAGTCCTTTGGTGCTGATTCAGCGACGATTGCAAACGTTCAGGCATCGCTCACTGGTTCTGCTCCGGCTTCAACCGGCGGCACCACCACTACTACTGGCGGTTCTTGCGCGGCAACCTTCACTGCAGATATGCAGGTTGGTTCAAAGAGTGCACAGGTTATGGCTCTCCAGAAGCTCTTGAACAGTGATTCAAGCACTATGGTTGCAGCATCTGGCGCTGGTTCAGCTGGTATGGAAACTTCGACCTTCGGTCCTGCTACGAAAGCAGCAGTCATGAAGTTCCAGACCAAGTACGGTATCTCTCCGGTTTCTGGCTTCGTCGGTGCATTGACTCGCGCAAAGCTTAACTCGCTCTGCGGCGGCTCGACCACCACGACCACCACTGGTGGCACTACCACTACTACGACTGGCACCGGCACTGCAATGGTTTCGGCAGCAGCACAGCCTGCAAACGGCCTTGCTCCGAACAATGCAGCTCGCGTTCCGTTCACCAAGTTCACCGTCACCGCTTCTGGCGGCGATGTAGTCCTCAACAACGTTACCGTCCAGCGCCAGGGTATTGCGGCAGACGCAGCGTTTTCAGGCGTGATGCTCTTGGACCAGAACGGCACCCAGATCGGTATCTCTAAGACTTTGAACAGCAACCACCAGGCGGTAGTTGGTTCAGCAGTCACGATCCCGAACGGTACGTCGATGACCTTCACGGTCGCGGCAAATCGTGCAAACACTTCAACCTACGCAGGTCAGATCGCAACGTTCGCAGTTGTCGCAGTTAACTCTTCGGCAGCTGTCACGAGCGGTTCCCTCCCGATCTCAGGCGCAAGCATGACGATCAACGAGGCATCGAACCTCATCGGTTCGATCACTGCAGCTAAGGGCAGCAATGACCCAGGCTCAGCAAACCAGGAAAACGTCGGCCAGACTTCGTACATCTTCTCGTCGGTCCGCCTCACGGCAGGTTCTTCGGAAGACACGTACCTCAAGTCGATCCGCTGGCACCAGGTTGGCTCGGTCTCGCAGAGCTACCTTGCTAACGTCGCAACTGTTGTCGATGGTACTTCGTACCCGGTAACTGTTACGTCAGACAACTACTACTCGACTGTCTTCCCGGGTCAGGGCATCTTGATCCAGAAAGGCTTCTCGAAGGATGTTGCTATCCAGGGTGATATCACCAATGGCTCTAACACCACCGTCGAGTTCGATGTACAGAAGTCTTCTGACATCAACGTTGTTGGTGCACAGTACGGCTACGGCATCCTTCCGTCGTTCAACGTCAGCGGTTCTAACACTGCAGGCGTGATCAACAGCACTGATGATCCGTACTACACTGGTTACCAGGTTTCAGTTCAGGCAGGTACTATCACTGTCTCGACTACGAACGCTGTAACTGCATCGAACGTTGCTCTCAACACCATGGACCAGGTCCTCGGTGGCTACCAGGTTCAGATCCAGGGCGAGCCGTTGACTATTGGCCGCATGGTCTTCGACCTCGGCAGCTCAACCTTCTCTGGTAAGACTTGGATTGACTCAACTTGGGTATCGAACGTTAAACTCGTTGACCAGGCAGGCCACGTGCTTGCAGGTCCAGTTGATGCATCAGCAGGTGTTTTGACCTTCACTGACAGCGTCACTCTCCCAGTTGGTACGACTCAGCTCTTCCTCAAGGGCAAGCTTTCGACCAGCTTCAAGAGCAACGACACCATCAAGGTTCAGACTGATACGATCTCGAACATCGTCGGTCAGAACACTGGTAAGACGATCTCGTACACTGTTGGCAACCTTGCAAGCGCACTCATGACTGTGAAGGCACAGGCGTTGACTCTCTCTGTCTCGGCAACTCCGATCGCACAGACTGTCATCTCTGGTGTCAACCAGTTCACGTTCGCAAACATCGTTCTCGATGCAACGAACTCGGGTGAAGACGTCCGCGTGACGACCCTCCCGATCAAGTACACCTACACAGGCGGTACTTCAGTTGCAAACAATGTAACGAACTGCCAGGTCTACAACGGTTCTACTTCGATCTCGAACCAGCACATCGTCAACCCGTCTTCGTCGAACGCTTCTGCGTCTGACCTTAGCTTCACGCTCAACAGCGGTGGCATCGTCATTCCGAAGGGTACGTCGGTCACGGTCTCGGTTGAATGTGACCTCCGTTCGGGTGCTGGAAACACTATCCAGTTCGGCTTGGGCACTGGCTCGGGCTACACTGGCGCATCGGGTGTAACCAGCGGTTCAACTGTTTCGGCAGTCTTCAACAGCTCGACTGGTCCTGCTATGGCTGCTTCGGCATCCGGCGGCACCATGTCGGTCGCAGTTGATTCAGGCACTCCGTCGTACAGCGTAGTTTCTGCCGGCGCAACTGGTGTTGACCTCGGTCACATCAACTTCTCTGGCACTAACGAAGCTATCGACTTGCGCCAGGTTGCGCTCCAGCTCTCTTCAGGCAACAACTACGACCTCGTAAACAACCAGGTCACGTTGTGGGATGCTACGACCAACACTCAGGTTGGTACAGCAGTCTTCGCTTCGGGTAGCTACGCAACTTCGTCAGCAATCGCATCGGGTGCGTTCCGCATCCCGGTCAACGGCAATCGCGTCCTTGTTATCAAGGGTGACATTGCTTCGATCAATGTGAACGGTCCGATTACGGTTTCGGGTGATACGGTCAAGGTCGACTACGATGGCAACAACGTCACTGGTACCAACGGTACTTACGGCGTCGGCGTCTCGTCTGGCCAGAACGTTCAGCCGAGCTCAGCTGACACTGCAGTTAAGGGTGCTAAGATCGTGAAATCATTCCCGACCTTCACCTACAGCACTGCAGGTGCAACCGCAGTCAACGGTAACCAGGTTCTCTTGAGCCTCACTGTTGCTGCAGACTCGAAGGGCGATGTGACCTTGAACAAGCTCACCTTCACCTTCAACCTCTCGAACGCAACTTTGTCGAGCCCGACCTTCACTGGTCCTAACGGCAACGTCGCTTCGACATCCCTTGCAACCAGCAGCAACCTCCTCACCGTCTACTTCGACAATGGTTCGAACACGTCGGATGCGGTTGTTGCAGCAGGTACTACTAAGACCTACACCCTCCGCGGTACTGTCGCTTTGAACGGCAGCAACTCGACGGGTTCAGTCTCGGTAGCACTCAAGGCTGACACCTCAGCAGTAGCAGTTGGTGCAACCACCACTACTGCGCTCCAGGCAAGCAACATCATCTGGTCTCCTGAATCGACCACCACTGCGGTTGTCGGTACTGGTACCATGGCTGACTGGACTAACGGCTACGGCCTCGGCGGCTGCTTCGCAACTGCTGGCCTCGGTCAGGACTGCTTCGCAAACGTTATCTCGAAGTAATTCGACAAACGTTCGCTGGAGTTAATCCAACAAAAGCCCCTCCTCACGGAGGGGCTTTTGTGTTTTCTATATATGTCTGATTTTGGTTTTATCAGGATTTGATGACGCCATTGTTATATCTGTTTAATGAATAATTTTAATTTTGAACGCTTCGTTTCAGTCATAAAAAGTTTAAGTTTTGATGAGGCATATACTCGTACATATGATGAATGCATGCGGCTAGAGTTTTATATGTCCAAAGAAAGGGGGAGTGTGTCAGTCAAACAAGGCTCCGAGCTAGTTGAATATAGACAAAACCTACAAGAGCTACTTGCCTGGTTCCACGATAATAGCCTTTAATTGGAGTCTTTTGTCACTATTGTGAAGAATTTAGTCAGCAGTATACTTGGGCCATGACTGAACAAGAAGTGCGGGATTTGCTCGATAATGAACTGCAAAAACGTTCTCCTGAAATGTCTGCCGACGAGAAGCTCCAAGAGGCACGTGATATGCGCGATTCTATCCAGGCAAACGCCTTGTGGGCAGAGCAACGCAGCGCTTCAATCGCGGATGAGTATATACGTCTCCAAGTGCAGATTGCAACAATAATTTTTGCGTTCGGAAGTTTATTTCTAGATAATTTTACTCCAGACAAGCTAGTCAAATTCAATGCGGATGGTATCTTCACGCTCAAACTTGCATTCGCAGTAAGCATGTCGTCACTTGCAATCTCTCTCGCCTTCGGACTTTTTTACCTCAAGGTGAATGAAGATTTCTGGGATGCAATGTTGCGTCAACGTATTATCCGATTTAAAAAATGGGACAAAGCGGCTCGTCGAGAGACCACCTTTGAAGAAGCTCATGCGTATCATGAAGGTAGCGGGCTTGAACGAGGGAACACGGTTCCGGCACCTCAGTGGCCTTGGAAATTACAAACTATATTTTTAGCTCTTGCCATAACGATATTATTTATACTCGCAACCATATATCTCTTTGCCCAACATGGTTCTACCCCCGCTGTGGTACAATAGCGCTGCAGTATTATCAGTAATCACAAAAAGTTATTACATGGTAAAAAGCGTAGAAACCCCTAACTAAGTTAGGATAAAAAGCCCCATGGGGGCTTTTTATTTACCCGTGCAGGTCTCGCTACTAGGACTAAGAAAATAATTATGACTCCAGAAGAAATAGAAAAAAATAAACAAGAGAACGATAAAATTCTAAAAGCCACTAAGAGATTCATTGATGACACACGTACTTTAATAGCGGAAGGCAGTATTGTCTTTGGTTTTTATTTTGGAGAAATGCCTGAATCATTCGTCATGACACCGCAACACGCAAAGCGTTTATCAATGATTCTTGCGCATCAAATAGCAAACTACGAAAGTGTGTTTGGCCCTATAGCGGCTTCTTGGACTCCGCCAAATGTACAAAGTCCAATACAGCCAAGTGATCTGCAAGACCCTCCTCAAGATTCATCTGCTGGTGGAGGCGCAAATAAGGGACCGAAGCCGCCTGAAAAACCACAGAAATAGGGGAAGCCCTAAATGTTCACAATTTTCTATTGAATTATCCATCAAAAATCGTACCGTATCTAATGCAGACAATACTTATCTATGGTTTGATGAGCTCATCCCGCGGTAGTAGAATAGGGGTATGGATCCAAAAGCACAGAAATGGTACGGCATTGTTGCCGCCGCAGTAGTAGTCATTGCAGCGTTGGGCTGGTATTTTGCAGCGCATCACAAAGCGAGCGCGCCGAGCGTCTCGAACAGCACAGCAACGACAACCTCAACAACATCGGCGTCTGGGGGAGGGAACGCAGGCCCTAACTCGTCAGTAGGAAGTGCTGTGCCCGACCAGTCGACCTTGCAAAAGCCTGACTTGAACCGCCCATACAAACCGCTTTCGACATTGCCGCAAAGTGTGCAGGACAATAATAAAAAATTGTACGCGACAGCCGTGCAACAGTTGAAGATTGACCCGAACGGCATCGCCTATTGGTTGCAGTTGGCACAGCTCCGCAAAGGCGCAAATGATTTTAGTGGCGCTGCAGAAGTATGGATCTATGTTACGAAGCGCTGGCCGAATGACCCGATTGCCTTCGAAAATTTGGGTGACCTCTACGCAAACTACATGCACGAGGCGGCGCTTGGGGTAGAGTATTGGCAGAAGGCACTCCCGCTTGATGCAAAAAATATTGGTCTCTACATAAACTTGGCGACGTATCAGGACATCAATATGCACGACAAGGCAGCAGCGCAGGCGACGCTTGAGGCGGGCCTTAAAGCAAACCCGGGCAACACTGATTTACAGTACGCGCTCGACCACTTGCAGTAATGAAGCGCTTCCTTACGAAAGACTTCTATACCTTTGTGTGCGCGTTTTTGGTGATTATCATCGCCGCGTTTTTGGTGATCTTATTTGCTGCCAAGGACGTACCCGCGCCAGTTGACAACGTCGCACAACCACAGTAATCTCATTCCCATAGGGCCAGAGACAGTCGGTAGCGCACACGCGCGTTAATTGCGAAAGCATCCGGCCGAGGTAGGTCGATTCTCCCAAGCCCTTAGTATCAAAATTCCTTTAGAATTTTGATGAATAAATAAGCGGGTATTTTATGCCCGTGTTTCTCAAAAATGGCAATTACAAAACAAAAGAAAGCGGAAATCATCGACAAGGTGGAGGGGATCATCAAAGATTCCTCGACGCTCGTCTTTGCAAAGTTCAAAGGCCTTACGGTCGAAGAACAAAACGAAATGCGCAAGGTGCTCCGCAAGGCGGAGGTTGGCTACACCGTAGCTAAGAAGACCTTGATGCGCCGCGCACTTGGCACCAAGTTTGAAGGCACCATGCCTGAACTTGAAGGCGAGATCGCAGTTGCGTACGCAAAGGATGAGATCGCTCCGGCACGCGAGTTGGCAGTCTTCATTAAGAAGTTTGCAGACCACCTTGCATTTGCAGGCGGCGTGTTCGGCGGCAAATTTGTTGATGCAACTGAAATCAAAGCAATCGCAGCTATCCCAGGGCTCGATACACTTCGCGCAATGTTTGCGCAGGTTATCAACTCTCCGCGCCAGCGCTTTGCAGTAGTGCTGAGCGAAGTGGCAAAGAAGGGTCCTGCTCCAGAAGCAGCACCTGCTCCGGCTCCGGCTGTGGAAGCTGCAGCGCCAGCTGAGGAAGTTGCGCCAGCAGCAGAAGCTGAAGCTCCGGCTCCAGCAGAAGCGGTAGAAGCCCCAGCTGAAGTGGCAGAGGCTCCGGCAGCGGAATCAACAGAACAAACTAGCTAATTAATTAAAATTTATGAATCAGGATCAAATCATCGAAGCAGTAGAGAAGATGTCGGTTCTCGAGCTCAACACGCTCGTGAAGGCAATCGAAGAGAAGTGGGGTGTTTCTGCAGCAGCAGTTGCAGTTGCAGGCCCAGCAGCAGGTGGCGAGGCAGCAGAAGAGAAGTCTTCGTTCAACGTCCAGCTTGCAGACGCAGGTGCGCAGAAGGTTGCTGTCATCAAGGCAGTGAAGGATGCGCTTGGCCTTGGACTCAAAGAAGCAAAGGACCTCGTCGATGCAGCCCCGGCTATGCTCAAGGAGGGCATGAAGAAGGAGGATGCAGACAAGCTCAAGGCAGCTGTGGAAGCAGCCGGCGGCAAAGTCGAGTTGAAGTAATCTCCAGAACTCTCGTTCGCAAAATCTCCGCCTCTGGCGGATTTTTTGTTTTGCTATACGATGCATGAGGTTGGGCTTTGGAGGATTTCCGTCATGAAATTTTGGGATTTTGTCTTGCTGATGGCTATCGTTATGGTTGTGTTGCTGGTCCTGGCCTGCGCACTTCCACACGAGAAGGGGATGCTTGCATTCTTCGCAGCGTTGGCCCTTCTGGTTCTTAGCCCGTTCGTTCTTATCGCCAATATGGGTTGGGAACTCTGGAAGATGAGGTGTGCGCGGCTGTCGTAAGACAGCCGTTTTCTTTTTTGTGGGTGTGGATAACTATCTGGGGAGGTTAGGGGAGAGAAACCTTTTCTCTTCGAGGCGAGTTTTTATAGATGGACCGGGCAATCTTGAAATAGATCAAAGAGCGACCGTACGGACATTTCTACAGACTGGCTTTGCAACCCACTCTGTACCGTACTCTTCGCTACTTTCTTCTTTCTCATTTCTTCCCATTCTTTCTTTCACTTTCTTCGCCCTCGTCGTTCTTCTCACAACTTCCACTCCAATTCCCCCTCCTGTCTCCCCTTCATTCCCCGCCCCGTCCCCGCCTACTCTTTTGAGTAGGCTTATTTTTATCCACCTTTGCACCCATGGGGCCTGCCGGGTAGAATAGCCATGCACTACCGCATTGACCGTATGACTGATGGACTACAGAAACTCTTCGGGAGCCCGGCTCGCATCAAACTCCTGCGCCTCTTTTTGTTTAACCCAAAAACTTCGTTTACGTTAGCCGACGCTGCGAAGCGCGCACGCGTACATGACGACGACACTCGCCGCGAATTTCGCGTCTTTGTTGCGGCCGGGCTTATTACGCGCTCGACGCGCGGCAAGGGTGTGCGCTATGTGCTCAACAATGATTTTGAATATGTGGCCGCACTGCAGAACTTGCTTATCAACGCCCCTGCACGCGGCAAAGAAATCGTCGAAAAAGTGCGCGGCACCGGCACACTCAAGCTGGTTATCTTGGCAGGCATCTTTGTGAGCGACTGGGACAATTCGCTCGACGTGCTCTTGGTAGGCGATCGCATGAAGGAAAAGAAATTGCGCGACTACATCCGTAAATTTGAAGCAGAAATTGGCAAAGAAATACGCTATTCGCTCCTTTCGACGAACGACTTTTTCTACCGCCTCAATTTGAACGACAAACTTATACGCGATGTGCTGGACTACCCGCACACCATCCTTTTGGATCGCCTCGACATAGGCCTCAAATAGCCTTACGGGGTGGCCTTTTACTATCCCCACAATGGGGTATTGCGCATGGTCCCTGGGGGCTACAATTACTAGTGCAGGGCTATTACAATTATTCGTTCATCTATTTATCATGATCGTTCAGCAATGGGGTTACGTTCTGCAGCAGTCTTTCTATAATCTGCTTTGGAATGTCGTGAATTTCCTTCCGAGCCTCCTGTTCGCAATTATTATTTTTGTAATCGGCTGGTTCTTGGCTGGCTGGATAGGGTGGTTGGTCAACGAAGCGGTGAAAGCACTTCGCGTTGACCACGCGCTCCGCACTGCAGGTGTCGGCGATGTCGTCACCCGCGCAGGCTACCAGCTCAATGCTGGTAAGTTCTTGGGTGCCTTGGTCCGCTGGTTCGTCATCTTGGTTTTCTTGATGGCGTCGCTCCAGGTCTTGGGCCTCGTCGCAGTGACCTACTTCCTCCAGTCGATTGTCGTTGGCTTCATCCCTAACGTCATCATCGCAGTGCTCATTGTCCTCGTCGGTGCCGTACTCGCAGAGTTGGCACAGAGCGTAGTGAAAGGTTCGGCACGCGCAGCTGGCATCCATGGTGCCGGCGTCGCAGGCACGATCGCAAAGTGGGCAATCTGGATCTTCGCAATCTTGGCTGCACTCGAGCAACTCCAGGTAGCGCAAGGAATTCTCCAGACGCTCTTCACTGGCGTTGTTGTTGCACTCGCACTTTCGTTCGGTCTCGCATTTGGCCTCGGCGGCCAGGAAGCGGCAGCTCGCTTCATCGAGAAGACCCGCGAGGGCATGCACCAGTAATCTCTAGAACTTCTGTTCTCAAAAGAACTCCCTTTGCGGGGAGTTCTTTTGTTTTCAAAATGGTTGATGTAGTATCGCGGCAGGAGGACATCATGACAGAACAAAAACTGCCTGTTGTTACAGATGTAACGCTCGGCGCTCTGCTCGAAGCGATGAGCGATAGTGATTTGGAATTTCTGAAGAGTGGCTCTTTGAATATGGAGAGTTCGACTGGGGTAATGAAGCGCGAGAATCCACTGCTCTTTTCACGACTGGAAAAGTTTGCAGAAACGCAGCCGCTCCCTGTACAAGCCCGTATTTTTTACGCGGGCACCATGGTCTATATGGCCCTTCGAGCCCAACTGGCTGCAGACAATGTCATGCCAAAGTCGTCCTAAAAGGCGGCTTTTTCTTTTGGAAAATAAGGGCTTTTTGGGTCAAATGGGGCTTTGGGAGGCCGGGTTTGACATATATAGAGCCCTCGTATATATTGATACGCACAGATGTTGACTACGAATCAAGGCGAATTGCGGGACTAGCAGGCAGCTTCGAAGTTGCCAGGAGACCCGCGAGAAGCGGGATTTTTTAATTCAAAATCTGAGGAGTGCGAGATACTTTGACATCACGAATCCCACGACACAACCGCTTTGAGTAATATCAAGTGGGTCTTTTCGAGGATGTGTACGTGGACGACAAAAATATCCTGATGCAACGACTGTAGTTGCAGAAGGATGACAAAAAACAAAACACAAAATCTCGCATGAGGTTACGAGGTTAGACACTTGTAACAACGTGTGAGTGAACAACAAATTATTGCGGTTCTCAAGCTTCCTTTTCTCTCTCACAAGAGGAAGGAACAAATAAGGGCGTATGGTGGATGCCTTGGCTTAAAAAGGCGATGAAAGACGCGGCGTGGCGGCGATATGCTTCGGGGAGGTGCCAAGCAACCTTTGATCCGGAGATCTCTGAATGAGGAAACTCTTCTAGTAGAAATGCTAGAAATCTGCAGCAATGCAGATGCATACCCTGGGAAGTGAAACATCTCAGTACCAGGAGGAAAAGAAACCAATAGGTATTTCGTTAGTAGCGGCGAGCGAACGCGGAGCAGCCCAAACCGTTGAGTTTCTCAGACTGTTCAAGCAATTGAGCGGTTTGAGAAATTCGCGGGGTCGTAAGGCAGTTATAGTGCACTCGATGCACAAGAAGTTACAAATCGTTAAGATAGCCGAAGCTGCTGGGAAGCAGCACCCTAGAGGGCGAACGTCCCGTAGGCGAAATCGAAACGACTTCTTAATTGTCCTTGAGTAACTCAAGACACGAATGGCTTGAGCGAATGTGCCGGAACTAACCGGTAAGGCTACATACTTTTTAAGACCGATAGTGAACTAGTACCGTGAGGGAAAGGTGAAAAGAACCCCGGCGAGGGGAGTGAAATAGATCTGAAACCATATGTCTACAAGGAGTCGAAGTGGTCTTGTACCACGACGGCGTGCCTATTGAAGAATGAGCCTGCGAGTTTATGTATGCTGCGTATGCCTAAGTGGGATGACCATGGAGGCGAAGGGAAACCGAGTGTGAATAGCGCGTTTGTAGCATGCATAAGACCCGAAGCAAGGTGAGCTACCCATGAGCAGGCTGAAGGTGCGAGAAATCGCACTGGAGGGCCGAACCGTTGAGCCGTTCAAAACTCTCGGATGACTTGTGGGTTGGAGTGAAAAGCTAATCGAACCTTGTAATAGCTGGTTCTCTCTGAAACAGCTTTTGGGCTGGCGTCGTATTTATTGAATAGTGGGGGTAGAGCACTGGAAGGAACCAACAGGGAGCAATCTCGTGGTTCCTATCAAACTCCGAATACCATTATTGCTATACGGCAGTTAGTACGTGGGGGCTAAGCTCCACCGTACAAAAGGAGAAGAGTCCTAGATCTCCAGTTAAGGTCCCAAAATCTACGTTAAGTGCATCGCAAGGAGGTGGAATTTCATTGACAATGAGGAGGTTGGCTTAGAAGCAGCCATCCTTGAAAGAAAGCGTAACAGCTCACTCATCGAGAGATTCTGCGCCAAAGATAATCGGGGCTAAAACGTAGTACCGAAACTGAGGGCTTACATGTTCTTCGGAACGTGTGAGCGGTAAGAGAGCATTCGCATCTGCGATGAAGCCAAAGGGGCGACCCATGGTGGAGCGTTGCGAAGTGAGAATGCAGGCACAAGTAACCGCAATGCGGGTGAGATCCCCGCACGTCGAAAGCACAAGGTTTCCTTGGCGATGGTGATCAGCCAAGGGTTAGTCGGGCCTAAGGGTATGGCGAAAGCCGCACCCGATGGACATAGGGTTAATATTCCCTAACCGGCATATATGTGATGGAGGGACGGAAGAAATAAACTGTCGCGTCTTATTGGATTGACGTCGATGTGTACGAGCTAGGTATTCCAGGCAAATCCGGAATACTACTTTAATGTAACTAGCGGGACATGTCGGGCATCTGAGGCTTCGGCCAACGAGATGACAGTGAAGAGCTTTCCAAGAAAAACTTCTAAACTTAAGTATATGTACGACCGTACCGCAAACCGACACAGGTGTGCAGCTCGAGTAGAGTAAGACGAACGAGTGAGTGTGCTCCAAGGAACTCGGCAAAAAATCGGCCGTACCTTCGGAATAAGGCCTGCCCCCGTAGCAATACTGGGGGCCGCAGCGAAAGTATCCCTGGCGACTGTTTACCAAAAACACAGCTCCCTGCGAACTCGTAAGAGGATGTATAGGGGGTGACACTTGACCAATGCCAGAAGGTCAAATACGGGCGTTGTATTGGAGCAATCTGATATGGTGACTTGTATAAGCCCTGGTGAATGTCGGCGATAACTATAATCGTCCTAAGGTAGCGAAATTCCTTGTCTGGTAAGTTCAGACGCGCACGAATAGTGTAACGACTGGGGAACTGTCTCGGAGCACAGCTCGGTGAAAATACAGTACCGGTGAAGATGCCGGTTACCTGCAGATAGACGAAAAGACCCCAGAAGCTTTACTGCAGCTTGATATTGCGTGTACGACACGACTGCGTAGCATAGGTGGGAGAGGTTGAAATTAGGGTTTTGGCTCTAGTGGACTCGACAGTGAAATACCACTCTTTCTAGTTGTACGCGCTAACCGGCATAGCAAAACTATGTCGAGACAGTATCTGGTGGGCAGTTTTAGTGGGGCGCTATCCTCCTAAAAAGTAACGGAGGAGTTCATCAAGGTACCCTAGGCGCGAATGGAAACCGTGCCGATAGCGCAATGGCATAAGGGTGCTTGACTGCGAGGCGTGAATGCCAAGCAGGTGCGAAAGCAGGACATAGTGAACCGACCATCCGTATTAGACGCGGTGGAAGATTATCTGATAAAAGCTACTCTGGGGATAACAGGCTAGTTCCGCCTAAGCGTCCATAGCGACGGCGGAGTTCGGCACCTCGATGTCGGCTCATCACATCCCGGGGGTGAAGAAGCTCCCAAGGGTTTGGCTGTTCGCCAATTAAAGTGATACGCGAGCTGGGTTCAGACCGTTTAGATTCTTACTGAGGAATTCGAAGTAGGAGTTTAGACCGTCTGAACCGTCGAGACTTGAAATCAACATAAACCTTGAAATAACTGTTATCAAAACGTTTCGTTTAGTTTGTAAAAAATATAGAAAGATAGAACAACCAATCACGGCGGTCCTAATGTAAAAGTTAGGAAGAAGCTAATTGATATCGGTAGAATCCGACTGCACTAACACTGCAAGGACAATACCGAGGGAAGCAGTAATGCGCCCGTAGAGACTAATCATTAGCACTCTGTAAAAAGAGGAAGTTATAGTCCAATGCACACAGTAATGTGTGGGAACATGCGTGAGACAGGTTGGTCTCCTATCTACTGCAGGCGTCGAATATTGAAGAGATTTGCTCCTAGTACGAGAGGACCGGAGTGAACTGACCACTGGTCTACCTGCTGTTCTGCCAAGAGCAACGCAGGGTAGCTATGTCGGGATTGGATAAGCGCTGAAAGCATCTAAGCGCGAAGCCGACTCTAAGATGAGTATTCATTAAGATCCGTGAGAGATGATCACGTTGATAGGCTTTAAGTGTACGCAGAGCAATCTGTTGAGCTGAGAAGTACTAATCGATCGATGTTCCTTTCCTCTTCCATTGGGGGGAGAAAAGGGCCAGCTTGAGAATCGCAATAATTTGTTGTTGAGCGCCATAACGGCGCGAAATCCCGCGAAGTGGGATTGAGGTTATGTTTTTTGTCTGTGCATTGAATGTTTTGTCTTGGTGATTTGGCAGTGGGGTCACACCCGTTCTCATTCCGAACACGGAAGTTAAGCCCGCGTGCGCCGATGGTACTCTACGTTTCAGTAGGGGAGAGTAGGTAGTCGCCAGGACAAAGTATTCAATCTCCTTTCCAAAATGAGCCCTTAAGATAAGGGCTTTTTGGCGTTTGACGAAATAGAAATTTAGTGAGATTATATATTTTGATTAGATCGTTCAACATTCGAGTTGGAGAGAGTTCAGTGCTTGAAAGAAAAAAACGTACCGCGGTCGCTATCGCACAACAAGCGCATGCGTGTGCGCACCACTACAAGAATTTCCATGTTTCGTGTGTGGGATATGCGAAAGGCAGGATGTTAATAGGAACAAACATTAAGCAGCGGGAAGAAGATATCCCCGTGTGTGCTGAGGAGGCGGTTATGCTCCAGGCAGAGGAGCATGGGCTTATCCTGGAGTGGATGGTTATTTATGGCCAACCTCGGGAACAGGATGAGACAGATACACTTCACTGCTGTGAAGAGCGCTGTTTGCCTGCGATGCGGAGGCGTGCCAGGCAAGGCAAGGCTGTCAGCTTTACAACCGAACTCATCTGCGTCAATTCGATCGACGGCACGGAGGAGAAGTTCACGGTTGAGACGATGCATGCAGAGCATGGAATCCCTCTCGACGCCCCATGATGTGTTAGAAAGGTCCGTCCGGCTTTTGTCGGCGGGCTTTTTTCTTTGGTAGGATAAGGGCATGGCATTGTCCTGGGGAGAGCGGCGGAAATTTACGTATACGGCAGTGGTTGTCGTTATTATTCTTATAGTTTTGTGGTTCGCATACACCACATTTTTCTCTGCCCCTGCAACCTGTTTCGACAATAAACAAAACGGCGGCGAAAGTGGCGTCGACTGCGGTGGTACCTGTGCGCTTATCTGTACCAATCAAGCGGGGCAGCCAAGCGTCTCGTGGGCCCGCTCGTTTTTGACATCACCCGCTTCGACAAGCTCAGGGCAAGCAAGTACCTACACTGCAGCGGCCTACATCCAAAACCCAAACACGGGCGCTGGCGCACACAGCGCTGCGTACTCGTTCCAACTCTTTGATGCAGATAACCATTTGATCATCGAGCGCGACGGTGTCATGGACCTGCCGCCGCTGCAGACAATCGCAATCGTCGAGCCTAACATTCCAACCGGTAGTCGCGTTGTCGCCCGCACGCTCTTTGCATTTTCGAATTTGCCGGTGTGGGAACGTGTCGCGCAAAACGCTATCCCGCGCATGCAGGTGGCAGACCAAGTGTTGGCTGCGGACGGTTCGAGCCTTTCGCTCCAGCTTGAAAACAACACCATCCAAGATGCAAAAAATGTAACCATCGCAGCCGTGCTCTTTGATGCAAACGGTGTAGCGCTCGCAGCGTCAAAAAGCCTTATCGCATCGCTCCCGCACAAATCACAAAAGCAGGTGACTTTTACCTGGGGCGGGGGTGTGCCGGGTGTTGTGCGTGCCGAAATTACTGTACTTCCGTCCTTCTAGAACTTCTTACCTATGTCTTTCTTTTCTCTCGTTACAAAGAAAACGGGCGCGGTCGATTGGATTGCCTTTTCGTCTGCCTTGGCACTTTCGTGCTTGGGGCTTTTGACAATGGATTCCTTCACCGGCCAAGACCCTCTATTCGTACGCCAGATTATCTGGCTCATTGCCGGCGTTGTAGTTTTTTTCGGCGCATCATTTATTGACTGGCGTTTTTTACGCAGGAGCGGCGTCGCAGCAGGGATCTTCGGCGTACTCATTATTCCATTGTTGTTTTTGTTGGGGCTCGGTCAGGCGGTGAAGGGTGCGCGTAGCTGGCTTTCTGTCGGTGGGCTTGGCATCGAGCCGGTCGAGTTTGTAAAGCTGGCGCTCATTATTTTGCTAGCAAAATATTTCTCGCGCCGCCATACCGAGATACATAACATCCGCCATATTATTGTGTCGGGCCTCTACGCGTTTGTGGTGTTTGCGCTTGTGGCACTACAGCCAGATTTCGGCGGCGCTATCATCATCTTTCTTATATGGTTTGGCATGGTGTTTTTCTCTGGCATTTCAAAAAAACATGTCGCGACCGTGGTTATGTTAGGGATGGTGCTGTTTGGCGCGCTGTGGCTCTTTGGCTTCCATGACTATCAAAAGAAGCGCATCATAAACTTCGTAAACCCCGCGCACGATATCCACGGTTCGGGTTACAACGCCTATCAGTCGATGGTGGCGGTGGGCTCGGGGCAATGGGTGGGCAAAGGCATCGGCTACGGCACGCAAAGCAAACTCCGCTTTTTGCCAGAATATCAAACCGACTTTATCTTCGCCGCGTTTGCCGAAGAATGGGGGTTCGTCGGTCTTTTGATAGTGTTTGCACTGTATGGTGCAATCTTCTGGCGCATTATTCTGTCTGCCTCGCGCGGCGCATCCAACTTCGAAACATTATTTGCGCTTGGTGTGCTGTGCTACTTGGGCGCACACTTTACCTTGCACGCGGGCATCAACATGGGCATCTTGCCGGTGACGGGCACCACCATTCCGTTTATGAGCTATGGCGGCACACACATCTTGGCCGAGTTCTTAGCGCTTGGTATGGTTTCGGGGATGAACCGCTACGCGCGCGCGGCGCACCGCGACATGCTCGACCGCGAATTTAGCGGCGGCTACGACCGCTAGTACAGCGCGAGCGTCTGCTCAATCATCTTCTCTTTGCTAAATTCTGAGAGAGGTTTGTCCATTGCTTCGGGTATGCCGCCAACGCGGTTTGCGACGATAGGGAGGCCGGCAGCGCGGGCTTCTAAAATAACGTAGCCGAGCGATTCTTTAATAGAAGGAAGGGCGAAGACGTCGAATCCTTTCATAACATCTACTACTGGTTGATAACCGAAAAGTTTGACTCGGGCTTCTAACCCATATTCTTTAATTTTTTGTTCGAGCTCTGATTGTAAACCGCTATCTGGTCCAACGAGCGCAACATACATCGAAGAATCTTTTCTTGCTTGTTCGATAAGTGCTATCCAATTTTTGTTTTTGTTTGCTTCGCCGACAGTGCCAGTGATGGGAACGCCAGCAGGGAAAGCGTCGCGGATTATCTGGCCCGAACCAAAGTGCATATTCAAATCAATGCCGTTATAGATGCGGACTGCTTTCTTGCCTGCAAATGGCATCTGTTGGGTGAGTCGCAGTTCGTCATTCGACACAACAATAACCTTGTCGGACAACAACACGGTGACCCATGATAACATCCAGATCGCGATTTTCTGGAACAGGGAACGCGCTTCTTTAAACGCCCATCCGTGGTCGGTAAAAATAACTTTTTTAATACCACATGCGTCCGCCGCCCATGCGCCGCCAATTCCGACTATTGAGCTGTTGAGGTGTACAATATTCGGCTTCTCTTCTTTGAGTAGGTTCTCAATAATTTTTTTCGTTGTAAGAACTGCACTGAGTGATGCTCTGTTTTCTATAGGTAGAGAAATAGTGCGGATATTTTCTGCACGCAGCTTTTCTTCCAAGAGTCCGGTTCCGCCAAATGCTACAGCGACGTCCATTCCGTGGGCTTTGGCAGCTGTGGCCAAGTCGAAGACATAGCGCTGCGCGCCGCCCCAATTGGCCTTGGTCACTACATACAAAATCTTCATGGTTTGGGGTATTCCTATTGAAACTAGCGTAAACCTTTATAGGTTATATGATATACGGTACCACAATGACATTTGGTAGGAGATATGCCCTCGTGCTGCTTTTTTTTGGGGACCTAGGCGTCTTTTGCCTTTCGCTATGGCTGACACTTCTTGCCCGCTACGGCGGTTTGCCGGCCGAAGAAATTAGAGAAGCCTACTTCGGCGCTTTTGGCTTTTTGTTCGCTGTCTGGTTGCTCGTCTTTTATATGGCGGGCCTCTACGGCAAGCGCGTGCTCCTGTTCCGCAGCCAACTGCCGCAAGTCTTGTTCCGCACGCAAATATTTAACATTGCGCTTGCCGCGCTCCTCTTCTTCTTGTTGCCCGAAATTGGCATCGCGCCAAAGACAAGCCTCATCATTTACCTCGGCATATCGCTTGTTGGCATTTTTGCATGGCGGTTGTGGATCTTCCCGCGGTTTACCAAACCCTTAAAGCGCGAACGTGCAGCGCTTATTGGCTCGGGCCCTGAAGTAGAAGATTTGGTGCGCGAAGTCAATCAAAACCCGCGCTACCACTTGGAATTTACACTCGTCAAAAGCCCGGTCGAAGTTGGCGCAGGGCATGTTGATGCGCTTGTGCGCGAACTCACAGAATCGAAAGTGAGCCTTGTTGTTGTGGATGCAGACAACGAAGCGTCGCGTTTGTTCTTGCCCGCAATCTATCGGTTGTGTGTGTTGGAGCGCCGCTTCCAATACGCTGACTTTTATCGCGTCTATGAAGAAGTCTTCGACCGTGTGCCTCTGTCGCTTCTGCGCTACGACTGGTTTCTTAAAAACATCGAGCCGCCGCGCGCGAGCATGTACGCGTTTTCAAAACGCGTGCTCGACATTGTGGGCGGTGTCTTGATGGGTATCGTCACCATTATTGCAGCGCCGTTTGTGTGGATCGCACTCCAGTTTGAAGGCCCAGGAGCATTATTTATCGCGCAAGAGCGCTTGGGGCAAGATGGCACGCGCATGAAAGCATACAAATTCCGCAGCATGCGCTTTAATAACTCGGCATCCAAAGAATGGGTGGGGGAAAACAAAGTAAATACCGTTACTCGCGTAGGCAATATCTTGCGCACTACCTCGCTCGATGAGTTCCCTCAGTTTTTGAATATCTTGAAGGGCGAGTTGTCGCTCATCGGGCCCCGCAACGATATCGAAGGCCTGGGCGCGCGCTTGGCACAAGAGATCCCGTACTACGGCGTGCGCTATGTCGTAAAGCCAGGCATCACCGGCTGGGCGCAAATAAACCAACAGTACGAACAAGGCCAACTTTCGCCACAGTCTGTCGAAGAAACGAAGGTGCGTTTGGCGTATGACTTTTACTACATCAAACACCGCTCGTTAGCGCTTGATTTAGTGATTGCACTTAAAACAGTGAAACGAATGTTGTTCCGCGTGAGTTCTTGGTAGAGTAACTCTATGCAACACACAGTCCTTATTACCGGTGCGGGCGGATATGTTGGCCAAATGTTGGTGCGCCGTTTTGCTGCGCGCGAGGATGTGGCAAAAATCATAGGCATCGACAAAGAGCCGCTCCCAGACCTCATCAAAGACGAGCCCAAGCTTGTCTATATACATACAAACTTGTCCGATAACGATGGGTGGGAAGAGGAAGCGCTGTCGCACCAGCCCGATATCGTCATCCATGCGGCGTGGCAGATCCGCGAGATGTACGGAAAGAAACATTTGCAGTGGCAGTGGAACGTCGACGGCTCCGATCGCGTCTTTGATTTTTGCTTTTCGCACAGCTTTGTAAAACGCTTGGTGCACTTTTCGACTGTTGCCTCGTACGGCGCACGCAAAGACAATTCTGTCGACCATTTCTATAAAGAAGAAGAGGGCTTTCGCAAAAGCGACTATTTGTATGCAGAAGAAAAACGCATCGTTGAACAGCATCTGGAAGAGAAGTACGCCGTAGCAAAAGAAGCGGGGCACGAGATAGAAGTTGCGATTGTGCGTCCGGCGGCTATTACTGGACCTCGCGGCCGTTACATGCGCATCCGCTTTGGCTTGCAGGCAGCATTGTCGGGCCAACTTAAAGAATCGTTTGTGCACCGCCTGGTGTCCCTTATGACGAAGTTTGTGCCCGCGACGCATACGTGGCTCCGCCAGTTTATCCACGAAGATGATGTTGTGCGCATCGTCGAGCTTTTGGCATTTTCGCCACTCAAGAAAAAGTACGACGCGTTTAATATCTGCCCGCCGGGTGCCGTTGTGCGCCCGCCCGAGATGGCGAAGGCCGTGGGCAAGAAAATTCTCTACGTGCACCCTCAACTTATCCGCTTTGTCTTCTTTATCATGTGGCATGGCACGCGCGGCCGCGTCCCAACATCAAAGGGTGGTTGGAAGAGCTATTCCTACCCAATTGCTGTTGATGGCTCAAAACTCACACGCGAATACGGCTTCCAGTACGGCCCGTCATCGTTTGACGCCTTTTACTACACCAATGGCGAGTACGAGCAGTACGTGCCAAAAGAATTGCTCCGCCATAAAAACTAAATAGCTGATGATTGTAGATGGAAAGAACATAGCAGAAGAGATTATTGCTGCGCTTGAAGAAGAGCGGAAGAATTTTGGGCATTTGTCGCTTGCAGTGATTTCCGAAGGCGAAGACGCTGCGACAGAGTCGTTTATAAAAATAAAGTCGCGCGTTGCAGCGCGTTTACATATTGAAGTAAAGCGTTTTACGCCCGCTGACTTTGTGCACGCGCTTGCCTGCGATGGCATTATCGTCCAACTCCCGATACCCAATTCTGAGCAGTGGCTGTCGATGATCCCGGCAGAAAAAGATGTTGATGCAATCAATGAGTCGCAAACGATAGTGCGTGCGCCGGTAGCCGAAGCGGTCTCTGAAATTTTTGTGCGAAATAATGTGGCTGCGAGAGGGAAGCGCGCGGTGGTTGTGGGCGCAGGCAAACTTGTTGGCGCACCTGTGGCAGAGTTGTTGCGTGATGTGGGTGCGAATGTGTCTGTTGTCACAAAAAACGAAGGCTCTCTCGATGATGTAAAAGAGGCAGATATTGTCGTGCTTGGTGCAGGCGAGCCAGGGCTCGTGCAGCCACACATGCTTAAAGAGGGTGTGGTGCTTATCGACGCAGGTACATCAGAAGCAGCGGGCAAGTTGGCCGGCGATGCGGTGCCAGAGTGCGCTGAAGTCGCATCTGTCTTTACCCCAGTGCCCGGCGGCATCGGTCCAATAGCGGTCGCTATGATTTTCAAAAATCTCCTCACACTCGCAAAAGGGAAATAAAATAAAGCCTTGTCAACCCTTTGAAACAGGCCCTAACTCTGCTATTGTTTCCGCATGTTTAAATTGCGCTATACCGCCGTGCTCGTATTGATTGTCGCGGCAGCAGTGGGTTTTTTTGTATGGAAGACGAACGCTCCTTCGAGCCGGTTCGCGTTTAAGTTGGGCCTCGACCTTTCGGGCGGTACGCACCTGGTCTACAACGCCGACACGAGCAAAGTGCAGGCGGGTGAAATTGCCGATGCGATGAACGCGTTGCAGCAGGTGATCGAACGCCGCGTTAATGCTTTTGGTGTGGGTGAACCAGTCGTCCAGACAGAACAGTCCGGTGCCTTGGGCAACGGCAGCTACCGCTTGGTAGTTGAACTTCCAGGTGTCACTGATGTAAACCAGGCAATCGCGATGATCGGCCAAACACCGACTTTGGAATTTAAGTTGGTACAGTCGGGTGATGCGACAACAAATGATGGCAAAACTGTTCCGGTTGAGTCATACACGGACACAGGCCTCACCGGCAAATATCTCTCGAACGCACAGCTCCAGTTTGGCAACGGCTCAAATAGCCTCCAGAAGCCTGCCGTGCTCGTTAACTTCAATGCAGAAGGTACTAAACTTTTTAGCCAGATTACAGACGCCAACGTTGGCCGCCAGCTTGCTATCTTTCTCGATGGCCAGCTTCTCTCCGAGCCTGTCATTCAAGAGCGCATCGACAACGGCAGCGCAGTAATCTCAGGCAACTTTACGGCAGCGCAGGCTAAGAACCTCGTTACGAACTTGAACTTGGGCGCATTGCCAGTACCTATCACCTTGGCAAGCACACAGACCATTGGAGCAACCTTGGGCGACCAGGCAGCCCACGCGGGTGTGATGGCAGGCCTCCTTGGCTTCCTCGTCTTGGCAGTGTTTATGATCGTCTGGTACCGCTTGCCGGGCGTTGTTGCAGTTGTCTCACTCGTCATTTACTGCATCTTGATGGTGGCGCTCTTTAAAGTGATCCCAGTCGTGCTCACTGCAGCTGGTATTGCAGGCTTCATCCTCTCTGTTGGTTTGGCGGTCGACGCAAACATCCTCATTGCCGAGCGTATGAAAGAAGAATTGACCGCTGGCGCAAATGGCCAGGAGGCAATCCGCCACGGCTTCTCGCGCGCATGGAGCGCAATCCGCGACTCAAACATCGCGCACGTGATTGCCGCAGTCATTCTCTTCTGGTTTGGCACCTCGTTGATCAAAGGCTTTGCCTTGGTGTTTGGCTTGGGCGTCATCATTTCGATGATCTCGGCTATCGTCATCTCGCGCACCTTCTTGTTGGCGCTTGGCGTCAACACGAACTCGAAAATAGGCCGCTTCTTTATGCGCTCAGGACTTAACTAATATGAACGTCGCTAAAAATCTCAAATATTTCTTTATCCTCCCGGCTCTTCTTTCGGTGCTCGCAATCTTCGCGATTGCAACATGGGGGCTGAAGCCTGGCATCGATTTGGCCGGCGGCTCGCTCTTGCAGGTAAGCTACGCTTCGGGCCGCCCGCAGGTGGAACAAGTGCAGCAGGTTGTGAAGCAGCTTAACTTGGGCGAAGTGCGCATCCAGCCGTCTGGCGACAATGCGTTTATCTTGCGCCAGCGCGACCTTTCAAACGATGAGAAGAATCAGCTCGAAGCAGTGCTCTCGGGTTTTGGCCAGATCCACGAAGACCAGTATACAAGCGTTGGCCCTATCCTTGGTGCCGAGCTGTTGCACAAAGGGTTGATCGCCCTTGTGCTCGTTGTTGTCTGCATCATCCTCTTTATCGCATTCGCATTCCGCCATGTCTCGAAGCCTGTGGCGTCGTGGAAGTACGGCGTTGTGGCAATTGTGACGCTGTTGCATGACGTGCTCGTGCCAACAGGCCTGTTTGCCTTCCTCGGCTTCTATAACGGTGCGGAAGTCGACTCGCTCTTTATCGTCGGCTTGCTGACTATTTTGGGTATTTCGATTAACGACACCATTGTCGTCTTCGACCGCATCCGCGAAAACTTGGCACTCAATGCTCGCAACAGCAAGCGCGAAGACTTCGATCAGGTTGTGGGCCGCTCAATCAAACAAACACTCGCTCGCTCGATCAACACATCACTTACCGTTGTTATCATGCTTGGGGCTCTGTACTTCGTGGGCCCGGCTTCAACAAAAGACTTCGCACTCACACTCATCGTTGGTATGATTGCCGGTACCTACTCGTCGATCTTCCTCGCATCTCCACTCCTGGTCGCCTGGGAAAAGTGGCAGCGCCGCGGCAAAAAGGCCTAAGGTTTGTTAAAATTGAGCCAATGATACTTGGCATCACAGGAACACTGGGCGCGGGGAAAACTACCACCGCAAACTATCTAAAGTCTAAAGGGTTTAAGCATTACTCAGTGCGTCAATTTATTGCTCAAGAAGTTGAGAAGCGCGGATTACCGATTAACCGCGATACCCTCGTGCAAACAGGTAATGAATTGCGTGCAGAGTTTGGACCTGAGTATATTATTGCTTCGCTTAGTAAAAAAGCAGCACAGGAAGGTGGAGACGCAGTTATTGAATCTATCCGTGCAGTAGGAGAGGCTAATGAATTAAAAAAAGAAGGAGCTTTTCTTTTAGCGGTCACTGCAAATCCTCGCCTTAGATACGAACGCGCAAGGCTTGAAAGTAGCGCTACAACTCCCAGTTCCATGGAAGAATTCATTGCACAGGAAGAGCGTGAAATGTTTTCGACTGACCCGGCTAAACAAAACATCAATGCAGTCATGCTCCGAGCTGATTATCAAATTTTAAATAATGGCACTGTTGCCGACCTTGAAAATCAGATTGATTCGGCTTTAATGTATTTACATAATATCCACACTACTAATCCACTCCTATGATTATTGGAATTGCAGGCACTATTGGGGCGGGGAAAGGCACGGTGGTTGAATATCTAAAATCAAAGGGGTTTGTTCAATACTCGAGCTCGCAACTTTTAGGCGAACTTGTAGAGAGAGAAGGTAATCCTAAGACACGAGACTTCCTTTCACCTATGGCTACACGTCTCCAGCAAGAATATGCAGGTGGCGTAGTGGAAAAAAACTACAGAGAAAAATATCTCCAAGATAAGCCCGAGAATGTTATTTTTGAATCAATACATAGGCAGAGCGAGGCAAATTTTTTACGCAGTGTAGGAGCTTTTATTATTGGTGTTGATGCGGATCTGGAAGCGCGATATGCACGAACCATGCTCCGTAAAGAAGGAGAAAAAGACGGTCATAGTTTTGAAGATTTTCAAAAGCAGTCACAGATTGAAGATGATGGGGGTGGGGATGTTACTCGAGACAATAATATACGGGCAGTGCTGAATAACGCGGACGTAGTTATCATGAACAACGGCACCCAGGGGGAGCTATTTTCGCAGGTAGAAGATGCGCTTTCGAAAGCGCGCTAAACTAACGGCATGGATTGGCACGCGGCGTTAGGGTTTGGGGCAGGTGCAGTTCAATTTGCATCTGCAATTCCGTATATCCGGGATATTTTGTGGGGGACGACACGTCCGAATATTGTCTCCTACGCACTGTGGGTGACGCTCGGTCTTATAGAAATTTTTGCGCAGTACAGTGCAGGTGCTTCGTGGTCGATAATTATCCCAATCGTGCTGACATTTAACATGAGTATTGTGTTGGTGCTTGGATGTTTTGGGTATGGATACAAAAAGTATTCGTTTATAGACGGAGTCTGTTTGCTGACCGCAGCAGCCGCACTACTTGTCTGGTACGAGACCGGGAACCCTACATTGGCGCTCATTACTACTATGGTTGCCAGCATCTGTGCCTCGCTGCCAACAGCCGTCAAAACCTACAAAGAACCCTATTCGGAAGATTTGCCCGCTTGGGTAATGAACATGATAAGTGCCACTATGGCAGCAGCCTCGAGCACCCTCTGGAATATCCCCAATCTTATATTCCCGGTATATGCCTTTATTGAGGCTGCAATTATAAGCAGTTTGATGGTTTTTGGGCGCCTTAAAAAGCCCAGAAAAACGGCCTAAAACAAGGGCTTGACTCTACTCTATATATGACTATAATGGCTCCCATGACTCGTTAGTGGTGGATTTAACCGTTCTGGTTGAAAGCCCGCCCTCTGGCGGGTTTGTTATTTGAAAATCTGTGAATAGCAGATACATAAAAACTTCTTTAGCAGCGCAGCAGGGCGGTAAAGAAGAAGCATCAAAATCGAATTCTCAAATCTCTTTACAAGAGGAGATAAGAGAACATCAAATTGATCACATCAAAACGCAAGAAACCAAAAAAGTCCTTCTTGGATTAATTCCAACAAGAAGGCGACGGAATAAGTGAAAAACATTTTTCTCTTGTTCCGTTCTACAGTAACAAGAACATGACACATTTATTTGTGGCATTGTCTCTTATATTCAGAGTTTGATCCTAGCTCAGGATGAACGCTGGCGACGTGGATTAGGCATGCAAGTCAAGGGGGCCGCAAGGCAACCGGCAGACGAGGTAGTATAACGCAGGTACGTACCGGGAAGTCGGGCATAGCTAGCCGAAAGGTTAGGTAATTCCCGATAGTGAGGCGACTCTAAAGGAGTAATCCGCTTCCTGAACGGCCTGCGCAGCATCAGCTAGTTGGTAGGGTAACGGCCTACCAAGGCTATGACGCTTAGGGGACCTGAGAGGGTGACCCCCACCGATAGCACTGAGACACGGGCTATACATCTACGGATGGCTGCAGTCAAGAACTTTCCACAATGGGCGAAAGCCTGATGGAGCGACGTCGCGTGGTTGATGAAGTCCTTCGGGACGTAAAGACCTTTTATGGGGGAGGAAGTCATTGACGTTACCCCATGAATAAGGGGCTCCTAACTCTGTGCCAGCAGGAGCGGTAATACAGAGGCCCCAAGCGTTATCCGGAATCACTGGGCGTAAAGGGTGTGTAGGCGGTCGTGTTAGTCTTTCGTGAAAGATCTTGGGCTTAACCCAGGAGACGCGGAGGAAACGGCACGACTCAGAGGTTGCGAGAGGTATACGGAACTCATAGTGTAGGGGTGAAATCCGTTGATATTATGGGGAACACCAAATGCGAAGGCAGTATACTGGCGCACACCTGACGCTGAAACACGAAAGCGTGGGAATCGAACGGGATTAGATACCCCGGTAGTCCACGCCCTAAACGATCCTAACTAGTTTTGGGGAGTATCGACCCTCTCCGAGACGAAGCTAACGCGTTAAGTTAGGCGCCTGGGTAGTACGATCGCAAGATTAAAACTCAAAGGAATAGACGGGGACTTGCACAAGCGGTGGATCATGCGGCTCAATTCGATGGCAAACGAAGAACCTCACCAGGGTTTGAAACCCAGACGTAATCCTTAGGAAACTTTGGACCTCGCAAGACGGCTGGGCAGGTGATGCATGGTCGTCGTCAGTTCGTGGCTTGAGTTGTTCCCTTCAGTGGGGTAACGAACGCAACCCGCGTTGCCTGTTTTATATGTCAGGCGAGACTGCCCCCTCACGGGGGAGGAAGGTGCGGATGACGCCAGATCAGCATGTCCCTCTGATATCCTGGGCTGCACGCATGATACAATGCACTCGACAACGGGTCGCGACGGGGTAACCCTGAGCCAATCCTTATAAACGAGTGCCCAGTTCGGATTGAGGTCTGCAACTCGACCTCATGAAGCCGGAATTGCTAGTAATCGCGGGTCAGCTATACCGCGGTGAATACGTTCTCAAGTCTTGTACTCACCGCCCGTCAACTCAAGGGAGTCAGAAGTACCCGAAGTCTCAACTAGTGTGGGCCTACGGTAAGTTTGATGACAGGGAGTAAGTCGTAACAAGGCACGGGTAGCGGAAGCTGTTCGTGGAATCATTCAATTTGAAATCATTGTTGCCTATATGCCCCGCATGTAGGACTACCAACAATACCTTGGCCGATCATTGAATTATGCTTAAGCTAATTTAATACAAGTTCTCAACTTGCGAAATGAGAGGCATAAGTGGCCTAACCACTTCAGACATCGGAGAAAGATCCGGCTCAAGCAGAACAAAAAAAGTACAGGATGCATATCTAATTTATTTCAATATTCGATGAAAAACACTCGCTTAACGGCGAGTGTTTTTCTTTGTCTTATGTATTTGGCTTCAATACCTGATCAAAAACTAATCTCTACACTGGGTGTGGCCTTGTTTTTAGGATATTTTTTTGATAAGGTATTGAGCACAAATGCGAGTATAGCTCAGTTGGTAGAGCACATCACTGATACTGATGGGGTCCTAGGTTCGAATCCTAGTACTCGCACCATTTGGATAATAGTCAGGCGGGCGCTATGTATGAGTGGTATGTAGCTGGACACGTGCAAAGAGAGGAATATAATTTATACATGAGTAGCACTACTTCAAGTCTCGCGTATCATAACGGTACATACTTCTAAATTTGATATTAAAATGTCTATTGCAAAATATACGTATCTATAGTTTTCAACAATAATTTGTTTTGAATTTTTTAAACAAATTTTACTTACACGTCAGTTATTTATGTTGGTTATTAATCTAATATAGCGCTTTTTGCGCATTCAAACTTAAAATGCATACATATCCAACGCAACTTTTTATAGTTGCTGGTATTCACTTGTTAGCTGTTATCAGTCCAGGTCCGGACTTTCTCTTAGTGAGCAAATATAGTATTTCTAAATCAAGAAAACTCGGTATCGCTGCAGCGATTGGTTTGTCTCTTGGGATTGCGGTTCATGTTACGTATTCGATTCTCGGAATCGCAGCGTTAGTTGCTCATTCGATTTTACTCTTCAATGTTATTCGGATTATTGGAGCATTATATTTAATTTATATTGGTGTAATGTCTTTCAGGGTTTCAAATAACAAGGTTTCGAATAAAGTACCGAAATTGGAACCACAAAAAGATTTAACAGATTCAATAAAAAGTGCGATCAAAACAGGCTTCTTAACAAATGTGTTAAATCCAAAGGCAACGCTGTTCTTCTTGGCATTATTCACTCAGGTAATTACTCCAAGCACTCCAAAATGGATTCAAGCTTGCTACGGAGTCGAAATAATGATTGCAACTGGTATATGGTTTTCAATTGTTGCGATCTGCTTTAGTGCTGGAGTTTTGGCTCGAAAGATCGAAAGTTGGAAGGGTGTAATCGACAAGGTGACAGGTGTTGTTTTGGCGGGTTTAGGATTCAAAATACTGCTTGAATAAGGCCTTATTTATTGCTAGAATCACCAGGTCATTTAGCAATATTAAGACAATCAATTAACACAATTATGAATCTAGGAAAGCGAACAAAGATCGTTGCAACGATCGGTCCTGCGACAGAAAGCGTGGAACAACTCGAAAAGCTCCTCAAGGCAGGGCTCAATATTATTCGAATGAACTTCTCACATGGTGACTTTGCAGAACATCAGCGAAAGTTTGATAACGGTATGGCTGCTTCAAAGAAAACTGGACTTCCAGTTGCGTTTCTTCAAGACTTGAGTGGTCCGAAGATTCGAATCGGAAATTTTCACAATGATCCTGCTATTCGAGTAACATTGAAGACTGGTCAAAAATTCGTACTTACAACTGATCAGAAAGTAGAAGGAACAGATCAGATTGCATCTATTAACTACGAAAAACTTCCTAAAGAAGTGAAGAAGGGTGAACATATTCTTCTAGACGATGGTAAGGTAAAAATGCTCGTAACTGATATCAAAGGTGACGAAGTAATCTGTAAGGTTTTGAACGGCGCAGAGCTTAAAGGCCGACGAGGTGTAAACCTTCCTGAATCAGATCTTTCTATTAGTGCTTTGACTCCAAAGGACAAGAAAGATATTGAATTCGGTGTTAAAAACAATGTTGATTATGTTGCATTCTCGTTTGTTCGAAAAGCTTCTGAAGCGGTTGAGCTTCGAAATATTCTCAACAAGAAGGGAATGAAGACAACAAAGATTATTGCTAAAATCGAAACTCCTCAGGCTCTTAAAAACTTTGACGAAATTCTCGAAGTGGTAGATGGTGCAATGGTTGCAAGAGGTGACCTTGCGGTGGAAATTCCAGCTGAACAAGTTCCTCTTGCTCAGAAAATGATTATTGAAAAATGTAATCAAGCAGGAAAGCCAGTTATCACTGCAACTCAAATGCTTGAATCTATGATCAAGAATCCAGTTCCAACACGAGCTGAAGTTTCAGACGTTGCAAACGCAATCCTCGACGGTACAGACGCGGTGATGCTCTCAGAAGAAACAACTCTTGGTTCGTATCCAGTTGAAGCTGTAAATGTTATGGCTCGAGTTGCTCGAGAAGTAGAAAACGATGAACGACATTCACTTTTGTTGTCACACCCAGAACGACTTCTTGCAGAAAACCTTAGCCAGTCTATTGGTGCTGCTGCAGCTCAAACCGCTAAGCAGATTGGTGCTAAGTATGTAGTTGCACTTACAGAATTCGGAAGTGCTGCTGCGCTTGCGTCACGACAGCGAGTTTCTGTTCCGATCATCGCATTCACTCCTGACAAAAAGACTCATAATCAAATGTGTATGTACTTCGGTGTATATCCAATGATGATGAAGCGATGCCCTGGTTTCCGAGAAGCACACGAAGAAGCTAAGCAAATGCTTATTAAAGAAAAGCTTGTTAAGAAGGGTGACAAGATTGTAATCATTTCAGGTACTCCGTTTTCAAAGACTGAGATGACTAATATGATTGTTGTAGAACAGATCTAACTCAAAACAAAAGACCTCTCTACGAGAGAACAGAAAATTTCTTCTGAAATTTTCCTCTGCTCGCGAACCGCTCGCAAGTCTCTCTCTAGGAGAGGCTTTTGTTTTATTTGGTTTACTAAAAAACGAACCCCGATTTCTGCATTGCTTGCGCATGGCAGAAATCGGGGTTTTGTAGCTAGGGATCCTTTCGTATTTTGTTGTTGATTCAGTTAGTTTTCTCTCGGACCATAGCCTTCAGCGAAGACGAGTCGGTCGATCTTGCCACGATCAGGGTTTAGTACGCAAGCCGGCCGTTTGACTACCTCCCAGAGAAGATCTGTGAATGTCCAAGTGGGCCGACCACTGCAGCAAAGCACAGTTGGCCGATCAAATTTTGGTTCGACCAAACTTGAAATCTCATAGATCCAATCGATAAGGTGATCGATCCTCCATTTGTGGTAGCCTGAGCTAATCACGACAGGATAAATCTTTCGACCTCCGACATCGGCCGCTTCAATTGCGGCAAAGAAAAACTGCAGTTCTGATCGGGTGTTCGTTTTGGTCAAAGGGTTGATCAAATGGATTCGCTTTTCAGGCACATGCATGGTTTTGACCAGATAGTCTTTCATTGCGGTTGCCATATCGAGTCCGGTTTTGGAAACGGCATGGCAAGCGATAAAGATATCTTCGATCAGTCCATCGAAAAATGCTCTTGCGGCACGCCGGCACCGATACAGCGTTTGAGAGTGGAGTGCCTTTTGGTCTTTCGTAAATCCATATCCTAAGATAAGTCCTGGCTGCCAAGGCAGGAGCAAGACTTCTGTCTGTACTACAAAACCGATACGTTGGCCTCCACAGCTTGCGCCAAAGAATGACGTAGTTACCAATGATTGAAGTGAGAATTTCACCGTGAGTTCCTCCTTGTTTTTTGTTGTGATGTTATCCGAGCAATGTGATTTTCGACTACTCGAAACTGGTTTGTACTAGACTTTATAGCGCTTGTTTACGACTAGGGTTTTAGACCGTAAGCGTATTGTGAGGGCTATATTGGTCGATTTCCAGAAAATATTACACTATTTATATATTTTGACCATATCATATAAATATGAGTAAATAGCCTTATGAATACGAACAAAAGCGACCAGGAAGGGCAGGGAAAAAGTGAAGAAAATGCAACAGGAAAAGGGGTGCTTAAAATTGAGCGATTGTCGGATATGGGTGCTGTAACTAAGGCAGCGGGAGACTATCTGAACGATATATTGGCTCAATATGTAGACCGTCCTGTTCTTCTACTTTTAGCTGGTGGATCGTCGCTTGCAGTTTTGGAGTATATTAATCCTGAATATTTAAGTGCAGATCTTACCGTCACTGTAACCGATGATCGTTTTTCAGACGAACTTGATATCAATAACTTTGCGATTTTGCAATCGACTAATTTTTACAATTCACTGATTGATGTTGATGCATTTTGTATCAACACGCAACCAAATCCAGGTGAAACAATTGAAGAGTGTGCTACTCGTTTTGAAAGAAATATTAAAGAATGGAAAGCAGATTTTCCGAAAGGAATTATTATTGCACTGTACGGTATGGGTGCCGACGGTCACACAGGAGGTATGATCCCCGGGGTTCTCGGAAAAGAAGAATTCGATACAAAATTCAATACTAAAAATATTTTAGTTGAATCGATTGATGCTGAAGGAAAAAGTGAATATCCACTTCGAATTTCAACAACACTTTCATTTATGAGAGATATGGTTGATCATGCAGTGTTCTATATTACAGGTGAAAACAAGAGATCGGCTTTCGAAAAGGCTATGAGTGGAGAAGGGGAATATTCTGAGATTCCTGCACGAGTTATGACAGAGATGAAAGACGCTGTTGTTTTTACTGATATTCAGTAGGTCTATTAGAGTATATGTAAGGTTGTCGAGCATGAACTGTATTTGATTATTTCCTCATATCAATTTCATATGGGCGTGATATTATTTCTTCATGACTTACACGATCAGAGATACGGATTTGCTTATGAGTACTTCGTCGGTATTTTCATCGACAGAACAGTCGGGCAATTTGGCTTACAATAAGGTCTCAGACGAAGGTCGCACATATACTCTTAAATTGCGCGACCTTCCGGACGAGCAAAAGCCTAGAGAAAAGTTAACTGAGCTTGGTCCAGACTCACTTTCACTCCAAGAATTATTTGCAATCGTTCTACAAACAGGAACAAAAAAAGAAGGTGTCCTTGAGATGTCCAAGCGTATTATCAGAGAATACGGTAACAGTGCAATATCTGCACAAACTGATCCGAAGATTATTGCAGCAGATCTTGATATTCCAATTATTAAAGCTTGCCAAATAATTGCATGTGTTGAAATAGGAAAACGACTTTTCAAGAAAAACGATATGGGTCTTGCAACTATTCGAACCGGTAAAGATGTATACGAATACCTGAAAGACATGCACAATCTTCCAAAGGAACAATTGTGTGGATTGTATCTTGATACACATAATCGAGTAATTCATCAAGAAATTATTTCGATCGGTACAATTAACTCAAATATTGCACACCCAAGAGAAGTGTTTAAACCTGCGCTTGAATACGGAGCGGCAGCGATCGTGCTAGCTCACAACCATCCATCAGGAATACTGACACCAAGTGCTGCTGATATCGAAATAACCAAGCAGCTTATTCAGGCTGGAAAGATCATTGGGATACATCTTATGGACCATCTTGTTATCGGGCGAGACGGATTTATTAGTATCCAAGCTGACTATTAAACTAACCTAAACTGACCCAGCTTCATTTTATTGTGCTCTAAGAGCTTTGTGCATATAATGTTATGCATATGAAAAAAAGAACACTTATTGCGATTCTTGGTATCTGGGTGGCTATAATCCCTTCACTTGGATTACCGAGCACTTGGAAACATTGGGTAATCGTTATATCTGGACTTTTTATCACAGCTGTAGCTCTCAAAAGAAAATACATTGTAATCGAAGAATCTGCAGACGGAACCGATGCTACTTTTACTGGTTCTGAAGAACCGATGAAAAATTCTGCCAAAGCATCGATATCTGGGACTGTTACAAAAACAGCAAACATGGCAACCATAGAAGCAATTGGTGCAAACAGCGAAGTGGTAAACTCAAAACTTCCTCCGTCAAACAAGGTATCTCGAGTAAAAGAATTAATGAAAGATACTCCTGAAGAAAAATAATTCTTATATAGCAAAACTGAACTGCGTTCTTTAATAGAACTTGGTTCAGTTTTGCTATATAATATCTGCATATTGATCTATGGCAGAAAATGATGATGAAAAAGTAGTATATTTCGGTGAAACTGATTCGCGTAACAGGCGATTGCGTTTTGGTATCAAGAAAAAAGATAGATCGCGACATCTTTATGCGATTGGAAAAACAGGTATGGGTAAATCAACCCTCCTTGAAAATTTAGCAATCCAAGATATTCAAAACGGAGACGGTGTTTGCTTTATCGATCCTCACGGAAAATCTGCAGACTTCCTACTCGATTACGTGCCGGAGCATCGAATCAAAGATGTGGTATATTTTGCGCCGTTCGATATGGAATATCCGGTTTCATTTAACGTAATGGAAGACGTAGGTCCGGAACAACGATACCTGGTTGCCAGTGGTATGATGTCCGCTTTCAAAAAGATTTGGGTGGACGCATGGTCAGCTCGAATGGAATATATTCTCGGAAATATCATGCTTGCACTCCTTGAGTACCCAGGCTCAACTCTTGTGGCTGTAAACCGAATGCTCACCGACAAGGATTTCCGAAAGGAAGTGGTCAATCATATCTCTGATCCATCTGTAAAATCTTTTTGGGTAAACGAATATGCAAACTATACCGAAAAGTTTGCTGCTGAAGCTGCACCTGCGATTCAAAACAAGGTAGGTCAATTCGTGGCAAACCCATTGATTCGAAATATTATCGGTCAACCGAAATCTTCTTTTGATATTCGAGAAATTATGGATAACAAGAAGATCTTGATTATCAACCTTTCAAAGGGAAGAGTGGGTGAAGCGAACGCAAACCTTCTTGGAAGTATGTTGATTACTAAAATCTATCTAGGTGCTATGAGTCGAGCGGACTTGAGTCTATCGCAACTTGAAGCGGCACCAAACTTCTATCTATATGTAGATGAGTTCCAATCTTTTGCGAACGAATCTTTTGCCGATATCCTTTCTGAAGCCCGAAAGTATAAATTAAATTTGCATATTGCACACCAGTATATTGAACAAATGACCGATGAAGTGCGAGCTGCGGTATTCGGAAACGTAGGTACTATGTGTATTTATCGAGTAGGGGCATATGACGCTGAGGTTCTTGAAAAAGAATTTGCACCACAGTTTACCGCTGAAGATATTGTAAATCTTCAAAAGTATCAAATGTACTTGAAGCTTATGATCGACGGGGTAACTTCACCACCATTCTCAGCTTCTGGAATGTCTCCAATTCCAAGACCTGAAATTTCATATACAAAAGAAATTATCGATTCATCTCGTGCTCTATATGCTCGTCCTAGAGCACAAGTAGAACAAGAATTACTCGAATGGATTCAAACCCAATTTGGAGGGGGAGGTGGAAACTCAAAGGGTGGCCAATCAGGAGGTAGTGCTTTTGGTCCTGGAGCAGGACAAAGTAAAGGTGGTGGTCAAGGGGGCTTTGATCGTGGAGGACAAAATGGGGGACAGGGTGGGAACAGAAATGGTTCAGATCAGGGTGGTGGTCAACGACCAGATCGTCGAGATGGTGGAAGAGATATGTCTCGAGGAGATAATGGAAGAGGAGGTAGTAGCGGCAGGGAAGGTTCAAACTCGACACAGAGAGATAATCGAGATAATCCACGCTCACAAGGCTCAGGAGGGGCTTCAACTGGAGGTGCTTCAGTTGGCGGCACAGGCAATGGTAACGCACCTCAGCGTCGCTCACAAGGCGATATACAAGGCGGAGGTTCTAATTTTCGTGGAAATAGTAACGGAAGACGAGAAAATGGTAGAGAGAATGCAGAACGAAATGACAGAGCCTTTGCTCGTGAAGATGAACTCCGAAAAGCTATGTCACTTAGCTATCTAAAACCTGAAGTCGAAGAAGATAAGAAAACTCCAAAGCCTGAAAATCTTGCAGCACTTCGTGAGGCGCTTCTTACTGTTATGAATAGTACGGGTATAACTACTGAGCAATCAAATACAAATATTGCAGAGGTTACAAATCCGGAACCTTTAGCTCCACAATCTGAATCAACAATAACTGTTACAGCAAAAAGTAATGTACCTGAAGTTCCGATCTCAGAACCTGCACCTGTACCAGCAGCTCCAATTGCTCCGCAAATAGAGAGGGTGGAAGCGAAAACTGAACGGACACCTATCGAACCTGTACAACCGAATAGAAATCAAAATACTCAACAGAATAATCGAAATCACGGAAATAATAACGGCAATCAAAATAGGAGAGAAGATAGAAAAGAGGGAAATTTGCACCATCCTCAAAAACAAGTGCAGCACGATCGATCGCACGCTGAAGTGCGTACGCAGGTACAAAATTCAATTGGACAAAAAGCCCCACAGACTAAAGATACAAAAGAAGTAGGAGAAGATGTGCTTAAGGATTTATTTCAGGATTGATTTTAGATCCGCATAGATTTTCGCAAGACCCGTGGTTCCAATTGTTGATTGTAGAAGCAATCGTGCATAGGCCTTGAGTAATGCAATGTAAAAATTTGGATACGTACTACCGTATTCTCTAATTTGAGCAAGTACGATTTGTGCAACTTTTTTACTTTGAGCGCCATTTGAACCAGTCTGACTATTCTTTCGAAGGGTATATGCTGTTTCTGCGTTTGGAATATTTGCAATATCACCAATC
>JARIGK010000002.1 GCA_029288895.1 Candidatus Adlerbacteria bacterium | reverse complement strand
TGTTCAACTCGCACTCCAAACAATCACGAACAGCAACTATCAACCAAGCAGCTTCTTTAACCTAAGTAGTTGCAAAGATTACAACGACCACCGCCCTCGCGATGTGAAGATTGGTAATTTGTTGAGTGGGATTGATGTTGCATCGGGCCCAAGTACAGGCGGCGGCACAGGCACGGGGGCTGGTGGGACGGGCGGTTCAGGGGGTGGCCCGGCTGTTACGCCGATCGATGTAAGCACGGTCGGACCTAATGGTGTCCAAGCCCCAGTATCTGTAGCAACATCGCAGAGCGACCAAGCGCTCAGTGCAACGTACGACCAAGTGCAGGCGCGATATGGCGACCAGATCCAAGCAGCGTGCGCGAATTCTTCATTGCCAAATTGCCAGCAGGTGGTAACGGCAACTATTGTTGCAGAATCAGGCGGCAACCCAAATGCAGTGTCTGGCGCAGGGGCTAAAGGTTTGATGCAGGTTGTTAATACCTCGTGCGGCTCTAGCGATACCCAATGTCAGGTAAACGAAGGGGCAAAAATGTTGGCAAATATATATCAGCAGTTTCCAAACCTAGCCAATACCTTTGCGGGCTATAACAGCGGCCCGGGCACTGGGGTTAATGGGAATGGTACAAAGCCTGGCCTTGCCCCAAGCTCTGACTGCCCAGGGCTGTATGCCTGGCAGTGCGGCACAAACCCAGGCGGCCTCCAGGAGACTCGTACCTACGTCGCCAATATTTGCCGTACCCTTAGCCTTAAGGGGAGTGGGTGTTAAGGTTTTGACCAAATAGAGGAGCTCTGCTATAGTATCGGGCATGTCGCAAGATCGCCTTATAAAGCTCGCCTGCAGCAAGTGCAAGCGCATCAACTACTGGTCCTCCAAGAATAAAAAGCTGGTGGAGCGTAAGATCGAACTCAAAAAGTATTGTAAGTGGTGCAAAGCATCAACGGTACACAAAGAAGTTAAGAAGTAAAAACGCTCCCCACGGGGAGTGTTTTGCTGTACACTGCCAAATACGGGCGATTAGTTTAATGGTAGAACAACGGTCTCCAAAACCGTTAGTGGGGGTTCGATTCCCTCATCGCCCGCAACGCAATTTTTCGATTCTACGTTTCAGTTATTTGCTTCTTTGGAAGCTGAGTTTGGCTCTCCATCCATTGGTTGCCCACGGGTTGCCCACGCGTCACCGAAATGTCCCTATTTTGCGGCACTCTTGACGTATTGACAAATATGTTGTTTTAGTATATACTTACTAGCGGAATGGTCGCCGATCATTCATTGAAATAACTCGAGAGGAGTCGTTCGATGGACAACCACGTCCTTACTTTTTTGGCTGGCGTGGTGTTCCTCGCTGGCTTCTTTCCCTACATCATCGCAATCCTGCGCCGTCAGACCAAACCCGCGAAGACCTCGTGGATCATCTGGCTGGCGCTCGACTTGATCGTGCTGCTGGGCATGTACGCGAAGGGCTCGGTGAACGGTCAGCTCATCGGTGCAGTTGCCGGTGCAACGATCGTTACCGGGCTGGCGCTCATCTACGGCACGTCCGGTTGGACGAAGTTGGACAAGCGCTGCTTGGGCGGTGCCGCCCTCGGCATTGCTCTGTGGCTGGCGTTCGACGAACCCAACCTCGGCATTGTTGTCAGCAGCGCCGTCGCCTTCATGGGCTCTTGGCCGACCTTTACGTCGGCATGGGAAAACCCTGGCAAGGAGGACAAGCTGGCCTGGACGATTTGGACGGCTTCGTGCGTCATGCAGCTCTTCGCCATTCCGGCGTGGACCGTGCAGGATGCGCTTCAGCCGCTGACGTTCTCGGTCATCGAGTTCACGATGGTGTTCATCATCTTCGTTCGTGGTCGCAACTTCCGCGCCGCGTAACGAACCCCGCCTCACTGCAGAGCCGCCTTGCGCGTCTCTTGGTGAGGCGGCTTCTGTTTGTTTTTATATGAAAATGTCATGTTACTGTATGGGGGACAATTATATATGCCGCTTTCCAAACCCTTTTCTGGAGTAGGTAAAAATGACGCAGCAACAGCTGGTGGCAAAGGTGCATCGCTTGGTGAAATGGCCCAGGCCGGTATTCCTGTCCCACCTGGGTTTGTTATTCTTTCAGGTACATTTGATACGTTTCTGCAAGGGGCTGGCCTCGTGGCTGAAATGGAATCGATCTTGCAAACAGTCAACCTAAAAGAAATGGGTACGGTCGAGCGTGCTTCGGAAAGAATTCAGGCTCGTATCCTCGGTGCAGAAATGCCAACTGATATTGCCCAAGAAGTAGAACGAGAATTCAAGAAGCTGAGCGTCCAATATGTAGCTATACGCTCTTCAGCTACGGCAGAAGATTCTGCCAGCGCCGCATGGGCAGGGCAGCTTGATACGTACCTTAACACGACAGAAGAAGTATTACTGAAAAACGTCCAGAAGTGCTGGGCTTCCTTATTTACTTCACGTGCAATATTTTATCGTTTTGAAAAAGGCCTGCAGGCCGAACATATTTCCGTTGCGGTAGTTGTTCAAGCAATGGTTAACAGCGAGACATCAGGTATTGCATTTTCTGTGCACCCAGTTACTGAAGATAGAAACCAGTTAATCATCGAAGCGGGCTATGGTCTCGGTGAGGCAATAGTGTCAGGACAGGTTACCCCAGATAGTTATGTGGTATCAAAAGAGCCACGAAAGATTATTGAAACGACTGTTAATACTCAGAACCGAGCACTCTATCGAGCAGAACATGGTGGCAACGAATGGAAGGAAATTTCAGAACCGCAAGCGTCCGCTCAAGTACTTACAAGTGAACAAATCTTAGAACTCTCTGATCTCATACTGAAAATCGAGAATCACTATGGTTTCCCATGCGACATAGAGTGGGCATATGAAAATGGGAAATTTTATATCACACAGTCGCGCCCAATTACGACTCTTTCAGATACAAAAGCGCAATCAATTGTGGTTTTATCGAAAATTCTGGAGAGAGAATATTCTTTGTTGTATTTCCAACTTTGGAATACCTGCGATAGAGACGGGTTAAAGCTCTTCACAAACCAAAGCATCAAGCACAACTTGTTTATTGTGCCACCACGAGGCCAAGGTGGAAGTGTATGGTACGAAGAGAAAGAACTGGCACAACTTGAAAAAGACGCCCTTTCAATGCTCAACAACGACCCAAAAATTGGCCAACACATGATCGACCATTTTGAAAAATGCTGGGAGATGTTGGAGCCATATGCAAAAGATCAGAAAACAATTCAAAGCGGCACTGAATTAGTTGAATATCACAAAACTCTCACATCGTATTGGTCAGCGATGAATACTGTGTATTTCCGCCTACCCAACCATGCCGATATAGATAAAGAATTCTTCGACGGTATGAACCGAGTTCGTGAGAAGACACAGGAATACACTGACAAGACTGCAAATATGCTCACTGAATCTTTTGAGAGACTCTTCCCGCAATATGTGCATTTATCACACCACGTCCTTACTGAAGATATTTTGGCGCTAGAAAAGGGAGCATCGCCAGACTTCCTTGCCGCCTTGGAGAAGAGGGCTCAAGAAGGATGTGCATTACTGGACGAAACACTGATTCCACTTCCTGAACTTAATGAAAATCTGCGAAGCAAAGGTCTTAGACTTGAATCAGTTGATACGAACGCTAGTGAAATCAAAGGTTCGACTGGATACAAAGGGTATGCAAAAGGAAAGGTACGGGTTATAACGCGCAAAGCCGACGTATCCTTGCTTCAAGAAGGAGAAATTCTTGTAAGTGTCATAACAGACCCAGACTATGTGCCGGCCATGCAAAAAGCAGTTGCAGTTGTGACAGACGAAGGAGGAATCATGTCCCATGCCGCTATCGTCGCGCGTGAGATGAAAAAGCCCTGCGTAATTGGGACCAAGACCGCTACACAAATCTTGAAAGACGGTGATGAGATTGAAGTGGATGCAGATGCCGGATACGTTCGCATCATACAAAAAGCCGCTCTGAATTAGGAGCGACTTTTTCAATCTATCACTTTTGCCTGTACTGCTCTTTGGTAATAATGCCCATGGTTGCCCACGGGTTGCCCAAAAAGTGATAAAAACTAATTAAACCTAATTATTGTTAAATACTATTGCTGATTCTGAAGATACTCCCAAAACGTTATGTTTTAAGGTAATATGCCGATTATAGGGCGCTTAGTTTAGTGGTAGAACAGCGGTCTCCAAAACCGCTGGCGGGGGTTCGATTCCCTCATCGCCCGCCACACCATAGTTTTTCACTCTGGAGAGTTCCTGAAACGCAATCCGTGAGTCAGGGGGTCATTTTTCGCGCATTTGAAAAGTTCGAGGTTCCGCAACCTTATAGCTACAAAAAGCACTCTCGTTAGTTGCTAAGTCCGCCTTGCCAGTTTCGTTATCTGTGATTCACTGAACTCAGACAGCTCCTGCTCAGTATTAGCGTCGCCATTATGGTGAGGCTTTAACTGCGCAGGAGGCGCACATGTCGTCACAAGACGAAGAGTTCGACAAGCGTCGTAAGGAGCTTGTGGATCAACACATGCAAGGGCTTGCGGCGAACCCAATCAGTGGTCCGCCCGACATTGGCCCTGGTGGCAGTATCGAAGACTTCCAAAGGCTGCTGGGCGGCGTTGCTCGGAACTACACCCCGAGCGGGTCGATCAAAAACACGTCCTAGTCTTTAGGATAAAGCCGCTAGAGAGCATTCTCTTTTCCTCCGCTATCCACGCGGAGGTTTTTCTTTTGCGTAGCCTTCTGAGAATCTACCGATTACCGAATATACTGCGAATTTTTTTCTTGGTCGGGGTAGGGGTTTTCGCTGAGAAGTTTCGCCATGTGCACAAGGTTCTGGGCCATGGTTTTTGCCATGCCGGCAGTGGCTTCCTGCTTTTTTAGTTTCTCGACGGTTGCGGTTTCGGTATCTTCGTAGCTGCCAAGGTAGGAAAGTGTAACTGCGGGCGGCAGCGTCATGCCGTTCCAGATTAAAAAGTTAGCGAGGTTGCCGATGACATGTTCGGCGCCGTCTTCTTCGCCGGTAATTACCATACCGCCCACTTTGCCCAAGAGACCGGAAGTGCCTTTTTCGATAAGCTCGTCGTTAAGTGCGTCCATGCGTTCAATAACGCGCTGCATAAGCGACGAATGGCCGCCCCACCAGATAGGAGTCGCAAAGATGACAATGTTTGCAGAAGTTATTTTTGGCAAAATAGAAGGCCACTCATCGCCTTGCCCCATGTCGCTTTTGAGCCCAACGGGGATGTTGTGATCGGCCAAACGCACAAACTCGCTTTCGCAGCCAAGCTTTTGTAATTCATCAACCAAAAGTTGAGACAACGCCTCGGTATGGGAATATTCTCCGCTCGCGCTCGTTTTAAGTGATGCCAAAAGTATTGTTGCTTTCATATAGAAAGTATATCAGAAATGACTTTAATGCTGATGCTTACTAACTGCCGATGGTTCGCCAAAAAATGCTACCATTTGAATATGAAATCATACCTGCCAATGCTCATGGGAGCAGTGTTACTTATTGTCGGTTTTGGAGGAGGGTACGTTATTGGGAAATCTGCTAGTGCTGCGAACAACGACCGCGGAATGGTGATGGATATGCAGTCCATGATGTTGAGTATGACTTCTGGTTTGCAGGGAAAGACAGGTGATGAGTTTGATAAAGAGTTTTTGAGCGAAATGATAGTGCATCACCAAGGCGCTGTTGCAATGGCACAGATGGCACTCCAAAACGCCAAGCATTCAGAAATCAAAAAACTTTCAGCGGATATTATCTCAAGCCAAGACGGGCAAATCGCAGACATGAGCCGTTGGCTCAAAACGTGGTACGGGGTGGATGCGTCCTCGACATCGCTCTCGCATGAATAGAGCGTTCGGCATTCTCGTGGTTGTGGTGCTCTTTGTGGCGCTTATGCCGCGGCCAGCGTCTGCACATACATTTAAATTCGAACAGGGTGTTGCCGCTATGATGCACGTAAACCCGGAAGACGACCCGCGTGCAAGCGAGAAGGCGAGCCTTGTATTTCTTGTGTCGTATGCAGACTACTCTGCCTACACGTGCACCTGTCAGGTGTCGGTTGTCGACCAGGGCAAAACAATCTTTACGAGCGGCACTCTAGACTCAAACCCCACCGTGCCATACGTCTTCCCGCATGCGGGCGTATATCAGCTGGTACTCTCGGGCACCGACAACAAGGCGTCAACATTTAGCGTCTCATTCGACCAGCGCGTGGAGGCAGGGAGTATTACCAAACGCATCATAGATTCAGGTATCGTGGTGTATGCCATTGCGGGTGCCGTCGCGGCGCTTGCAGGTATTGCTGGTATGATGATCAGTATTAAGAAAAAATAAATTTATGCGCACACCCACCACAGTTGTTTTATCTGGCGCCCTGTTTCTTGCCACGGCTGGCATTGCCTCAGCACACGTTGTCGTAAAGCCAGCACAGGCTGGCGTCGCTGCGTACCAAACATTTGATATGGGCGTTCCGTCCGAGAAACCTATCGCAACGGTTGCTTTGAAGTTAATGGTTCCTACTGGCGTGAATGCTGTTACGCCGAACGTAAAACCTGGGTGGAAGGTGATAGTTAAAAAAGATGCTGACGGTCACGCAACTGAAATTTTTTGGACCGGCAGCTCTATTCCTGCAGGCCAACGCGATGACTTTTTGTTTAGCGCGCAAGTTCCAGCATCGGCTACTACGCTTGAATGGAAAGCATATCAAACCTATGCTGATGGTTCTGTCGTATCATGGGACCAAGACCCCTCTGTAGAACAGCCCAAAGATGCCAATGGTAAAGCTGATTTTTCGCGTGTCGGCCCCTATTCCAAAACACAGGTAGTGAATGATATCGGTGCCGCGCCTGCACCCGCGGGCGCATCAAACACGCCACTCTTGGTTGTTAGCATCGCGGCACTCGCACTTTCGGTATTCAACTTCGTCCAAATTCGCCGCAAGGAGTAATTTCTACGTTAGAATAGTGGTGTGGCAGATATAGGACTTGTGTATGCCGTTGTGGCCATCATTGGCTGGGGCATCGGTGATTTTTTAATACAGCGCAGCGCCCGGAAAGTAGGCGATTGGGAAGCGCTCTTTTTTGTTACGTTTTTTGCTGCTGTCGCACTTTATCCGTTTTGTTATTCGGCACTCAAAGGACTCTCATCGTTTGATTTGATGGTGTTGTTCCTGACGAGTTTTATTATTCTTGCGGCATCGCTGCTCGATTTCGAATCCATGCGTGTTGGAAAGATGGCGGTGGTGGAGCCAATCTATGCGATGGAAGTGCCGGTAACGATAGCGCTAGCGACATTTATTGTGGGGGAACATTTGGCGCCTGTGCAGTTAGGGCTCATCGCTATTCTGATCGTTAGTGTGTATTTAATATCGACGAAACATTTTGGCAGAGTCCGCATGAAGATGCTCGAGCGTGGCGTTATTGGCGCACTGCTTACGTCGTTTGGCATGGGCGCATCAAACTTTTTATATGGCTTCACGTCACGTGCAGCGGGCCCGCTCATGGTGTTGTGGTTTACAAGTGTGTTTATGGCGGTTGCAACATTTGCATACCTTCTCTATCACGAAAAAATTGGGAGCATCGCTACGCATATCCGCCACAACGGACGCCTGCTATTTGCTGTGGGATTTTTCGATATGGTGGCGTGGATAGGGTATTCTGCCAGCACACTTTCACTTCCTATTGGCCTCGTAACAGGGCTTACAGAAAGTTATATCGCATGTGCGGTACTTTTAGGTCTCACGTTTAATAAAGAAAAACTCCTCTTTCATCAAAAGGTAGGGCTGGTTGCGGCCGTTTGTGCCGCAATAACCTTGGCGTTGACTACGACTTCATAAGATTTCGGTCTTATCTTTCTTTTATCCCTGGGGTGATACACTGCTCTGGTGACTCAAGAGGAAGCATTGGCGGTATTGAAGACTGGCGCGAACGTCTTTTTGACGGGCGAGCCGGGTGCCGGTAAAACACACACGATAAACCAGTACGTGGCGTATTTGCGCAGCCAAGGCGTGGAGCCTGCTATCACTGCATCGACTGGTATTGCTGCCACACACATCAACGGCTACACCATCCATTCGTGGAGCGGCATCGGCGTAAAGCCGCAGCTCACGGAGTATGATTTGGACCAAATAGGGCAGAAGGAAAAGGTCGTAAAACGCGTGCGTGCGGCAAAAGTGCTAATTATCGACGAGATCTCGATGCTCTCGGCCGACACCCTCGACATGGTGGACGCTGTGATGCGGATGCTGCGCGCACGCGAAGAGGCGTTTGGCGGCGTACAAGTAATTTTTGTAGGTGACTTCTTTCAGCTCCCGCCCATAGTAAAAGCGCGCACAGATGATACTTTAGAAATTTCCTACGACGAGCCCCAGTCGCCGTTTGCCTTCCATGCGCGTGCGTGGAAACAGGCAAAGCCTTTGGTGTGCTATTTGGAAGAACAGCATCGCCAAGAGGATGCAGATTTTTTGCAGATTCTAGCGGCGCTCCGCCGTGGCAATGTGCCAGACGCATTGCGCAAAAAGTTGGCCGTACGCGTGAAAGAGCCAGGCGCTACCGTCGTGCACACAAAACTATTTCCACATAACGCCAACGTCGACCGGCTCAACACCGCAGAACTAGAAAAATTGCCTGCCTTGCCGCGCCGCTACGACATGCGCAGCAAAGGATCCTTGCCGCTTGTGGAGGCTTTGAAGCGCAACTGCCTATCACCCGAAACGCTGCTGCTTAAAGTTGGGGCAAAGGTGATGTTTACCAAAAATGACCCCGACGGCGACTACTACAATGGGAGCTTGGGCGAAGTGCGCGAATTTTCAAAACTAAGCGGGTTGCCGATTATAAAACTCAACAACGGCCGCGTATTGGAAGTGCAGTCTGTCGAGTGGGCTGTACAGGAGGGTAATAAAAAATTGGCAACGATTGAACAGTTGCCGCTGCGTTTGGCGTGGGCAATTACTGTGCACAAAAGCCAGGGTATGTCGCTCGATTCGGCCGTTATAGACCTTACGCAGGCGTTTGAGTATGGCCAGGGGTACGTAGCGCTGTCGCGTGTGCGTACGCTCGGCGGGCTCTATTTGATGGGCTTTAACGACAAATCGCTCGAAGTGCATCCTGAGGTTTTGGAAAAAGACGAAGAGTTCCGCGAACAGTCTGCAACCACGGCAGAGGCGTTTGATAATCTTCCTGCAACTGAACTTTCTCAGATGCAAGAAAATTTTATCCGCGCAGCGCTTCTATAATTTCTACGAAAGAAATTCTTTTGTGAGTTTCAAAGCCTCTGTTTTGTTTTTGACCCAGTGGATGTCTTTGTTGCGCTTAAACCAACGCCATTGGCGTTTTGCATAGGCGTTAATGGCGCTCTCGAGCTGCTCGACAAATTCTTCTTTTGAAAGTTTTCCCTGCAAGAGTTGCGCGAGAAAGCGATATTCGAGTCCGAGTTCTTCCATGCGTTTATAGGAAAGGCCGTCTCCATGCAGTTCTACTGCTTCTTTGACCATGCCACCTTTGATGCGCTCCAAAAGGCGTGTGCGGATGTTTTTCTTGAGTATATCGTCTGAAGGTTTAAGCCCAATCCAGAGCACATCGTATCTCTGTTCGGGGTTGGGTGCAGGGGATGCGCCAAGTGCTGCTGCAATTTCCAAGGCGCGCACAAGGCGGCGTGGATTTTCTTTCTCTATCGTTGCGGCGCGCGCAGGGTCGGCTTTTTGCAGCATGGCAAATAATTCTGCCGTACTTTTTTTATTGAGCTTTTTTCGCAGTGCCTCGTTTGGCGGCACGTTTGGGTAACTCATACGGCCAAGCAATGTGTCCGCATACAGGCCTGTGCCACCTACTAGAATCGGCACGTGCTTTTTATTTAAAATAGTAGTAATTGCGTCTGTGCCAAGTTTTACAAAATCATCAACGCTAAACTGCTTCTTGGGGTTTGTTATAGAAATCAGATGGTGGGGGATGCCAGCCGCTTCTTTCTTCGTAACCTTGCCGGTGCCAATATCCAAGCCTTTGTAGACCTGGCGCGAGTCGGCCGAAATCACCTCGCCTTTCAACTTCTGCGCAAGAAAAATCCCCAGCGACGTCTTGCCCGACGCCGTCGGCCCCACAACTGCTATAACCTTCTGCCTTTGCATACCAAACTTCTACCGTGTTTATACAAAAAAGAAAAGCGCCCCCGAAGGGAGCGCTGCTATAGATTTTCAAGATCTTCATGTATCGCTTTCAGTGCTGAGAGCGGATCGGAGGCGCCCGTCACTTCAGTACCAAGCACAATGTAATCAGCGCCAAGGCGAGCTGCCTCCCGAGGGGTGGCAATACGTACTTGGCCGTGGGCGGGCATTTTGTGGCGAATGCCGACCACGATAAGCTTGAACTCTTCGATAGCTCTGCCGTCACGTAGATATTCAAGCTCTTGGGCCGAACATACGATATGTTCAAAACCGCACATCCGCGCTCTGCAGGCGAATCTCAATGTTGCATCTTTTGTGCTTGCATCGAAACACATTGCAGTGTCGGCCTCCGTCATATCGCTCAGGAGGGTCACTGCCACAGGTCTCGTCCTTGTACCTTTGCAGATTTCGACTGCGCGGCGAAGGGTTGCCTCACTCATGTTTGCATGCAGCGTGACGAAATGAACGTCGCTCCGGATGATATTTGGCAGCGTACGAGACACGGTCTTGTAGACGTCGTTGAGTTTCGCGTCCCACATGATTGGGATAGGGGAATCGAACTCATCCCTATCGTGGAGGAAATCGCGAACAAGATACGCCACTGAACACGCCCCACCTTCAAGAGGTTCCTCGGCACTCATTGCTTCGAAGCCGAGTTTAACCATGTCGACCATGGGCACAAGATTCTTGAGCAGCCGAATATCTTCGGGGTTAAACGTGCTGCGATCGTACGCGAGAATAAGCTGTGGCTTTGTAGCCATCGGACGTCTCCTTGGGTTAAATGTTCAACTAGGGAGACCTTACTATAAAAATAGGCTACAGGAAACTTTGTGCCGGAGGAGAGACTCGAACTCTCACCCCTTGCGGGACACGATTTTGAGTCGTGCGCGGCTACCATTACGCCACTCCGGCTTACGATTTTTCGAACGTTTGTCTAGCTATGCTAGAATATCGTCAATGTCAGAATTTTTCAACAACGCTATCTTCTGGGTCGAAGTCGACAAAATTAAGCCAAACCCGTACCAACCCCGCCGCGAGTTCGACCAAGCCAAGCTCGAGGACTTGGCAAAGTCCATCCGCCAGTACGGTGTCATCCAGCCGCTGACCGTTACGCGCAAAGAATTCGAGAAATCCGACGGCGGTATTGGTACCGAATATGAATTGATAGCGGGCGAGCGCCGTTTGCGCGCGTCGCGCTTGGCGGGCGTCGCGCAAGTGCCGGTTATTATCCGCGCCGACTACGATGACGACAAAACAAAGCTAGAAGTCGCTATCATCGAAAACCTCCAGCGCGAAGACCTAAACCCAATGGACCGCGCGCATGCGTTTGCCCGCTTGGTAAACGAGTTCGGATTTAAGCATATAGAAGTTGCACAAAAAGTGGGCAAGAGCCGCGAGTATGTTTCGAACACGTTGCGCCTTTTGATGTTGCCCAAAGACATGCAGGACGCGTTGGCAGACGGCAAAATCGCCGAAGGCCACACACGCCCGCTCTTGATGCTTGCAGACAGGCCGCAAGAGCAGGGCGTGCTCTTCCGCGAGATCATGCTCAAGCGCCTCACAGTGCGCGACACGGAGTCGATCGCGCGCCGCATCGCGTTTGACCGCGTGCGCAAGAAAGAATATATCTATTCGCCCGAGATTTTGGAGATGGAAAGCGAATTGACGCAGGCGCTTGGTACTCGCGTGGCAATCGAGCCAAAAGAACACGGCGGCAAACTTTCTATAGACTTTATGAGCGAAGATGACCTTCGCGTTCTCTTCGCCGCTCTCGCAAGCCGCATCGCACAGGGCAAAACTACGGCGAAATCATCGTCCTCCGGGTACGCTGATTCGACTGCTGCCGAATCAGCTGAAGTTGCTTCGCCGTCGCTCAGCAAACCCCCTACAGCCGATATTTCGCCTTCGTCACCCAACGTTTCGACCGAGCTTATTCCTGCTACAGAAGCAGTAACCCCTGCAGAAGTAGTACCTGACGAAAAACCGGCAGAAATTTTGGACGATCGCAGTAAAGAAGAAAAAGAAGCTGACGAAAACAGCTTCGACCCAAGCAACTTCTCTCTATGAAAAAAGTTTATTTTGTCCGGCACGGGCTGACCAAATTTAATATAGAAAGCCGCGTGCAAGACGGCGCTGATGCGTTGGCTGAAAAGGGCATAGAGCAAGCAGGAATGATTGCAGACCGCCTTACGCGTGTTCAATTCGATCTTTTGCTTTCGAGCGATATGCTTCGTGCAAAGCAAACTGCAGAAAAGATTGCAGAACGCACAGGGCACGAACCGCGCTTCTCTCCTTTATTTGCAGAAGCTAAATATCCAACCTCTTTTATTGGAATTCAGTACAAAGAAGAAATTGTTCAAGACTATCTAGTTAAGCGCAATCGCGATTGGCAGTACGAAGATGAAGAAACCCCGGCGATGCTACATGCGCGTGCAAAACAGGCACTCGCATATATTGCAGAGCAGCCCGAAGATTCTATCGTTGTTGTAACTCACGGACGCTTCTTGCGCCATATGGTGCTTGCTGTTTTGTTTGGTGATTCAGCAACGTGGGAGCAGGAAGAGCGCGCAATGAACAATATAATGACTTCAAACACAGGTATAACGGTACTCGAATATGATGGTGCGTGGAAACTGCTCACCTGGAACGATCACGCGCATTTGGGCTAACTATTTTTGTGAATTAGGCTGGCTGCCTTCCAGTGCGTGGCGGATGTGGCGGCGGGCCAAAGTGGTCTTGGCGAAGTCGAGCCATTTTTTAGACGGCTTTGCATTCTTTTTGGTTTGGATTTCGACAATGTCGCCGTTGTGGAGCACGGTGTCGAGCGGCGCCATATTGCCGTTTACTTTGGCGCCAGCGACGTGGTCGCCGATGTCAGAGTGGATGGCATAGGCAAAGTCTATCGGGCTTGAATTAAGCGGCAGGTCCACCACATCGCCCTTTGGGGTAAAGGCAAACACGCGATGCGTAAAGATGTCGGTGCGCAGCGTTGTTTCAAAGTCTGGGTCTGATACCTCGTCGTCGAGTTCGGCAAGCCAGGTCGGCGTCTCTGGTGCGCCATAGCGTGCACGCGTGCGCACTTCGGGCTCCTGTGTTGTATCCGATGCTTGGCGCGGCGATGGGCGTTTGAGGCGCGGCATCAAACTGCGTATCCAGTCAAAGCTTGATGTGCCACGGCGGCGCTGTGCACCCGACTTCCCGTCAGGCGCCGTATTTTCTTTGTACATGACGTGCGCTGCGATGCCGAACTGTGCCTCTTGGTGCATGTCTTCCGTGCGGATCTGTATTTCGACAATGCCGCCATCGCCCGAGAAGATCGTCGTGTGCAGCCCTTGATAGCCGTTTGGCTTAGGGAAGGCGATATAGTCTTTAATTTTGTTTGGCAGCGGCTGCCACAGGTTGTGTACCAGCCCAAGCACGCGGTAGCACTCGGCAACGTCCGGCACAATCACGCGTAACGCCGCCACGTCAAAGACGTTTTCGATATCGCCGCCTTTGCGCTGCAGTTTTTGCCACAAACTCCATAGGCCTTTGACGCGCTGTTCCACATGGAAATTGCGGATGCCGTTCTTGGCAAGTTCAGTTTTAAGCGCGCGCGACATTTTTTCCAAGCGATCTTCTGTTTCTTGTGCGCGTTCGCTCAAGAGCTTCTTCGCCTCGGCATAGTCTTCCGGGTAGGCATATTTAAACGCCAAGTCTTCCAATTCGCGGCGCACCAAGCCCATACCCAAGCGGTGGGCGATAGCAGCGTAAATTTCGAGCGTCTCAAGTGCGATGCGCTTTTGCTTTTCGGGCGGCACGTGCTGGAGCGTGCGCATATTGTGCAAACGGTCCATCAACTTAATGATCAAAACGCGTGCGTCTTGGCCTGTTGCCACAAGCAATTTGCGCAAACTTTCACGATGACGTTCCGCGCCGCTGTATTTAAATTGGCCGAGTTTTGTCACGCCCTCGACAAGGAAGCGGACTTCTTTATCAAATTCGCGCTCGATTGTTTCGGGTTTTACGCCGACGTCTTCAATGGAGTCGTGGAGGAGGCCTGCAGCAACAACCCGAGCGCTCATGCCTAGTTTGGCCAAGCCTTTAGCAGTCTCCACGAGGTGGATAAAGTATGGCTTACCCGAGAATCGTTTGTGGTCTTTATGAGCTTCTTTCGCAAAGTTGTACGCTTTCTCTACCAAAGCCTGGTCGTCCTTCGACGGCCCATTCATGAGGTTTATTATGTCTTTCACCTCTGGCATGTAGCCAGTGTAGCAATTTTAGAATTTATTGACCATTAAATATTTGTGATGTAATTTGCTCAACAGCTTTGGACATTCCGTTCGAGCCTTAGAAGGAGCTATACCGTGCGCACATTTGTTCTGTTTATCGCCCTCGCTTTAAGTGCGGTCTGTTCCGCCCATGCACAGCAGCCGCAAGAGGGTTTGCCTGCCCGATTCACGAACATCGGCAGTGGGAAAGTTACGTTCGTTGCTGTTCGCAATGAAGCGCAGAAGACGACCTGCTACGTCGTCGTGCACAGCAATAGCGACAAGCGCGATGAGTTACAGTGCGTCAAAGACTGATGCAGTGCCGCTTGTGATAACCCTTGGATGAAAATCCAGGGTTTTTTTTATTCAGACTTTTTCTTTGCGAAGCCGCGACGTTTCTTTTCTTCTTTGAGGATTTCCAAGGCGCGTTCAAACGTGATGTCGTACGGGTTGTCGGTTTTGAGCGAACGGAAGTCAGCTTTAGGTTTGGTGTTGTGTGCGATGTAGGGGCCAAAGCGGCCGACGTTGGTAACAATATCCATGCCGGTGTCTGGGTGCACGCCCAATTTACGCGGCAATGCCAAGTAGTGCGCTGCTAGTTCTACCGTGACAGTAGCTGGGTCAACTTCTTTTGGAATCGATGCACGTTTTGGTTTTGCTTTTTTGGTCGAGCCTTTGCCGGTTGGCATTTCGCCCAACTGCACATACGGCCCAAAGCGCCCCGAGAGCACGTAGATTGGCTCGCCAGTTTCTGGATGGTTGCCGATTGGTTTTGCGGGGTCGTTTGAAATAACTTCGCCTGTTTCTGTGCGTGCACCCACGCAGTCGGGGAAGCGCGCGCAGCTCATAAATTTGCCTTGGCGCGAAAGTTTGTAGACCATTGGCGAACCACACACGGGGCAGGTAAATTCCTGCGGTGCTGGCCCCAAGTCCGTAAGCTTGCCGGCTTCTTTGTCTTTTATTTTTACTTCTTTTAAGAACGGCGTGTAAAAATCTTTGAGCGTCTTTGCATATTCGCGCTTGCCTTGGGCAATATCGTCGAGCTCGTCTTCCATCTCGGCCGTAAAGGTATCGCTGATATACGTAGGGAAGTTGTCTTCGAGGAAGGTCGATACAACGTCGCCTGTGTCTGTGGGCACCAATGAGCGGCCTTCTTTGGTGACGTAGCCGCGTTCTTCGAGTGTGCGCATGATGGATGCGTACGTCGACGGGCGGCCGATGCCGCGCTTTTCGAGCTCTTTAATAAGGCCCGCTTCTGTGTAGCGCTGGGGTGGGGTGGTCTGCTTTTCTTCCAGGTGCGTCTCTTTCACAGACAATGCCTCGCCTTCTTTTACTTCTGGCAATTCGACATCTTCGCCGCGCGCTGCCGGGTCTGCGCGGAGCCAGCCGTCGAACAAAACGCGCGAGCCGTTTGCCTGGAAGAAGAAATCTACCGCATCCTTCTTTTCTTTTTCACCAAAGGTGAGGTCGTACGTTACAAAATCCGATGTGTCTTCTTTATCTTGCGTATCATCATCTCCGGTGTGCGATTCGACGTGTGCCTTCTCGTACGCAATAACTTCCGTCTTTGTTTTTGCAATAACTTTGGTGCGCAAGATTTTTGCATCTGCCATCTGCGAGGCAACCGTGCGCGCCCAAATCAATTCGTAGAGCTTTTTCTGCTCCGGGGTTGAACCAAGCGACTCTTTGCCCACGTTTGTTGGGCGGATAGCTTCGTGTGCTTCCTGCGCATTCTTCGACTTGGTCGTAAACACGCGAGGCTGCACGTAGTTTGCTCCGTACTTTTTCTCGACATGCGCAAGGATGGCAGCTTGTGCTGGCTTGCCTAGGTTGGTCGAGTCGGTACGCATATAGGTAATGTGGCCCGCTTCGTACAATTTCTGCGCAATGCGCATCGTGTTTGCCGGCGAAAAGCCAAGGCGCGAGCTCGCCGTCTGCTGCAGCGTTGATGTCGTAAATGGTGCGCGGGTCGAGCGCTTTGCTTCGGTCTCGGTGACGCCCGCAACAGTCAGACCCTCTTTTGTAACAAGCGCAATAAGTTCGTCCGCATGTTTTTTATCGCCCAAGTCGCGGTTTGCTACGAGCGTCAAACCCTCTTTCTTTTTTGTTTCTGTATCTGCCGAGACAACGTAGAACGTCTGGGGCACGAAGGCGCGGATCTCGCGCTCGCGTTCCATCACAATGCGAAGCGCTGGGCTCTGCACGCGGCCAGCCGAAAGGCCGTAACGCACCTTTTTCCAGATAAGGCCCGAGAGGTCGTAGCCTACAAGGCGGTCGAGCACGCGGCGCGCTTCTTGCGCCTGGCGGAGGTTCTCATCTATAAGACGCGGGTGCTCCACGGCTTCTTTGATAGCTTCTTTGGTGATTTCGTGGAAGACGATGCGTTCTGGTTTTTTCAACCCAAGCTCATCCTGGATGTGCCAGGCAATCGCTTCGCCTTCGCGGTCGGGGTCGGTTGCGAGGATGACCTTGCTCGCCTTCTTCGCGAGTGTTTTCAAATCATGGATGACTTCCACCTTGGCAGGCACCACTTCGTAGTGGGGGACGAAGCCCGCGTCGATATCAATTGCCTTCTTGTTGCTCTTAGGCAAATCGCGCACATGGCCGACGGATGCGCGCACAACAAAATCGCCGTCGCCGACGTCGCCTAAATATTTTTCGATCGTCTTTGCCTTTGCGGGGCTTTCCACAATGACGAGCTTCATGCCAGTTGTTCTATCATACACGTTCAATTTTTCCTAACCGCTCTGTTATCAGCCCACGGATGAGCAATGACGAAAGCACGATGTTTACTTCATGCGCCAAAAGATTTGATTGCTCAATTAATTCGTCTGCAGCAAGCGGCTCTATTAATAGAGTGAGTATGGCGGATTCGTGCTCTGTGAGGTCTACAGGGAGTGTGGCTTGTACGGGTATGTCGTCTGTTTTTAAACCCAGTGCCTGTGCGATATCGCGTGAGTCACGCACCAGCGTTGCGCCCTCCCGGAGCAAGCGATTGATACCGACGCCCGTGGGTCTTTCAAGCTCGTGTGGGATGGCGAGCACTTCGCGGTTGTAGTCGAGTGCGAGGCGTGCAGTTATGAGCGTGCCCGACTTTTCGCCAGCTTCTACAATAAGTGTAACTTTCGACATCCCTGCGGCAATGCGGTTGCGTTGTGGGAAGGAGTGCAGCATCGCAATAAACGGCGCCTCGTTTTCAGAAATGAGCGCGCCGCCCTTTGTAAGTATGGTGTGCGCGAGCGGCACGTTGGTCGACGGGTAGAGCGATGCGTCGTCTAAGGACGATGGCAACACAGCCACAGTGGGTAAGCCGACATCAAGTGCGGCCCTGTGTGCCTCCGAATCCATACCCAAGGCCAACCCCGAGACAATTGCGACCTTGTACTGTGCCAACCCTGCGATTAGTTTACGCACCATGCGCCGCCCGTACGATGTGCACGAGCGCGAACCCACGACACATAGATATATAGTGTCGTCCGAGGGTAGCTCGCCTCGTATATAGAGGTGTTTTGGCGGGTCGGGGATCTCTTTGAGGAGCCTCGGGAACTCTTTGTGGGTTAGTTGTCGTATAGGGAAGCGCATTGTACTATTTGTAAGTATAAAACTGGCTATATGTTGGATATAAAATTCATCCGCGAAAATATCGATGCGGTAAAAGCGGGTGCGAAGAAAAAGCATATTGATGTCGATTTGGACAAGCTCTTGGCCGTAGACGCACGCCGCCGCGAATTGCTCACAGAGACGGAAACGTTGCGCGCAAAACAGAATGCAGCAAATGCAAAAATTGTCTCTGCCTCGCCCGAAGAAAAAGAGGCTCTACTTGCAGATATGAAGCAGGTAAAGGAAGAAATGGCCAAGGGCGAAGAAGAACTCAAAACTGTCGAACATGAATGGCAGGCCCTCATGGTGCAGGTGCCAAACATCCCGGACCTCTCGGTGCCAGAAGGCGCCTCGGACGCAGACAACGTCGAAGTGCGTACGTGGGGCACGCCGTCGAACTTTTCCTTCACGCCCAAATCTCATGTCGAATTGATGCAGAATTTAGATATGGCTGATTTTGAGCGCGGCACGAAAGTTGCCGGCTTCCGCGGCTATGTTTTAAAAGGCGATGGTGCGTTGTTGAACTTTGCCGTGTGGCAGTTTGTGCTCGACCACTTTGTTAAAAAAGGCGGCTTTACGCCGATGATCGTGCCATCGTTGGTAAAACGTGTTGCATTCTTGGGCACTGGCTACTTGCCCCAGGGCGAAGAAGATTTGTACAAAACGCAGGATGATGATTTCTTGGCAGGCACTGCAGAAGTTGCAACGATGGCCTACTACATGAGCGAAGTGCTTGATAAAAAAGAATTGCCGCTGAAGTTTATGTCATTCTCGCCATGCTTCCGCCGCGAAGCGGGCAGTCATGGCAAAGACACCAAGGGCCTTATGCGCGTGCATGAATTCTTTAAGTTTGAACAAGTGGTGCTCTCGGAAGCGTCACACGAAGAGTCGGTGCGCCTCCACGAGGAGCTCACCAAGAATGCCGAAGATCTGCTCCAGGCGCTGAACATCCCATACCATGTTGTCGTTAACTGTGGCGGCGACTTGGGGTTAGGGCAAGTAAAGAAATACGACATCGAATCGTGGGTGCCGTCCGAAAACCGCTACCGCGAGACACACTCGTCGTCGTACTTCCACGACTTCCAAACTCGCCGTTTGAACATCCGCTACCGAGACGACGAAGGTGCCATGCAGCACGCGCACTCGCTTAACAACACTGCACTCGCAACTCCGCGCATCTTTATCTCCATCATCGAAAACAACCAAAACGAAGACGGCTCCATCACCATCCCCGAAGCCCTCCGTCCGTACATGGGCGGCCGCGAAAAGATAGAGAAGAAGTAGGGTACACTGAAATAGTGGCTCGGGCTCTGACACTCAAGCAACGAAGGCGAAAACGAATTCTTATTCTTGCAGGAATAGGGGTGGGTTTTTTGCTCGTGCTGTTTTTATGTATCTGGTGGTTTTTGAATGCATCGTTTTTGCTCATCCGCGATGTCGAAGTGTCGGGTAACAACGTTGTGCCTGCATCATCTATTGAAGCGGCCGCGCTCCACGATACTCTGGGGAAATACATCGGCCTCTTCTCCAAAGCTGACATCTTTTTCTACCCCAAAGACCAGATAACCCGCGATTTGTTGGCGCTCTACCCAACGCTTAAAACCGTGCGCGTTGGTGCCAAAGATTTCCATACGATACAAATCGAAGTAACAGAACGCTCTCCATATGCGCTGTGGTGTTTCGCCGACGACGCGCACTGTGTGCTCTTGGATGCCGATGGTTTGGCGTACGCGAATGCGCCCGAATATTCGGGCCAGGTGTATACAACGTATGTAAGCGGCCAGCGAGGCAATACATTGCCGCAACAATTTCTAACGCCCGAAAAATTCCATACGCTCGCGGCCCTTGTTGATGCATTTTCGAAAAAACTTGGGTCCGACCACGTGCGTGAGGTTGGCGTTGATGAAAACGAAGACGTGCATCTCAAAATCTCGAGCGGGTATGAATTGATATTGCCGCTCGATGCCGACACGGGCACCATATTTAATAATTTCTCGCTCGCACTCACCTCCGCGCCATTTTCCTCGCACCCGTTGTCCGACTTCCAGTACATCGACCTGCGTTTTGGCGACAAGGTGTACTACAAGCTTAAAAACGAGTAAGGTGTGAGTATGAAAGGCTTCTGGGCAGACCTACCCAAACCATTTTTCGTGCTGGCGCCCTTGGCAAACGTCACGGACGCTGCCTTCCGTAAACTCATAGCCAAGTACGGCAAGCCAGATATCTTGTGGACCGAATTTGTCTCGGCCGATGGTTTGATTCTTGCAACAGAAGAAGGTAAGCAAAAGCTTATGCGCGACTTAGTGTTTAGCGAGGAAGAGAGACCCATTGTTGCGCAGCTGTTTACATCCAATCCAGAAACAATGGAAAAAGCCGCAGCACTTGCACAAGAGCTTGGCTTTGACGGCATTGATATCAATATGGGTTGCCCAGACCGTAGCATCGAAAAACAAGGTGCAGGTGCAAAACTGATCACGACGCCCGACGTGGCCGTACAAGTTATTGAGGCTGCAAAGCGCGGTGCGCCCACCCTACCTGTCTCGGTTAAAACACGTCTTGGGTACAACAAAGACATCTTGGAAGAGTGGTTGCCTAAGATACTTTCGACAAACCCAGTTGCGGTAACGATACATGCACGCACGCGCAAAGAAATGTCGCTTGTGCCTGCGCGATGGGAGAGAGTCAAACGCGCGGTTGAGATACGCAACGAGCTGGGTAGTGACTCCCTTATTCTCGGCAACGGTGATGCAAAGAATTTGGAAGATGCGAAAGAAAAGGCGGCGTACTCGGGTGCTGACGGCGTTATGATGGGCCGCGCTATCTTTGGCAACCCGTGGCTGTTTGTAGACCAAGTCCCGTCTGTGGAAGAGCGTCTGCGTGTATCTGTTGAGCATGCAAAGCTATTTGAAACAATGCTCGGCGACATCAAAAACTTTGCGCTTATGAAAAAGCACTTTAAAGCATATGCTGAGGGCTTTCCGGGCGCCAAAGAGCTCCGCATAAAGCTCATGGAGACACATAATGCACAGGAGATAGAGGAAATTATCGAAGCATTTATAAAAGAGCGCGTACAATAGGGTGATATGAGCGAAGTTGTACACGCAGATATCTTTTTCTTTATTACTTCTATTGTTGTTGTGCTGTTTGCTGGGGCTGGCCTTATTGCCTCGTATTACGTGGTGCAGATTTTACGCGATCTTAAAGAGATTACCGCAAAGCTCAATCGTGCGAGCCGCGAATTGGAAGAAGATTTTGAAACACTGCGCCGCGAGGTAAAGAACGAGGGTGTCAAAATGCGCGCGATAGTCGACTTGGGGCTCGGCTTTATTGCCTCGCGTATGAAGAAACGTACAATGCCGCGCAAACAGAAGAAAGTTGGAGAGGTGGAGAACGAACCCTTCAGCGACAATTCATAATTAGTAAGCGATACTTTAAACATTATGGCGAAAAAAGATACCAGTTCTACTATTGCAGTGGGTGCAGGGTTGGCTGCAGCAGCTGCAGTTGCCGCAGCAGGTGCGTATTGGTTTTATGGTGCTAAGGATGCAGAAAAGCATCGTCGCCAAGCAAAGAGCTGGATGCTGAAAGCTCGTGCTGAAGTGATGGAGGCAATTGAGAAGATGGAAGACATTGATAAGAAAAAGTATTTGGCACTCGTCCAAGAAGTCATGTCTCGTTACTCGAAGATGTCGGGCGTCACGGCGGCTGAAATTGCATCGGTAACCCGCGATTTGAAGAATACCTGGGGCCATATGGAGGCTGCACGCACCACTGGCACGCGGGCTGTCACAAAGGCTAAGAAAAAGGCCAAAAAAGTTTCAAAAAAGAAATAAGCCAGTATACTGGTGTGGATGGCAAAGAGCACTCCAGCCGATACGCGTGCGCCCGTAGCGCTATACAGAAAGTATAGGCCAGGGGAGTTTGATGAATTCCGCGACCAAGAGCATATTACCGCTGTCTTACGTGCAGCTGTCGCACAAAAGAAGATCGCGCATGCCTACCTCTTTTCGGGCGGGCGCGGCACAGGCAAAACATCGATGGCGCGCGCTTTGGCGCGCGCCTTGGGTACCGCTGATGCTGACATCTACGAGATGGATGCGGCAAGCAACCGCGGTATCGACGAGATACGCGAGCTGCGCGAGGGTGTTGCAACGCTGCCATTTCAGTCGGCGTACAAGTTTTATATCGTCGACGAAGCGCATGCGCTAACGCCGCAAGCCTGGGGTGCGTTACTCAAGACCTTGGAAGAGCCGCCCGAGCACGTGGTGTTTGTGCTTGCCACAACAGAGCTTGATAAAGTTCCAGACACAATCAAATCGCGCTGCCAGACATTCCAATTTAAGAACCCGTCGCACGAGACATTAAAGAAGCTCGTGCTTGATGTTGCAAAGAAAGAGGGTGCATCGCTTGCTCCTGCAGGCGCCGAACTTATTGCCATGATGGGTGATGGTTCCTTCCGCGACACGCTTGGTATTTTGCAGAAAGTTCTCACGATTTCAGAAGATGCAACACTGACAGAAGAAGAGGTGGCGCAGGTTGTAGGCGCGCCTTCATCAAAGAGCGTGAATGCGTTTTTGGACGCGCTTGCGGCAAAAAATATTGCACAGGCACTCGCACAATTTCATGCGGGGTTGAAGGCTGGCGCCCAGCCTAAAGTATTTGCGATGCTAGCCATCGCAAAAGTGCGCGGTGTGCTACTGCTGCGCTTTGCGCCAGAATTAAAGGCTCAGTTAGCCGAGCAGTTGAGCGAGGACGATATCGCATTTCTCTCCAACTTGGCGGGTGCCTCGGGCGCAGCTATTAATGCGCATCTACTTTCAGAACTTATTACTGCACTGCTCGAGATGGGCAAAGCGCCGGTCCCTGCTATACCGCTTGAGCTTGCGCTCTACCGTGCACTTGGTGCAGCCTGATTCATCACACCAACAGAAGGCTGTACGGATAATGGGTAGGTTATACCTAACCCATCATTTTCTATGGCTACAACAAAGAAATCAAAATCACAGGAGTCTATGACGCTCCATGATTTGCTTATTACCAAGATGCAGTCGCTCTACGACGTTGAGCATGAAATTACCAAAGCCTTGCCTAAGATGGCAAAGGCTGCGAGCGATGCAGAATTGAAATCAGGGTTTGAAGAACATTTGGAGCAAACAAAAGGGCAGATCGAGCGCCTCGAAAAAGCATTTGAATTGCTTAATGAAAAGCCGAAGAAATTAAAAAGCGAAGCGATACGCGGCCTTATAGCTGATGGCGAATGGGTGATCAAGAACGTCGAGGGAAGCGAAGCGCTTGACGCAAACTTGATCGCCGCGGCGCAGTATGTAGAGCATTACGAAATCGCTGGCTATGGCAGCGCTGTGGAGTGGGCGCGCGAAATGGGCCACACCGAAGTCGCCGACCTGCTTGAGGAGACGCTCGAGGAGGAAGAGGCAACGGATGAAAAGTTGAACGAGCTCGCAACGTCGGGCGTAAACGAGCGCGCCAACGATATGGACGAAGAAGATGAGGAAACGAAGCTAATGTAGGCTACGCCGCGTCGTAGGCGGCTTGGAGTGCTGCGATATCCAGCTTCTTCATCGGCATAAAGGCTGCAATGACAGCTTTTGTTTTTGCTGGGTTAGAACCGTCCATCATCTTGCCCATAATTTCGGTGGGGTTGATTTGCCACGAAAGGCCGAATTTGTCTTTGCACCAGCCGCACTGTTCGCTTTCGGGCACGGCAGAGAGTTTGCCCCAGAAATAGTCTATTTCTTCTTGGGTTTTACAATTGACGAGCATTGAGATCGACTCGTTGAACTTGAAGATGGGGCCGCCATCGAGCGCCATAAAGCGCTGGCCGGCCAACTCGAAGACGCCAGTAAGCACTTTGCCGTCCATACCGGCCATGGGGCCTGTGCCACCTTCAGGGTAGCGGGTGATGCTGAGCACTTGTGACTCGGCCTCTTTGTTGGGGGCGCCGTTAAACACGTCGACGTAGTAATTGATGGCCTCTTCTGCTTCTTTGTCGTACCAAAGATGAGCTGTGATTTTTTGCATATACCAAGTATAGCAACTCGTTCTGTACTTCATGTGAGGTTTATGTGGGTTGTGTAGAGTTGCTGGTCGGAGAGTTCTTCATTGACGAGTTAATTCATAGCAGATCGAGGAGAAGAGGGATGGTAGTCACTGCGCAGGCACGAAAAGCATCGGGCCCAACGCATGTTGGAGTTACAAAAAAACTACGACAGGCATATAGCTGGTTTGAGGCACTTGCAGAGAGTGTTAAAAATCAGGCGATCTCGAAACGCCGCAGGGCAGAGAGAGCAAAAGGCCCGCAACTTAAGCCAGAGAAGGTTGTCGAACTTGTCGACGAGCTTGAAAAAATCCAGCAACAGTTGAATCCGCTGCTGGAACGCCGCGAGACGCTTGTGGGGCAATTGCTTCCGCACTGGGCGCACACTGGCGTCGAGGAGATAGAAGGGAAGCTAGGAAAAACGCTCATTGCAACGAGTTTTGAGCTGACCGTGAACCCGGGCTATCTCGAGCAGGCACTGTCGAAACCGGTATGGCAAAAAGTCACCGAACGTGCGCTCCAGCCCATACGCTTGTTGGCAGAGGGTAAGGAAAATGCCGATGTGCGTACTGCAACAGCAAGTGCCATGCAGGTAAAAAAACTTCGCGTCTCTGTCATTTCGCCTTCGTCTCGCAGGCCCAAGAGCGGCAAACCAGAGGGCGGCCAGGGCGAGGATGAAAGTGAGGAAGAATAGTTCTGTACCTACTACACCCGCGGGCATTGCTCGCGGGTTTTTCTTAGGCGGCCGCTGATGCACCGATCTCGGCAAGAACTGCTTCGTCCGAGCTAAAGAGCGATGTGTAGAAACGGATCGCGTCTTTTGCCACATCGGCAAGCCCGCTGTCGTCCGTGGCGCGTGCAGCGCCGGCGAGCAAGTGCCAATGCACCAATGCGGCGCCAGTCGAAAAGCCGAGCCATTCAAGCACTTCGCTGGCTTCGTCCCAATTGCCGTCGATATAGGTGTCGCGCATGGTGCGCAATTTTTCTTGCGTCTGTGTCGCGGATGTCTCGATTGCCACAACGGCATGTTCGTCCTGTGCCAAGGCAGCTATCGAGCGCTCGAGGGTCTCAAGTTCGTCTTCTGCGCTGTCGAGGCGTTCTTCGCCAACCATCTCTGCGAGCGCGCTGCGCCCCATTTCAAGCGTATCGGTACAGAGGCGTGCAAACGCCAGTACCTCGCCAACCTTTGTACTTACAAATTCGTTCATGTGCTCAATAGTCGCAGAGCACTCGTGAATTTCGCGTGTAGAATGCTACGCGTTTTTGGTGATATATGTGAAATGCATTTCGGATACGGGCTGGACGGAAAGGCGCGAGCCTTGCTGGGCGACCATAATGCCGCGCAGGGCATGGTCGGCTTTGATATGCGTCAAAAGGAACGGCTCTTTAAATTTTTTGACAAAGGTAATGTCGGGGCAAAACCAGATAGGTTTTTCTTTCGTGGCCTTCGGGTCGAAGTGCGAATCTTTTTTATTAAACTGTGATGCATCAGGATAGGCTTCTTTTGTTACCTTTGCGACGCCAAATACACCAACAGGTTCCGTGCTCGAGTGGTAGAAGAGGCATAAATCTCCCTTCTTCATCTGTTGCATAAAGTTGCGCGCCTGGTAGTTGCGCACGCCCTCCCAGGCAGTTGTTTTGTCGCGCTTTAAATCGTCTATCGAATACGCGCTTGGTTCTGTTTTGAGAAGCCAGTAGTTCATCGTACTAACTGCCTATGACAAACTGCGCCAAGATGCCGACAGCGGCGCCGATGCTTAAAACACCTGCAACGATAGTAAAGCGTTTGACAGCGCCGACGTTGGTTATGTGCAAGAAGTAGGCGAGTATGAGCAACAGGAGAAAGTAACATGCGCTCATAAAGTACCAGTCGAAGACCTGCAAAAATGCACGCCAAAATGCAGGGAATGTAGGATTGTTAAGTACATGCTGTTGCAGCCAAAAATGAACGGCGTCTGTAGGGTCGGGAGAAAGCTCGCCCAAAAAACATCCAAGCAAAAAAATGCCGACAGGAGTTTTAATAAATTTTTCTTCGGACGTAAACCAATGAACGATCCGCTTTTTGTGCCGTTCCTTCATGCGGGAATTGTAGCACTATTATTTAGAGCGTTTTGCGAGGACGAACTGTACAGAGCGGCTCACTTTTTTGTCGGTGCGATGGATGCAGCCTATCCAGCAGCAGGGGCGGCGCATGCCGTCTTTTAACTCCGATACGACGCGCTTAACATGGTCGTTGCGCGTTTTGTCTTGCTTTACTGAAATGGTCCAGCAGATCCATTCATTGCGGGCGAGCGGGGTAATCTCTTCCCACAAACGTGCTGCCTTCGCATCTTTGGCGAGCGCCGCTTTCAAATCTGGAGGAAGGGTGTGTACGGTGCCGCCAGTAAGTTTCATCTATCAATTATACCAATTTCTACCAAATACCGGGGCCGTCGCCGTCGAGGTACCACTTGTTGTTTATGAGTACGAGTTTAATAATCGAGCCGTCGGCAAGCCGGCAGGTAGCGAAGGAGTCAGTTTTTTCGATCAATTCTTGGCATCCACGGAATGCGTAGTAGTTTTCAAATGATGAATGGGCCGCGTTCGTTCGGTACACCTGGTACCCCAAAAAAGCACCCACTGCAACGACAGCAATAGCAATACTTCCCAAAATCCGTTTCCCTTTGGACATACTTCATATAACTGCATACGCGGTTAAAAGTTGCTGAAGGTGGGCACTGAAATTTCTATGAAATCAACTTTAATTTGTCTGCTCGGCGCAGGCGTTTTATTTCGGCTTCGCGTTTGGATGCAGACGACCTGTCCGGATGTTCTTCGGTGTATACAATTTTTACAACGTCTCTCGAGCTGGTGAAGTGCCCGCCTTTGCCAGCCTTATGTTCTTGGAAGCGTCTTTTTACATCAGTCGTAATGCCGGTATACAGCGACCCGTCGCTACACTCGAGCATATATACGAAGTACATTCGGTAATAATACGCCTTGTTTGGATAAGTTTGAGAGGTGTGTGGTATGACGTTGGAATTTTAGAGAGTTAACTCAGGAACTTGACGTATACGTGATAAAAATTTACTGTTTTCCTGCTGCCAGATAGTCTGACGGCTCACATCCTTCTTTATGTTTGATGTGATTGTTCTTTTCAAACCCCGGAGATCTTTATGACTCTTCCATGGCTCTACATAGGCAATGGCCCAGGTCAGCGCGATCTTGAGCAGGCGTTCGTCGCACGTAATTTGGGAGCAGTGGCTAAGTTCACACTTTTCGTTGAAGGTCAGCCCTTAGTTGTTAGGCTAAAGATTTACAACTTTCAATTCGTCACGTGCCATGGATCAAATTACAAACTTGGCGGACAATTGTCAGAAATTAGTGCCGAAGATAAAAAGAAATTACCTCCATACAATTGGATTTCGGTCGAGTACAATAGCAACGATCGAACAGGAAAAATGGAATTTTCGAACGCAGAGTAGCCGTTCGGCACGAACCGTTCACTGAAAGGTGAGCGGTTTTCTATTATCTAGCGAGCTGCCCGTCTGGGACGATATTCGAACGAATATGGAAAAAGGAAAAAATGTGTGCTAACTTTTGCTCAGATTAAACACAGGAGAGACATATGGTCAACGCTCTTCCCTGCATCGTATGCGGCAGAGAAATTGAAAATCTCAACGGACCAGGCACTGATCTGCCAAAGGACGGCGTTGAGTTTGTCTCTACAGGGAATTATGGATCAACTGTCTTCGACCCGGGGAACGGCGACAGATTGAAAATCGTTATTCACGACACATGTCTCGTCAAGGCTGCTGAGCTTAGACGGGTATTTTTTCAGGGGTTTGGTGACATCGATAGTGCACAACTCAAACCGTGGGATCCTGATCAATAGAATCTCGGTTCTTCCACATCGCGGCATGATCCGCGATGTTTTTATTTTACGAGCCGCCCGTCTAGGACGATATTCGAACGAATTTATAAAAGAAAAACGGCCAACTGAGTCGGCCGTCGTTGAAATTACTATTTCCGGAGCATCCAGATCGACTGACAACGATGCCAACCGACGCGTTGTCTGTTCGGATCGAAGATCTGTTCGAAAGCGCTTGAGTGGGTGAAAAAATCTCCATATGCATCGTTCGTGTAAGTGAACCCTTCGTGCACAAAGAGATCTTGGCCGCGTCCGCCATTGAATTCACCGGCACTTGAGCCGGCCTTGAGTGCAGCTTTCAGGCACGGGATTGCAATCTCCTCATACTTTCCGAGGTATTGCATCATGAACACCGGCAGCGGATCATAGTACAGCATCGTTGTCCCGCCACTATACGGACTGTTCGGCGTGACGATGTAGGTATCAACAACACGCCATCTTTCATGTGAATACTCGATGGTCTTCGAGCCTGGCAATTCAGCGATTGAGCCTTCGGGCGCCATAGTGGCGTACCCTAACTTCATCGCTTGCATAAAATGGAAATGAGCATGGCGCCCAAAACTTCCCACTCGATTCTCTTCATAAAAACGAAGAGCACTTTCCATAGCTTCGTCCATTCAAACACCTCCCTCTATTCCAAAAAAGAATTTACAATATTTATACTAAAAAGTCATTAGCTGGGTGTGTGGTACGAAGTTGGGATTATATTAGGACAAAAAATCCTGAAGTATGAGAGCATGGTTGTGCATTGTATCTTTTGCTCCATATAGCAAAGTAATTTTCTTATTCTCTTTCATATGGGTCTTTATTTCCTCAACCACTTTTTTGTTCTTATGCAGCTCTGCAAGATAGCGGCGTTTGAACAATACCCACTTTGTTGGCTCATGCCCAAACCATATTCGTAACTTTGGGCTGGGTGCAATATCTTTCATCCAGAAGTCTACATGAGCTTTGTTTTTGGTAAGCCCACGAGGCCAGAGACGATCAACGAGTATTCTCAACCCATCTTTTTTCTCCATCGGTTCGTATACACGCTTTATCTTCAGCATTCAATAATTGTAACAAAACGAGCCGTCTGGGACGATATCCGAATTATTGTAAATAGAAACGTTTGATCAAAAATGGAATATCATTTTTTGCAGAATCTCCATTCTCTATTCGAGTAACAACTTCTTGAGGGGTAAGCCAGTACGATTCGCTGAAGTCATCTGGATTGTACTGCGGCGTCTCATCACTTTCGATTTCGTATACCTGCATAAAAAGAACGGCACCATCCTTAGGGGTGAGGTAGCCCAATAGTCGGTGACGTACCTTTGAAACATCAATATTCAATTCTTCTTGGACTTCTTTTGCAAACGCTTCATCGTATGACTCTCCGCTTGAAACATGTCCTGCTGCGCTAAAGTCTAGAGCTGACGGAAATATTGCCTTGTGTGCAGTGCGGCGAGGAATCCAAAGTTGACCTTTAGAATTTTTTAGAAAAACATTAACTACCCGAAAATTCTTCCAACCATTCGCGTATATCGTAGATCGAAGTTCTCGCCCAATTACCCGATCATTCTCATCCACCAGGTCTAGATATTCTTCTGGGTGCATATAGATAATAGTATACTCGAGCTGGCCGTCTGGGACGATATTCGAACAAATATATAAAAAGAAAAGACCGTCCGATTGAGTGGAACGGTCTGCAATGTTGCTACTTATGCCGACTGATCCGGTGCCTCGACATAGTCCTTGCGAATCGGCGGGATGAAGCGGGTAATAACCGCGCGAGTCGAGCAGACCGCATGCCATTCCTCTTCGCGGAAGACTTCGAGCTTGATGTCGATGTACCGCACGCCCTGCGGAGCACGATTCCTGAATGTCAGACGAATCTTGTCTCCGACATAGATTGGAATCGGAAACTTGATCTCGCCCATGTCGATCAGGACATGATCTGGGTAGATCCAGCTCGAGAGACCGCATGCCAGCGAGATGATGGCGCCGGACTGGACCAACCCCTGACGGTCGTAGCGACCAGTCCGATGGTTGGAGCGGTCGTATGAATAGCCGACGAAGTGGTCGTGCCATTCCTCTGCACAGACGAATTCGAAGATGTCACTCTGTCGCTCCTGCTCGGTCTCGCCCGTGCCATAAACCTTCGTGTGTGCCGGCGGCGCGCAATTCGGCAGATGCCGCGTTGGACGTTCGACGCTACGAAGTCTACCGCCCTTGCCCTCACGAGCCGCTGTCTCAGTCATTATGTTCCTCCATGTGCTGACCCGCCATGGAAACTACAATAAATTATTCAAAAAGTCACTAGCTGCCCGTCTGGGACGATAGTGGTGACGATATTCGAACTAGTTTAGGGGAGCGGGCATGGTGCATGCAATCTCCAACTTCCTCGATTAAATGGAGCTGACATTTTAGAAAAGTGTGGTAAATTCATCAAGGCCTGTTTATCTGGAGGATTGTGATGTTGAATCGATTCGCCGGTGTGTGTGCGCTACTCGTTCTTTCATCCCCAGCTTTTGGAGCCGAGCGTTCAATCAGCCTCGGTGGTTATTTCTACATCGCGCCTGAAGAGGTCGTGAGGGTCATGGCCTGTCACCCTAGTGATCATTCTGTAACCCTTAACGGTGTGACCGTCTTTCAAGGCTCAAACTACATCTGGTTACTTCGCGTCAAAGTCGGCGATGCCTTTATCCTCAACAAACGAAAGGAACTCTTCCTTTCCCTGAAGGAGTGCGTCGCCACTTTCGAGGAGACACCCGACAAGCCATGAACTCAAGGTCGTCTTCCCTTATGGGATGGACGGCCTTCTTCTTTTTTTACGAGCTGCCCGTCTGGTACGAAGTTGGAACCTTGCTGGAAGATATGGTACGTTGCTCTTAGATTCAAATATATCGAGGAGGCATTTGCATGCCAAAGAAACCGAGCAAGCACGAACAGAATCTCCGCGCTCTTGGATGTATGCCCGGCGATGAAATTCTTTCCAAAAATGACTTCGAAAAAATTGAAGCCAATATGAGTTCTTTTGGATTGGAACCGTCTACAAAAATGTCTCGGAGGGAGATCAAACGTCTTGTCGCACAAAAACATCTTCCTGCTCTCCTAACATCTGAGGGGGCGCTCTATATCATCGATGAGATGGGTGCGTATTGGAGCGGCCCAATTGAAGCTAGGCCAGCACTCATTAAACTCGGCTTTTGTGACTTGGAGGAGAAGATGAAAAGTATCCGGAAAACATCTCTCCATTAACGACGCATGTGCGTCGTTTTTCTTTTATCTAACGAGCTGGCCGTCTGGGCGACCTCATTTTTAACGAACAAAGTGAGTATAAAAATGGAAATACTCGTGTGGTGACGATATTCGAACTTTTTTCAAACCTAATCAATCAGATTTCTATCTTTTAGATCGTCAAAAATAATCTGATCTACAGGAGATGTTAAGTTCTTTTTTGAGTAGTCGAACCAATCCATCATTTCTACTTCCGCACTGGGGGTCAGGTCACCAAAATATTTTGCCTGATAGCAAGTCATACGAACAACCGTGCCTTCTGGTTTGCCATGAGCCTGCGCTTCGAAAGTTCCATAATGAACTATCGTAGTTGGATCAATTTCTACATTTAACTCCTCTTTGACTTCTCGTATTAAAGCTTGTTCGTCACTTTCGCCTTCGTCACGTTTCCCGCCGGGTATATACCATGTATCTTTGCCGCGGCTTTTAGTTTCCAAAACTTTTCTATCTTTCAACTCGATAAAAGCGAGCTTATCGATATAAGTTTTTTCCATAGCTTTATTCTACCTTAACGAGCTGCCCGACATGGATTCGAACCACGATTAAAGGCTTCAAAGGCCTCTGTCCTACCATTAGACGATCGGGCAATACATATAGAAGAATAGCAAAAATAGGCATTTTTGCGAGGTTTGGTTTTTTAATAAAAAAAGCCCCGGCATGCAGCTGGGGCTAAAACGCAATGTCTTCATCGCCGCCTGTATCGGGGCCAACGAAGATGTCGGCGAACATGGGCACTGCCTGACCTTCGCGGAAGACAGTAACCACTTCATTTTCGGTTACCACTTCTCCGTTGATAAGAACTTTTTGCATGAGACGATTCTCTAAAACCATCTCGATCGGCACACCAAGCTCTACCTTGATCTCTATCTCGGCAAGACCCGGCTCGACCATCTCCATATAAGGGTCAGGGCAGGGTGGGTCGATATGCTCGCACCAGAGCATGTTGCGGAGCGATGCTTCACCCTTATCGTGCCGGATGAACTTTCGCTCGTAGATGTTTCCAGGCTCGATCATGTGGGGGCAATAATCGCAGTAGCGGGCTTTGCGGGCCCGCCTGGTCGATTCGTAGAATATCGACATCGGGCACCTCGCTGAACATTTCTTTCGTTATCATACACGGCTATATCTCTTGTGCTATAGTTCCGGCAGGCAATTGTCACGCAAGGAGGCGCGACATGAAATTCGAGGAATTATCTGCACGCATTGACGAAGTAAAGCGTATCTACAACAAGATACAGCGCAAGGAGAAATTGACCCCTGAAGAGGAGAAGATTGCAGAGGTTGAATTTCCTCCCGACAAGCGTTGTTCTTGCTGCGGCAGGATTTTGATTCTTATGTGACGGCCCCCGCACGGGCCGTTTTTCTTTTGTTGGTATACTTTTTATATATGGACGAAACAGACGACCAGCTTGAAGAGGGGCTTGAGCATTTAAAGAATATTGAAGAAGAGCTGAGCGAGTTGAAAGAGCGCACATCAAGCCCGTGGAATGCCTTCCGCGGCGGCGTGCTGCAGGGTGTGGGTGCCATCGTGGGCAGCATCATCGCCCTTATTGTATTGGGCTGGCTCTTGTCGCTCTTTGGGCTATTGCCTGGCTTTGGCTGGATAGCGCACTACATCCAAAATGTTGCGTCACAGCTCCACAGATGAGGTTGTAATAGAGACGGTCAAAGCTCGTCATCGTATGGGTACGCTATAGTTATATATATGAATACCAACACTCGTAACGGGCTTATTGTGCTTGTTGTGGCGATTGCGGTTGTACTCCTTTTTATTGGTGCAAAATACACGCAGGCTCCTGCTGTGCCGGGTAACCCTGGCGGAACTGTCGCTACCACCACCAACATGGGGGACACCACGTCCGATGGCACGATAACGTTTGCAAAACCCGCCGACTTTGGTTTGGCAACAAACAAAGCGCAGGTGCTCGTACACTCATACATCCCGCCATGCAGCGAAGGCTTTACCTACTGCCTCTATTACAACGGCGGCGATTATAAAGGCACCAATTTTGAGAGTGCTGGTGTGCGTATCCAAAAACGCGCTGACCTCTCGACCGAACGCACGTGTTTGAACACGCCGCCCTCGGGCTTTGATGCGAAGACCGTGCCGACATCACAGCGCAGTGCGGACGCATACTCGTCATCTGTCTTTGGCAATGTCGGCGACGCGGGTGCCGGGCATATGGCGCAGGGTTCGCTCTATCGTTTGTACGTGCGCAGCAACTCGACGTGTTACGAGTTTGAAACACGCGTAGGGCAGACACAGTTTGCTAACTACCCAGCGGGCACGATACAAGAATTTACCTCGAGCGACCAAGCTGCGATACAGGCCAAGCTTCTAAACTTCGTGCAAAGTATTGCAATTCCATCGGGAGAGAAAAATCTTTTCCCACAGAGCTAACACAAGCCCCTCTCGAGGGGCTTTTTCTTTTGGGTACAATAGAGGCATGAATATTTTCCAAATGGCGGGCGGCATTGTCGTGGGCGCAGGGTTGCTGTTGTTTGGCTTCTTCCATTTTCATCAGCCACCGCGAACTAATGTAATAGAAAGTAGCGTTACCGATGGAGGGGCTTCGGCATCCGCGACAAATGTGACGCCGGAGCAGAGCTTCTCCGCGGTTCCGACAGGAAGCCGATCGGAAAGCTCTGCGCAGGTAAACACAACTTCTGTGCAGGCAAACACAACATCTGCGCAGACATCATCAGCAACAACGTATGGCCACGTGTACACCAACGCCGAGCTTGTCGCGATGGCAGGTCCGGTCGATCTGACACAGCTTCCGCTTGGCGACAGCAAGTACACGACTTCGGGCGCAAAGAAGGGGTACGTGTATGTGTGCCACGTTGCATCGGGCGGCCAAGGTGCCCAAGTAAACGGCCCGTGGATCCACGGCGCTACGTGGGATGCAACAACAAAAGTACACGTGCAGGGGAGTGTGCCGTGGCCAAACGCATCGATGAAAGTTTCGGTGGCAAACGGCACGCGCAGCATTGCAAGTAATGATCTGCCGACCAATCACAACACCGGCACCTTCCCGGTGCAGACAAGCGACCCGGCATCGCAGTACGACCGCAATCAAAGCTCTATCACCGCACAAAATAATAATTACTCATTGCCGGCGTACCCCAGCATTGCGTCGACACCTGATTGTATCTACGGCGAGGTTGGCATTATGACAAACGGCGTCACCTTAAATGATGCATTTGATGCGCTCTACCGAGACGCACCTGCACACGAAGAGCAAGATAGCTGCGACGGCCACCCGAACAATGAAGAGGGCTACCACTATCACAACTTGAGCGCATGTTTTACATCGCCGATGGTCACACAAACCATTGGCTACGCGTTCGACGGCTTCCCAATCACGGGGCCCGAAGTGTCGGCAGGGAAGTATCTAACGTCAGCCGACTTGGACGAATGCCACGGCCTCACGAGTACCATCGAACTTGATGGCAAACAAGTCACGACATATCACTACGTGCTGACGTACGACTTCCCATATTCGGTGAGTTGCTACCGCGGCACATCGCACGAGCCAAAACCAACAGGTGGGCACAGCGGCCAAGGGGGCCCGGGCATGATGCCTCCGCCGCCTCCGCGCTACTAAGTGTATTCATAAGTGATTCAGCGTGTACGGTATACTACGCGTATATGCATAAGGAATCGAACGCGGGTATAAATGCCCGCCTCAACTGGCTGCGCGCTGCGGTACTGGGTGCGCAAGACGGCGTTGTGTCAGTATCTTCGATAATTATGGGTGTGGCTGGTGCCGATGGTTCGGTCCGTGCAATTTTTGCTGCAGGCGTAGCGGGTATGGTAGCCGGCGCACTTTCGATGGCGACGGGCGAATATGTCTCGGTCTCGACCCAGCGCGACACCGAACAGGCTCTTCTTGAAAAAGAGAAGCGCGAATTGGAAGAAATGCCTGAACAAGAATTGGAAGAGCTGGCAGCGATCTACCGCTCTAAAGGCATGAGCGATGAAACTGCGCACATTGTTGCGCGCGAACTCACAGCGCACGACGCGCTTGCAGCCCACGCCGACGCCGAACTCAACATCGACCCTAACGATTTAACAAACCCGTGGCATGCCGCAATTGCATCCGCAACATCGTTTGTTGCAGGCGCAATTATCCCGCTTTTGGCGGTTATGTTTGCGCCCATTTCTATTCACATCACTGTGATGTCTGTCGCAGTCATTATCGTACTTATTGTGACGGGCATCTTGAGCGCGCAGGCCGGAGGTGCACACAAAGGCGCGGCTGTGGTGCGTGTTGTCCTGGGCGGCGTTGCCGCGATGGCAATTACCTACGGAGCAGGCGTCCTCTTTGGTGCAGCAGGACTTTAATTTTTCTCTGCTGAAATAGTTTGGTACGCAGCTTGTGAAATGCGTGCGATGGTCGACTTGAGGTCGCCTACATTCCAGCCCTTGGTCATCACGCAAATAAAGTACGGGTTTGGTTGTGTATAGACGATGCCGCAGTCATGCAATTCTTCTGTAATACCGCCCTGGCCTAGTTGCGGCATATCGAAGCGGCGATGGCCAAATTTGTGCGCCACCGGCGTACTCGAAGCAACGCCTGCGACAAGTCCATCATTAAATTTAGTCTCGCTCAAAATCTGGAGTGCAGCTTCTGATATGTCGGGTGTGAGGTAGGTCGAGTTGTAGAGCGTGCGGAAGAAGATCGAATATTCTTTTGGAGACATCGAGTCGCCGGTGTCTTGCGCCGACGGCTCTTCTAGACCGAAGTCCTTAAACACGTCGGTTACTACTGTGGGGTTGATGATGTTGTGTAAATAATCCTTTGCATCATTGTCCGAGTAGATGATAAGCCGGTACAGCAAATCTTGGATGGTATACGTTTTGCCAACTGTCATCGGTTGGAAATCTTCCTCGTCTTCGCTTTCAAGAGAGCCGCTGTAGAGAACGCTTTTGTTTAAAATGCTCGGGTCATCCTGCGCTGCCTTGAGGTACGCAATAAAGAGAGGCACTTTTGCCAAGCTTGCGGGGGCATACAATTTATTTTCACCAATACCAACCCACTGCCCAGTGTTAAAGTGTTGGATATAGACTGATACATCTTCTGCGTTGTGGTTTGCTTCTGCCGACGTAATGATGGTCTGGATTTTTTTCGTGAGTGCTTTGTCTGAGGGAACAACGCCCGAGTCCAGTGTTTGGCACGCCAACAGTGGGGCAACTAACTTATATTCGCCCACGAGGCGGAGCGGTTTGGAGTAGATGGTGAATGGGTGGTACTGCATCCACACCAGAAAGGCGCCTGCGGCGCATAGAGCGCCTACTAGAAAACTTGCACCCATGCGTATATGCATGGTGCGGCTTGGCGTGCGGCTGAGTTTTTCTGTACGGCGGCTCATAACAATACTTGTTTTATACCATGATCGCTCTATACTTACACCATGGAAAACTCATTTAGAAAGTGGCTTACGTGGCCGGTGGTCCTTATTATCATTGCCGTTTTGGTTGTCCTCTTTGGCTGGGCAAAATATAACAGCTTGGTAAAGAGCAACATTGCAGTCGATGCGCAGTGGGCACAGGTGCAGTCGCAGTACCAGCGCCGTTTTGACCTTATTCCGAATCTCGTAAACTCGGTCAAAGGTGCAATGAAGCAAGAGCAAGCCGTCTTTGACGCTATTGCACAAGCACGCACGCAGTATGCGGGTGCCACAACGCCAGATGCGCAGGCAGCGGCTGCAAGCAATGTCGAATCGTCGCTTTCTCGTTTGCTTGTTGTGATGGAAAACTATCCGCAGCTTAAATCTGTCGACACGGTGCAGAGCTTGATGGCCGAACTTTCTGGTACAGAAAACCGCATCGCAGTCGAACGTATGCGCTACAACGACATGGTCGCGTCGTACAACGCGGGCGTGCAGACCTTCCCAGGCAATATCATCGCCAAGATGTTTGGCTTCCATGCGCGCACGATGTTCCAGGCCCAGGCCGGCGCGGAAACTCCTCCGACGGTCAACCTCTAAACGTATGAAGTTCGGGGCTACAGCAAAAACTCCCCACGGAAGGGCGAGGTATATCTCCCTGGAGTGGGGAGGTTTTTGCGCAGCCCTTCTGTTTCTTTTTGCGGCTCCTGTTTTTGCCTTTACAGCACCAGGGAGTGCGACTGGGTATGTAAACGATTTCGCACACACGCTGCAGCCGCAGGTAGTGCAGCAATTGGACGCAGAACTTTCGCAATTTGAAGCGTCGACATCAAACCAAATCGCAGTCGCTATCGTGCCAGACATGGGTGGCGATTATGTCGAACACTACGCAGAAGAGTTATTCAAAACGTGGGGTATTGGCCAGAAAAATCGCGACAACGGTGTGCTGCTCCTTATCTCGATGCAGGACCACGCCGTACGTATCGAAGTAGGCTACGGGCTCGAAGGCGCGCTGCCCGACAGTGTGGCACAGCGCATCATAAATAATGACATCACCCCAGCATTTAAAGCAGGGCACTATGACGCAGGTGTCACAGCAGCGGTCCAAGATATTGAACGTGCAACGGAAAACGAATATACGGGCACGGGCACTGTTGATGCAAATCCTAAAGACTACGCGGGCATATTCTTCGCGCTTTTTATTGCACTACAGTGGATTGCTGCAATATTGGCGCGAAGCCGATCGTGGTGGGCGGGTGGTGTTGTTGGGGGCGTCATTGGCGCGGGTGTCTGGTGGTACTTTGCACTCGCGGCATTGTGGGGCGGGGTCAGTTTCCTTGGGCTTATCGTGCTTGGTCTCCTTTTTGACTATGTCGTTTCAAACGCATACGCCAATTCAAAACAAAACGGTACGCGCCCGCCGTGGTGGATAGGCGGTGGTGGAATGGGCGGCGGCCGCGGTGGCGGGTTCGGCGGTTTTGGCGGCGGCCGCTCGGGCGGCGGAGGTGCATCAGGCGGTTGGTGATATACTTTTCTGTATGTGGAAATTGATAGCTGGAGCAGCAGCGCTCATTATTATTTTGGTTGGCGGGTTTTGGTTTCTCTCTGGCAAAACGCCAGTGCAAACACCTGCCGAAGCCCAAGCAACAAGCACCGTACAAACGCCCGCAACCACGACACCATCTACTAACCCAATCCGTAATCAACCTATGACAGTTACATTGCACACAACAAAGGGCGACATTTCCATCCAAATGCTTGCAACCATCGCGCCAAACACGGTGGCAAACTTTACCAAGCTCGCAGAGTCGGGTTTTTATAATGGCGTAAAATTCCACCGCGTTATCGCGGGCTTTATGGACCAGGCCGGCGACCCGCTTACAAAGGATGATTCTATGCAGGCACGCTGGGGCACTGGCGGCCCGGGCTACACCATCGAAGACGAAATCTCTTCGACGGCAACCAACGTCAAAGGCACTATTGCTATGGCAAACACTGGCCAGCCAAATTCTGCAGGCAGCCAATTCTTTATCAACGCAGTCGACAATCACTTCTTGGACGGCAAGTACACCGTCTTTGGCAAAGTAATTTCTGGCATGGATGTCGTTGAGGCAATCAACAAAGTGCAAACTGATTCAAGCGACCGCCCGCTCCAGCCGATCACCATCACGAGCGTCAGTGTGACGCAGTAACTATTGTGAAGTTGTTTTTCCTGATGCTGGCAGTTGTGTGTGGAGCGCTGCTGGTGTATTGGGCATGCATCTTTTTCTACAAATACCAGATATCTCTGAAGCTGGTTAATGAAACAGTTCCGTATCAAAAACTCTCGACAGACTATTCCAAGACACTACTTGTGCTTGGTGACAGTACGGGTGTAGGAGTCGGTGCAGAAAAAGCAGAAGACTCTGTCGCAGGGCGACTTGCGAAGACTCTCGATGCAACCTATGTCGAAAATAGGGCAGTGTCAGGCGCTGTCGTGGCCGACCTGCCGATGCAATTTGCTCAGGCGTCGCTCGAGCGGTACGACACGATACTCATACAAATTGGGGGCAATGATATTACGCACTTCCATGATGCGCAGAAAACAGCAGATGCGCTCGCCCCGCTGCTTGCAAAAGCCGTGTCCCGAAGCACGCAGGTGATACTTATGTCGGCAGGAAATGTGGGCGCGACAACAAATTTCCCGCCCTTTGTTCGTCCGTTCTACACGCGGCTTAACTTGCAGTATCACGAAGCATTTGGCACAGTGGCAAAGCAGGAGCGTGCGGTCTATGTAAATCTCTATACGCCACCTGGGGAAGACCCATTCACAGCCCACCCAGAGACCTACTTGGCAGCAGACGGGTTCCATCCGTCGGGGGCAGGGTACGGGTTGTGGTTCGACAGATTGAAAGAAACAATTCCATCACTATGAAGCAAAACAAAATTTATATATACGGTCGGCATGCAGTACGCGAAGCGTTGACGAATGCGCCTTTGGCAATACGAAAAGTGTATTTTGCAAAGCAGATGCAGGACGACAAGCTCCGCAAACTTGCAAAACAGGTAGGGGTCGACGTCGAGCTGCTCGATGAGCGCAAAGCAACATCGTGGGTCGAGGGTAATGCGCCGCATCAGGGTGCTATTGCACTTGTCTCGCTTTTTGAACTTGTTACACCGTACGAAAAATGGAAGCCGCAAGGCAAAGCAGTGGTGTTGTTGCACGAGATCCAGGATCCGCACAACGTGGGCACTATCATCCGCTCGGCGGCTGCGTTTGGTGCAGAAGCAGTGCTGATGCCGCAGGCAAAGCAAGCGCCTGTCACAGGCGCTGTCATTAAAGCATCGGCAGGGATGGCATTTTCGATGCCGCTTGTTTCAATCTCCAACCTACAAAAAACTATTTCTGACCTGAAGAAAGAAGGGTACAAAGTGTACGGTCTGGCAGGTGAGGGTAAAACGTCCGTTGCAGACGAGCAGTTTAACGAACGCGCATTGTTTATCATGGGCAACGAGTCGAAGGGTTTACCAAAAAGCACAGCCGACTTGTGCGACACGCTCCTCTCTATCCCGATCGAAGAAAAAGCAGAATCATTGAATGTTGCTGCCGCTGCAGCCGTTACTCTCTTTGCATGGCACACGAAGCATCCCTCAAAGTCTTAAAAAAAGACAAACGCTTTGCTGCGCTTATTAAGCAGCACGGCGCGCCGCAATTAAACCGCGGCATGAAGCCGTTCCAGTCGCTGGTGCGTTCTATCATCTACCAGCAGGTAACGGGCAAAGCAGCAGCAAGCATTTTGGCAAAGTTCGAAGCGCTATTTTCCGCGAAGCGATTTCCAACACCCGAAGAAGTTTTGGCTATGCCCATGGACAAACTCCGCAGCGCGGGCCTTTCGATGCAAAAAGCATCATATATAAAAGACTTAAGTGAGAAATTTGTCGACGGCACCATCGAGCCAAAGAAGTTCAAAAAAATGACGAACGATGAAATCATCGAGCATGTCACGCGTGTAAAAGGCATTGGCGTGTGGACCGCACATATGTTCTTGATCTTCACCCTTGAGCGCTTGGACATTTTGCCAACGGGGGACTTAGGCATTCAAAAAGGCTTCCAAGCAGTTTTCAATTTAAAAAAACTTCCAACTCCTACACAGATGGAAAAACTTGCTAAAGATTGGCGCGAACATGCCTCTGTCGCCTCGTGGTACCTCTGGCGCGCCGCCGATGGTGCGAAGGTAGCAAAAGCGCAACCAAAGAAATTAGCTTCCAAAAAAGCCAAAAATACGATACGGTAGAGCGATGGCTAAGGGCGACACCATAGTGCGCTTTGAGGACGTGACGTTCGAACACGGCCCGAAGAAGAGAACCTTGGATGAGGTGTCGTTCAACGTGCGCCGTGGCGCCAAGATCACGCTCATGGGTCAGAACGGCGCAGGCAAGACAACATTGTTTAAATTGCTCACAGGCGAGCATGTGCTCGAACCGGACAACGGCGAGATACATATAGAAGAGGGTATGACGGTGGCAACAGCGCGCCAGGTTATCCCGCGCGACCAACTCGACCTCACGGTGCGTGATTTTTTCCAGAATGTCTTTAAAGAAAAGATCTACGACATCGACCCGCGCATCGACAAAGTGCTTGCGGTTGTAAACCTTGTTGCCGACCACGACAAAATCGTCCGTTCATTTTCAGGCGGGCAGCAGGCACGTCTTTTGTTGGCATCGGCAATTATCCAAAACCCCGACCTGTTGCTCTTGGACGAGCCGACCAACAACCTCGATAAGGCTGGCATCGAACATCTCACTAAATTTTTGCAAGAATATAAGAAGACCGTCATCGTTATTTCGCACGATGCAGAGTTCTTGAACTCATTTACCCAAGGCGTCCTTTACTTGGACGTGCATACACATAAGGTTGAGCAGTACGTTGGCACCTACAAAAACGTGGTGCAAGACATTGCTGCCCGCATCGAGAAAGAAAACCGCGCCAACGCGCTTTTGGCAAAAGAAATCCAGGCAAACAAAGACAAAGCAAACTTCTTTGCTAACAAGGGCGGCCAGATGCGTATGGTTGCAAAGCGCATGCGCGAAAAGGCCGAAGAGTTGGAAGAAGACATCGTCGATGTTCGCAAAGAAGACAGAGTGATCCGCTCGTTTGTTATTCCATCGCAGCCAGAACTTATTGGCGACCTGCTCACTATTTCGAGCTTCCAGACTATTAAGAATGGCAAGGCCACAAAGCGCACAGCAGAGCTCAAGCTTAAGAAAAATAACCATCTCTTTTTACGCGGCCCCAACGGCATCGGCAAAAGCACCTTGCTTGAAAGCATCGTCAACGGCACATCAAAAGGTGCGCAGGTGATGGAGGGCGTGCGCGTGGGCTACTACCGCCAAGATTTCTCTAACCTCGATTTCGACAAAACAGTGTACGAAGAGTTGGGTGCCGTGATGGAAAAATTGATCGACGAAGATTTGCGCCGCACCGCAGCTGGTTTCCTAATAACTGGCGAGCTCATCAATACAAAAATCGGCAACCTTTCAGAAGGGCAGAAGGGCCTCGTCGCATTTGCACGTTTGGTATTATTGCGCCCAGGGTTGCTCATTTTGGACGAGCCGACCAACCATATTAACTTCCGCCACATTCCTGTTATTGCAGAAGCACTCAACAAATACGAAGGCGCGATGATTTTGGTGAGCCACGTACCCGACTTCGTCGAAAAGATCCGTATTGATGAAGTATTAGACCTCGAAAAATAAAACCACTTGCACAAACTATCTGTAGGTGTACGATTATATTTAGAGGAACAAGGAATAAATCAACAGAGATTCCGGTAAGAAATTGCCGGACCAGGCCAGCTAGCCGTCAAAATCCTAAACTAGAAGCTTTCTGCGAAGAAGCACCATAGAAGGTGATAGTCCCGTACAGGACAGGATCGAAACGGACTTGAGTATTCGTGAGTGGTCATAGCTCACGAAGAACACGGGAGAAACAGGCTAAGCCGTTAGGTGTAACCAAGTTCCTATTGGATGCATGTATGTACCCGGGAGCGATTGCTTCCAAGCCTAAACCGAGTTCCTCACCTCATTCTGCCGCCGTCTTTCGAGATTGGCGGCGTTTTCTTTTTAAAATTATGTATACTTACTTTCTATGCATTTCGATATACCGCACAAATTTGGAACAGTAGAAGCAGTAAGCCGTGTAAAGAATGCCTTGGAGCAAGGCAAGAAACAGGCGGGCGACCAGCTCGTTATCGATAAAGAAGAGTGGGAGGGCAACACGCTCCACTTCGCCTTTACTGCGCAAAAGCAGCACATCACCGGCACTGTCGTTGTTGAAGAAAGGAAATTTATCGTCGACGCTAAGCTCCCGCTTATGCTCCGCATGTTCGAAGGCCGCATCGAAAAAATGATCGCCGAGCAGGTTAAAGGGATGATCCAGTAGCCCTTTTTCTTTTCAATTTTTTCTGGTATAGTAACAACAAACGCGGGGTCCGTCCGCTTTTTTAATTAACGAGTATGGAAATTCGGAATATTGCAATTATTGCGCACGTTGACCACGGCAAGACAACCTTGACCGATGCGTTGATGCGCCAGACGGGCGTGGCAGAAGAGGGTGTCTCGATGGACTCTAACGATTTGGAGCGCGAGCGCGGTATCACCATTTACTCCAAGCCCGCTGCTATTTTCTACAAGGGCGTCAAAATCAACATCGTCGACACGCCAGGCCACGCCGACTTCGGTTCGGAAGTGGAGCGCGTACTCCGTTCCATCGATTCCGTGCTCCTCGTCGTCGACGCCCAGGAGGGCCCGATGCCGCAGACCCGCTTCGTGCTCAAGAAATCTCTTGAGTTAGGTCTCAAGCCAATCGTCATCATCAACAAAATCGACAAACCAGCTGCCGACCCTGCACGCGCAGAAGAACAGGTGCTCGAACTCTTCTTGGAGCTTGGTGCCTCGGACGAACAAGCAAACTTCCCCGTGATGTATGCCATTGGCCGCCAAGGCATCGCAAAAAAGAATCTGACAGATGATTCGAAAGATCTTACGCCGCTTTTAGACATGATCTTGGAGAAAGTCCCTGCTGCGGGTACTGGCTTGGCCGACAAACCGCTCCGCTTGCAGCCGTTTAACCTCGGCTACGACAACTTCCTTGGCCGCTTGGCTGTTGCACGTGTCTACGAAGGCACCATTAAGACTGGCCAAAACGTTTTTATAAAGAAGCCAAACGGCGAAGTCCGCCAAGGCAAGGTCATTAAGATGTTCACCTTCCGAGGACTTCAGAAAGAGGAGACAGCAGAAGTTGGCGCAGGCGACATCGCACTTATTGCAGGCCTCACTGACATCTTTATCGGCGAAACGGTCGCAGATTCTCCTGATGCAGAGCTTCTTCCTGTCATCGCAATCGACGAGCCTACCATCACGCTTAACTTTTTGGTTAACAACTCTCCGTTTGCTGGCCGTGAAGGTAAGTTTGTGACAGGCCGCCAGATCCGCGAGCGCTTGGAGCGCGAACTCGAAGTGAACGTCGGTTTGAAGATCGACTTTTCGAGCGACGTTGCCTACAAAGTATCGGGTCGCGGCGAATTGCACATCGCAATCTTGCTTGAAAACATGCGTCGCGAAGGGTACGAACTCCAGGTTTCGCAGCCACAGGTTATCTTCCAAGAAATTAACGGCGAACGACATGAGCCGTTTGAAGAAGTTGTTATCGACACACCGTCGACCTACCAGGGTGCGATTATCGAACGCCTCGGCACCCGCAAATTTATTTTGACTGATATCAAAAACCACGCTGACAGCGTCCGCCTTACACTCGAAGGCCCAACACGCGGCCTTCTTGGCTATCGCTCGCAGTTTGTCTTGGACACCAAAGGCGAAGGCATCCTTTCGTCGCGCTTTATCGAATTCCGCCCGTACGCAGGCGAAATTGTGAAGCGTGCCGTAGGTTCAATGATTTCGATGGCGTCAGGCAAAGCACTCGGCTTCTCGCTGTGGAACTTGCAAGACCGCGGTGTGCTCTACATCAAAGCTGCTACGGAAGTCTACGAAGGCATGGTTATCGGCAACACCTCAAAGGGCGAAGAAATGACTGTTAACCCAACGAAGGGCAAACAACTCACCAACATGCGTGCATCGGGCTCAGATGAAGCTATCAACCTCATCCCGCCGTATGAACTCACCATCGAGCGCGGCCTCGAAGTGATGGTGGAAGACGAATATCTTGAAATAACTCCACTGTCTGTACGTCTACGCAAACAAGGGCTGACAGAGCTCGACCGCACGAAGGCTCGTCGCTAAATAGCCCCGCCGCTAATTGTGCTAAAATAAAAAATATGAATAAGTTCCTGCTCGGGGCACTGGTCGCCCTAGGTTTTCTTGTAGTTTCTCCGGTGTATGCGGCAACGCGTACGCTTACCTCTGGTATGTCTGGCAGTGATGTTGTTTCGCTCCAAAATCAACTTATTGCAAAAGGATATTTAGCAGCAGGGAACAATACGGGTAAGTTTGGCTCAATGACATTGGCCGCAGTAAAGAAATTCCAGTGCGCGAGCGGCATTGCATGCTCGGGCGCAAGCTATGGTGTTGTGGGTGCGTCAACGCAGGCGGCCTTGCTTGGCGCAGCGGCACCCACGTCGGTGACTGCTTCGTATAAAGGTGCGCTCGAATACAGCGGGTGGATCCCGTACTGGCACGAGACAGAAGGTACCCAGGATGTGCAGCCGCACCTCTCGCAGATGGCTACAATCAACCCCTTTACGTACACGATGAAGAGCGACGGTACCTTAAACGATGCCGCGGGGATGAATCAGGAGCCATGGGTGTCATTTATCGCAGCAGCAAAGGCACAGAAGGTGCGCGTTGTTCCGACAATCATGTGGGGCAATGGCGATACGGAACACGCCGTGCTGTCTGACGCAACGAAACGTGTGGCGCTTGAGGATGCAATTGCAAAACTCGTTAAAGATAATAACTACGACGGCATCGATATCGATTTCGAAGCAAAACATGCAGAAACAAAAGATTATTTTTCTACGTTCTTGAAAGGGCTCTATCAGCGCATGGGTAACAAATGGGTGTACTGCTCGATCGAGGCACGCATGCCAATTACCGAGCGGTATGGCTACAACGTGACGCCCCCTGACGATGCAACAGAGTATGCCAACGACTACGTTGCAATAAACAAATACTGCGATCGTGTCGAGATTATGACCTACGACCAGGGCCGCATCGATGCGTTGCTTAATGCTGCGCGCGCAGCACCGTACGCGCCAGTGGCAGACCCAGCATGGGTTGAAAATGTTGTTAATTTGGCAGCACAAACCATCGACAAAAAGAAGATACTTATTGGTGTGCCAACCTATGGCTACGAGTATGCTGTGACCCCAAATGGCTCGGGCTATTCGTACCAAGTGCAGTGGCCATTTAACCCAGCATACGCAACGCAGTTAGCGTCCTTGCTTGGTGTCACGCCGTCGCGCAATAGCGCAGGCGAACTCTCCTTCCTGTATAAATCAACATCAGCAACACAGGCGCTTTCCAGTCAGGCAAGCGCGCCGGGTGCGGTTGTGGGCGGCGGGAATACGAACGCACCTCCGTCTGATGTGTACTCGCAGTCGGCATTAGCAACATCCATGCAGCCGCCGTTTAACATCGTGTGGTGGAGCGACGCGCAGGCAATTGCAGACAAAGTTGCATTGGCAAAGAGACTTGGCGTCCGCGGCGTCGCAGTCTTTAAACTCGACGGCTCTGAAGATCCAAACATCTGGAACGTGCTGAAGTAGCGATATACTAGAGGCATGTCTATTGGCAGTGACCTGCGCAAACTTGTGCGCGGGGAAGTGGAAGATGCGCCGCAGGTGTTAGAGAAATTTTCTCGTGATGCGAGCTTGTTTGCGGTGACACCGCAAGCGGTTGTACACCCAAAAGATGCGACAGACATCGGCGTGCTGGTGCGCTATGCCAACAAAGAAAAAGAAAAGAACCCGGACAGCATCATTTCCTTAACGGCGCGCTCTGCCGGTACCGATATGTCGGGCGGACCGCTCAACACATCCATTATTGTGGATATGACAGCGCACTTTACGAAGCTTTTGGAACTTGGAAGTGACTACGCTGTTGTGCAGCCGGGTATGTACTTCCGCGATTTTGACAAAGAAACAAAAAAGAAGAATTTAGAATTACCAAGCTATACCGCGTCGCGCGAGATAAACACTGTGGGCGGTATGGTGGGCAATAACTCGGGCGGCGAGAAGAACCTCAAATACGGCAAAACTGCACGCTACGCCGAAGAGCTCGAAGTTGTCCTGGCTGACGGGCAGGCCTATACGCTCAAAAATGTGGAAGGCGAGGCGCTGAAGCAAAAATTGGGACAGCAGGATTTTGAGGGTAACATCTATCGCGGCATGGCGCGCCTTGTGTCGCTGCATAAAGAAATAATAGAAAAGAACAAACCAAAGGTGGAGAAAAACTCGTCGGGTTACGCACTGTGGGATATAGGCGACGGCGTAAATTCGCTCAACTTAGCGCGGCTGATGGTGGGTGCGCAGGGGACGCTTGGTATCACGACCAAAATAAAATTTACACTAGTGACTCCAAAGCCGTATTCGGCGATGACTGTTGCATTTTTAGACTCGCTTTCAGAGTTAGGCAAAATAGTGCCAGAAGTATTAGAGAAACAACCTGATAGTTTTGAATCATACGACGACAATACCTTTAAGTTGGCCGTAAAATATTTCCCTGAGTTTGCCACACAGATGAAGGCCGGGATTATATCGCTCGGACTTTCGTTTTTGCCAGAGATATGGATGCTCCTTACAGGCGGCATTCCAAAACTGGTGCTTATGATCGAGTTCCGCGCCGACACGCAAGAAGAAGCGGACAAAAAAGCACACGAGTTGGCAGAAGAGATTAAGAAGAATAACCCAAAGGTCAGTACGCGCGTGGCAGAAAATGAAGCAGCGAGCCGCAAATACTGGACCATTCGCCGCGAGAGCTTTAACTTGCTGCGCAAAAAAGTGCGCGGCAAACGCACGGCGCCGTTTATCGACGACTTTGTCGTGCCGCCCAAAACACTGCCCGAGTTTTTGCCAAAGCTTGAAGCGATTTTAAAACCGTACGAAAAATCGATGATGTACACGGTCGCGGGGCACGTGGGCGACGGCAATTTCCATATCATCCCCTTGGTAAACCCCAAGGACCCTACAACTGCAAAAACGATTGATGAACTTTCGCACAAAGTGTATGACTTGGTCGTTGCCTACCATGGCTCGATAACAGGGGAGCATAACGACGGCTTTATCCGCACGCCGTACGTCAAAAAAATGTTCGGCCCCGAGATGTATGCGCTCTTCCTCCAAACTAAAAAAATCTTCGACCCGCACAACATCTTCAACCCAGGCAAAAAAGTAGGCACCACCTTTAGTGATGCCTTTGTCCATTTGGACTTGCCCAAAAAATAAAAAGAAAACCCCGCAGCGAACTGCGGGGTGAGTTGTGTGACGCCGAAGTAGATCACTGCTTCAGGGGGAATTTCTGGTCGAATCCCTTCACCATCACTTCCAGTTCAGAGCTATTCTTCTTCAGCTCGGGGAGCAGCTCCTCGACGGCTTTCTGGTCCCCGATTGCGGCGTAGGCTTTGGAGGTCGCCATCGCCAAGTCAATATGGGCGGCCAGGGTGGCCATCTTCATGAACTCCGTCGAGCACGGAATGGGCGACACCGACTTGGGGCAGTAGGCGTCGCCCAACTTCAGAATTCGATCCATGTAGAGCTCGTTCTGCTGGGCGGAAGCAGAAAACCAGGGAGTCAGCGTCAGCGCAAAAGCGCAAACCAGCATCTTTTTCATTCCAAACCTCTTACAAGAGATGACGAACATGTCACCGAAAAGTGCATTACAATACCAAATTTATATTGTCCAGTTACTATTAATACAACAGTACTTCAGGAAATTCTCAATACAATCGACTATACTAGGTCTATGAACATCACTAAATTCGGGCATTGCTGTTTGCTGCTGGATATCAATGGCACAAAGATTGTGACAGACCCAGGTAGTTTTACGACAGCGCAGAATGAACTGCACGAAATAAATATCATTTTGATAACACACGAACATCAAGATCACTTCCACGTTGAATCGGTCAAACAGATGCTCGAAAATAACCCAGGTGCGACGGTTGTTACTAATAGTGCAGTAGGTGCGTTGTTAGAAAAAGAAAGAATTGCATCTACATGTGTGGGCGACGGACAGCGTGCGGAAATAAATGGAATCACGATCGAAGGGTTTGGGAAGGACCACGCCCCCATTTATGGCGAGATGGGGCAGTGTGAAAATACGGCATATATGGTCGCCGAGAAATTTTATTTCCCAGGAGACAATTTCCATGTGTGCGGCAAACCAGTCGAGGTGTTGGCGCTTCCAGTCTCTGGCCCGTGGATGAAGATGGGCGATGCAATAGATTTTGCTAAACAAGTAAACGCCACAAAAGCTTTTGGCGTGCACGATGGCATGATTATGCCGTTCTTCCGCGGCTTCGTTGGCAATGCGCTCAAGATGTTTGTCCCAAACACCGAATACGTCACTATCCCAGACGGCGAGACTCGTGAGTTTTAGGCAAACCCGGGGAAGAAGTCGATTTTTATTTTGGACGATGGGACGCCCAAGGATTTGAGGGTGTGTTCGAATGCCACAACCATGCCACGCGGGCCCGAGATGTAGAACATCCGTTCTTTGTAGTCTGGCACTTCGCGCATAAGGCTCTCTTTGTTGAGCATGTTGGTGTAGTGCGCGCGGAAAGCGAGTTTCTGCGCTGCCTCGTCAAATACTTCTTTATAGGCAACTTCGGCAGGAGTTTTTGTTGAGTAGAGGAGTATCGCATCGCGCTGGCTCCCAGTGTCGAGCATATGCTGCACCATCGCGCGGAAGGGTGTGATGCCGATGCCGCCTGCGATAAAGCAGAGTTTCTCTTTTTCATTGTGCGGAAGAGTAAACTCACCCGAAAGCTGGCCCACAGAAATAGTGTCGCCGGTCTTCATCCCGACGAGCGCTTTTTTAAACGTACTTGCTGGGTCGTAGGTTTTGATACCTAAGTGGATTTCTTGTTCTGTGGGGGCAGAGGCGATGGTGAAGTACCGGCGGTTACCGCGGCTGTCGGACGGCGAGTGTTTGAGTGTCCACTCCATATATTGCCCCGCGTGGAAGGCGAGCGGCGCGTCGGGGCGGAAGGTAAAGTCGTAGATGCCTTCGGCAATTTGCGTGCTTTTGACAAGCGTCAGTATGCGGCGGCTTTTTGGCATCACTGCAAATGCAAAGATGTTACCAACGAGCAGTGCGAGTTCTGGCGATGTGTAGAACGTTCCAATGTGCAGGTGCGGAATAAAGACAAAGCCGACAATGGCCGCGTAGATAATTCTATTGAGGCGCGTCGGAGGCGACGTAAGCGGCTCTGTGAGCATTACTGTTGCCAAAAAGAGTGCTGATGAATGAATGGCAAAATCACTGAGCGTCTCCCACGGCGAGAGCGGCAGAAACGTGATGCATACGCCCGCGGCAGCGACTGCAGCGTAGGTCCAAAACAAATCAAAGCGCTGTATTTTACGCACAATAAGCAAGCCGCCAATTGCCACAAATGGCAGAAGAGGTAGCGTGCCTCCAACCCACCAGCTGGCGTAACCGCTAAGCAAAATGCCCGTAAAGGCAACGCCAAACGCTGCAGGGTTAAAGATATGTTGGCGCTTCCACGCAAGCAGGTATTTTGATGCCATTGCTGCGGCAGATGCGGCGGCGAGTATAAGAGCGCCATGTATGTTGTCTATTGCGACTGGCGTCATGATAAGCGCGATGATAAAGCCCGTGATATAAACCGACTCGACGTTTGGCGTCACATTCCAGGCCCATGCGCACAGCTCGTTGACTATCCAGCAGACGCCGAGGATAACGACGGTCGAGAATATAAGCGCAAGCGGTGTAAACGACAGGACGCCAAAGAATGTATAGGCGAGTGCGACAAGCCACAGAATGCACAAATGGTAGAGCACGACGCGATACATCGTGATGCGGTTGAGCAGGGGGTCGACGAAGGGGATGTTTATATTCATACAGTGAGTGTAAAGAAATTACTGGTCATGGTTGCGATGCCATCTTTATCTATTGAGTATGCCTCAAAACCGGCCAGTTGTTCAATGAACTGGACTCCAGCGCGGCCCATGGCAAATGCTGCAGTGGCGAAACGGTCGGCTTCTAAAACGTTGGGGCCAACGACGGTAATGCTTATTATGTCGGACAATATGTCGGTGGGTGAGTGGGGGTTGTAGATATGGCTGCCGCGCTCATAGCTCCCCGACGTTGCAACGCCGCGGCCGCGCGGATAGATAACTTTTACTATTTCGTTTTTATTAAAGGGGTTTTTTATACCAACGCTCCACTGTGCGCCGTCGGCTGCTGTGCCGTGTGTTTGTATATCGCCACCTGCTTCAATGTAAAAGTTAGTTGCCCCGCAATGCATCAGCAAATCGGCCGCGTTATTAATCGCCCAGCCTTTTACTATCCCTGAGGGGTCTAGAGTTCCGTCTAGTTTTTTGATATTAAAGTAGCCTTTTGTTTCTTGTTTTGTTTTTTCTGCCAACATCAATACCTCATGCATTTCATCGCTTAATTCAGCAATTTCTTTTCTATTTAGTTTTGAGATCTCGCTTGTCTCTTTGTAGGTGCTGAATTGTTCGTCGATGCGGGTGAAATATGAAAATACCTCCTCAAGCATATGTTGGGAGGCATGTTCATCCACCACTTCGACAGTGATGGGCATGCCCATGATGGCACGCGTCTCTTTCATAGTGCTAGATCGAAGCCTGTGCGAGCGCCGATGCGAGCGACTGCTGGAAGCCTTCGCTGTCCTGCGTTGCGCCGCTCACAATGTGTACACCCGAACCTTGGACCTTAATGGCTTCTTGTACCAGCAGAGGGAATGTCTGTGCTGACAATTGGTCGGTATAGCCTGGGCCGCTTGGCTTGGTAAGCACATCTACTTTGGTGAGTTTGCCGCCCGAAATAGTTGCCTTTACTTGGACGTTACCATACGGCGCGGCACTCCCTACTTTGCCGGTATATGTTCCATCTTTGTATTGCGCCGTATTGTTGTCGGCAGGTGATGATGAGTCGCCCACGCCGCCATCTTGCGCAGTGCCGCCCGCGTTAGGGTTGGTTGTCTCTGATGACGCTGACGTCTGACCGTTTTGATTTGTCGTTGCGGGCGTAGCGGTGCTCGAGCGCGATGCCGCCCAGAGCGCGTAGCCTCCTAAAAGTACAACGATGATTCCTCCTACAAGAAACTTTTTATTCATACGTTTTAATTATCTATTTACTGCTGGCCTAATTTGAACAGACTGGGCCGTAAGGCTGCCGTCACTGTTCGGTTGCCCCATGATTATAACATTTGTTCCGGCAGAAAGATCGGATGCAGTACCCGCGACACTTTTCATAATTTGAGTTGACGTACTAAAGAGTACAATCTGCGTCGAGCCGCTGGCGAGTTTAATAGTCATGGTGGTTTTGTCAGCGGAGACTACTTGTCCCACAGACGCGCCACCCATGCCGCCGCGGCCAAATCCACCTGCGCGGCCACCCGCTGCGCCTCCAAACTGAGTATTAAACTGCCCGCGCGTCGGGTGCGCTTTTGCATACGTTATGCCGCCCCAGAATGAACCGCCCATCAATATAAGTACTACAACCGCACTAATAATTTTACTCTGTGTGTTCATACTATCTATTCTCTTATCATTACTAATTATTCATATCGCAACGCCTCGATAGGGTTGAGCGAGGCTGCACGCCGCGCCGGGTACCACCCAAAGAGGATGCCAATCGCTGCCGAAACACCAAACGCCAGCACGACCGACGATACGGATATGCTGGTTGTAATCAGACCCAATGCGTTTATGGCTAAGGCAACGCCACCGCCAAGCACGACACCAAGTGTGCCACCGATGAGGGTAAGGACCGTGGCTTCGATGAGAAATTGGCGGCTGATATCTGCTTTCTTTGCGCCAATAGCTTTGCGTAGGCCGATTTCGCGCGTGCGCTCTGTCACAGTGGTGAGCATCATGTTCATAATGCCGATGCCTCCAACAATAAGTGAGATGCCTGCAATGGACGCCAAGAGAATGGTGAGTGTTTGTGACACATTGGACACTGCAGAAAGTAAATCGTTTTGGTTTAAAACGCTAAAATCTGCTTTTGTCGGGTCGCTGATGCCATGGAGGGCAAGAAGAAGGTTCGTCACATCGTCTTGTACTGTTGCCATAGTGTCTGCGCTCGACGCTTGGATATCGATTGATGAGACGGAATCGTTGCCTGTGAGAAATCGCTGTGCGCTTTTTGCTGGTATATAGACAGTGTCGTCTTGATTGGAGAAGCCGCTCGAACCTTTTGCTGCAGTGATGCCAATAACTTTAAATTCCATCCCTTTGATGCGGATAGTTTGGCCGACAATGCCGTTAGGCAAGCCATCTGCTGTGGTGTCGTCGGTGCCAAACAGGTCGCCTGCGGCGGTGGGCCCGAGTACGGCGACTTTGGCCAGTGAGTTATTTTGATCGTCGCTAATAAAACTGCCTTGATCTATAGAGACGTTGCGAATTTCTGGGTATGCGCTGGTGACGCCAATAACAGAGGTGTTTGTGTTTGTGCCTTTTGCCGTAATTTGCTGGCGGCTCGACACTTCGCTTGCAACGCCTGCAACATATTGCACCTGTGACGCAATAGCGTTAGCGTCATCCTGTTTTAATGTCGAAGAGGTTCCGCGGCCGCCCGAGACGCCAAAACCGCCTGCGGTGCGTGCGGCCCCTGGCGTTACTTGCAACAGGTTTGAGCCAAGCGACTGTATAGACGACTGGATGCCAGACGCCGCACCTTGTCCAACGGACACCATGGCAATGACAGAGCCGATGCCAATGACGATGCCAAGTACTGTGAGCCCTGAGCGGACTTTGTTTGCCGAGAGGGCAGTAAATGTTTCTTGTAATGTGTCGTTCAGTGTCATATGTGATGTGCGCGACGGCGCGTGTGTGATGTGGTGTCGGACACTATAGTTCCGTCGCGCAGCGTTATGATGCGTTTTGCGTGTTCGGCAACATCTGGCTCGTGGGTAATGAGCACGATAGTGCGGCCGTGTTCTTCGTTTAGTTTTTGGAATGTGCCAAGGACGACCTCGCCGGTTTTAGTGTCTAGATTGCCTGTCGGTTCGTCGGCCAAAATAAGTGTTGGTTCGTTTACCAATGCGCGTGCAATTGCTACACGCTGAATTTGTCCGCCAGAGAGCTCATTGCTTTTGTGTAAGAAGTGGCTTTCGGTCAAACCAGCAGACACAAGTGCATGTTTTGCACGCTTCTCTCGTTCATCTATGCCCACGCCAGCGTACACAAGCGGCAGCACAACATTGCGGAGCACCGTCGTGCGGGGGAGCAGGTTAAATGCCTGAAAGACGAAGCCGACTTTATCTTTTCGGATGTCAGCCAATTGCTCGTCGTCCATCGTTGAGACATCTTTCCCATCGAGGAAGTATGTGCCCGTAGTTGGTATGTCGAGGCAGCCTAAAATATGCATCATTGTTGATTTGCCCGAGCCAGATGGCCCCATGATTGCCACAAATTCGCCATCTTCGATGGTAAACGAAACGCCCTTCAATGCTTGAAAAGTAGTGTCGCCGTTGCCGTATGTTTTTGTTATGTCTGTAACTTCAATCATTATCCTCCGATGCGGATACCGCCGCCTCCGCCGCCAAATCCTCGATTGCCCCCGGCGCCACCTGTTGTAGGGCGTGCAGCTGATGTTGTTGTTTTTGTGCTTGAGCGAGTGCCTACAACAATCTGCTGGCCTGCTTCGAGTCCTGAAAGTATCTGGATGTTGGTGTCATCAGAAATGCCTATCGTCACTGGCACCATTTGCGGCGGCGTGTCTGATGTAACGCCTGTTGTGCCGCCGGTGTCTGTAAGCGGCGGGGTAAACATCTGTACGTAACTTTCACCATTCAGCGTTTTGACCGCGCTTGATGGAACCGAAAGGGCATCCTGCACTACGCCTGTTTGGATTGATGCATTAATCGTCATGCCAGGTTTTATGCGCGGGTCCTGGGTGTCAAAGCTAATTTGTACTTGGTAGGAGACGACGCCTTGGCTCACGGTGCCAACGCTGTCAATTTCTGCGATGGTGCCCGTCAGTGTTAGGCCGTCAATTGCATCGAAGGTAAGTGTCGCTTTTTGGCCAAGTTTAATTTTTGCAGCATCGACTTCGTTCAGGCTCAAATTTGCAATTTGCGAATGGGTGATGATGGTTGCAACAGCGCTCGAGCCTGCTGTGTCGCCAACTTTTGCATCTACTGCAGAGAGCGTGCCGTTAAATGGTGCGACGATAGTGTATTTAGCCAAGTCAGCTTTTTGGTTTGCGATATCTTGTTCTTCTTTCGCTATGTTGTTTGCTGACACCTGGAGGCTAATGGGGTTGCTGCCGTCGGACGTGTTGCCGACTTGGTCAAGAGAAATAGTGTGTTGGGCGTTCACAATTGCTTGTTTATTGCTCGTGAGTGTCTTTTTATCGACCAACAACTTTGACAGGTCAGTGTTTGCAGTTGCGAGGTTGGTGCGTGCGCTGCTTTGGATGCTGGAGAAATTTGCAGGAAGGGAAATATTGTTTTTGTTAGCTAAGTCAGACGCGCTGCCCAGATAGTTGAGTTCGCTCTGGAGCGCTTGCGCCACTGCCGTTGTCATCGTAATGGACTGGCTGAGCATTGCATCCATCGACGCATTGTCTGATGTGCGGGTAAAGAGCTGGTACGCAGACAATGCATTCTGGTACGCAGTTTTCGCAGCGTTATAGTTGCTGACTGCAGTGGTTTGGAAGGATTTTACGCTCGTTGTGTCTTCGTATGTTGGGTTAAAAATATTCATCAAGGCATCAACATTCCACTGCACTTTTTTATTGTCGAAATCATATCCGTAGAGCACGGTTTGCGACGTCGTCATCACGGCAGGCAAGTCGAGGTAGACTCCCGTGAGGTCGTTAAACATATCGTTATACGAATCCTGTAAATCCGTCTGTGCGTTTGCGAGCGTTGTCTGGTCGTTTTGATAATCAATGGGTGCTTGCGCTTGTGATTTTTGGAAGTTGAGTTTGTCCGTTGCAAGGTTGCTCTCTGCTTCCTGTAGTGTCTGCCGCGCATCCGTACTGTCTATCGACGCAAGCGCTTGCCCTTGGTACACAGTCTGGCCAGCTTTAACGCCAATCCAGGTAATTTGCCCGCTTACTTGCGGTTTGATGTCGATGCTATTGGAAGCTGCAACCTGGCCTGATGCGGACACGGTCGAGATAATCGTTGTGCTCGAGGCAACGGTCCCAAGGATGTAGCGCGTTTGTGCAGGTGCTGCAGTGGCTGTGTTGTACGCCCACCATATGCCACCAAGCAGGGCAACAGCAATAACACCGCTGATAGCTTTGTGCGCAACAATATACTTTTTAACGGGTATCCAATATGAAAGCGCAGTCATTTTGATGCTCATGCTTGTTATCGGAGTATGCGAATAAACGCAGCAGTTAATTGCTGGCTTGAAGTTGCTTCATGTGGGTCGCCAAGTACAACAATTGTCTGTCCAGGCCGGAGGTCTTTCAGAGTGCCGGTTGTGGTTGCGCTCTGAATATGTGTGTTTGCATTAATGGCAACAACCTGGGTGCCTCCTTCGCGTGTTTGTAATGTAATAGTAGTGGCGTCTATGGTTTGGATAGTCCCTACTGCACCATGGCCTTCTGGGATATATCCATGCGGTACGGCGATACCAAAGCCGCCAAACCCAAATTGTTGTGCAGGCATACCGACATGCCCGCCTGGGCCGCGCATCCCCATCGAGTAGCGCATGCCAACCGCGACACCTGCGTCAAAGATCAAAAAAAAGATGAGCAATGCGCCGAGTGCAAGAAGTGCCCATCGTAACCAGCCAAAACGAACCTTTTCGCGGGTGTCCATATATACAATGATTTAGAACGAAAATGCTGTGCGTGCGTTAATAAATGCACGGCGCAGCGACCATCCTAGCGCGCCGCACAGCGCGAGTAATACAAGGATGGCAAGGGAGGGAATAGATTCAATAAGCGAGAAGGCAAATTGGCGCCAGACAGACAACACCAAACCGCTGTCGGAGAAGATCAGCGACATATATTCATAAAAGCCCGATGCGTAGAGCTCGCCAGCTGCGTACTGGAACGCGGGCACTAGTGAAATGCCAAAGACAATAGATGCAATACCGAGCAGCAATGTTTTACGGCGCGCGTTTTGCTGGCGGGCCAGAGCGATGCGTGCGCAAATAGCACGAACCAAGCCCTGAGGGGCCTGCTCTTCGCGGAGTGCCAGAGAAAGTGGGTTATTCAAGTTCATGTCCATAGATATACGTATATATAGTCTCGTTAGGTGCGTGTGGGCAGCAGGGCAGCGCGGAGGGCCAGGAGCGCCCGGCGATGCCTACTTTTAACCGTATTGTGCGACTCCTGTAGTACGCGTGATATATCTTCGAGTGTCATATGATTTGTGTAGTGGAGTGCGATTACCTCGCGATATTTGGGTGAGAGAGTAAGAAGGGCTGTGCGGACCTCTTCTGCGGTTTCGTGTGCGGCGAATGCTTCGTCCGGCAAGAGCTCGCTGTCCGCTAAAGTGTCGGTTATCGAATTAGTGCCTTCCGCATCGTCAAACTCAGAAAAGACTGCGTACTTCTTTTTGCGGAGATAGTCGATGGTTGTGTTGCGTGCAATACGAAACATCCATGTCTTAAATCGGCTTGCATGGATGTCGTATTTTTTTCGGCTCTGCCAGACTTTAAGAAATATGTCTTGAGTGATGTCTTCTGCCTCCCGCGAATCACCAACAAGGCGCAGCACAAACGAATAGACTCCTGCCGCGTGGCGTTCCACCAGCTTGTCGAATGCACTATTCTCGCCCTCGACACTTGCGGCAAGCAATTCTTCATCCGTTCTTTCATCCATGAAAATACCCCTTGTTTGTAGTGTATACGCATGAAGTATACAGAAAGGCGCATGTGGGGCGATTTTGTATACTGGCTGGTATGAGTCCTGAGCCTTTGGCATCCAAAATCCGTCCGCAGTCGCTTGGTGATTTCTTTGGCCAAGAACATTTGGTGGGCAAAGGCAAGCCGTTGCGCGAGGCAATAGAAGGGAAGCACCTCTTCTCGTTTATATTGTGGGGCCCGCCGGGCTCGGGTAAGACAACGCTTGCACGTATCTATGCCAATGCGCTTGATGCAGAATTCTTCGAGCTCTCGGCCGTCGACTCGGGCAAAGATGATATCAAGCAAGTGCTTGCGAGCGGAAAGATTAATTTCTCCGGCAAGCCGAAGATTCTTTTTATCGACGAAATACATCGCTTTAATAAAGCGCAGCAGGATTTTTTGCTGCCGTTTGTCGAGCGCGGCGACATCACGCTTATTGGTGCGACAACTGAGAACCCCTCGTTTGAGGTAATCTCGGCACTTCTTTCGCGCTGCCGTGTCTTTGTGTTGAACGAGCTCAACGAAGATGACATGGAAAAGATCATCAAGCGCACAAAACTTAAAGTTCCAAAAGATGCGAAGGAATGGCTCGTGCAAATGGCGGGCGGTGATGCGCGCCAGGCGCTTGGCGTGCTCGAAAACGCACAAGGGTTGTACGGCAAAATAACGCTCGAGACGCTCAAAGAAACTGTACAGAGCAAGCATCTGCGCTACGACAAAAAAGGCGAGGAGCACTACAACACCATTTCTGCCTTTATTAAAAGTATGCGCGCAGGGCAGGCGGATGCGGCGCTCTACTATTTGGCACGGATGGTTGATGCGGGCGAGGACCCGCTGTTTATTGCGCGGCGCATGGTGATTTTTGCCAGCGAAGATATTGGCTTGGCAGTACCGACGGCGCTTGTGGTGGCAAATGCTGTGTTTGAGGCGTGCGAAAAAATTGGCTACCCCGAAGCACAGATAAACTTGGCGCACGGGGCGGCATATTTAGCGCGATGCAAAAAGAGTAGGGAAAGTTATGATGCGTATTTTGAAGCGCTGGCTGATGTGCAGAAACTAGGAAACTTGCCTGTGCCGCTACGAATCCGTAATGCGCCAACAAAGTTGATGCGCGATTTGGACTATCACAAGGGCTACAAACTCTACGATAAAGAATCGTACTTGCCCGACAAACTTAAAAACAAAAAATACTTGAAAGTGAAAGACGAGAAAAAAGAGAAATAAAAGAAAAAGCCGACACACGAGGTGTCGGCGAAAGAGCGGTCCTGGAAGTTGGTAAAACTGAAGTCTGTCAGACAATGTAGTAGGTCTAGCGAGACCGAGGTCGTACGGCCATCCGTCCACCATCTGATACGAGTTCGAAACACAAACCAGCTTCCAGAACAACGATAATAAAGTAAATGTCGTATAATGCAAGATGTGGATAACATTATAGAGACAGTGGCGTTTGGCGGAGGATGCTTTTGGTGCACCGAAGCAGTTTTTTTAATGATAAAGGGAGTGAAAGCGGTCGAGCCTGGCTACGCAGGCGGGCATGTGATGCATCCAACCTACGAACAGGTCTGCACCGGCACCACGGGCCATATTGAAGTCATCAAAATCGAATTTAATCCAGACGAAATTGCATTCGAAGAGTTACTTCGCGTATTTTTTGCGAGCCATGACCCAACAACTCCAAACAGGCAAGGGAATGATGTTGGCCCGCAATATCATTCTGCTATCTTCTACACAACTCCTCGCCAAAAAGAAAAAGCCGAGCACTACATATCAGTCTTAAATAAAGGAGGGTTTGTAAAACCCATCGTCACAGACGTCCGCCCGTTCGAAAACTACTTCCCAGCGGAGGACTATCACAAAAATTATTACGAGCGAAATAAAGGCGCGGGGTACTGCCAGCTTGTGATTGCGCCCAAGGTCGAGAAAGTCGAAACGAAGTTTAAAGACTTACTTAAATAGTATGAAACGCCTTTCTGTAATTGCGATACTTCTGCTCGTAGCAGGTGCGGGCGTATGGTACGCATCGCGCATGGGCAGCCACTCTGCAATAACGGAAGGCTCGTACCGCTCAAATGAAATAGGGTTGGCGTTTACGTACCCGCCAACGTACGACCTGAACGCTCGCCACGATAGTTTTAATGGCATGCCGGTGCAGATATTAACCCTCATTGATGCATCAAGCACGGTGCCCGACATGAGCAAGGGTCCGACCGCTATCTCAATCATCAAAGTCGCACGCCCAGCAACAACAACGCTCGAGCAATGGGTGCGTGATTCATCTATTACCAACTTCTATCTCTCGCCCGACAAAAAGATTACGCAAACAACAGTGGCAGGCCAGCCTGCACTCGCATATCGCTATAGTGGCTTGTACGAGTCTGATGCGGTTGCTGTCGAACACAGCGGCGCGGTCTATATCTTTGCCGCATCCTGGATGAAGGCCGATGACGCCATCCGCACCGACTTCAAGAACCTCCTTTCCAGTGTTACATTTACACAATGAAAGTAATTCTCACGCCATACTGGCTCATTGCCACAACATTTATTGGCATCGGTGACACCTTGTACTTGGTGTACGAAAAATTGCATGGCGTCGTGCCTGGGTGTTTGGTGCTCCACGGATGCGAGCGCGTGCTTAACAGCCCATATTCGAGCGTATTTGGTGTGACATTGGCACACATTGGCCTCGTGTATTACGTGTATATGTTGGCGCTCGCGGTGTTGCTCGCTATCGACCCATATTCAAAAGGTCTCCGCATAGGTCTTATGGCGTATGCAACTATCGGTCTCGCGTTTTCTATTTTCTTCGAACTTTTCCAATACTTTGTGATTGGCGCACTGTGCCAGTACTGCGCGATTTCAGCGCTCACGACACTTGTATTGTTTGGCCTCGCAGTGTGGCACTGGCGCACAACTAAAAATTAGTAGGGGCGGCGATAGCGCTTCCAGCAGCGCCACAAAATGTAGGCGATGAGTATCGCAAGGACAGGGTAGAAGACACCTGCGTTTGTGATAATAAAGAGCAGCGCATTAAATATCCATAACATTCCGGTTGCGAGCACGCTCCAAAAACCAGTTGCTACTTTGTTTTGTGTTTTGGTGTCAGGCGTTTTTACAAAACCACTCACGGGTGATTTTATTGACGTGTTTGTTTGATCCTTCGACCATTGTGCTGCTTTTTGGATTTGGGTGGCTGCAGCGGCGCGGCCTGTGTCGATTGCGTTGAAGACAGGCGCTACAACATTTTCTGTTGCAGGGGAGAAGCTTTTTATTGAGTCTTGAATATCTGTCGATGGTTCGACATGTGCGCTGCCGACACTGCCTGCGGCTGCAGCAGCATTACCAAATGCATTCGTTCCAGAAAGACTGTTCGATGTATTTGTGGGGGCAGGCTCATTGCTTGCAACCGTAAAATCTTGCGAGACTTGCTGCACACTGGTGCCGTCGTTGTTGGTGAGCTGTGCCGAAATGGTGTGGGTGCCCGCGGTTGGTGTCCAATTTACCGAAACGGTTTGTGCTGCGCCTGCGGCAATTGTTGCTGCAGGGCTGCCGAGTTTGATGCCGTCGACTGCCATAATGACTATCCCGGTAAAGGGGGCGGATGTGTCGTTGGAAACAATAGTGTAGACGCGTACTCGCTGGCCTTCGACGGCAGGCGTCTTCGACAAAAAGATGGGCGACTGTGCAAAGCCGGCGGCGCTTGCCACCCATGGCAATACAAACATCAGCACGCCAACAACAAACTTCTTCATTACTAAAAAGTATAGCAAAGAAAAAAGCCGACTTATGCCGGCTTGGTTGGTGACACGCGCCCGAGTCTTTCCCAGCGTCTGACCATGGGTGAAAGAGTGTCGCGGAAACCCCATTCATGGTCGATCTCAAAAATATCGGGATAGCGCCGATCCAGGGGCCCGATACCTTGTTCATGACACTTGTCGCGCTTTCGGATGAGCGCGAGCTGTGTCTGTTGAAATTGGAAATCGATATCGGTCAGTACTCGATAACGTTCAGCCTCTGAAAGATGCTGTGCGCTCTTGGGTGGAAACCACATAAAGCGACGACGACGGATGAACTTGAGTGTTGCGGAAGCGAGATCTGGAACTCTGCTCCCGTACCACACATGCCACAATGGAATCGTGATGTATCGAAACATGTTTGCCTCCTTGTGCTCCTGCCGTGACAATACCATATGGTAAAATTTCTGCATGTACATGCGCGAAAAGATACATCGGCACTTTGTGCCATCGCAGCGCAATAACTATCGCCCTCATATATTGAGGAAGGAAATGCTCGCATTTTTTGTTGCAGTAATTTTTGTCACCGAAGGCATGTTTGTCTCAAGCTTTTTTGTCGATCAAAGCATGGCTGTACCAATGGCCGCTGCTGTAGCCACAGCACCAACGCCCGCGGGCGAAGCACAGTCGCTTTCGCAATCATTGTCTCGCCAGTTTGCCCGTTTCTCTGTCGACTCGCGCGATATTGAGCCATGGATTTTAGGCACCATCGCAACCATGCTCATTATTGCGCTATTGTTTACCTTCTTTATCCATGTGCAGATCCAGCAGCCCGAAATGCTCTTTAGCGGCGCCCTGGTTGCAATGTTTGCAATATCGCTTATTGTCACCAACGCCCAGGTTGCGGGCATGATGTAAGCAGGGTATCGTTTGCCTATGGATAAGAACAAGCTCAAAATTGGTATTGCAGTTGCAGTATCGCTCGTCGTCGTAGCATTCTTTTTTATTGTATTTAATCCTTTTTCTACTTCTATGCAGCAGTCAGACAATAGTGCAGCAGCGGCAGCATCACAGAGCGGCTCGTTGGTCGCGCAGGATGAAACTGTCGGCACTGGTGCCGAGGCGCATGCAGGCGATGTCGTGACGGTCGACTACACGGGCAAATTGCAGAACGGCACAGTCTTTGATTCGTCTATTGGCAAAAAGCCGATCCAATTTACGCTCGGCATAGGCCAGGTTATCCCGGGCTGGGATCAAGGCCTTCAGGGCATGAAAGTGGGCGGCAAGCGCTTGCTCATCATCCCTCCACAGTTGGGCTATGGCGCACAAGACTACGGCCCTATCCCTGGCAACTCGACGCTTATCTTTGAAGTGACGCTTGTGGGTGTTGCGCCTGCAACGAACCCTGGGGCGGCGAACTAGTCCACGTGCAACCTGTACGTCTTGAAATCGTAAAACAACTCCCCGGCGGTGCGCGCGCCGGGGTTTTGCATACGCCGCATGGTGATATTCAAACGCCAGCGTTTGTGCCAGTGGCAACCAAGGCCGACATTAAAGGCATAGAGTCTGCCAAGTTCGACTGGCTTGGTATCCAGACATATATCTCAAACACGTACCATCTTTATTTGTCTGGCTTGGATGCCGTCGAAAAAGCCGGGGGGTTGGCAAAGTTTATGAATTGGAATGGCCCGACGATTACCGATTCGGGCGGCTTCCAAGTGTTTTCTCTCGGCACTGGCTTTGGCAAGAAAGTTTCTAAGTTTACATCTGCGGAGAAAAACTTTCCGCTTCAGGGAGATATACCTCGCCCTTCCGCTGAGAGTTTTTCTCCTGCGTTCTACGACGAAGAACTGGCAACCTCCCATGGCAAGCTCGCAATAGTAGATGACGAAGGCGTAACATTTACATCCCACTTGGATGGTTCACTCCATCGCTTTACGCCTGAGCGTTCTGTTGAGATCCAGCATCGTTTGGGTGCCGACATTTTCTTCGCATTCGATCAATGCACGGCGCCAACTGATTCTTACGAAGAGCAAAAGGAGGCGATGGAGCGCACGCATGCATGGGCAAAGCGTTCATTGCAAGCGCATCGTCAAAATTTTGAAGCAAACAAAACGCAAGGTATCTATGGCATCGGCCAAGGCGGGCAGTTTGATGATTTACGAAAGGAAAGCGCTCGCACTATTGGCGAGATGGGCTTTGATGGGTTTGGGTTGGGAGGCTCCTTTAGCCGCAAATACGGCGGCAATTCGTTGCAGTCGGCACTCGAAATGTTAAAAGAACTTCCAGCTGGCATGCCAGTCCACGGTTTGGGTGTGGGCGAGCCGGAAGATATTTTGTTGGGTGCTGCGCACGGTGTCGACACCTTCGATTGTGTTACTCCAACTCGCAACGGCCGCACGGGAGGTTTGTACACATCAGAAGGGAAGATCCAAATTCCTAATGCGCAGTATCAATATGATTATGGGCCGTTGGACGAAGGGTGTGCGTGTCCAGTATGTAAAAATCACACGCGCGCCTACGTGCACCATCTCTTCCGCACGCACGAAATGCTCGGCCCCATCTTGGCCTCGATGCACAACATCTTCTTCCTCACGAACCTCTGCAAGCAAATCCGCGAAGCGATCTTAAACGACCAGTTCGACCAGTTTAAAGACGGCTTCCTTGAGAAGTACAGAAAGTAGTCCGGGTTTGATATAGTGGGCGGATGGCCGGATTTAACTTGAAATCCAACTACGCACCAGCCGGGGACCAACCCAAGGCTATTGATGCGTTGGTGAAAGGTATTAAGGAAGGGAAGCGCGACCAGACGCTCTTGGGTGTGACTGGCTCGGGCAAAACCTACACCATCGCGAATGTGATACAGAAAATCGGAAAGCCGACACTTGTTATTGCACACAACAAAACGCTTGCCGCGCAGTTGGCACAGGAGTATCGCGAGTTCTTCCCCGACAATGCCGTGCACTACTTTGTGTCGTACTACGACTACTACCAGCCGGAGGCGTACATCCCGCACAGCGACACCTACATCGAAAAAGAGGCGCAGATCAACGAAGAGATTGACCGTTTGCGCCATGCATCCACGCAAGCGCTTCTTTCGCGCAGCGATGTGATTATTGTTGCGTCTGTCTCGTGCATCTACGCGCTTGGCAGCCCTGAGGAGTATCGCAAAGTGCACATTGAATTGAAGACCGGCATGCACAAGAATCGTGCTGAACTCATCCGCGACCTTATCGCGGTGTACTTCGAGCGCACGACTGCAGACCTGGCGCCGGGCAAATTCCGCGCACTTGGCAACAGTGTCGAGATTATGCCGACAGGCGAGCGCGTTTTGTACCGCGTCGAATTTGAGGGCGATGTTGTTGCACGTGTCCGCGTGATTGATGCGGTCTCGCGCGCAGAACGCGAATCGTTGGACTCGCTGTTCCTCTTTCCAGCAAAACATTATGTTACGCCAGCAGATGAGCGAACGCGCGCCATCGAAGATATCAAACATGAATTGAAAGAGCGTTTGGCGATACTTGAACGCGCAGGCAAAGTCTTGGAAGCCGAACGTCTAAAACGCCGCACCAACCACGACATCGCACTTATCCGCGAGATTGGCGTTTGCCCTGGTATCGAAAACTACTCGCGCCACTTTGACGGCCGCAAACCGGGCCAGCCGCCGTTTACCTTGCTTGATTACTTCCCACACAAAGCCGATGGCGCGCCCGACTTTTTGACGGTAATCGACGAAAGCCACGTTACGGTGCCGCAAATTGCGGGCATGTATGCAGGCGACAGGGCGCGCAAAGAAAATTTGATCGAGTTCGGCTTCCGACTACCATCGGCAATAGACAACCGCCCATTGCAATTTGAAGAATTCCAAAAGGATGTGGGGCAAGTGGTGTATACCTCGGCAACACCAGGACCGTACGAAAAAGAGCACTCGGGCAAAAATGTTGTCGAGCAAATTATCCGCCCGACAGGCTTGGTCGACCCAGAAATTATCGTCCGTCCGGTTACCGGTTCAACCAAACAACTCGGCCAAGTACAAGATTTCTTGAAAGAGGCAGAAAAAGTCATCAAGGGTGGTGGCCGTGTCTTGGTCACAACGCTTACCAAAAAGATGGCAGAAGATTTGTCGGAGTTTTTGAAGGATAGGAAATTTAAAGCTGCGTATATCCATAGCGAAGTGCTCACGCTCGACCGCATCACTATCCTTACTGAGTTCCGCAAAGGCGAATATGACGTGCTCGTGGGTGTGAACTTGCTGCGCGAAGGCTTGGACTTGCCCGAAGTAGAGTTGGTGGCAATTTTGGATGCCGACAAAGAAGGATTCCTCCGTTCGGAAACATCGCTTATCCAAACTATTGGCCGCGCTGCGCGCAACGTCAACGGCCGCGTCATTGTGTATGCCGACCAGATGACAGGCTCGCTTGAAAAAGCTATGGGCGAAACTGCGCGCCGCCGCGAGTTGCAGATGGCGTACAACACAAAGCACGGCATTACGCCAAAGACAGTGCACAAGGCAATCAAAGATATCACCGACCAGCTGCGTACCGAGCATGGTAAGGCTGTGGGTGTACTGCTCGATATCGACAAAGAGCTGTTCGAAAAGAACCCAAAGAAATTCTTGGCTGATAAAAAGAAGCAGATGGACGAAGCGGTAAAAGAACTCGACTTTGAAACTGCCGCAATTATTCGCGATGAAATTGCTGTGCTGATGGGGAAGGAGCCGAAAAAGAAGAACGGCCGAAAGGGCCGTTAGTATTTTTCGTACGTGAGCCTGGCTTGCAAGTACATTGCGACAAAAAGGCCCAGACTCCACGCGATATGTATCAGAGCGTGCGGCTCGAGGTTGATAATTTCATTGCTGTGCTCCCACCATGTCCACAGCACGCTTACAAGCGCCAGTGCTGCCATTGTTGGATGGAAACGAATTGATATAGATGCTTCCCAGGCAAGCACGCCGAGAAACGCAACAGATGCAACAATCGACCAATCAAGCTCGTGCGTATGCCGAAACCCGAGCATAAGCGTAATGAGGTCGAGAGTGATGCATATGACGTAGAGGATGACGATTACGAACTTGAGCATATAGCGCCCCGCTATGATATGAGTGGATGAGGAACGTTGGTCTAGTACGAGTTGTAGCATCGATGTCTATGCATTGGATGAAGAGGACTGTATGCAGAGAGGCCTCTAATCTGCTAGAATGCTCCTACTAACCCCTACGGCGCTTGCCTGGGGGCAGTGTGCGTCTCTAGAAGACCATGGAAGATAAAATCACAATTAAAGGTGCAAAAACACACAATCTGAAGGATATTTCGCTCTCCATTCCGCGAAACAAAATGGTTGTGTTTACGGGGCTTTCCGGAAGCGGGAAGTCGTCTTTGGCGTTCGACACTATTTTTGCCGAAGGCCAGCGCCGCTATATCGAGTCACTTTCCTCATACGCACGCCAATTTTTGCGCCAGATGCAGAAGCCTGATGTTGAAGAAATCACGGGCCTTTCTCCAGCTATTTCTATTGATCAAAAGTCGCGTTCTAACAACCCACGCTCGACCGTGGCGACGATTACGGAAATTTACGACTATTTGCGTGTGCTTTTTGCGCGCGTTGGCAAGCCACACTGTATTGTGTGTGGCCGCGAAATTAAAAAACTTTCGAACGAAGAAATTATCCACGGCATTGTCGACTCTGTTACTAAAAGCACCCCAAAGAAAACAAAGAAGGTGATGGGTGTTGAGATTAACGAAGACACGGTGCGTATTTATGCGCCAGTTGTTGTTGGCCGCAAAGGTGAGTACTACCAGATGTTATATGACATGCTCGGTAAGGGGTATGAGCGTGCGTTGGTGGACGGCAAACTTTTGAGCCTCCGCGAACGCGTCGAGCTTACAAAAACAAAAAAGCACGACATTTCTATTTTGGTCGACGAGATCTTGGTGTCGGAATTTTCGCGCAGCAAACAGGCAGCGATGGAGCGTTTATCGGAAGCTGTGGAACGCGCGTTGGACGAGACCGACGGCTTGGTGCAGATCGAAGATACAAACGGCACACGCCTCGTGTCGGCAAAGTTTATGTGCCCCTACGATGGCTTTTCGTTCCCTGAAGTGGAGCCGCGCCTCTTCTCGTTTAACTCACCGTATGGCGCGTGCCCAGCATGTAATGGCTTAGGTACGAAACATTTCTTTAGTGACGAGCCGTGCCCTGTGTGCCACGGTATGCGCCTGCGCCCTGAGGCATTGAATGTATTTTTGTACAAAGAGTCAGCGCGCGGGGATGATGGGTTAGTGCCGAAAACTGCACGCAACATTGTACAGCTGACAGACATGTCGATTAAAGATGCTTTCGACTTCTTTGGAGAACTGACCCTTTCGAAAAAAGATCAGGAGATTTCTAAGACGGTTATAAAAGAAATCACGTCGCGCCTCAAGTTTATGCTCGATGTGGGGTTGGACTACCTTACGCTCGACCGCCGCGCAAATACACTGTCGGGTGGCGAGGCACAGCGTATTCGTTTGGCGAGCCAGCTTGGCTCGGGCTTGGTAGGTGCGCTGTATGTACTCGACGAGCCGACCATTGGCCTCCACCAGCGCGACAACGAACGCCTCATTAAGACGCTTATCAATTTGCGTAACTTAGGCAACACCATTGTGGTTGTCGAGCACGACGAGGACACGATTTATGCATCTGACTATTTGGTCGACATTGGCCCTGGCGCTGGCGTGCATGGCGGCAATGTGATTGTTGCCGATGATTTGGAAAAGTTGCTGACTGCCAAGAAAAATGACAGCGGCTCTTTGACGCTCGCGTACCTCCGCGGCGAGCGCGCGATAGAAGTGCCAGATGAGCGTCGCGAAAAAGACAAAGGGTGGATCAAAATAAAAGGCGGTAAGGCATTTAATATCAAAAATCTTTCGGCCGAGTTGCCGCTTGGGCGCTTGGTCACCATTACGGGCGTCTCTGGTTCGGGCAAATCAACTTTCTTGTACGAAATCTTGTACGAAAACTTGCGTGCACGCTTCGACAAACGCTACCGCACCAACAAAGTATTTAACGCCGCAACCGTCGAGGGTATGGAGCACCTTTCGCGCGCTATCTTGATCGACCAATCACCAATTGGCCGCACGCCGCGTTCGAACCCAGCAACTTACACGGGCGCGTTTACGTTTATCCGCGACTTGTTTGCGTCGACCACAGAAGCACGCGCGCGCGGATGGAAGGCAAACCGCTTCTCGTTTAACGTCCAAACTGCCAAAGGCGGCGGGCGCTGCGAGGCGTGCGAAGGCAACGGCCAAATCGCAGTCGAAATGTCGTTCTTGCCGACGGTGTATGTGACCTGCGACATCTGCGACGGCAAGCGCTTTATGAAGGAGACCTTGGAGGTGAAATATAAAAAGAAAAGCATCTACGATGTCTTAAAAATGACAGTAGAAGAGGCGCTTGAATTCTTTAACGACATCCCTGCAATCCACGACCGTTTGAAGACGCTTGGCGAAGTGGGCTTGGGGTACTTGGAACTTGGACAGTCTGCAACAACGCTTTCGGGCGGCGAGGCACAGCGCGTCAAAATTTCGGCAGAACTCTACCGCCCGCATTTGCAGAAGACGATCTATTTGTTGGATGAGCCAACGGTCGGCTTGCACTACGAAGACGTTCGCAAGTTGATCGATATCTTGAATCGCTTGGTACAAGCAGGGAACAGTGTCGTGCTTATCGAGCACAACATGGATGTGATTAAATGCTCGGACTACCTGTTGGACTTTGGTCCTGAAGGAGGTATCGGCGGCGGCCAGCTTATTGCGAAGGGCACGCCAGAAGACGTCGCAAACAACAAAAACTCCCACACCGGCAAATACTTGAAGCGTGTGCTCAAAGGAAAATAAAAAGGCCGGAATATTTCATCCGGCCTCTGTTCTAGAGCCCTGCTTCGTGCAGGAATTTTCGAGCAGTCTCGTTGAACTCTGCAAATTTAGCTAACAAAGGTTTGAGAGAACTGAGATCGCGGGCGCGGGTATTAGCGTTCTTGAATTTCTCGCTCGTGCCTTTCGTAGCCAGCTCTTGCAGTGCGTTGTGCACGTCCCTGAGCTCGCTTGTAGGAAGCTTTTGGAATCTTTCACGGATTGTAGCGAGTTCTCTGCTGGTCCGCTCAGGCCCAGGCAGCAAGTTGATGATATGGTCAATATGCCGCTGACGGCTTTTAACGCCCATGAGCCCCTCCGAAATTAAGACCGATTCAATTCACGAATATCATTATAATGCTATAATGTCAAATATGCTCCTCGAGCAATTTAAAAAGAAAATGCCGAAGATTCCGGACGGCCCCGGGGTGTATTTCTTTTTAGGAAAAAATAAAGAGGTGCTCTACATCGGCAAAGCGACGTCGCTGCGCAGCCGTGTGCGTAGCTATTTCTCGCCCGATTTGATCCATACCCGTGGGCCGGTGATTACCGGTATGGTCGAAAAGGCGAAGTCGATCGACTGGCGCGAGACCGACTCAGTGCTTGAGGCGTTGCTGTTGGAAGCAAACCTTATCCGCACCCACAAACCCAAACACAACACCGACTTAAAAGACGACAAAAGCTTTAACTACGTCGTTATTACCAAAGAAGATTTCCCGCGCATCTCGCTGATCCGTGGAAGAGAATTGGCCATGCGCGAAGCAGGGGAGTTTTTGTACGAGTTTGGGCCTTTTCCACACGGGCTTCAGCTCAAAGAAGCGCTCAAAATAATTCGCAAAATTTTCCCGTACCGCGACGACAAATGCATCCCAAACATGGGTAAGGCATGCTTTAACCGCCACATTGGGTTGTGCCCGGGTGTATGTACCGGTGAAATTTCTAAAACTGACTACAAAAAAATAGTGCGTCGCATTGCGATGCTTTTCCAGGGCAAAAAAGCAGAGCTTATCAAAAGTTTGGAGCGCGATATGAAGGCGGCTGCAAAAGCAGAAAATTTCGAAGAGGCGGCACAACTACGCGGCCAGGTGTTTGCATTGCAGCATATCCACGACGTGTCGCTTATTAAAGATGAGTACCGCGGCCCGGCGAGCGCGACGGTAGGAAATACGCGTATTGAAGCGTATGACATTGCGCATATGAGCGGTAAAGATGTTGTGGGCGTTATGGTTGTTGTCGAAGACGGACAGGCCAACAAAGACCAGTACCGTAAATTTAAAATAAAAACTGCTAAGGGTGGTGATGATTCGGGCTCACTCCGCGAAGTACTTACGCGCCGTTTGGGCCACGACGAGTGGCCGCTGCCGCGCATTGTGGCTGTCGACGGAAGCACGGCGCAAATCAATACAGCAAAGAAAGTGTTGGAAGAGTTTGGTATGGCGATACCCGTGATTGGTGTCGTCAAAGACGAAAAGCATCGTCCGCGCAAAATCCAAGGCGAGCGTGACGTCATCGCGGGCCGCGAACGCGACATCCTCTTGGCAAACGCCGAAGCCCACCGTTTCGCAATTGGCTATCACAAAAAACTTCGTAACCCATTGCGCGGGATGTAATCACTGCTACCATGTAGCAAGTTTCGTACCTGTCCTGCTCGAAAGGAGTCGTCATGATTGAAAAAGGGAAAACAGTCGTTGTCACCGACGCTAGCACCCTGCCGAAAACCTATGACCCAAAGCGCGTTGAAGAGGCGCTTTACAGAACTACCCCGGAGTATCGTCTGGAAGAGTTTCGCAAGAAGTACATCGGCGACTTCAACACGGCTCTTCACTGCCATTGCGGTAACGAAGCTTGCATGATTCGTGATTTGGCAAAGCCACATTACGCTCAGTCGCTTTACTCTGGCCCGCTGCGTATTGGCCAAGTACAAGAAGCTCCGCTGCCCAGTAAAGTGAACCATACGTACTATGGTAGCGAGTGCGGAACGTTGTTTTTTGCCCCTGTGATCGAAGGCAAACGGGGATACATCCCTCGCGAAAAGAAGAAAAAGGAAGATGGGGAAGGGAGCCAACGCGTTCCGTACGATAGCCCATACCGTGAAAGTCTGTGACAAAAGCAGCGCCGGATAACCTCCGGCGTTTTTTCTTTGTTACAATGGAAGTATGAAAACGGTCGTTGGAGTGTTGAGGGGCGGGCCTTCAAGCGAATACGAAGTGTCGCTTAAGAGCGGCGCGACGGTGCTCGAGGCGCTCGACAAAGAGCGCTACGATGCGCGCGATATTTTTATCGGAAAAGATGGTCAGTGGCATGTGCATGGCACGCCGATGTTGCCTGAACGCGCACTGCGCGGCGTGGACGTCGCGTTTAACGTGATCCACGGCGAGTACGGCGAAGATGGCCAGCTGCAGCGAATCTTGGACGCAGTCGCTGTTCCGTACACAGGCTCGGACGCATTTGCATCGGCCTTGGCCTTTAACAAACAAAGCACTAAAGATGTCGTGTCGAAGCTTGGCATCAAAGTCGCGCATGGCGTCATGCTCGACAAAGACTCGACAGATAATATCGAAAAGACAGCATTCGACCTTTTCCGCACCTTCCCACACCCGGCGATTGTAAAGCCGGCGATTGGCGGCTCGTCTGTTGGTGCAACAGTAGTGCACAACTTCCACGCGCTCGAACCTGCGCTCCACAAAGCGTTTGCAATATCGCCCAAGATTTTGATTGAAGAGTTTGTGCCGGGCAGGGAAGCGACGGTGGGCGTCATCGACGGCTTCCGCGGCGAAAAGACGTACGCACTGTTGCCTGTCGAAATCATCCCGCCAAAAAAACACGGCTTCTTTTCGTACGACGCAAAGTACAGCGGCGAAACAATCGAGCGCGTGCCCGGCAACTTTACGCCAGACGAAAAACAAGAATTGATGACCCAGGCCCGCATGGTGCACGAGGCGATGGGCCTTTCGCACTATTCGCGCAGCGACTTTATTATTGCCAAGCGCGGCATTTACTTCCTTGAAGTAAACAACGCGGCGGGCGTTGGTATGACAAAAGAGTCGTTGTTCCCCAAAGCGATTGGTGCCGTGGGTGCCAAACTCTCCGACTTTTTGAGCCATGTTGTCGAACTTGCGAGAGCGGGGCGCAGAAGCTAATCTTCTTTTATATGGCAAAACTTTCAGAAAAACGATGCATCCCGTGCGAAGGTGGCGTGGAACCGCTCACCCAAGCAGAGGCAGAAAAATTGATGCCGGAACTTAACGAAGAGTGGCAGCTTGTCGACGGCGGAGGTTTGCTTGCACGCAGCTTCGAATTCCCCAACTTTAAAAAGACGATGGAGTTTGTAAACAAAGTTGCCGCGATTGCTGAAGAAGAACAGCATCACCCAGACATGACCGTTTCGTACGACAACGTCGGTATAGAACTCATGACCCATGCTATCGGCGGCCTTTCCGAAAACGACTTCATATTGGCGGCGAAGATAGACGAAATAAAATAAAAAAGCCCGGGGTTACCCCTAGGCTTACAGCTCCGGCTTTTCTGACCCAACAATGTTCATCATCAGATGAACATCAGGATTCGCTCCTTCTATTACAACGCTGAAGCGAAGCCCCGGATGATCCATTTTCAACTGGGCCATGATCTTTTGCGCAATCATGCCAAGTTCCATAAGCAACGTGGATTTTGTGCGCATGACCTCTGGCATCGATGTGGCGTCGCGCAGGATGACCACTGCATGGACTGGCCGCTTCGGCTCTGGATGCATAAAGCAAACTACGTTATTCGATTGCAAAGGTACTTCTGTCACTTCGAGGAGTCCCTTCGAAACCATACAACACAGACACTTTTCCATCGGATATCCCTCGGTTCTGTTCTGGTCTCAGTCAATCAAATTGGCCTCTAAAGTCAACGGGGCAACTGGACTACCATTTTTTAGGCGTCTATTGTATTATTGGTTCGTCCGTATACGGGCCCTTAGCTCATTTGGTAGAGCGCCTCATTTGCAATGAGGAGGCGACCGGTTCGATCCCGGTAGGGTCCACAAATAACAAAAAACCTCCTTAGGGAGGTTTTTTGTTTGAGCAATTTTGTATAAAAAATAACCCCCACACAAGCAATTGCTCGCGTGGGGGTCGGTATCTGTCAGACCAGAGGAGTTACCCGCCGATCTTCTCGTTAGCCCAGGTTGCTGCCTCGGCCGTGGCCTTGGCGGCTGCCGCCTTGGCCTTCTTCCAGAAGGCGGCGAAGGACACATCCTTCGGCGCGAACTGGTCGCTCGGCACGTTCGCCAAATCGGCGATCTTCGGGTTCGTATTGGCGACACCCGTCATCAGCACGATGGGCGTGCAGACGCCCGAGGTGGGCTCCTTGTCGCCGACTTCCTGGCCGCCGCAGGCCACGAAGGCCGACTGGCCGCCCGGCAGCTTCACGCTGAGCATCGGGAGATGGCGCACCGGGACGATCCGGAGGCCCTTCTCCTTGATGATCTTGAAGCGATCGTTGTTCGGGTTGGCGAACTGGACCACGAGAGTCGCCTGCGCCTGGCCGCTGGCCACCACGTCGATGGCATCGTCCACCGAATTGACGCGCTCGACGCTCTTGGCCTTCTGCAGCCGCGGATCGAGCTCGGTGAGCTGGTCGAACGTCACGCCGGGGCCAGTATCCTTGCCCGGCATCACGAACTTCACGTTGGCCGCGTTGTTGGCGATCGTGCCATAGAACGACGCCCGCTCGTAGAGCTTCGGCGAGACGACAAGAAACACGAGCTCCTGGCCGATCGACTGGGTGTTGACGATCTGCACCTTGCCCTTGTACGGCTCGGTGTTGATCAGTTTGGCGACGACGTTGGCCTGGCCGAGGCCATAGTTGCCCGGGTTGGCGGCCACGGACGTCATGTTGTCCGGCGTTCCCTTGGACGTCGACACGGTCACGTCGTCCCAGGCGACCTTCGCCAAGACTTCGGCAACGGGTTTGCCGAAGTACTTGTAGTAGTCGCCCTTTTCACCGCCTGTCATCAGACAGGTGCCGCCGGCCGGGCAACCGACCGACTGGTTCTGGGCGAAAGCCGAGGTGAGGGGAGCGAATCCCGCCACCATGGCGACGGCCGCGAAGGCCAGGATACGATGCTTCATTTGCAGTCTCTCCTTGAGATGCTTGTGGCGGACGCCAAAAGCAGGACAGGTCATCAGACCTCCGGGCCAATAAACGTTGTATTTACTGGGTCGGAGGTCCGATCTGATATATAAAGAACAGCGGTAGTAATCTAGCATAAAATTTCTATTTGTCAAAAATAGCAATTGCTTGTTTCATAAACTCTTCTTAATTCACCTCTGCTACAGTGCCGATGAGATAGGGTTGTGGAATGAAAAAGGCTATTTCAATAGTTGCACTAGTGGGTCTTTTTATTGGGCAATTTGGATATGTGCCACACGCAGAGGCGGCGGTAAGCAGTTGGCAGAAAAGTTTTAGCATCATCCCGCAAGGGACAGAAGATTATAGTTCGGCCTCGTTCCAGCAATCGCTGCGAAATTTAAAAGCCGATGGTGCGAACTATGTAAACCTGATCATCCCGTACTATCAATCGAACTCGGGCAGTACTGACATTGGCCGCGGATGGAACACGCCGTCCGACTCGTCGCTTATTTCTGCCATCCAATACGCGCACTCGATTGGGCTCCACGTAAGTATTGCGCTCTATTTGGAAACATATTCGGGCGAGTGGCGCGCCGTGATTAACCCGGGCGATCGCGACACGTGGTACCGAAACTATGGCAACACGCTCGTGTACTACGGCAGGCTGGGCCAGCAGTATGGAGTGGAGCAGTTTGTCTTGGGTGCCGAACTCATTAGTATGGCGTCGGCCAATACAAATAGTGACAACACGCAGCGATGGAATACGATGATCGCAAATGTACGCGCGGTATATAGCGGTGCGCTTAGCTATAGCGCCAACCGTGGCGAGCAAGATCACACCGCGTGGGGCGCAGAACTTCCAAATATTGGCTTTTGGGATAAGCTCGATTTGATCGGCGTGTCGGGCTACTACGGATTGTTTGGCGACGGTTCGGTTGCCTCCCTTGAAAGCGACTGGCAGGGGATGAACGATTACGACATCAACCCAATCCACCAAAAGTATCCAACAAAGCCAATTATCTTTACCGAAATTGGATATAGAAGCGTCGACAATGCTCACAGCTTCCCCTGGGACTCTGGCATGAGCGGCAACTATAATTCGCAAGAACAGATAAATGACTATACCGCGCTGTTTGATTACTGGAACAAATATTCGTACATGACAGGTGTCGATATGTGGTGGTGGAAGAGCAATCCAAATGCGGGCGGAGCTGGCGACACTGACTACACGCCGCAAAACAAACCGGCAGAGCAGACGCTTAAACAGTGGTGGCTTAGTGGCACGACGCCATCAAACCCGCCGCCAAGTTCGGTAACGTTTAGTACAAGCGCCGGTGCGCCAGCCACTGCAACTGTGGGGCAGACAGTGCAAATTTCGGCAAATGTTACAGAGACTGCGGGCAGCACGAGCGGCACACTGGTTGACTTGGAGGTGTACCAAGGCGGCACACGCGTGTATCAAACCTTCCAAGGTGGGCAAAACTTTAGCCAAGGGCAAACAAAAACGTTTGGCGGAAGCTTTATGCCAAATAGTGCGGGCACCTACACGTTTAAGATTGGTGTCTTTACGGGTGACTGGTCCAAGACCTACAGCTGGAACGACAGCGCTGCAACTATAACGGTGAGTGCAGGCTCGCAGCCTCCGCCAAGCACACCGCCACCATCGGGCAGCAGCGTAACCAACATTTGGTGGCCATCCGACGGCTCGCATGTAACTGGCACGCAACCATTTAAGGCAATGGTCAGTGGACTTGATGTCTCGCAATACACCATGTACTGGTCTGTCGACGGAGGTGCGCGCGTGCAGATGTACAACAGCTCGCAAGACTATCCACACAAAGAAGCGCTCGTCGACCTTAGTGGTTGGCACTGGAAGGGTGCAGGGCCGTACACCATAACCTTTACCAGCACGAACTCAAGCGGTACTGCAATCTCCACCAAATCAATAAATATCTACACGCAGTAAAAGAAAACTCCGCCGAGGTGGCGGAGGTGCTTAGTTCAAGAGGATTACTTTCTGGCCTTTGCTTGAGCCGGTACCCTTTTTGATCTTTTTCAAGATCTCTTCTTTTGAGATACCTTTTTCTTCTGCGACCTCATCGAGCTTTTCGTTAAGCATTTTCGTGAGGTCGAGTTTCTCTTTCTGCGCCATGCTAATCTCCTTGCTAGCCTCAGCGAGGTGGTGTGTAGCCTTTTCTACAGTTCAGATCATGTACTGCAGCGATTTTGTATCCAGCGACTGCAACAAAGCAGTTGGAATCTGCACAGCCTGTCAGAAGCAGGCAGAGGATGAGGATTTTACCCACCATGACTACCTGTCACTGCACAGAAGCGGATAACCAACACCAGAGCCACAATTACAATTGCGGCAAAGAAAAGTGAAACTCGTGTCGAGGGACTGCGGTCGGGAACTGGTTGCATGGAACATCTCCCTTCTGACACAACTATATGGTAGGATGCCTTTTATTGCACCTTTAGCTCAGTTGGCTAGAGCGCACCCTTCACACGGGTGAGGTCGTAGGTTCGAGCCCTACAAGGTGCACACGCTTCGCGATGCAAACCCGATATGCGCGGAGCGGTTTGAGGAGTACGGGATGTCGTATAGTGGCATTATGTACGCTTCGGGTGCGTAAGACCCGAGTTCGATTCTCGGCATCCCGACCAGTTTCCCGCTCTATATATTGAGCGATGGGCCCGTAGTTAAGTGGTACAACGCTGCATTCGCATTGCAGAGGCGCGAGTTCGATTCTCGCCGGGTCCACAAAACAAGTTTTATTTCACAATCTGCTGCGAAAGGACGCTCATCATTTGCGATGTTGCGTCGAGGGTTTGCTGCAGGTGGGGAAGAGTGTCCGAGTGGAGCGCAGTAAGGATTGCGATGTGGTCACTGAGCGTTTTTTGGAATTGTGTGACGATATCGAGCGCACTGCCATAGGCATATTCGGTTTGCATAAAATTAACCGCGTCGGTCATGTCTTTAACCTCGGTATCAAACGAATCCATAAGCTCTTTTTTTGTATCTGGCGTGAGAGAGCCGTTTTCTGTCAGTGTCTGGAGCTCGAGCAGACGCTGGTGCGCTAGGTCGGCCGCAAAACGGGCTTTTGATGCATCAGTTACAGAAAAAAGGCGGCCCAAACTTTCGTTTACATTGGTTTTGAAGGGGTAGAGCATCTGGCCCGGCACTGCGGCACTGGCATTATTGGCAACCATGCCAGCGATGGCTGCTATGAGGACGAGCGAAATAGTAATGCGCGCCATAAATAGAAATCTTTTCCCGAGTACACCTCTATGCTATCATGCCTACTAACGCAATGGAGAAATCAGGTCTGGACATATCGCTCTCGGCAGAGCGGCTGGGCAATGTTTTTGGTTTGCCCATCACCAACACCCTTTTGACGGCCTGGTTCGTCATGATCGTACTTATTGTTGTGGCAGTGATTGTCGGCAAAAAACCGACGCTCGTACCTGGCAAAGTACAGAACTTCTTTGAGATGATCTTCGAGTTCGTTATCGGCTACATGTCCGACATTTTTGGAAGCCGAAAGCGCGCCCTCCAGTTTTTCCCATTCATCGCAACCATCTTTTTGTTTATCGCAACATCAAATCTCTTCGACTTCTTACCGTTCTTTGGCAGCGTCGGCTTTACTGAGGCGGGAAAGTTTGTGCCGCTCTTCCATCCTGTTAACACCGACTTGAACGTTACGCTCGCATTAGCAATCATCTGCGTTATTTCTATCGAAGTGGCCGGCGTTGTAGCGCTTGGCTTCTGGACCTACCTCGGCAAATTCTTTACCTTCCGCGGCCACACGATAGGTGAGCGCTTTCTCAATATGACTGTGGGCCTTATCGAATTTGTGTCTGAAATGTCGCGCTTTATCTCGTTTTCCTTCCGTCTCTTTGGCAACATCTTCGCCGGTGAGGTGTTGTTGGCCGTGATTTCCTACTTTATGCCGTACGTATTGCCGGTGCCGCTTATGGGCTTTGAAACCTTCGTCGGTATCGTCCAGGCAGCCGTGTTTGCCATGCTCACCTTGTTCTTCCTCAAGCTCGCGATGACCGAGCCCCACGCCGCCCACTAAGGAGGCTCAAGGAGGGGTAGGAAGAGGGGTAGCTTTATGTTAGAGTAGTGCTATCTTCCTTTGGGCGATTATATAAGTAGTTAGGTAATTCTACCGTTAGATATATGGATATTGATGCAGCACGTTTGATCGCTATGGCAATTGCAGCAGGCCTCGGCGTTTTGGGCCCGGGTATCGGCATTGGCCTCATTGGTGGCCGCGCGATGGACGCTATTGGTCGCAACCCAGAAGCATCGGACAAGGTCGTTTCGAACATGATCTTGGCTATCGTCTTCACCGAAGCGCTCGGCATCTTGGCGCTCGTCGTTTCCTTCATTATCAAATTCGTCGGCTAAGCCGATTCTCGCACTCGCATGAGCGAACTATTTTCTGCTTTCGGCCTCGACTGGCATTTGCTGGTCGTAAACTGCATTAACTTCGGGCTTTTGCTCGCGGCATTGTGGTATTTCCTCTATGGCCCGCTGACGCGGACGCTTGAAGCACGCCGCCAAAAAATTGCACAGGGTGTCGAAGATGCAGAGAATGCTGCGCAAGAACTCCGTGATGTGCAGAACGCACGCGCAGGGCTCCTTTCCGATGCAGGCAAAGAAGCAGACAAACTTGTCGCTGACGCGCGTGCCGCTGGTTCTGCAAAAGAGCGCGAGCTTGTCGCTCAAGGCGAAACTTCGGCAGCAAACATCTTGAAAGCTGCAGAAGCGCAAGCGTCGGAAATGAAGGCGCGGGCTATTGCAGAAAGTAAGCAAGAGGTCGCGAAGCTTATTGTGCTTGGCATGGAAAAGCTCGCTAAACAGAAGTAGCCATGAATGCTTCTTACTACGCACGCGCACTATTCGCGCTCATAGAAGAAAGCCCCAAGAAAGCTGCGACGTATCTGCATAATTTGGATGGCGTACTAAAAAGCAGAGGCCATCAAAAACTTTTGCCTAAAATATTTAGTGAGTTCCAAAAACTCCAAATGGCAAAAGAGAGAAGCGAAAAGTACCAGCAGGAATCACCAGAACAGGAGCGCACGAGAACACTACTTGAGCTCTATAGGAAACTAACGAAAACGGCATGAACAACTTCATCGAACAATTTAAAAAAGAAATAGAGAACTTTTCTCCTGCACCTCGCACCAAGAAAGCGGGTGTTGTGACGCGCGTGGGCGACGGCGTTGCAGAAGTGGAAGGGTTGCCAGGTGCCGTGATGTCCGAAATGGTGCGTTTCGAAACTGCTGGCAATAAAAAGCTTGAAGATGCGATTGGAACGCCCGAAGTTTTCGGCCTCGTGCTTAACCTCGAAGAAGAATCAGTTCGTGTCGTTATTTTGGGCGACACTGCAGCAGTTTCAGAAGGCATGAAGGTAGAATCGACCGGCGAAGTGCTCTCTATTCCTGTCGGTGAAGCATTGCTTGGCCGTGTTGTTTCGCCGCTTGGCGAAGTGTTGGACGGCCAGGGCCCGATTGTTACCTCACAGCGCAACCCGATCGAACGCGAAGCGTACGGCGTTATGGACCGCCAGAGCGTGAATCAGCCTCTGCACACTGGCATCAAAGCTATCGACTCAATGATCCCAATCGGCCGTGGCCAGCGCGAGCTTATCATTGGCGACCGCTACACCGGTAAAACGACCGTCGCGATGGATACGATCTTGAACCAAAAGTCGGAACCGAAAGAAACTCGTCCAATTTGTATTTATGTGTCTGTCGGCCAGAAGGAGTCAAAAACCGCACGCTTGGTGCAGATGCTCCGCGAACGCGGCGCGCTTGAATACACCATTATTGTTGACGCAGGCGCTTCGGCGCCGGCAGCCCTCCAGTACTTGGCACCGTTTGCAGGTGCGGCAATCGGCGAGTACTTCATGGACAAAGGTCAGGATGCGCTCATCATCTACGATGACCTTTCCAAGCACGCTGTTGCATACCGCGAACTTTCGCTCTTGCTCCGCCGCCCGCCGGGCCGCGAAGCATACCCAGGCGACGTTTTCTACTTGCACTCACGCTTGCTTGAACGCGCAGCAAAGCTTTCGAAAGAAAAGGGTGGTGGTTCATTGACCGCGCTCCCAATTATCGAAACGCAAGAAGGCGACGTGTCGGGCTACATCCCAACGAACGTTATCTCAATTACCGACGGCCAGATCTTCCTTGAAACTGAACTCTTTAACAAAGGTGTGCGTCCAGCAATCAACGCAGGTATCTCGGTGTCTCGCGTGGGTTCGTCGGCACAAACCAAAGCAATGAAGAAAGTGTCGGGCCGCATCAAGCTCGAGTTGGCGCAGTTCCGCGAACTTGAAGCCTTTATGCAGTTCTCGCAGGACTTGGATGCCGACACCAAGAAGCGTATCGACTCAGGCCAGCGCATGATGGCAGTCCTTCGCCAGAAAAATGCATCGCCGCTTCCGTTCCAGGTGCAGGCAGTGGTTATCTATTCGGCAGTAAACGGCTACCTTTCGAAGGTGCCTGTCGAGCGTGTTGGTGAGTTTGAAGAAAAGCTTGTGTCGTTCCTTGAGGCAAATGCAAAGAATTTGCTTCCAGGTATTGAGAAGTCTCGCGAAATCACCGCGGAGTTCGAAGAAGAATTGAAAAAGTCATTGGAGAAATTCCAGGATACGCACAAAGACTTGTTCGTCGCATAACACAGACATGGCAGGCCTTAAGCAGATAAAATCGCAAATTCGTTCGTACGAAAAAACTCAGACCGTCACCAAAGCGATGGAGGCTGTTTCTGCTGCCAAGATGCGCAAAGCGCAGGTGACGGCACTTGCCGGCCGACCGTATGCAAAAGCCGCTGTTTCTATCTTGGCGAGAGTATCAGGTATGAAAGAGCTTTCGCAAAACTTTTCGAATGGCTCAAATACAAACGCGCTCTATGTTGTGATCACGTCAGATAAGGGTTTGGCAGGCGCATTGAATAGCTCTGTGTTGCGTGCAACGTTGGCTGATATCAATTCGCTTGGCCTCAAGCGCGATGCAGTGTCTGTCATTGCAATAGGGAAGAAGGCAAATGACTTTTTCTCGACCCGCGGCTTCCGCGTGGAAGCATTCCACAACAATAACGACAAAATCACGGCCGACATGGTCGAGCAGATTGTCCGCGAAGCGATGAACCGTTTCTCGATGGGCGAAGTTGGTACGGTCAAAATTGCATTCCAAAACTTTATATCAACGTTGGAACAGAAGCCGGCTCTCTACACGATGCTGCCGCTCTCGCTCGGCGAACTTTCGAAAGTTGTTGATGGTATCGCTCCATCCAAAGGCGCATTTAGCGAACCATCAAACGAACTTGAAGTGCCCAATGCTTACACTGTCGAGCCGTCGGACGAGGCGGTGCTCGAAGCTCTTCTTCCCAAACTGGCCGCAATCTTTGTCTATCACGCGCTCTTGGAAAGCCAGGCGTCCGAGCACTCGGCGCGCATGGTGTCGATGAAGTCGGCGTCGGACAAAGCGGGCGAGAAAGAAGAAGAGTTGACCTTGGAGTACAACAAAGCACGCCAGGCAGCAATTACGCGCGAAGTGTCAGAAATTATCGGTGGTATGGAGGCAATGGCCAATTAGAAGGAGTTAAAAATTAATTTTATTTATATGAACACAGGAACAATTAAGCAGGTCATCGGTCCGGTCGTCGACGTCTATTTTGAAGACTCGATGCCGCCGCTGCGCCACGCGCTCAAAACAAAGGTTGGTGATCGCGAGATCACTTTGGAAGTCGCACAGCATGTCGGCCTTGGCCGTGTCCGCTGCATCGCACTCCAAGACACCTCTGGCCTCGCCCGCGAGGCAAAGGTGGAAGACACGGGCGCGCCTGTTTCCGTTCCTGTAGGCGAGAAGGCGCTTGGCCGCCTCTTCAACGTCGTAGGTGAAACGCTCGACGGCAAGGGCGCCATCAAAGACGCACCGCTTTCTTCTATCCATCGCGAAGCTCCTCCGTTCCACGAGCAGCGCACCAAGGCGGAAGTGTTTGAAACTGGTATCAAATCGATCGACCTCCTCGCACCATTTATCCGCGGCGGTAAAGTCGGCCTCTTCGGCGGCGCAGGCGTGGGTAAGACCGTGCTTATGCAAGAATTGATCCACAACATCGCATCCGAACACGGCGGCTACTCTGTGTTTGCCGGCGTCGGCGAACGCGTTCGCGAAGGTAACGACCTCTATCACGAAATGGCGGAGTCGGGCGTTATCGACAAAATCGCACTTGTCTTCGGCCAGATGAACGAAGTGCCAGGCGCACGCGCACGCGTTGGCCTTACCGGCCTTACGATGGCTGAGTACTTCCGCGACGAAATGGGCAAAGACGTGCTCTTCTTTATGGACAACGTCTTCCGTTTCGTGCAGGCAGGTGCAGAAGTATCGTCGCTCCTTGGCCGTGTGCCTTCGGCCGTGGGTTACCAGCCGACCTTGGCCGAAGAAATGGGCCAGCTCCAGGAGCGCATCACCTCAACCAAAAAAGGTTCTATCACCTCCGTGCAGGCAATTTACGTGCCAGCCGACGACCTCACAGACCCAGCACCAGCAACAACCTTTGCACACTTGGACTCAACTATCGTGCTTACCCGCGGTTTGGCATCGCTTGGTATCTTCCCAGCAGTCGACCCGCTTGAGTCGTCATCGACCGCGCTCGACCCAGATATTGTGGGCGAAGAGCACTACCGCGTCGCTTTGGAAGTAAAGCGTGTGCTTCAGCGCTACAAAGACTTGCAGGACATCATCGCAATCTTGGGTATTGAAGAGTTGTCTGATGAAGATAAGGCGCTTGTGTACCGCGCACGTAAGATCCAACGCTTCCTTTCGCAGCCAGTGCACGTCGCAGAAGTCTTCTCAGGCATCCCGGGTGTCTACGTTCCTGTCTCGGAAACGATCCGCTCATTCCGCGAAATCCTCGAAGGTAAGCACGACGACAAAAACGAAAACGACTTCTACATGAAGGGTGGTATCGACACCGTCGGTAAATAAAATGCACTTAGTTATTGCAAAAGTTAACGAAAATCTTTTCGACGGCGAAGCAAAGTCTGTGACTGTACCAGGCGCCGCAGGGGAGATGACGGTATTAGGCGGCCACGAGCCGCTCATTACAACGCTGCGCGCAGGTACGATTGTTGTGCGCCAGCTTGCTGATGTGGAACCTCTCCAAATCCCCATCTCAGGCGGCATGCTCGAAGTTCGCCACGACGGCGCAATTATACTTTTGTAAATTCATTGTTTGATGAACGGTTTAGCAAAATGCACTGAAACTGTGCGTAACTTTTACTATGCTGACTCGTCAGTGTTATAAAGAAAAAGAGTGTGTCCTTTTGGTTTTTAGGGGAGAGTAGCGTGGCTCAATGTGTGCAATGCGAAAAGATCATCGGTCTTAATAACCACAAAACCATCAAAACAAAAGAAGGTTTGACTCTTCGTTTCTGCAATAATGGTGGCAGAAAATGCTACCCCTCTACAAGTTCGATCATCCGGAGCTCTGGTTCTGGTACAAAACAGCGATGGTTGTCCTGGCCTTGTTCCGCCGCCTGCGAAATAGGACTACGACAGAAGTTGCTGAAGCGATCGGAGACGACTAACACGCATCCGTGCGTTGCCTAAACCTATTGCGCCGTTGATTTTGATCTGCGGCGTTTTTTCTTATGCTAAAATTTTTATATGTCCTTTGCGATTGGGTTATCGCTGCTCAATTTGCTGTTGTATTGCATGCAACAGCTTGGCGTCATGCTTGGCGTTGGTGCCGAGACTGTGTTGTTGGCCGCCTACATCCAATCGATGCGCGATGGCGTCGTCGACGAAAAAGAACAAGGGTTTGCCCGCGCAGTGCGCCGCACGATGGACTGGGGCCTTTTCTTTATTGTTATCTCTGGCCTCGGCGTTATCGCAACAAGCTTCTTAGCAGGGAATGTAGAGTTTACGTTTTCGACGCCATTTCTTTTTAAGTGGGCGCTTATATTAATCGTTCTGTTTTTCTCCCTCACCAACAGAGGCTTTTCGTTTGCAAATGAATTGCTGCAAGGCGTTGCTGCAGGCACCTGGTACGCATTGTTTGTGGTGCATATATTGGCGCCAGATGCTGCATGGTACGAACTGGGCGAACTCTACGCCGTATGGATGCTCGGGTTTACCCTGTGCTGGACGCTTCTTATCTTCGCCTTAAGAGGGAAGAAGGTGAGCAAGCCTGCGCAAAGTTTTGTCCCGACGTCAAAAGTCGGGACCCCGACCGTTAGCGTCGGGGCTTCGGCATCAGCTGCGCCGGTCCCTCCAACAGTGGTTATCACGCCATCTACTCCTAAACCGACGCCAGCACCAGCTCCAGTTCCTGTAGTCCCAAAACCGGCACCTGCACCGGTAAAAGTTGTGGCGCCTGTACCTACGCCACCTCCGCCGAAACCGTCTATTGTTCCAACACCTCCTCCAAAACCACCTGTTGCTATACCGGTACCGCCACCTCCGGCACCAGCTCCAGTACCTTCTTCTCCTCAACCTGCGGCTGCACCGGTCCCTCCACCACCACCGCCTGCAGCGCCAGTACCGCCACCAGCACCGAAGCCAACGTATACAGCGCCTCCGGCGCAGCCAGAAAAGATGCCCGGCCTCCATGTGATGCCGCGCACCATGGAAGAAGTCCAGCAGCGCCGAGCCACTCAATAATGTATGTCGCTATTTTCTGAAAGAAAAAAGAAAAAGATCGTACTCTTGCTTGGGCACCCTGACACATCGCAAACCTTGTCGGGCGAGTTGGCATTGCTCTATGAAACTGCTGCAAAAAAAGCAGGGCACGAAGTCAAACGTTTTAACTTGGGCGAAATAAGCTTCGACCCAATACTCCACAAAGGTTACAAATCGATCCAACCGCTCGAACCTGATTTGATCAAACTCCAAGATGCAATTAAGTGGAGCGACCACTTCGTAATCATCTATCCAAATTGGTGGTGCACGATGCCGGCGCTCTTAAAAGGCCTCTTCGACCGCATCTGGTTGCCAGGGTTTTGCTTCCATATGATTAAGAATGAGCAGGGTCAGCAAAAAATGGGTTGGCACAAATTGCTGAAGGGGAGAACGGCGCGCGTCATTGTTATCTCTGGCACACACCCGATGCTGATCCACCTCTTCTTTGGCGACTACACGAACGAAATCGGCCGCGGCATTTTATGGTTTGCTGGGTTCAAGACAAAACTTACGCGGTTGGGCCCGTCCGAACACGCGCCGGAGTGGAAGCTCAACGAGTGGCGCCGGAAAGTGGCTCGGTTAGGCCATACTGCAGAGTAATTCATCCGCTGTTCAGCAGAGATTGTGCACACTATACGGTTGGGGAGCACTTCCTGAACAACTGACGTCTTTTGTTCTAATCGATGGAGAAGAGGATGAAGCTCTCAGTTCTTGGAGTCTTGGCTCTAACGTTGCTTGGTGGCTGTACAGTATACCCAGCCTCAGGCTACTACGCTGCAGCGCCGGCACCAGCACCTGCGTACGTGCCAGCACCAGCGTCAACAACAACCACGTACGTTTCCCCCTACCCGTACTACACGCAATACAACTGCGCGTACTACTACGACACGTACAATGGGCCCGTTTGCGTCCGACCGCATCCGACCTACGGATACGTCTACTCGGGCGGCCCTGGCGTCGTTGTCGGCGCACCAGTCGCTGCGTCTGTCCGGCTGAATATTGGCCGCGGATACGGTGGCTGGCACAGCTGGCATCATCGTCGTTGGTAAAATCGAAACGAAGACGAGAGCCCTTGGAGCAATCCGAGGGTTTTTATTTTGAGTAATATTTGCTATAACGATTGAATCTATGGGGTTATCAATTGGTATCGTTGGCCTGCCAAACGTAGGCAAAAGTACGCTATTTAACGCGCTCACGAAAAAGAGCGTGTTGGCGGCAAATTATCCGTTTGCGACTATCGACCCCTCAGTCGGCGTCGTGTCGGTGCCCGACGAGCGCTTGGATAAACTCGCGGCACTCTCCAACTCTATAAACGTTGTGCCAGCTGCTGTCGAATTCGTCGACATCGCGGGCTTGGTAAAAGGTGCGTCAGAAGGCGAGGGGCTCGGCAACAAATTTCTTTCACACATTCGCGAAGTGGATGCGATTGCACACGTGGTGCGCCTCTTCGACAATCCAAATATTTTGCACGTCGACGGCGAGGTCAATCCGCTCCGCGATATCGAAACCATTAACCTGGAGCTTATCTTGGCCGATTTAGAAACTGCCAACAAACGCGTCGATTCGCTTTCGCGCGATGTAAAGCAGGGCAAAAAGGAGGCGATTGCAGAACATTCCGCAGTTGAAAAAGCGCTTGCGTGTTTGCGCGACAGCCGCCTTGCTATCGAGGCTGACTATACCGACGAAGAACGCAATGCGCTCAAAGGGCTACATCTTCTTACGATGAAGCCGGTGCTCTATGTATTGAACAAAGAGGCGGGAGGTCACAACTTGGACGAATTAAACGACGGCCGCTTTGCATTGCTTAAAGAATTTATCCAAAAAACTGCAAGCTCGTATGTGTTTGTGGACGCAAACGTCGAAAGCGAATTGCGCGATTTGCATGCAGACGACAAAGCATCCTTCCGCCAGGAGTATGGTGTGTTTGATGATGGCGTAAACGGCCTTATTCGCGCAGGCTATCAGTTGCTCGGGCTTATGAGCTTCTTCACGACAGGTGCCGACGAAACCCGCGCTTGGACGGTGCCGGTAGGCTCCTCGGCGCCCGAGGCTGGTGCCGCAATTCATACCGATTTCTTCAATAAATTCATCCGCGCTGAAGTTATTGCCTGGGATGCGCTTTTGGAGGCGGGCTCGTACGCAGAAGCACGCGCAAAGGGCTTAGTTCGCACAGAAGGAAAGGATTATATCGTCAAAAATGGTGACGTGATAGAATTTTTACATGGATAACCCACACGGCTCACGCTGGCTTCGCGCAGCATTTATTATCGGTATCGTCGTTGTGCTGAATCTCTTTTTCAATTACTCGATCTTTTTGGTCTACCCAGAACCGCAGTACGACACGTTCTGTCCGCAAGTGCAGGTACCGCCAACGTACACTACGCAGGCCTCGTGCGTTGCTGCAGACGGCCAGTGGAATACGAATGCCGGCCCTAAATCATTCTCTGACGGCACTCCGGCTCCGGCTGGCTACTGCAACCCTGACTACACCTGCAATACCAACTACCAGCATGCAACTGACACGTACGCACGTAATGTCTTTATCGCACTCGTCGTCCTTGGCGTCGCAGCGCTTGGCGTAAGCTTCCTCTTTGGCTCAGCTCCAGTCGTTGCTGCAGGCCTTTCGTGGGGCGGCGTACTCTCGCTGATTGTCGCATCGGCTCGCTACTGGTCGCACGCACAGACTCTCCTCCAGGTCATCATCCTCGCTGTCGCTTTGGCAGCCCTCATTTGGTTCGGCGCCCGCCGGTTCAAATAAAATCGGCCGCACTACCCAAACTCACGACTCTGTGGCATTCTGTAGTGAATGTCAGGGGAGAGATACGACCACAAAGAGATAGAAGCAAAGTGGCAGAAACGCTGGGCGGATTCTGGTTTGTATAAAACTACGGAAGATTCAGGGAAGCCTAAGAGCTACGTGCTCGACATGTTCCCGTACCCGTCTGGTGAAGGGCTCCATGTTGGCCATCCGAAAGGCTACATTGCCACTGATATCTACTCGCGCACCAAGCGCATGCAGGGCCACAACGTGTTGCACCCAATGGGGTGGGATGCGTTTGGGTTGCCTGCCGAAAACTTCGCGCTTAAAAACAAAGTACATCCGCGTGTTGCAGTCGAAAAAAACATTGCGACGTTTAAAGAGCAGCTTTCTGTCATTGGGTTTAACTACGACTGGTCGCGTGAGATAAATACCACCGACCCTGCGTACTACAAATGGACGCAGTGGATTTTCTTGCAGCTTTTTAAGAAAGGGTTGGCGTACCAGAGCAACGAACCGATTAACTGGTGCCCGTCGTGCATGACAGGGTTGGCCAACGAAGACTTGGACGGCAATGTGTGTGAGCGCTGCGGCAGCGTTGTAGAAAAGCGCGCACTTCCACAGTGGGTGCTCAAAATTACCGCATATGCCGACCGCATGCTTACTGATTTGGACACATTACGCTGGCCAGAACACATTAAAACTGCCCAGCGCAACTGGATTGGCCGCTCGGAAGGCTCAGAAATTGATTTCAAACTCATAGGTACTGATAAAACAGTCAGAGTATTTACCACGCGCGCAGATACGTTGTTTGGTGCAACGTTTTTGGTGTTGGCGCCAGAACACGAACTTGTAAAAGAGTTGTCGGCGCAGATAGAAAATAAAGATGAGGTAGAGAAGTATGTTGCCGCAGCTGCAGCAAAGACTGAGATAGAGCGCACGAATGCCGATAAAGAAAAAACCGGTGTTGAATTAAAGGGCATTAAAGCAATCAATCCGGCAAACGGCGAAGAAATCCCAATGTTCGTTGCCGACTATGTCTTGAGCGGCTATGGCACCGGGGCCATCATGGCTGTCCCTGCCCACGACGAACGTGATGGTGCCTTTGCCAAGAAATACAACATTGAAATCCGCGATGTTATATCAGAGAAATTCGAACTCAATGGTATTAGTGCTGAGCGTCCTGGTGTAGAGACAGTACATCGCAAAGTAGTAGACCCAATTTTGAGGGATAAAGATAATAACTTTTATCTCGTAAAAGAAGGTCCGGAACATGTCCATTTTGCAGGCGGTGGCGTTGAGGAGGGCGAGACTGATGAGCAAACGCTCGCACGCGAGATTACGGAAGAAACAGGCTTTACCGATTTCACAATTGGGAGGAAAATTCTCCCAAATTCTACGGTGTGGGCATATCGACACACAAAAAATAGGAATCAACGCTCTGTTGGATACGCCTACGAGGTTATTTTAAATTCAGATACTCGTGTCCATTCAGAAGTCGAAGATGGAAAACATGAACTTGTAAAAGTTCCTAAAGATAAAGTACTTGAAACTATCACCTGGCCACACCATAGACATATATTCGAACAGTATTTGAACCAAAAGCTATTTGCGGATGATGGCGTGCTTGTTAATTCCGGGGAGTTTGATGGGATGACGTCGGAAGAAGCACGTAAAGCAATCACAGAAAAGGTTGGGGGGAAGTTGACCACCACATACAAAATTAAAGACTGGGTGTTTAGCCGCCAGCGATATTGGGGCGAACCCATTCCGATTATTCATTGCGAAAAGGATGGCGCAGTTGCGGTGCCAGAAGATCAGTTACCTGTGCTGTTGCCGGACGTTGAGTCATACGAGCCGTCGGGCACGGGCGAGTCGCCGTTGGCAAATATTACCGACTGGGTAAACACAACGTGCCCAACCTGTGGCGGTCCAGCAAAACGCGAAACAAACACCATGCCGCAATGGGCAGGTTCTTCGTGGTACTACCTCCGCTTTATGGATCCGGACAACAACGCAGCGCTTGTATCGAAAGAGAAAGAAAAGTACTGGGCGCCTGTTGACGTTTACGTCGGCGGCGACCACGCCGTACGCCACTTAATCTATGCGCGCTTCTGGCACAAATTCTTGTACGACATTGGCGCTGTTTCTACCATCGAACCATTCGCACGCCTCGAATTCTTGGGCTTTATCTTGGCAGAAGACGGCCGCAAGATGAGCAAACGCTACGGCAATGTCATAAACCCAACAGATGTAGTGAACAACTACGGCGCAGACGCCTTCCGTACCTACGAAATGTTTATGGGTCCGTTCGAAAATACCGTTGCATGGAGCACCGCTTCTATCGCTGGCACTGCCCGTTTTATGGAACGCGTCTGGCGCTTGGCAGAAAAGGTAGGTAATGATATCCCGGCACTTGATGTCGTGCTCCACCAGACCATCAAAAAAGTCACTGAAGATATTGAAGCATTCAAATTCAACACGGCCGTGAGCCAGATGATGATTTTCCTCAACGCTGCAGAAAAAGAAGGCGGCATTGGCAAGAATCAGCTCGAGATGTTTTTGCAAGTGTTGGCACCGTTTGCGCCACACATCACAGACGAGTTATGGGAGAAGCTCGGCCACACGGACTCTATTCACGCATCTACCTGGCCTTCGTACGATGAGTCGAAGCTCGTCGCCGACACCGTTACAGTGGCAATACAGATCAATGGTAAAGTCCGCGGTTCGATAGAGCTTGGCAAGGGTGCAACAGAAGATGAAGCGTTAACGGCAGCCCGTGCTGTAGAGGCAGTTGCTAAGTATTTGGCAGAAGGGAAGGAGCAAAAGGCTATTTATGTGCCCGGTAAAATCATCAATTTTGTCGTTGTCTAGGGCTGGTTTGACCTATTAGATAGAGTGTGATATATTAGAACACATCGAATATATGGCCACAGTAAACGAGAAAACAGCAGACAAAACAGGTTTTAAGCCAAAGGCGATCGTAAAGCGCCTTCTCTCCTCGCTCCCGGAGCGTTCTCGCATTGTCTTGGAACAACGCTTTGGTTTGGGCCAAAATCCTGAGCGCGTTACCTTGGAAGCTATCGGCCAGCGCTACTCTATTACCCGCGAACGCGTTCGCCAGATCGAAAATCATGCACTTGCAGCGTTGAAGAAGTCGCCTGCATTTGCGGACGCACACGCGGCATTTAACGAACTCGAACGCATCATCGACAGCTTGGGTGGCATCGTCTGCGAAGACGACCTTTTGAACTTCATCACCAAAGACAAGGCGATGCAGAACCACATCTACTTCCTTTTAGTACTTGGCGACCCATTCAAATTCCGCAAGGAAGATGACGAAGTAAACCGCTGCTGGTACGTTGACCCAGACTTGGCAAAGCAGGTTGAGTCTGCACTTTCGAACCTCTATTCTGGGCTCTCAGACGAAGACCTTATCCCGGAAGGCGAGATGATCGACCGCTTCTTGAAGGAACTCCAGAACATCAACGACAAACACCGCAACGAAGAAATTCTGAGACGCTGGTTGGCGATCTCGAAGAATATCGGTAAAAACCCGCTTGGCGAGTGGGGCCCGTCGGCATCGCCGAATGTTAAGACAAAGGGTGTCCGTGACTACGCATACTTGGCTGTCAAAAAGCACGGCTCGCCGTTGCACTTCCGCGAAGTTGCAGAACTTATTGAAAAAATGTTCGACCGCGCAGCGCATGTGGCAACGACCCACAACGAACTCATCAAAGACGACCGCTTCGTGCTCGTTGGCCGCGGTATGTACGCGCTTAAGGAGTGGGGCTACACCTCGGGTGTCGTGCGCGATGTGATCCGCGAAGTGCTCCGCGACAACGGTCCGCTTACCAAAGACGAAATCGTCGAGAAGGTGATGAAGGAGCGCCACGTCAAACCAGGCACCATTGTGGTAAACCTCCAGAACCAGAAATACTTCAAACGCGGCAAAGACAATCGCTTCTCGCTCGTAAAATAAACCAAAAAAATCCCCCAATTGGGGGATTTTTACTTAGTGGCCGCCTCCGCCACCACCGGAGAAGAGATTTTTTGCAACAAACCTGTACGCGTAAACAAGCAGAATAAGGCAGAAAATATAAAGGCCGAGTACGGGGCTGCCGGTTAAAAGCCCCACCCAAATAGCGATGGTGCGGACCATCTCCCATACTGCAAAAAGCATCAAAAGAAATAGTATGCCGTGCACTGCGCGAACCTGCGCGTGCTCTAAATGTTCTTCATGGGCATTCAGCTTGAAAATATTGCCTATGCTACCAAGGAATCCGCGCAGATATAGAAGGAAGGCGAGTGTCGCCAAAAAGGCAAACACCATCTCCACATAATGCAGCGGAGCGGCAAGCATTGATTGCCAAAACGACAATAAGGAGTCGGTGGAGTACACGGGGTACATACGTTACGTGCGGTATACTATACCACATGCTTCTATACCACGAGGCGCACGAGGTTCGTAACTGGCTTACCGATTGGAAATTAAGCCCTCCGATATTTATGTCGTTGGCGCTCCTTCTGATAGTTATTTTTGCCTCTATTGTTGACCCCGACACCGTTACGTCGACACTCGCGATGACGGTCGCTTTTTCTCCTCTGTGGCTGCCGGTTTTCCTTTTTACGATCCTCTACATTACGTGGATCCACTACGCGCGCTACAAGTTTTGGTTCTCGCGCGAACGCGGGCTTCTTGAGGTGCAGCTTCCTGCCGAGGTAACCAAATCACCGGCTGCGATGGAAATTTTCCTTAACTCTATTTGGACGACGGGCAGCGAAACAACATTCCTCGATCGTATCCTGCGCGGCGGCTACAAAGCAGTGTGGACGCTTGAAATTGCCTCAAACGAAGGTCAAATTAGTTTCTATATCCACGCACTGAAAGTGTGGCATCCAGCTATTGAGGCGCGTATTTACGGCCAATTCCCAGAAGCAAAAGTTACGGCTGCGGAAGACTATGTGCCTAAAATAAATTTTAATATGGACGAGTACGAAATTTGGGGTGCTGAGTACATGAAAAGTGACCCGCTTAGCCCCGTGCCTATTCGAACCTATGTTGACTTTGAACTCGACAAAAACCCTGATGTGCCGGAAACAAAAACTGACCCACTCACCAACATTTTTGAGTTGATGAATAATGTCGGTAAAGACCAGTATTTGTGGTACCAGCTGATGCTCAAACCACACAATCAATTTGAATGGTATGGTTTCCCTGAGAAAACTAGTCGGTATAGAGACGCAGGGAAAGCCCAAATAGAAAAAATAATGTCTGATGCGGCGAAGCGTAGCAAAGGTATACAGGGGGCGCTGAAAGAAGAGGGTACGAACGGCGGTTCGCCAACGATGTCGCTCACCGACGGCGAACGCGAAATTGTAAAAGGAATTGAGAATTCTCTTTCGAAAAACCCATTTGAAATTGGTATACGTATCCTGTATATCGCCAAGAAAGAAAAGTTTCATGGCATTTGGGGCGCATACCTCTTCCGTATATTCCAAGTGTTTAAATCTCGAGGCAATGGCCTTGGCGGTAAGCCTATGCGCGGCATGGTGCAATTCGACTATCCATGGGAAGACTTCATGGGTATACGAGAACGTATCGTTAAACGTTTGCTCTTCTTCCACTACAAATACCGCGCATACTTTGGCGTGCCATACGACCAAGTGCCATCGATCATGAGCCCAGAAGAGGTTGCGACGCTGTGGCACTTCCCATACTCGAGCGTAAAGACCCCAGGTTTGAACCGCGTGCCGTCGCGCACATCAGAGGCGCCTACCAATTTGCCGACCTTGCCTCAGTAGTATGGGTCTTTATATCCGCGCCAGCATCATAGCAGGGCTTGTGCTGGGCTTTGTGCTCTATGTCGTTCTGTTTTCGGCACCGCGCGACTTTCCAAAACAACTTCTCTTGCCCGTGCATAGCGGCGAAACAGGGCAAGATATTGCAGAGGCACTTACCATCGACCACGCCGTCCGTTCGCAATTTTTGTTCCGCGTATTGCTGCGCCTCTATGGCGGCCAAACACATATAAAGACAGGCACATATTATTTTGCCGAGCCAACCAATGCCTTTGCTATCGCGTGGCGCCTACGCATAGGTAATTTCAATATTGAGCCTGTCAAAGTTACAGTGCCGGAAGGGCTCGATTCTGAAGAGATAGCAGCCATACTTGCGCAATCGCTTCCAACCTTCGACAAGCAAACATTTTTGTATGTGGCAAAACCACAAGAAGGGTATCTCTTTCCGGATACGTACTTCTTCTACCCGGGCGAGAGTATGACCGACATCGTCAAAACGATGCGCGACAATTTTAATTCGCAGGTTGCAGCGCCCCGAGTGCAGCAGGCGATTACATCATCAAACCAATCGTTTGCGAACATCATCACGATGGCGTCGCTTATAGAAAAAGAAGCACCTGATACGCAAAACCGCCTCATCATTTCTGGCATTTTGTGGAAACGCTTGTCGATGGGCATGCCTCTGCAAGTTGATGTCGACCGCGCAACGTACGCCACAGTTGGCCTCCCAGCAGTGCCAATTGCAAACCCAGGCCTCGACGCCATCATTGCCGCCGCAACCCCGACCTCAACGCCGTACCTCTACTACATATCTGACAAACAAGGGAATTTCCACTATAGCCAAACGTACGCGCAACAGCTCGCAAACGAAAAGAAGTATTTGCACTAAGATTGTTTCTTATCTAGACTAGCAAAGAAAGTTCTGGAGGTAGAAATGACGAATACTGTGGCTATCCCCGAAGAAGCGGTGGATTTTCTTGTCGAGCTCTTTTGTGTTTGCATCAATACAAATGAGCTTGGCCCCACACTCTTCAAAAAAGAAATACTGAAGAATGGCCTCACCAGGATAAAAGCAGACCGTGACGATGTCGACCAAATGATTCGGAACGCCCGCGCTGTCGGAGGTGAAGAACTCTGCAGAGTGGTCGCCAAGTTTTTGAATGACCCGAAGGAAGGTGTCTATGGCCGAGGGAATGGCCATCTGACTTTCCGGCAGGTTATGAGGGGAGCGCTTCGGCCTCACAACTAAGATGGCTTAATGCCATCTTTTTCTTTTGCTGAAACGGTGTGGTACTCTCGATTTATGTTTGGGTTTGGAAATAAAAAGAATACAAAAGTCTTTGTTGGCCTCTCGGGAGGGGTCGATTCGGCTGTGTCGGCTGCACTCTTGAAGAAGCAGGGCTACGACGTTACGGGTGTGTTTATACGCATTGCACTGCCTGGGTACCCATGCTCGGCTGGGGTAGATAAGCTCGACGCCATGCGTGTTGCGGCGCATTTAGAAATCCCGTTTTTGGAACTCGATTTGTCGAAGAATTACGAAGAGGGTGTGTTTAAAGAGTCACTTAGTGAATTTACAAAGGGGAGAACTCCTAACCCCGACACGCTCTGCAACCGCGAAATAAAGTTTGGTGCATTCTTTGAGTTTGCGCTGCAAAAAGGTGCCGACTTTGTTGCAACCGGCCATTACGCGCAAGTAAAAGATGGTGAGTTGTTTGCCGCACCCGATGCATCAAAAGATCAAAGCTACTTTTTGTGGATGGTTAAAAAAGAGATCTTGAAAAAGACTATCTTTCCAATTGGCCATATGCACAAAACAGAGGTGCGAACATTGGCTGAGAAATTTGAGCTGCCAAACTCACGCCGCCGCGACAGCCAAGGGTTGTGCTTTTTAGGCGATATATCGCTCGATGACATGCTGCATAAAGAACTAAAGCCAGAACCCGGCAATGTAGTTGATGAGGAGGGGAATATCGTTGGCGTACACGACGGCGCTTTGTTGTACACCATGGGTCAGCGCCATGGTTTTGTATTGTTTGCGCAAAATCCAGAAACAAAACCCCACTTCGTTATTGGCAAAGATATTGAAAAAAACACGATCACTGTTTCGACTGAGCGTTTCCCTAAGAAGGCTTCTCTCACCAGACTATCTCTTGTAGAGACAAACTGGACCGGCGAATTGCCAGCAACTTGCATGGCCCGGTATCGCTACCACCAGACACTGATACCCGCAGAGGTTTTGAAAGATGGGGCAGAAGTGGTGCTCAAAATGCCTCATTATGTGCCACTTGGGCAGTCGCTTGTGCTCTATACCGAAGCTGCCCAATGCTTGGGCGGCGGGATTGTTGACAAGTCATCGTTTACATAAGCTAAGCAGCCTATACTAGAGATATGAAGCGCCACGGGATCCTGCTCCTCCTTGTACTTATCATGCTGCTTGTGGGTGGGTGGTGGCTCTTGCAAAACATGCACACGTCGCCTGTGCCTCACACAGATGCGGCGCAAAATACCGCACCTTCAAACAAGACAACCTTTACACTTCCAATAACTCTCCAACACTCACTCTCTCAAGGCGTACATACATACGAAGGCGCACTCGCTTCCAACACTGCGTGCGGCGTCCGCTCAAGCGGTATTACAACAACAGGAGAAAACCCCGTCCATGTCACGTTAATGCTTGAGACGTCATCGGGCGCGTGCGAAAACACGGCAACAACATCGCAAAGTATGTTCGAAGTGTCATTTAAAGGTTCTGGCACTGGGGCGCCAGTTCTCGATACCGTCATGCTCAACGGCCAGGCCGTCCACTACGCCGTTGTCGAGAAAAAGTAGTATGCCAACAATACTTGTTGCGAAGGCCGACGGTACGACAGAACCATTTGACCCACTGAAGCTCCGCACATCACTCCATAAAGCAGGCGCCGACGAAGAAGCAACCGTCCACATTGTTGAAAAGGTTCAGAGTGAGCTTTACGACGGCATTCCAACCGAAAAAATTTATCATCACGCGTTTGCATTGCTCCGCGAACATCGACGCGAAGCCGCTGCACATTACTCATTGAAGCGCGCTCTGCTTGAATTTGGCCCCACAGGCTTCCCGTTTGAAACATTTCTAGGCGAGCTGTTCCGTGCAGAAGGGTATGAGCACGTCAAAACCGACCAAATAGTGCAAGGCGGCTGCGTCGAACACGAAGTTGACGTGGTTATGGAGAAGGACGGCATCAACTATTTCGTTGAGGCAAAATTCCACAATACTGCGGCGCTCAAAAGCGATTTGAAAGTTGCGCTCTATGTCAAAGCCCGCATCGATGATATACGGAACGCAAAGCCGCACGAAACAGTAGCGGGCCTTATCGTCACTAACACTAAATTTACCGGCAGGGCTATCGAGTATGCGTCATGCCAAGGTCTCGAACTTTTGGGCTGGGACTACCCGAACAAAAGCAATTTGCACTCCAGGATTGAAACCCACAGGATGTACCCGACAACGGCGCTCACAACACTCACCAAACACGAAAAAATCGCCCTTCTAAGCCAAAAATTAGTGCTCTGCCGCGACCTTTTGGGCCACCCTGACATCCTTGAAGGGGTTGGTATTGCGGGGAAGCGTGTTGAAGATGTCCTCCACGAAGCCGCTGCCTTGTGTGCGAGAACCCCCCTGAGTATGATTAAGCCGTAGCGCTTTTTACTTAGATAAATCAGGACTCATACGTATGGATGCGAATAATCAGAACGGGGGCGAAAAGAAGGCACAGTTGTCATGGTCGCAACCGCTGACAACCTCAACTCAGAAAACAGAACCGCAGAATAAACCAGGTTTTACTCCAAGCTCAACAAAAAAATCGCAGGCTCCTGTACAGAAAAGCAACACATTTCGTAACGTAGGTATCATTGTTGCGCTCCTTGCAGTTGTGGGAATCGGCTGGGCAACCTTTGCAAGCAAGAGTAAAGCTCCGGAAACTGAAAAGACCGCCGCAGCGTGGAACAATAGCGGAAACGCAGCGGGCACTACAACAGGATCCTCGCTTCAGGATGGCAGCGTCACTATTCCATCGCCGCAAGACGCAGGGCTTGAAATCACAGTTGCAAACGTGCGCGTCTCTGTACCAACCTGGATTGTTGTCTACGAAAATTACAATGGCCAGCCAGGGAATGTCTTGGGCGCAGCACTCTTTACGTCCGGCCGCACAAGCGGCGCAGTCGACCTTCTGCGTGGCACATTGCCAGGCCAGACATATTTTGTCGGCGAAGCGCGCGATGACGGCGATCACAAATTCTCAATGGCAAATGACCCTGCTGTTCGTGATGCAAACGGCAATCCGTTGTGGGTGAAGTTCGAGACGAAGTAAAAACTAGCCGTATACTACAAGGCATATGACAGGTATTGAAATGACGTTCGCTGTCCGTTTGGTTGTCGCAGCCATCCTTGGTATGGCCATGGGGCTCGAGCGTTCTGTCGCCGGTAAACACGCAGGCATGCGCACGTACGCGATGGTGTCGCTTGGTTCGGCGTTGTTTGTACTCGTGGGCACACTCGCGGCATATAGCCTCTCGATCTTCTCTGGCGTAAACCCACTCCAAATTGCTGGTTCTATTGTTGTTGGGATCGGCTTTATCGGCAGCGGTTTGGCTATCTATCGCGGCGACCATCTTGAACTGACTACCGCGTCGGGTATTTGGGTTGTCTCGGCTGTTGGTATGGCATGCGGCTTTGGTTTCTATATTTTAGCTGTCGCTACTGCTGTGATTTCTCTCCTGATATTTACGCTCTTCTCGCGTTTGGAACGTAAAGTTCGCGCACGTTGGGGCGTAGAGCCTAAGTAAGGTAGAATAGGGAAATCCTATTCTATGAGCTCCTACTACAAACCACATCGCAGGCCCGACTATAACTACGGCGGCCCCAAATGGACGCTGTCCCGCTCCAAAATCGACCTCTTCATGGAGTGTGCTCGATGTTTTTACATCGACAATAAATTGGGTACGGCGCGTCCGCCGGGCTTCCCATTTAACTTAAACTCCGCGGTCGACGCATTGCTCAAAAAAGAACTCGATACACACCGCGCACAAGGGACGCAGCACCCGCTCGCGAAAGAGTACGGCTTGGATGCTATTCCGTTCAATCACGAAAAGATGGATGAATGGCGCAACGCACTCAGCCAAGGTGTTAAGTACGTGCACCCAGAGACGGGGCTCACGGTGCGCGGCGGTGTCGACGATATTTGGGTCAACAGCGATGGTGAGCTTATCGTGATCGACTACAAAGCAACCAGCAAAGATGCTCGCATCGAATCATTGGACGAAGAATGGCATCGCGGCTATAAACGCCAGTTGGAAGTGTATCAGTGGCTTCTTCGCAAAAACGGCTTCAAAGTATCTGATATGGGATATTGGTTTTATGCGAATGCCACCAAAGACCGCGAGGCGTTCGACGGCCAACTTGATTTCGAACTCACACTCGTGCCGTACAAAGGTAATACCGACTGGATCGAAGGCACGCTTATTGATTTGAAAGCATGCCTCGACAGCGATGCGCTTCCAAAGCCAGGCGCAGACTGCGACTACTGCACCTATAGAGAAGCGGTAGGCCAGGCGCTGCAGCCATATATGCCCAAACCATCCGCTGCCTCTGCCGCACCAACCATCCCACAAGCCCCAGCCATTAAAAGCAAAAAGATAGCTGACTCGTATGAGAACACTGAAAACTCCACCCTCTTCTAAATTTGCAAACGATGTGCGTGCAGTGGTGCGTAAGATCGCAAAAGGTAAAACCATGACCTACGGCGAGGTTGCCAAAAAGGCTGGAAAGTCAGGCGCCGCGCGCGCTGTGGGCTATATCATGTCGATGAACTACGATCCTACGGTGCCGTGTCACCGTGTTATCCGCTCGGACGGTAAAATGGGCGACTACAACCGTGGCGGTGCTGCGCGCAAATTAAAACTCTTGGAAGAAGAGGGCGCCATTCGCGCTGAGAATGCAGTAAAAAAGACCCGCAGATGATGAAAGTTTTAATTATCTCACCGGGCAAGAATCACGACGCATCACTCAAAGATGCGATTGGTGAGTATGAAAAACGCCTTTCAAAGCGTTTGCCTATAGAGTGGTTGCTGCCAAAACCGTCCGACAAAGAAACTGAGGCAAAAGCGATTTTGAAAGCTCTTAAAGACGATGATTTCGTCGTCCTCCTTGATGAGCGGGGGAATGACATAGACAGCCCTGGCTTGGCAAAATTAATTTCAAAGCTTGAACAGCAGTCTACCAAGAGGCTTGCCATCATAATCGGCGGAGCATTTGGCGCTGCAGATGAGGTGAAAGCTCGCGCCGACCTCACACTTAAACTTTCATCGCTCGTCTTTCCGCACATGCTCGCGCGCCTCATCATCACCGAGCAACTCTACCGCGCCACTTCAATATTGGACGGTGGCAAATACCACCACGCTTGATTTGTTACATGACTCTGTGTTTTTATAGATACAGATACAAGGGAGTTCCAGTTGAAAATAAGTAAGATATACAACTCGCCGACCTCAGTTCCAATCGACACTAATGCAGGAAAAGTCTTAGGCAGAGGAGCTCATTTTGAGGTGAATATTCCAGAAAATGAAAGGCACTGGAAAGCACCTCCAAAAACCGAACCCGTTCCTTTTGGTATGCCAAATCTTACAGGGACGATTTTTGGAAGATTTACTGTCATCGGCAAATACAGACGTCAGGAAAAGAAAATAAAAAATGGGGGAGCGAATGGTCGCTGGGTAGTCCGGTGCAGTTGTGGTGATTACGAGCTCCGATCTACAAAAGCAGTTCGGAATCCTGTGAATAGTCAGGATCGCTGTTTTGAATGTACAAAGCTTGAACAATTAAAGAAAAAAGATACGTTCAATCGGACTGGCCGTTATGAGTAACGGCTTTTTTCTTTTATGAAACCCAATCTATTTCAGTGCGGCCGTTTTGTTTGAGGTAGTCGTTCGCGAGTTTGAAATGGTTCGAACCAAAGAAGCCGCGGTGGGCAGAGAGAGGCGACGGGTGCACTGATTTTAAAATCAGATGTTTTGAAGAATCTATCTCTGCTTCTTTTTTGCCAGCAAATGCGCCCCAGAGTAAAAAGACGATATGCTCGTGTTTTTCTGAAAGAGCTTGTATGACAGCGTCTGTAAATATGTGCCAGCCATAGTCGGCATGAGAATTCGCAAGCCCTGCTTTTACTGTGAGCGATGCATTTAATAGCAACACACCCTGCTTGGCCCAGCGAGTTAAGTCTGGGTCGCGATTTATTTTTTGTCCGTACTCTAACTCTATTTCTTTAAAGATATTGAGGAGCGACGGGGGAATAGGGTTTGAACTTTCTGTCGAAAACGAGAGCCCGTGCGCGACACCTGGTGTGTGGTACGGGTCTTGCCCCAAAATCACCACTTTGGTGTCTTGTGGTTCGAAATAATTGAACGCGCGAAATATGTTTGACGGATGAGGAAAGACTACCTCATGCAGATACTCTTCACGCACCCTTTTTGTCAGCTCCGTAAAATACGGTTTAGATAGCTCGTCGACGACAAGCTCCTTCCACAGTGGTGGGATCTTTACAGCACTGCTGTCGCGCTCGGCCATAGCAGCAGTGTAACAAATTGGAGGGCCAGGGATGAGTTGGTACAAAATTACCTGGAGGGTAAAAGAGGGTACACGACTGAGCCATACGATCACGGGAGGCGCATTCGAAATGTACGCCTCGACAGAAGAAGAATTGCAACAGAAGGCTATCAGACAAGCAGCTCGACAAGCATTTGGAAGTGCTGCGTACTGTGCTGATATCGTTATTACCGCCACGCTCATGATAGAGCGGCCCAGAAGCCATCGGACCCTAGACGAATAGGGTCCTTCTTTTACCAGATGCGTGCGCGCATTTTTGGCTCGCGCCAGAGTTTGTCGCCTTTTTGCACATTAAAGACTTCGTAGAACGGGTCGAAGTTTGCAACTGGCATATTGATACGGAACGGCGCTGCGGCGTGCGGGTCTGTCAGCGCACGAACTTTAATAATTTCTGGGCGGTATTTCGCACGCTCCATCTGTGCAAATGCCAAAAAGAAGCGCTGTTCGGGCGAGAATCCATCAATATCTTTACGTCCGGTTTTTTCAAGGCGTTTTTGATACGCATCCCAGCCAATAACGAGGCCTCCCAAATCGGCAATGTTCTCGCCGAGCGTAAGTTTGCCGCTCATACGTACACCTGGCTGCACCTCGTACGCATCTGCTTGCTGCACGACTAATTTTCCTTTTGCTTCAAATTTCTTTTTGTCGGCAGGCGTCCACCAGTTTTTCATATTGCCGTTGATGTCGAACTTGGCGCCATTGTCATCAAACGCGTGCGTCATCTCGTGGCCAATGACCGAACCAATAGCTGCGTAGTTGAGCGCGTCATCGGCGTTAGGGTCAAAGAACGGCCACTGCAAGATTGCTGCAGGGAAGGCGATGTCGTTGAGCGTCTGGCTGCAGTATGCGTTCACTGTCTGCGGCGACATAAACCATTCGTTGCGGTCGACGCTTTTGCTCAGCTTCCGCATCGTTTTGTTGTGCGCATGCACGTGGACTCGTTCGATGTTGCCAAAATAGTCGTCAGCTTTAATGACAACGCCTTTGTACATGTCCCACTTTTTTGGATAGCCGATTTTGCGGCTGATAGCGCGAAGTTTAGTGATTGCTTTTTTCTTGGTTGCAGGGCTCATCCAGTCGAGCTTCTGCATGCGCTCCGCATACACATCAAAGAGGTCGCTCACGAGCGCGTCCATCTTCTTCTTTGCGCTCTCAGGGAAGTAGGCTTTGACGTAGAGGGTGCCAAACGGCTCGCCAAGTGCGCCATTGGTCGCCGAAAGTCCGCGGCGCCAGAGCGGCTTCATTTTTTTGGTGCCATACATCACCTGGCTGTAGAAACGGAAATTTTCTTTTACAAACGGGTCGGACAGCGCGCCCGCAAAATCGTTAATGAGGTGCCATTCCAAATAGACCTTCCATTCATCGAGCGGGATTTCTTTAAACATCACCATGACCTCCTTGAAGAAGTCTGGCTGGCCCATAATCATCTTTTGTATATTTTTGGCGCCAACGCGTGCAAAGTACGTTTTCCAAAACGGCGAAAGTGAGACTTTGTGGTACACCTTTTCTGGGTCGCGGACATCTTCCTTCTTCATCGACGCGCGGGCGAGGCGAGTTTCGATACGCATCACAATGTCTTGAGCGCGTTCAATATCCTTTTTAGAAAAGGAGGCCAACTTGAGAAGCTTTTCGACGTGTACGATGTATGCATCGCGGACACGCTTTTGCTCGGGCTCATCTTTCAAGTAGTAGTCTCGCTCGGGAAGCCCCAAGCCGCCTTGCCACAGGTGCATAATGTAGGCCGTGCTGTTTTTTGAGTCTTGGTCGACGAACCAACTCCACACCCCAGACACTCCTTCTTTATGTAAATAGGCGAGCGTCTCAAACAACTCGATGTGGTTGGAGATGTCCGTAATCTTTTTTTGAAACGGCGCAAGCGGCGACATACCCAGGGCGTTTCGACGATCCATGTCTGTTGCAGCACGGTAGTAGTCGGAGACCATTTGTTCTGCGGTGCCAGCTTTGTGCTTCTTCAAAAGCAGCGTATCCATAATCGCTTTGAGCTGCTTTTCAGTATCTATGCGCAAATCATAAAAACTACCGACTTGTGCCTCTTCTGGAGGGATTTTTGATTTCTTGATCCACGTGCCATTGGCGTAATTGTAAAAATCGTCCTGCGGGCGGACGGTTTTGTCCATATTTTTAACGTCAAAGCCCCAGTGGTTGTGAGAAGTCTTCATAGATGTTGATGATACCCTAATGCCAAAAAAATTGGTACGATACCCAGCATGACCCCTACTGAGGTTAGACAAAAGTATTTAAAGTTCTATGAAGCGCGCGGGCATGCGGTTATACCGTCGTCGCCGCTCGTACCACAGAACGACCCGACAACGCTCTTTACCGGCTCAGGTATGCAGCCGTTGGTGCCATACCTTTTGGGCAAAAATCACCCTGCGGGCGCTCGAATCTGCGACAGCCAAAAGTGCTTCCGCTCGGGCGATATTGAAGAAGTGGGCGATAATCGCCACACGACTTTCTTTGAGATGCTCGGTAACTGGTCGCTTGGTGACTATTTTAAACAAGAACAGCTGCCGTGGTTTTTTGAGTTTTTAGTTGATGAGGTTGGTCTCGACCCGAAGAACCTCTACGTTACTGTCTTTTTAGGTGATGAGAAAAACAACGTGCCTAAAGACACAGAATCTGCAGAACTCTGGCAGAAGTTGTTTGCAGGAAAAGGCATTGATGCAAAAGTTGCAGAAATAGGTTCGGAAGAAGATGGGTACATAAAGGGTATTAAAGAGGGCGAGCGCATCTTCTACTACGACGCAAAGAAAAACTGGTGGTCGCGCGCAGGTACGCCCGACAAAATGCCGGCAGGCGAGCCAGGCGGCCCAGACTCTGAAGTCTTTTACGACTTTGGCACGCCGCACGACACGAAGTTTGGCGAACACTGCCACCCTAACTGCGATTGCGGCCGCTTCCTCGAAATCGGTAACTCAGTGTTTATGCAGTACATCAAGCAAGATGATGGCACATTTGCATTGCTTCCAAAACAAAACGTCGACTTCGGCGGCGGTTTGGAGCGCATTGTTATGGCTGCAACAAACAGCCCAGACATCATCACATCCAATCATGCTCCTATCATCGAGTATTTGGAAAAAGCATCGGGCAAGTCATACAAAGACGACGTACGTTCCTTCCGCATCATTGCCGACCACATGAAGGCAGCGGTCTTTTTGATTGCCGACGGTGTAAAACCAGGCGCTGCAGACCAAGGCTACTTTGTGCGCCGCCTTATCCGCCGCTCTGTGCGCTACGCAGACAAACTTGGCATCGCAGAGGCAGGGTTTGCACAGGTTGTGCAGCCGGTTGTCGATATGTACAAAGACCAGTACCCAGAACTTGTTGAAAAGATCCAAGAGATCGAAGCTTCGATTTCTGGTGAAGAAGAGAAGTTCCGCAAAACACTTGCCCGCGGCAAGAAAGAGCTTGAGCGGTTTACTGGCAACGGTTCTGTGTCTGCACAGGATGCATTCCAGCTTGTGACAACGTTTGGTTTCCCGCTCGAATTGATTATCGAAGAGGCAGGGGAGCGTGGCATCAAACAAATCGATATTGAGGGCTTTAAGGAATTACTCAAGAAGCATCAGGATCTTTCGCGTTCGGGTTCCGAGCAGAAATTTAAAGGCGGTTTGGCAGATACGGAAGAAAAGACCGTCCGCCTCCACACCGCACACCACTTGCTGCTTAAAGCGCTGCAGATCGTGCTTGGGCCAGAAGTTCACCAGCGCGGCTCGAACATCACGCAAGAGCGTTTGCGTATCGACTTTAACTACGGTGCGAAGATGACCGATGAGCAGAAAAAAGAAGTTGAGCGCATCGTCAACGAAAAAATCAACGAAGACATTACGGTTGTCCGCACCGAAATGAGCAAAGACGAGGCAGAGCGTTTGGGTGCAGAGCACGAATTTGGTGCTAAATACCCAGATATGGTCTCTGTCTACTCTGTCGGCCCTGTCGACAACGCATTCTCAATTGAATTCTGCGGCGGCCCGCACGTCGGACACACGGGTGAGTTGGCAACTGGTGGCAAACATTTCAAAATCCAAAAAGAAGAAGCCGTCGCGCAAGGCGTCCGCCGCATTAAAGCGGTCTTGGAATAAAAAGAAAAAACCCGCGCAGGTTGTGCGCGGGACGGTCGTCCTACCTCTGGAGGACGAAGGTAGTCATTTTGGCGAAGCTCACCTCCGGCGAGGGCTGTGTAAATCCTGGATAGAGATGCTGATGCAACTCTGGCGCCAGCCTCTTCACCCAGAAAGCCTCGAGCGCAGCTTTGGCATTCTCCCGCGTCTTGCGCGTCTGCGCGACGTAGGTTTTGTAGAGCTCTTCGAAGTCCCGCATGATGTCGTCTGCCTTCGAGCTCACATCATTTACCAAAACAAGACGGCCAGCGTCTCCAAGCAGCGCAAGGGTGCTGTGCCGCTCGAAAACAACAATCACCACTCTGCCAAAAGCAAACTTATGCCCGGCAGCATACACTTCACCAGTCTTGCTGACAGCCACAGTGGTAGGGTGTCGGTTGATGTATCGATATCCCTCGATCGCCTTATCCTCACGCAGCTTGATTCTGTAAACCATCGAACACGTCCTCCATTTCTGTATTGTTTTTATGATAAATTAGAGCATTTGTCAAATGTGCGGCCTCTGTGATTTTTACGGGTGTATACTTTTATTTATATGGCAGGGCTGTTCGGGACAAAAAAAGTTCCCGCTGAAAAGACAGTGCTCATTGTTGATATTGAAAACGGCTCCGTTGGCGCGGGGCTGGTGCGAATTACGCCCGGCAAACAACCGAAGCTTTTTGCTGAAACACGCGTTGCATTTTCGAACATACAGACCCTCTCTGCCGAGAAATTACTTAAAGAAACTGATAAAGCCCTCCGCGAAGCACTTTCGCGCACCGCCATTGTGGCCGCACGCATGCGCAACCACCAAAAGTTGGCGCCCGTAGGCGAGGTGAGTGCAATTTCCGTATTTGTCGCATCGCCGTGGGCGCTGCCAAGTATCTCGGGCCACACATTGAACTGGACAATTGAAAAAGCACTGCAAGACGAAGTGCGTAAAGCGCTGCTCGACACGTTTGGCACAACGCCAGCCTCCTTCCATGCAGCAGGCGTTGCATCTGCACACGCAACAGGCAAGCTTTTCCAAAATATTCCACCACTTTTGTTGTGTGCAGTACACGGCGAAGTAAGCGAACTGTCTATTGTTGATGGCGGCCAGGTGCTTGCACACGCAACCATGCCGCTTGGTTCCAATTTGTTTACCCGCACATTGCGTACGCACGGAGGCTACAGCCCCGCAGAAGCACAGTCGCTTTTGCGCCTTTCGCGCATGACGCGCCACGAAACGCCAGCCGAAGAAGCCTTGTATGCATCAAGCAACGAGTTTGCCTCGATGTTTAATACGGCAGCTAAGCCGCTTGTTGCACACACGCCTGTGGGCGGCATCCTCGTTATTGCCCGCGAGCCAGTGGGGGAATGGGTAGCACAAAACCTCGGGACAAACGACCTTTCCTCCACCTTTGATGAAGGCACCACGATCCAGGCCCTCCACACGCACCACTTGGCACCGCACTTGGCGGCACACGCAACAAAACCCGACCTTGCATGCATGATAGAAGCCCTTTTTATCGATGGTATTTAGAAGTGATATATTGAATATATGAAAGACATGACTCCACCGGGCGAACGCTCGATCCGCAACATCCCTGTTTCGGGCGGCAGCCACCGCCGTTCCAACCCAGAACGCTTCCCAGGCGACATCCCTTTGCCTAAACGAAGAAAGCGCTCGCGCCGTTGGCTCTGGATAACAGTTGCGGTTGTTGTAGTTTGCGCTATTGCGGGCCTTTTGCTTTCGACACTCTTTGCAGGCGCGACAGTAACCATTACGCCTAAGATGCAGAGCGTAAACCCGCCAGCAAATCTCACCGCGGCACCAAATGCGCCAAGCGGCAGCCTTGGCTACCAAACAGTGTCTCTTTCGCAGTCGGCAACGACGGCCGTTTCGGCATCAGGCACGCAGCATATCTCGAAACAGGCGAGCGGCGCCGTCACTATTTCCAATACCTTTAGCGCAGCGCCGCAGGCACTTATCGCAAACACTCGTTTTGCAGCAGCAGACGGCAAGATCTACCGCATCCACAGCGCAGTAACTGTCCCCGGCGGCAAGAAAAAGGCTGACGGAACCTTCACCGCAGGCACCGTTGTCGCAACTATCTACGCCGATGCGCCAGGGGCAGACTATAACCGCACAGGCCCAACATCGTTTACTATCCCAGGTTTTAAGGGCGATGCGCGTTACACCAAAATTACAGCTCAGTCGACAGCAGATATCACGGGCGGGTTTGTCGGCGACCAGGCTGGCATCACCGATGCTGATATGCAAAAAGCAGAGGACACACTCAAGAGCCAACTTGATGCAGCATTGAGCTCTGCGTCCGGCAACTCGGTACCCGAAAACTTTTTGCCCGTCCAAGGCTCGCTTGCGATTACCTACAGCGCAATTGCCCAGAGCCCTGTTGATGGCGGAAAAGTTAGCCTTACGCAAACAGCCAACGCAACCTTGGCAATTGTAAAAAGCGCCGACCTGGCATCTGCACTCGCAAAGCTGCTCGTCCAAGGCTACGCCGGGGAGAATGTCGATTTTGCGACCCCAAACCCGCTTATCCTCCAGCTTGCAACAAGCACCTCAAAAACCCCTGTAAATACTGGACCGTTGACCCTTTTGCTCCAGGGCAGCCCAACCTTGGTATGGCAATTTGACCAGGACGCCCTCAAAACAGCACTCCTTGGTAAAGACAAAAGCGCCTTTCAGTCTGTAGTCCAGCAATTCTCGCCTGCGATAGAGAAGGCCCAGGCAAGCATCCGCCCCTTCTGGAAGACAACCTTCCCAACTGATTCCTCCAAACTTCAGGTCACCGTTGACGCAGAATAGGGTATCTGCTACTATAGCTTTCACACCGCAGGGTAATGGAGAACGCTACACCAGAAACACAGGGCACGGTAGAAGAAGCTCTACCAAACACGCTTTTCCGCGTGTCGCTTGATTCAGGTGAGGTGGTGCTTGCATACCTGGCTGGCAAGATGCGTTTACATCGCATCAAAGTGCTAGTCGGGGACAAAGTACTTATGAAACTCGACCCCTACGGCGGCAAGGCACGTATCACGCGCCGACTGTAAACACACGTGAAGATCAAAGCATCCCTAAAAGTACGTTGTGCGAACTGCAAAATGCTCCGCCGGAAAGGGCGGGTGTATGTTGTATGCAGCAACCCGCGCCACAAGCAGCGCCAGGGCTAACTCATTTTTTATATGCGTATATCAGGTATCACACTTCCGAATAAACAAACTCAGTACGCTCTTACGGCGCTCTACGGTATTGGTATTTCACGCGCAAAGAATATTTGTGCAGATGCAAAGGTTGACCCTGTCAAAAAAGCAGACGAACTTACTGCAGAGGAAGAAAACAAGCTCCGCGCAATCATCGAGACCTTTAAATTGGAAGGTGATTTGAAGCGCGAAGTCGCAGGCAACATCAAACGCTTGAAGGATATCGGCTCAAACCGCGGCTACCGCCACTCAAAGAAGCTCCCAGTTCGCGGCCAGCGCACCAAAACTAACTCCCGCACTGTTCGTGGCAACGTCCGCAAGACCATGGGCTCGGGTCGTCGCAAGGTTGAAAAGACTTAAAATATATTGTAATATACTGACTTAATCCTATGGGTAAGAAACGAATAGTCAAAAAGGGTGGGGACGATTCCGCAAAGGGCGGCTCTTCGCGCGCGTCATCACGCCGCAAATTGGACTCGGGCAAGCTCTACGTCGAAGCAACCTACAACAACACCAAGGTCTCTATTACTGATGACCGCGGCAATATCGTCGCATGGTCATCGTCGGGCAGCCTTGGCTTTGCTGGTGCAAAGAAAGGCACTCCGTTTGCAGCTGCAAAAGTAGGCGAATTGCTCGCCGACAAAGGCGCTGCAATGGGCCTCAAAGAAGTAGCTGTCGTTGTGTCAGGCGTTGGTTCTGGCCGCGAGTCTGCTATTCGCGCATTTGCAAGCAAGGGCATCCACATCACGAGCATCAAAGACACCACCCCAGTTCCGCACAACGGCCCACGCCCGCCGAAGCCTCGCCGCGTCTAATTTCTAGTTATCTAAATTATTTCATTTATGTTGGTAGGACCTAAGTACAAAATCTGCAAGCGCCTCGGAGCATCGGTATTTGAAAAATGCCAGACTGCGAAGTTCCAGACCGCGGAAGCACGCGCACCGCGCCGCTCGGCACGCCCAAAGCGTGGCGGTGGTACTGACTTCGGCGCACAGCTTTTGGAAAAGCAGAAGGCTCGTTTTACGTACGGCCTTACTGAAAGCCAGTTCTCTCGCTACGTACACGAAGCGATGGAGAAGAAAGGTGCACAGAGCACTATGGCACTTATGTCGCGCCTCGAAAGCCGCCTCGACAACGTTGTGTGGCGCGCAGGCCTCACCAAGACTCGCCGCGCAGCACGCCAGCTTGTAAGCCACGGCCACGTTACCGTTAATGGCAAGCGTATGACTATCCCTTCGCACAAAGTGATGGAAGGTGATACCGTCGCTATCCGCCAGGAAAGCCGTGGCAGCGCACTTTTCGCAAATCGCAGCGAGCAGATGGCAGAACAGAAGACTCCAGTATGGATGCAGTTTGAAGAGGGTGGCCTTTCGTTCAAGGTTATTGCCACCCCTTCAGTAGGCGAAACGGAGAGCCCATTCAACCCGGCAGTCATCATCCAGTTCTACAGCCGCTAACATTTTATTTTGTTTTATTAATTACCCAGTAATTTTGTATTGTCTATGATGGAATATTCAATCACACTGCCGAGCAAGCCTCGCATCACCTCCGAAGAGGAGCATTCGGGCACGTATGAGATAGATGGTCTCTATCCGGGCTACGGTCATACCTTGGGCAACAGCCTCCGCCGCATCATCCTTTCGTCACTCCCGGGCGCAGCTATTACCTCGGTTAAGATCGATGGCGTCGAACATGAGTTCTCGACTATGGACGGCGTCCGCGAAGATGTCGTTACTATCCTTTTGAACTTGAAGAAGCTCCGCTTTGAAATGCTCACCGGCGAGCCGCAGACGGTTACCATCTCGGCAAAAGGCCCGAAGAAAGTATCAGGTGCAGATTTGAATGTTCCTGGCCAGGTCCGCTTGCTTAACCCGAACTCATACATCTGCGAGCTTACCGACAAGAATGCATCGCTTGAAGCAGAATTCCGCATCGAACGCGGTTTGGGCTACGTCCCGCGCGAAGCGCTTAAGAAAGAGCGCGTCGAAATCGGCGAGATCTCTGTTGATGCAATCTTTTCTCCTATCCGCCGCGTAAACTACGAGGTGGAAAACATGCGCGTTGGCGACCGCACCGACTTTAACCGCCTCCGCATTTCTATTGAGACCGACGGCACCATTACTCCTCGCGCAGCATTGGAGCAGTCGATCGAGGTGATGATCACACAGCTTAAAGCGGTTGTTGGCTTCCGTGAGGAAGAACTTCCGACATCAGCTGCAATGGTCGCACCGCAGAGTGCAGAAGCTCCGAGCGAGGCAAATGCAGATGCATTGAAGACCCGCATCGAAGATTTGGACTTCTCGGCACGCACTATCTCGGCACTCGAGAAGGCAAACATCCGCACTGTCGGCGGTTTGGCACGCAAGAAGGAGGCAGATTTGCTCGAAATTGACGGCTTGGGTCCAAAATCGATCCAGGAGGTCAAGCGCGCACTCGCAAACTTCGGCATCATCCTTAAGTAATAGAAGTAAGTCAGTATTATGCGCCACGGAAACAACGTCAGAAAATTCGGTCGCCCCACCAATCAGCGCTCTGCATTGCTGAAGTCTTTGGCGCGTTCGCTCGTCATCAAGGGCAAAATCAAAACGACTGAGGCTCGTGCGAAGGAAATTCGCCCGCTCGTCGAAAAGATGATCACCCGCGGCAAAGTAGCATCTGTGGCAAATCGCCGCATGCTTATTTCGGCCCTTGGCGATGCATCAACTGCAACCAAGCTCATCAAGACCGCAGAAAACTACACAGAGCGCAACGGCGGCTATCTCCGCATCACAAAGATGGGCCCACGCAAAGGGGATGGCGCAGCTATGGCAGTAATTGAGTTCGTATAAATTTATGATTACCATCGACGCAAACGGCAAAACTCTTGGACGCGTAGCATCAGCTGCGGCTAAGGCGCTGCTCGGCAAACACTCGGCATCGTTCGCAAAGAACCTTGTTGCTGATGAAAAGGTCAGCATCATCAATGCCTCGAAAGTAAAAATTTCGGGCGCAAAGGAAGGCGACAAGACCTACGTCCGCTACTCGGGCTACCCGGGTGGGCAGAAGGAGGAAAGCTATGCTATGCTCACGGCGCGCCGTGGCCAGGAAGAAGCTATCCGCCGCGCAGTCCTCGGCATGTTGCCGAAGAACCGCCTCCAGGCAAAGCGCATCAAGAACCTCACGATAGAAAAGTAATATGGCAACCGCAACAAAAACAGCAGAAAAATACATTGAAGCAGTCGGCCGCCGCAAGACAGCTATTGCACGCGCACGCATCACGCCGTCGGCAAAGACTTCTGTTGTCATCAACGGCAAGGACATCAACAAGTATTTTGATACCGACGCACTCCGCACGGTGGCACTTGAGGCATTCCTCAAAGTGGCATTGGGCACGCAGTTTGATGTAACAGTTGTTGTTTCGGGCGGCGGTATCGCTGGCCAGGCAACAGCAGTTCGCCACGCAATCTCGCGCGCACTCATCGACTACGACAAAAACCTCCGCGGCACCCTTAAAAAGGAAGGCTTCCTCAAGCGCGACCCACGTGCAAAGGAGCGCAAGAAGCCAGGCCTCGTCAAAGCTCGCAAGCGCAAGCAGTGGTCGAAGCGCTAAATCTCTCACATTCAATTCAAAAGGCTCCCTTCAGGGAGTTTTTTGTTTTAAAAATTAGCAGTTTGGTACAATAGAGCCGTACCAATAATTACTCACTCTTTATATGGATATTTCAATTGTATTTTGGCCGGTAGTGTTAGTCGCCGTTCTTATTTTGTGGGCGTTGTTTGGCGCACCGGTGTGGCGCGTATGGGCACAGCAAAAGCAGGGCGAGGCTGATTTGCAGCAGGCTCATAAGGAACAGCAAATTCAGGTGTCGAAAGCCCAAGGCCGTTTGGACGCTGCAACCATCAACAAGCAAGCCGCAATTATCGAGGCAGAAGCTGTGGCTACCCAGATAGAAACAATAGGCAAAACGCTTACACAGCACGATCTCTACCTAAAATGGCAGTGGATCAAAATGATGGAAGAGCGCCCAGAAAGCTCTGTCATCTACGTGCCCACAGAAGCGAACATCCCTATCATGGAAGCAGGGAAGCGCGCGCAGTAAAAAAAGAGAACATACAAGAAAAATCCCCGCTCAGGGGATTTTTTATAACGCAAGAAAATCTCATCCACAGATGATGAATTGCTAATGCGCTATTGTTAAAACGTCATGTTGGTTCATGAAGTTTTTGAGCATTACAGAGAACAACGATTTGAAAATTTTTGACTGTGGGATAGGAAGTGCGTTGCGGTCAAGGGAACGAGATCTTTATACTCGTGAAGTTATGAAAACTGTACATAACGTGAAGAAGGTGCGAGTTCTCACACTCTTAACAATAGCGTTATCAATCTATCTCTATGGCTTGCCGCTTGTGACTGCTGCGTCGGACGTTAACGTCTGGTGGCCAACCAATGGCGCCCATGTTACCGGCACGCAGCCATTTAAGGCAATGGTGCCGGGCACCGACGTCTCCCAGTACGACATGTTTTGGCAAGTCGACGGCGGGCAGTGGGTCCCCATGGACAACAACTACACCGACTACCAGCACAAAGAGGCAAGCGTAAATGTCTCCGGATGGAACTGGCGCGGCTCAGGCCCATATACTATTAACTTTATCGAGCGCAAAAACGGCGCGGTTATCGCTCAGCAGTCTGAGCAGATCTACATCGACCAACCAGCAACTGTGGCGCCAGCATCGTTTCCAACAGTAACTGCTGTTCAGCCTACGCAGACTTTTACGCTGCAGAGCCCTGTTCAATTCTCTACAAACGGTTTCTATGTAAACCCGAATACAAGCGTAGCGAAGAGCGGCATCCAAGCATTGGCATCGCAACCAGTTGCAACATGGTTTGGTGATTGGAATTCGAATATCCAAAACGATGCCCACTCGCTTGTCGCAAACGCAGGAGGTAAAAATGCCGTGATGGTTGCCTACGACATCCCAGGCCGCGACTGCGGTGGGTATTCATCGGGCGGCACAAGCCAATCAAACTATATAAATTGGATCCGCTCTCTTGCTTCAGGCATTGGCTCATCTCCTGCAACCGTTATCTTGGAGCCTGACGCGCTCGCAAATATCACGTGCCTCTCCTCAGGCGACCAAAGCACGCGCTACTCGCTTTTGAGCCAAGCGGTGCAGATCTTGAAGCAAAACGGAAACACAAAGGTCTACCTTGATGCCGGCCACTCTGGATGGAACGACCCATCTGTTATGGCAGGCCGTCTCGCAGCTGCAAATATTGCGCAAGCGGATGGCTTCTCGTTGAATGTCTCCAACTTCGACGGCACTGCAAGCGAAGCATCGTACGGCTCGCAGATTAGCGCAGCCCTCCAGCAGAAAATTGGTAAAACATCGCACTTCATTATCGACACAAGCCGCAACGGCAATGGTTCAAACGGCGACTGGTGCAACCCATCTGGCCGCGCAATTGGCCAAGCCCCAACCACATCAACGGGCAACGCACTTGTTGACGCCTACTTGTGGGTCAAAACCCCAGGAGAAAGCGATGGCTACTGCAATGGCGGCCCCTCAGCAGGTACCTGGTGGCAGCAGTACGCACAAGGCTTGGCGCAAAACGCGCACTAATTAGCGCAGAGCCGTTGTTGTCGCCTGACTCGTTTTGGCCGTGTCGTAGCGCAACTTGTACACGTACAAGTTAAGGTCATCCGAGAAATGCTCCTTGTCGACCATCTGGTAGTGTGAGTTGAAGTAGTCATACACTGTCTTCTCGTAGCCCTGGTCGTACGACAACAACAAATACACATTCTGGCTGCTTCCTACGGCAGTTTTGGCCTCACTCTCTAAGTTTGCAGCAACAAACGGCGGGATGGGGCCAAAATCGTATCTATCCCACAGCGGCAGAGTCTCGATAGGCGACGCGCCGCGGTAGTAGTACTGCACTGGGTAGAGCGTAAACGGCGCCGACAACACAATCACATCTTGCGGTGTCGCATGCGCGCTGATGTAGGCAGTCGCTTGCTCGTAATTTTCCTTCACCGGCGTACTTGGGCTCGCAATCTCGACCGCCAACATCACCACCATGAGCAATGCGAGCGAACGCTGAAGAAATACCGCAAACCGCGCTTCATACGTGACAAACAAACTGCCGAGCAATAGGTAAAAGGAGGGGATCGTAAAGATAAGGTAGCGGCTTACGAATACAGGCGCTATGGCCAAGCTCACTACGAACGCCACCGCAAAGGAAAGAATAATGGTCGCCAAGAAATATTCTGTCTCGGGCAGCGCACGACGTTTGCGCCGCAGCGCTAAGAGCGCCAACACTACAACCAATGGCCACAGCGCCAAGAAGAAGGTGTTAATGTTGTCGTTTTGGAAACCAAAGAGAAATTGTGCAAACGTGCTAAAGAGATTCACTGATGTGGGCGGCGTAAGCAGCGGCTCTTGGAAACCAATGGTTCCCAAGCGCAGCACATACAGCACCCACGGCACAAATGCCGCGACGACAACCCCCGCAGAAAAGAGAAACCGGCGGAACGATCCCTCGGGGAATGTCTTCCATCGCACAAAATAAAATACAACTTGTGCAAGCAGGTTGAGGAAGAAAAAGTAGTGCGAGAAGACGCCAAACACGGCGGTGAGAATGTATCCAGCCCATATATGCGACTGCCGCTGCTCTTCGCCCGCAAGGCTCGTGCGCGCTTTCCATATACGTACAAAGAAGTATTGGTTCAAAATAGTGAAGAACGTAAACAGCGTGTACATGCGTATCTCGTTGCCATACCAATTCATAAACGGCGAGAGTGCAAAGAGAAATGCAGCATACAGCCCAATGCGGCGGTTAAAGCTTGTTCGCCCAAGCAGGTAGAGCGCAGGGATCGAGAGTTCGTAAAACAGCAGCGACATCAGGCGCGCCGAGACAATTGTCGCGCCAAAATATATCTGCCAGAAGTGCAGTAATAGGTGGTAGAAGGGGACGTGCACATCGCTGCCCACTTGCTTGAAGATAGCTGACACGCTGCGGCTGGTTTGCCAGAGGCTCTGTGCTTCGTCGAGCCGCAAGCTCTGCCCCATAAAGAAGAAGGCGGACAAGGCAAGCGGAATGAGCATAATGCATACGAGCAGCACTATATCTCTTGTTGGTGTTTTAGTGTTTTCGTACGGCATATGTTCTCTGTGCTACAGGTGTCCCGAGCGGTACAGACTGATTGCGTGTACGTTCAGGGAATGCGGCACGGATAAACGGCAGGAAGATGATGATATTCAATGCGCCCCACGCAATGTTATTGAAGAGCGACGCCGAGAACCCTTCGCGTAGGAAGGCCACAACGATGCCGCCCACGACCAGTGCCGCATAAGCAATGTGCCATTTGACCAGCCCAACGAAATTACCTTCAAGTTTTTTCTTTTGCGTGATGCCGAATGCTGAACGTTGGAATGTCGCTGCCGAGTAGAGCGCTTGCAATTGGATATTGAAGCTGCCCATCGAGAAGCCAAGGCTCGGGAAGGTAAAGGTTGAGTTACTGGTGCGTTGAATGACGTAGAACGTAAAGAAGAGGTACGGCAAAAAGAAGGAGGCCAAGAGCATGCCGGAGATGATCACAGGCACAGTGCCGGTGTAGAAGTAAATAACGGGGAGAAGTGCATCAAGCACCACGAACAATCCAGAGAGGTAGAAGCTCGCCGACGCCAAGTACTGTATTTTTTGCGCCCATGACAACCCACGCATAAAAAGCGGGTTGTAGCGGAAGATAACATCAAGCGCGCCGCGTGCCCAGCGGAACTGTTGCTTTGAATATGACAGAAGATCTTCTGTAGCCAACCCTTCGGCCAACACTTCTCCATGGTAGACAGAACGCCACCCGCGCGCGTGGATCATAAGGCCGGTGATAAAATCTTCCGCGATCGACTCGGTACACATACCGCCCACATCAACAAGTGCCTCGCGCGAAATCAACATGTTGGTGCCGCACATGGTCGCTGCGTTTAACCGATTTTTACCTTTGCAGATGGGCCCGAAGAAAAGTTCTTGCTGTTCCCACGAGCTTTTGGTGATGAAGTTTTCGCTATAGTTTTTGTAGAACTGCGGCGTCTGCACAAAGGCCACCGTAGGGTCGGCAAAGTAGGCAGCCGTTGCGCGCAAGAAGTCGCCGCGCGGCACATGGTCGGCGTCAAATATTGCTACAAGCGGGCTCTTCGTTAATTTGAGTGCATTGTTAATGTTGCCGGCTTTGGCACCACCAGGCACTGTGCGTGTAATGCAATTGACCGCCATGCGGCTCGCGAGCGCTTCGATGTCGCGCCAGTTGTCTTTGCCCGCAACGTAGCCGTCATTCAATATATAGACATCAAAGTTCGGGTAGTTCATTGCGCGCGCAGCGGCCACTGTTTTTTGTACGAGCTCGACAGGTTCGCCTGCCACGGTAATAAACACATCGACAGGCGGATGGAATGATGGGTTCCGCGGTGCCTCATATTCTGTATCCCACACCGTATAGAGGAAGGTGAGCACCTGCCACAGGTGGAATATTTCGCCTGCGATAAGCAACGCAAACAATAGCTTGTTGCCGATAGGGAAGAAGAACACGAGTACGGCAAAATATGCCACCGCAAGCACTGCGTTTATGACAAACAGCATCTTAGGCGTCTTTGTTTCCAAAAAGTCGGTGCGGAGGTCGTGTGGTGTGTGATCGTAGTTCGTGTTCATACGCGTTTTGTTAATGAGTAATCGCGGTCTTTGGTACGTCGTTTGCTAAGTTGGGGAGCAAATTGTTGTAGAGCCCGATGCCAAACCACACCCAATTTGCGTCGTAGTAGGAAAGTTGTTGCTTCCAGTCGTTAAGGCCAGGGTTGTAGAGGAAGAGGAGCTTTTGTTCGTACACGTCTTTTGCCTTTACCGGTTGCGCAACAAGGAAGTAGCCGAGGTCGCCTCCGTAGATGGCCGGCGATTCTTCCGGAGTGACCGTACCGCCTGCGTGGTTGTAGACGCTTGCAAGTGCGTGGTTCTTGTCCCACTGCGCCCCCAAGAACGACATCTTCGAAAGGAGGGTCTGTGCACGTTTGTCGCCAAACCATTGCCAGTCGAGCGCGATATTCCATGGCACGCGCATCGCGTCGTAGCTATAGTTGGTGTCGTTTGTGCCAGGCAGCGGCACAAGGCTCCCTGATGTTTTGTCGATCCCAACCCAGTTGGGCGGAAGGCCAGCAGATGCACCGCTCCCCAGTTCTGCGTTCATGCTTTTTTGCAGAACGATGTACGAACTGTCGGCGAGTTTGTTCCACGGATGCGTCGGGTCGATAGCGGCAAAGATTTTGTACGCCGCAGGCTCCATGTAGGACGGGTTGAGCACTGCAGTTTGGCTCGCGGATGTTTTTTCTAAGTTGTCTGCGGTGAGGTAGGGGACGCCGCCAATGACGATCACCTCCTTATCCCAGATGTCGCCCACTATGTCGCGCGCACTCGCCAGATATGCGGGGTCTTGCCAGCGTGCGTAGGCGAAGATAAGTGCAAGCGCAATATTTTCATCGGCATCCGACGCGGTGTTTTGACCGCTCTGTTCTGTGATCACGCCGTATGCACCACCCGGGCGCTGGCCCCACAGCCACGAAAACAAATGATCATCATTTCGATGGAGATAGCTCCCGGTCCACTTCCATGCACCATCGAAGGTATCTTTATCGCCCATCCACACTGCGCGCAGCATCGTGTAGCTCTGGCCTTCCGATGTGGTAATGTCGCCGCGCTGTTTATCTAAGGTGCGGAAGGTTCCTGCCTCGATGAAAGTTTTTTTGTACGCAACCCACGTTGCGTCAAGCACTTGGTTGGGCGCAAAGGTAAGCGGCACTTCGCTCTTGGTCGAGTTGCGATAAATTGCCACGCCTATGAGCACAGCTGCACACAGGAGCAATATGTAGCCCAGCAATCGCGACACCATATATGTGTTTGTTTATGCGTGACGTGAACGCACAGCACGGGGCGGGGCCTTGACCCCAATAAATCGCACCAGGCGCTCGTACGAGTTTCCGAGCGTTTCTCCGCGCACAAAGAGGAGGCCGAGGCTTGCCATCACCGCGGCACCAAGCACGAGGCTTGCCGTACCCACAGGCGTAAGGCCGCCTGCGCCCGCATAGGGGTTAAGGAGTGTGCTATGTTCTGGCGCCGAAACTACGCCAACGCTGGTAGAGAGTGTTCGTGTTTGCGCTGATGATTGTTTGCCCCCCACAGTTGTTGCCGCGACAGGAGCAGACGATGTCGCCGCACTCGTCGTTGCTGTATGAGCCGCCGGAGGTGGCACGGGATGTGTGCTGGTCGCTACAACCACAGGCGTTGCTTGTACAGGCGCTGGAGTTGTAGAAGTAGCGTGTTGCTTTTCAGTCTTAGCGGGCTTTTTCGCTACGGCGTGGAATATGGGTGATGTAAGAAGTGAGTTAAATCGCATAGCCTTTTTGTTGAGCAGATGGGGCATCCTTTTGGCGGAAGACCCAGAATTTCGAGAGGGTGAAGTTAACCGCGAAAGTAAAGACGGTAGTGACTGCAAGCGCCAGCAAGTCGTACATACCCGCACCAACGAGTGCATTCATCACGAGTACGTTGACGACAATTGCAGCCGAGGTCGTCGTGTAGAAACGCACAACTTCGCCGGTTGTAAGAGGCGTACGGATACCAAAGGTCCAACTGCGGTTTAAGAGCAAACTTGAGAGCGTGCCGCCCAAGAATGAGACAAACTTTGCGACCGTCAGGTGCACAGCGAAGAATTCCATACCACGCGTGAGCATGATGTAGATCGCAGCATCAAGCAGTGTGTTGATGACGCCGACCGACATAAAACGCAACGCTTCTTTTTGTGTTGCACCACCTAATTCGCCACGATAGAGTTCAATCATTTCCTGGAACGCGCGCAAAATAACCGACGGCTTGGCGCCCGTGGGCGAGCCCGCGGTACGCGGCAAGTGAGAGACCGGTACCTCTTTGACGGCCACATTGCGGCGTGTGAGGCGGATCAATGTTTCGGCACTGATCATTGCGCCTTTTGATTTCAATTTTATTTTCTGCAGTTCGCTGCGACGGAAGAGTTTAAATGCGCAGTCGATATCGCGGATACGCAGGCCAAACAATAAACGGTTGAGCTTGTTCCACCCCCACGCATTAAAAAGGCGCATCGCACTGTCGCGGCGGGGCGCGCGATAGCCAATGACAACAGGGTGCGTGTCCAAGTGCACCAGCAAGTTTTGCAATTCTTTAATATCGAACTGTAAGTCGGCATCGGTAAAAAAGACGTAGTCTTTCGTTGCTGCAGCCATGCCGCTTTTAAGCGCAGCGCCATAGCCTTTGTTTTGTTCGTGGTTTACCACGCGCACGCCGGGGTAGTCACGCTCAAGTTCGCGCGCGATCTCGAGAGTTTTGTCTTTACTGCCGTCGTTTACGACGAGAATTTCGTACTCATCAACGTAGGGTGAGCCTTCAACTACATCAATGGTGCGCAGCACAGTTTCGCGAATGTTGTCTTCCTCATTGTAGGTGGGGAAGAAAATCGACAGCGATATGGGTTTGGTCATATGTATGTGGACGAGCTTGGAGCGAAGCTCTGACTAAAGGGCTCATAAGTTCTACAGATTGCAACGGGTCCAAAAACTGTTTTAGGGCCTCGTGTAATGCCACCATACGCGGGCAACCATTAAGGCAGACTGAAGCGCGCGTCTTCATGCTCAATTTCAGGAGTGCGTCGAACTTCGGCCACGATAAAAATAATTGCAAAGAGAAGTATGGTCGCAGGCATGCGCAAGTCGACGTAGGGAAGTGCTTTTACAAATGAGAGTTGTGAGAGAAATGGTTGATACGAAAGAAGCGACGAGAGCACCACAAGCACCGCAATGTACCACGCGCGCGGCCGCCACAGTGCGAAGAGTACGGCAAAGACATCAGCCAAGTAGAAATACCGTTCGTGCATGCGCGGAAGGAGGTACGGGAGAAGCGCGACGCACAAAAGTGTGAGCAGCATCATACGCTCGGGGCCCGAGAGGCCTGCGCGTGCAACAAGGACGAATATATAAAGCGCCGCCAAAAGCGAAGCGATGATCGATATCCAAAAAAGTGCGTTCTGTACAGGTCCGGGGAAGTAGAGCGCTTGTGCGTACGACAATAGACTCTGCGCCGAGACAGAAAGGCTCGTATATTCGCCCGACTGTTTTGCGTAGATCATAAACCAATATGAGAACGAGCCGCCCGCAACCCACGCAGGCAAGATGCTCGCCAAAAAAACAATCGGCACAAGCACAATGTAGGGCAAGTCTTCTCTGCGGCGGAAGAGGTAGCCTGCAAGAATAGGCAGGAAGAATATCGCCTGTACCTTGAGACACAGAGCCACGGAAAACGAGAGCGTTGCAAACGACGGTTTGTCTCTCAGTAAAAAGTAAAACGAAAGTAATACAAAGAACGCGTATGGCGAGTCGGACTGACCCCAGAGCGCGCTATTCACCAAGAAGGTTGGCGTGATGAATACAATCGCAAATGAAAGGAACAACCGCGCCCTATCTGTAATACCAAGCATATAGAGGATGAGGCATGTAAGCGCCGTGATACCAACATCAAACACGACAGAGAGTGTCTTGATGCTATAGAGGCTCGAAACAGGGAAGAGGGTCAAGAACTTGATTAGGTAAAGGTAGAGAGGCGCGTAGTCGGCAAAGGGGCTGGTAAAGGCGGAAAGGCCAGGCGTGGAAAGGGCGTTGAACCATTCCTTTAAGAAGTATGTGTAGTCGGAGGTAATGACTGGGTAGGAAATGACCCGCAACACAATGGAAGCGCACAACAAAAAAATGCCCACAGGCCACATCTCTCGACCATACTCTCTTCTAACTTAAGGTTTGCTGAAGAATTCTGCTATACTGAACGACCTATGGAATCAATCTACGAATTTACGATCCCAGTTTTTATTAAAATGCTTGGCGGTTTGAAGGGTGTGTTACAGAAGGCCAAAGAGCACGGGCTAGATGAGACAACATTGTTAAACGACCGTTTGGCGCCCGACATGTTCCCACTGGTAAAGCAGGTGCAAGTTGCGACAGACAATGCCAAAGGTTTGGCTTCACGCCTTTCTGGCACAGAGACCCCGAGCTACGAAGACACCGAGACTACCTTTGCAGAGCTCGATGCCCGCATCGATAGAACAATTGCGTATCTGCAAACAATCTCAAAAGAGTCATTCAAAAATGCTGCTGATACTCGCGTGGAAATAAAATACTTCCCAGGCAAGTTTATGACAGGCTTTGACTACGCTCGCGAGTATGCAATCCCGAACTTCTTCTTCCATGTCGCAACTGCGTACGCAATAGTCCGCAAAAATGGCGTCCAAATCGGCAAAGCCGACTACATCAACGGCCTCCCATTGCAGGACCTCTAGGAGCAGGAAGCGTTGGAGGGAAAAGGCTAGCAGAATTTGACTGCTAGCTTTTTTTCGGTAGAATGGTGCAATGTTGAACGACTCTGATGAAGAATTTATTGAGGAAGAGGAAGAACAGAGTCCCGCAGCCGTCAAAAAGCTCCGCGAAAAGCTAAATCAGGCAGTGAAGGAAAAACAGGAGTATTTGGACGGATGGCAGCGGACCCGCGCCGATTTCGTCAATTTTAAGAAGGAGGAAGCGGCGATGCTCGGCGAGAAAGAGGCTCGCATCAAAGCCGAATTCGTCGAGAATATTCTGCCCGCACTCGACTCGTTTGAGATGGCGCAAAAGCATAACCCCTCAGACGAGCTCAAGATGGTAGAAAAGCAGCTGATGGATTCCTTAAAAAAGATGGGCGTAGAAAAATTTGGAGACAAGGGCGATGCATACGACCACTACAAACACGAAGCAATAGCGCAGCAGGGCAATGGAGACACAATAGTAGAAGTGCAACGCAGCGGATATAAAGTAGGAGACAAAGTTATCAGACCAGCGCAAGTGATTATTTAACAGCAAGTTTACGAGCTAACTATATAGAAGTATGGGAAAGATTCTTGGTATCGACTTGGGTACGACAAACTCTGCAATGGCAGTCATGCGCGGAGGTGAGCCGCAGATTTTGGAGAATGCAGAAGGCGCACGCACGACGCCGTCTATTGTTGCGTCATCAAAGACGGGCGAAAAACTCGTCGGTCTTATCGCACGCCGCCAGGCAGTCACCAACCCCAAGAACACGGTCTACCAAATAAAGCGCTTCATCGGCCATAACTTTGAAGAAGAGATGGTCCAGAAGGACAAAGCTGCTGTACCGTTTGAGATGCGCAAGTCCGCAAACGGCGGCATCGAGGTAGAGATGGGCGGCCAGTGGTATCGCCCAGAAGAAATCTCAGCGATGATCCTGCAAAAATTGAAGCAGGATGCTGAAAAGCGCCTGGGCGAAACAATCACCGAAGCTGTCATTACCGTCCCTGCCTACTTTAACGACGCCCAGCGCGCAGCAACGCGCGATGCAGGCAAGATCGCCGGCCTCGACGTTAAGCGCATCATTAACGAGCCAACTGCGGCCGCGCTTGCATATGGCTTTGATAAAAAGAAGAATGAAAAGATCGTCGTCTTCGACTTCGGCGGCGGTACCTTCGACATCTCGGTACTTGAGGTAGGCGATGATGTCATCGAAGTAAAGTCGACCGACGGCGACGCACACTTGGGCGGCAAAGACTTGGATCAGAAAATAATCGACTGGCTCGCTACGGAATTCCAGAAAGAAAGCGGCATTGATGTGCGCCTTGACCCGCTTGGCCGCCAGCGCTTGGATGAGGCCGCAGAAAAGGCAAAGATCGAGCTTTCGACTGCCGTTGAGACTGAAATCAACATCCCGTTCATTACCTCGGACGCATCGGGTCCGCGCCACTTGCTGTTGAAGCTTTCGCGCGCAAAGCTCGAAGAACTTTCACAAGAATTCATAGATCGCGCGCTTATGATTACCAAGCGTGCAATGGAAGCATCGCCATTTAAGGTTACTGACATCAACGAAGTGATCTTGGTCGGCGGCCAGACCCGCATGCCGGCATTGCAAGCAGCAGTGGAAGCATACTTCGGCAAGAAGCCGAACATGTCCGTCAACCCTGATGAGGTTGTTGCGATTGGCGCAGCCATCCAGGGTGGCATCTTGGGCGGGGAAGTACGCGACGTGCTCTTGCTCGACGTTATTCCGCTTTCCTTGGGTATCGAGACCATGGGCGGCGTTGCAACAAAATTGATCGACCGCAACACAACAATCCCAACAAGCCGCAGCCAGGTCTTCTCCACGGCAGCAGACAACCAGACATCCGTAGAGATCCACATCACTCAGGGCGAGCGCGCGATGGCCGCAGACAATAAGTCGCTTGGCCGCTTTGTGCTCGATGGCATCCCGCCGGCACCGCGCGGCTTGCCGCAAGTAGAAGTGACCTTCGATGTTGATGCAAACGGCATCCTCTCGGTCAAAGCAAAAGACAAAGCAACAAACAAAGAGCAAAGCATCCGCATTGAAGCATCGTCGGGCCTCTCGGATGCCGATATCGAAAAGATGCGCAAAGATGCCGAGGCAAATGCTGATGCCGACAAACAAAAGGCAGAGTTGGCCGAGGCGCGCAACATGGCAGAGCAGGCAGCGTACGCTGCAAAGAAGTCGCTTGATGACAATAAAGATAAAGTCCCAGCAGACTTGAAGGCTGCGATAGAAGAGAAGATCAAGAACGTCGAGGCAAAGAAGACATCAGAAAACGCGGCGGACATCAAAGCTGCAACAGAAGAGCTCTCGAAAGAACTCTCCAAGGTCTACGAAGCGGTTCAGAAAGCAGGCGGTACACAAACTCCACCTACGCAAGAAAACACCGACACACCGCCAGCAGGCGACACCCCTCCGCAGCAGTAAAAACTATCTGCGACGATGCACGCGTCTTGTATGACGTCTGAAGAGTTTTGGCTTAAAGATTTCTAGGGCTACAAGAAGGCCAACACTTACACCGAGGGTATAAAGCGACACTACCCAGATTGCTGCGCTGATTATAAAAAGCTCAGAGGTGTTATCGAGCGATGTGAAATTGGAAGATGAGAGAATAGCTGAAGCTGCACATTCCGATGCGTTGGTGCACGTAAGAAATGTGGAGGAAGCACCTCCAATCACGCCGACAAGCGCAACAAAAAATACGGCCGTTGTGACTCTTCTCAATGAATCAATCATGACTGTAGTGTACCAAAGAAAAAACCGGATGATGGAAGTCATCATCCGGCGACGCGCCTTAGGCGTAGATCTGTTTTGGCTTTTCAGGGCCTGTTGGGAAATTGAACACCCGAGACCCGATAGGGTAGGTGGCCAACAAGGCAAAGAAAACCGACGCCAGCAGATACCATGATGGGTCATAGCCCCAGCCCTGGAGGATAATCCGGGCCGCCGAGAGCAGGAAGAGCGTGGCAGCAGCGTACATCAGAACCCGTCGTTTCAACAGCGAACGGGCGAAGTAGAAGATGATCAGCGCCGCCACGTTTGCGAACAGCAGGCCGAGGCCCGAGGCCACCAGATCGGTGACCCAGTTCGAGCCTTCGACCGTCTTGGTAATCGTGACCAACTGCGTCCGGTCCGCCATCTCGGCGATGGAGAAGATGGTGAAGGCAAGGGCGACTGCCCACCCTCCGCTATGCCGCGCCTTGTGCTTGAGCCAATGGGTCAGCTGGTTCAGCGTGCGGAGGAAAATCTGGAAGGCGCGGATGAAGAACCATTCCGAGAGCGGTTTCTCTTCTTCGTCCTCCTCGCCGTCCTCTTGGCCTTCTTTGATAGACCACCAGGCCAGCCCCAGGAAGAGGACGGCGCAGCTATAGTTCAGCGCAGCAATAGGAATGATCCCTTTCAGGCCGATACCGATAAGGACGCCGACGGCCGGGACCACGAAGCAAGCGGGCGTGACGCCCGCAAGCACGAGTCGGATGGCGAACACCTCGGCAAGGCCCAAGGTTACCATCATGGTTTTGTCGCCAATCTCGGCAACAAACACGTCCTTCAGGACGTCGAAAGCTTCCCGACTGAGAAGCATAGACGCTAGGTCGCTCAATCATATCCTCCATGAACGATATTCATTAATCGTCAAAGGCGGGATGCCTTAGCCGAACTCATCGTCACTCAATAAACCAAAGATTTAAAATTTGTCAATATTATGATATGATAGAAAAAATGTCCGAACATAAGCCTAAAAAGTCGGTTCCGGCCGGCGAAATATTGCGTGTGTACCTCCCGTACGTACGGCGCCAATGGAAGTGGCTCCTCGCCATTTTCCTTACCGGTATATTCCTCCAGGCAAGCAACTTGGCGGCGCCTCTTTTCTTGCGTAAATTCTTTAACCTGCTTGCACTTGAGACACCTACACCCACGACCATCCACGCACTTGTGATGACGCTCGCGCTTGTTGGCCTGATGTGGTTTATCAGTTGGCTTATGCAGCGCCTCCAGGACACCGCAAACATCTTCTACGTGGCAGATGTGATGCATGACCTATACAACGACTCATTTGGCTATTTGCTTGGCCACTCATACAGCTTCTTTATCTCAAACTTTGCGGGCACGCTTACGCATCGCATCAGCCGCCTTGTCCGCTCGTTTGAAATGATCTCGGATACGATCCTTACGCAGTTTTTCCCTGCGCTATTGTTCGTGTCGGGTGCAATATTTGTGCTGTATACCCGCAATCATATGCTCGGCAGTATTTTGGCCGCATGGGCAATTCTCTTTATTGTCTGCCAGGTATATATCGCAAAACTTCGGCAAGCATCACGCACATCCCGTGCTGAAGCAGAAACAAAAGTTACCGGTACGATCGCTGACGCCATTTCTAACCAGCCCACCGTGATGCAATTTGCCGGTGTTATACACGAACAAAGCATCCTGAGCGACGTTGTGCGTTTCTGGCACAAAGCAACGCTGCGCTCATGGCTTATCGACGGATGGACCTGGGGGATTATTGGCCTCTTCGTGCTGTGCATCCAAGGCGGGCTTCTCTACGGTGCGATTATTTATTGGGAACGCGGGTTGCTGACGGTTGGCGATTTCGTGCTTATCCAATCGTACCTGCTTGGCACCTTCAACCAATTGATGGGTATCGGCGGCCAGCTACGCCGTTTCTATGATGCATTTGCTGACGCGGGCGAGATGGTCGAGATATTGAAAACACCGCACGAAATACGTGATGCACAAGATGCGAAACCTCTCGCAGTAGAGAAGGCAAATATAAATTTCGCCAATGTTTCGTTCTCATTCGCTGACGACAAAAGTATTCTTTCCGATTTCAATCTCTCTATTAAAGGTGCTGAGAAGGTGGCGTTTGTTGGCCCATCTGGCGCAGGCAAATCAACAACAACGCGCCTCTTGCTGCGCATGTTTGATATTAAAGGAGGTGCCATTGAGATAGATGGGCAGAATATTGCACAGGTGACCCAGGACAGCTTGCGTGAGGCGATTAGCTTTGTACCGCAAGAACCGATACTCTTCCATCGCACGTTGTTCGAAAACATTCGCTACGGCAAACGCGATGCGACACAAGCTGAAGTGATAGAAGCTGCAAAAAAAGCGCATTGCCACGAGTTTATTTCGAAATTGAAAGATGGGTACGAAACGTACGTGGGCGAGCGCGGCATCAAACTCTCGGGCGGCGAGCGGCAGCGTGTTGCCATTGCCCGCGCGATATTAAAGAACTCGCCGATACTTGTGCTCGACGAAGCAACGTCGAGTTTGGATTCTGAATCGGAAGCACTCATCCAAGACGCACTGAAAAATTTGATGGAAGGCAAAACGGTCATCGTTATCGCGCACCGCCTCTCGACCATCATGAATATGGACCGCATCATCGTGATTGAAAACGGCCGCGTTGCGGCACAAGGTACGCACCAAGAATTGATCGAACACAAAGGCCTCTATCACAAACTGTGGAGCATCCAGGCAGGCGGCTTCCTCCAAGACGACGAAATGGGTCCAGAAGTTGCAGAGGAGGAACGCGAGGCGTAAGATAGAAAAACGATGGCATCTAAAAACTACTACGACGTGCTTGGGGTCGAGAAAGGTGCTTCCAAGGATGAGATAAAGAAGGCGTTCCACAAGCTCGCCCATAAATATCACCCCGACAAAGCATCAGGTGATGATGCAAAATTCAAAGAGGTAAGCGAGGCATATAGCGTGCTTTCGGACGACAAAAAGCGTGCCGAGTATGACAGCTACGGCCAGACATTTGGCGGCGGCGCTGGTGGCTTTGGTGGCGCAGGCTTCGACTTCTCACAATTCCAGCAGGCATTTAACCAGGGCGGGTTTGCCGGCTTCGACTTCGGCGACATCTTCGGTGATGTCTTTAATGGCGGCGGACGCCAACGCCGCGGCCGCGATATTTCTATCGACCTCGAACTTACATTTAAAGAGAGTGTCTTCGGTGTGACGCGCCACGTACTCTTGGCAAAGACAGCGCAGTGCGAAACATGCAAAGGCAACGGCGCCGAGCCGGGCACCAAGATGAACACCTGCACCTACTGCAACGGCACAGGTAAGATCCACGAAACAAACAACTCGATCTTTGGCCAGATCACGATGCAGAGCCCGTGCCGCCACTGCCATGCCACAGGCAAGATCCCAGAAGAAAAGTGCCACACCTGCCGCGGCGCTGGCGTCTACAAAAAACAAGAAGAAATTGATATCGCGGTACCCGCAGGTATTGAAGGTGGCGAAATGATCCGTCTTTCTGGCGCTGGCGAGGCAATCCAGGGCGGCGCCTCCGGCGACTTGTACGTCAAAGTACATGTCACACCAGACTCGCGCTTTAAAAAGGATGGCCACAATATCTTGACCGACCTTTCAGTAAAACTCTCCGATGCATTGCTTGGCGCCGACTACAAAGTCGCAACGCTCGATGGCGAGGAAACTGTCACCGTCCATGGCGGTGTCACTCATGGCGAATTGCTCCGCATCAAAAACAAAGGTGTGCCCACAGGCCACGGCAAACGCGGCGACCTCTTTGTACGCGTCAAAATAAACTTGCCGCAAAAACTCTCCCGCACGGCAAAGGGTCTAGTCGAGAAACTCAAAGAAGAGGGGATATAATACGCGTATGACAGAAAAGAAACGGCTTTTGACCGGGCTACAGAGCAGTGGCGCGTTGCATATCGGCAACTATTTTGGCTCGATCAAGCCTTTCGTCGATATGTACGAGGGGTACGAAAGTTTTTTGATGGTCGCAGACTATCACGCACTCACATCTCTTAAAGACCCAAAGTTGGTGCAGGAATGCATCTATAATTCTGTAAAAGATTTCGTTGCAGCAGGCGTCGACCCGTCCAAAGCTGTCATCTTTAAACAATCCGACGTACAAGAGCACACCGAACTCGCATGGATCTTTGACTGCTTGGTAACCGTGCCATTTTTGGAACTTGGCCACGCATACAAAGACAAAGTTGCGAAGGGGCTTGAGGCAAACGCCGGCCTCTTTACCTACCCGATGCTTATGGCCGCAGACATTTTGTTGTACGACACCGTTATCGTGCCGGTGGGGGAAGATCAGCGCCAGCATATCGAATACGCACGCGAGGCAGCTGCCAAATTCAACAACACCTACGGTCAAACATTTATCGAGCCGAAGGAACATATCGTTAAAGCGGTAGGAACCATCCCGGGCACCGATGGCAAAAAAATGAGCAAGAGCTATGGTAACACTATCCCGCTCTTTGGCACAAAAGAAGAAATACAAAAAGCAGTGATGAGCATCGTGACAGACTCGTCGGGCCAGAAACCAGAAAATGTGTACGCGATACACAAACTCTTCCGCACAGAGGCAGAACTTGAGACACTCTATGCAGAAAATGCAGGCAAGTATAAAAACTTGAAAGATGCGTTGGTAGAAGATATCGAAAACGTCATTGGCCCAATGCGCGAGAAGAGAAACTCGATCAGCAATGATGATGTAAAGAAGATCTTGGCAGACGGCGCAGCAAAAGCAAAAGCAGTCGCATCAGCAAAAATGGAAGACGTGCGACAGAAGGTAGGCGTAGCGATATAAAAGCTATATAAAAAACAGAATCGCCCATCGAAATAGACCCGATGAGCGGTTCCGTTTTCGATGGGCGAGGGAGGGCTTTTAGAAGCCCGGCATTTGTTCACGTGCCAGCTGGTTGGCGGGCTGGATGTCCCAGTCGCCTGGCACAGCGTCGCCGACGTTCAGACCAGAATGGCCTGGCGCCTCGACAAACACGTAGTGGTTGCCGGTACCGACCTGGCGAGCCAAGCCGCCACCTTGCGTACCCCAGAGGGCTTCGGGATAGGTCTTTGGGTCGATACCTTTGATAGTCGCAGACATTAACAACTCCTTCTTTTCACATGTAGGGGAACTAGCGAACTACGCCTATAATTATATACTATATTATGCAGTTTTGTCAAGTTTATATAAAGAGCGCGAAATAAGGATTTTTTTGGTACAGTAGAGCAATCATGCAGCGAACGTTAATTGGCGATTTAAGTGCGCATAAAAATGAAGAGGTAACCATTAAAGGCTGGGTAAGCGTACGCCGTGACCAGGGCAAGATGGTATTTTTTGATTTCCGCGACCGCACTGGCACGGTGCAGGGCGTTGTGTTGCCGAGTTCGGCCGCCATTGAAACTGCAAAAGAAGTGCGCAACGAATATGTCGTTTCTATCACCGGCAAAGTAAACGCCCGCCCAGAAAAGAACGTCAACGCAAAAGTGCAGAATGGCGATATCGAACTAGAAGTCACCGGCATCGAAGTATTGGCAAAGGCAGAGCCGCTTCCGTTCGACATGTCGGCCGATGGCTACAATTTGGAATTGAACACCGAGTTGGACCACCGCGCGCTTACGCTGCGCCATCCGCGCTTGCAGGCAATCTTTAAAGTGCAGGCTGTTATTATCGACTCCTTCCGCGAATATATGAAGTCGCAAGGCTTTATGGAATTCCAGGCGCCGGCAATTACGCCAGCTACAGCCGAGGGTGGGGCAGAGGTCTTCCAGGTAAACTACTTCGACAAAAAAGCATACCTTACGCAATCGCCGCAGCTCTACAAACAAATTGTTATGACCGCGTTTGAGCGCGTCTTCTCGGTAAACAAAGTCTTCCGCGCAGAGCCGTCTGCAACCACCCGCCACATCACAGAAATTGTTTCGTTGGATGCTGAAATGGCGTTCATTGATTCGTGGACCGATGTCCGCGATATGTCAGAAGCAACCGTGCGCTACGTGCTTGAACAAGTACAGCAGAAGTGTGCGCATGAGTTGGAAGTCTTGGGCGCAACGTTGCCGACAATGATCGACAAGACGCCCACCTATTCGCTGACAGAAGCGTTTGCGAAGTTGGGTGTACCAGAAGATAAAGACCTAAACCCAGAACAGGAACGCAAACTCTGCGAAGTAGTAAAAGAAGAAACAGGTTCAGACTTTGTGTACGTCTACGGCTACCCAACAATGAAGAAGCCGTTTTATGTGTACCCAAACCCAGAGAACCCAGAGTTTAACGAAGGCATGGACTTGCTATGCCGCGGTATCGAATGGCTCTCGGGCGGCCGCCGTATCAACGACTACCAGCAGCTCCTTTCTCATGTCGAGAAATGGAACATGGACCCGAAGAAAATCGAGATGTTCCTTGAAGCCTTCCGCTATGGCGCCCCACCTGAAGGTGGCTTTGCCTTGGGCGCCGAGCGCATGACCATGCAGATCCTTGGCCTCAAAAACATCCGTGAAGCAACACTCTTCCCGCGCGACATGCACCGCATCGACCTCCCGCTTTCGGAAGGCGAAACCAATAAATAAAAAACAGAAAACCCACCGGAGTGCGGTAGATTTTCCGCAACCCAGGTGGGTTAAATTAACTTACGGCTCGGGTACAAAGGAACGCGGTGCCGTTCATGCTTCGAGTAGCCGGAGCCAATCCACACCATCGGTGGCAAGCGCTCAGGGCTACCAATCGGAGCGCCTCTGTCTTCGTTCGAATTCGAGACCTGCACGTCTCCTTCGTCGTTAAAGCGGCACGAAAGAAACGGCTGGGTTTCATCACCGAGGCGAAGAGAGAGGTCGTCGCTTCTGACGCAGTAGAAAGCAGCTTCTATTTCGACTTGTTCCGGCCCGCTCCCTAAGTACAGGGACACCCCGCCTTTGTCGAAATTGATGTGCTTGATGCGCACACGCTTGCCAGTATAGACCTCGGCCGCGAGACGAATCTTTTCCATTACTTCAGAACGAGCAGCGGTGACGACACCGTAATTTTTAAACATCAGACTCTCCCATTTGAAAGAGTGTTATAGAGGTTTCGCCTCTAGGCTAGCATTGGCTAGATCCGTTTTAAATTATACTTTATTTAAGTAAAAAGTCAAGGTAGCTGAAATAGGCTCAAAATAGAGCTATAATTTAGCTATGAAATTCCAGACTACCCCTGATAAGGGCGCTGTTACTGTTGAGCTTATTGAAGGAAGTTTAAATCGTTTTGATGGCAAGGCATTGTCGATAGGGTACGGAAAAGAAAAGCCGCTCAACCGACGTAAGTTTGTATTGTTTACTCGCAAGGTGGTGAGCGTTGCAAAAGCAAACCGCATTAAATCTATTGCGATTGATTTTAAAGAATTGAAGGCGCTGGCACCTCAAGGCTGCTCGGATGCTGAGGCAGCACAGATTGCTGCAACATCGTTTGTGATGGCCGACTACGAGCACAACACCTACAAACGTGCACCCAAAGACGGCTTCGCACATGTAGACGTTGTCTGCATGTCTGGAATCTCGAAAGAAGGTATCGAGGGCGCAAAGCGCGGCCACGCTATTGGCGACGAAGTAAACGCCTGCCGCGAGTTGGCAAACACACCAGGCGGCGACCTCACCCCGAAGCAATTTGCTGCGCTCGCAAAGAACACAATCAAAGGTGCTAATACGAAAGTGACTGTGCTTGGCCGCAAAGAAATGGAGAAGCTCGGCATGGGCGGCGTTGTGGGTATAGGTAAAGGGAGCGACAACGAGCCACAGTTTGTTATTGCCGAATATTGGGGCGCATCGAAATCTCAGAAGCCTGTCGTCCTTGTAGGGAAGGGTGTCACGTTTGATTCAGGAGGTTTGAATATCAAAACTGGCGACCACATGTACGAGATGCACATGGACATGTCGGGTGGCGCATCAGTACTCCACACGGTTGCGTTGGCAGCAAAGTTAAAGTTGAAGGCGAACGTTGTTGCGCTTATCCCAACTGTTGAAAATATGCCGGGGCAAAATGCTGTCCGCCCAGGCGACATGCTCCGTTCCATGTCGGGCCGCTATATCGAAGTGTTGAACACCGACGCAGAAGGCCGCGTTATCCTCTCCGACGGCATTACCTACGCAAAGAAATTTAACCCCGCTGTCGTCATCGACGTCGCAACACTCACAGGCGCCGCACTTACCGCACTTGGTACCGAGTGCTCGGCGCTCATGACAAACAGCCAAGAATTGGAAGATACCTTGCGCGAGCTTGGCGAAGAAAGCGGCGACTATGTCTGGCCATTTCCAGCGTGGGAAGAGTACGAAAGCATGACAAAGGGCATGTTTGGCGACGTGCCGAACATCTCGACCGATGGCAACAGCCGCTATGGGGGTGTGATTGCAGGCGGCATGTTCCTGCGCGAATTTGCCAAAGACTTGGATTGCGCCTGGGCCCACATCGACATGGCACCGCGCATGACATCCAACTCCAACGAATTCCTCGCCAAAGGTGCCGCCGGCGCCCCAGTCCGCCTCCTCCTTGCCGCAGTAGAAAAGTATGCAAACAACGCTCCACGTAAAAACTGACGTATTTGAAGGGCCGCTTGAGTTGCTTCTCGAATTGATCGAGAAGCGCAAACTGCTTGTAAACGATGTATCGCTTGCGAGCGTATGCGACGAGTATATTGCGCGCATTTCAAGCCAGGAGCAGATGCCCGTAGGGGAGACGGCCGAATTTGTCGCACTCGCAGCAACATTGTTGCTTATCAAATCCCGCTCGCTCTTGCCAACGCTCGAATTGTCGGACGATGAGTCCCGCGATATCAAAGAGCTTGAGTACCGCTTGGCGGTGTACCAGATCATTAAAGAAGCGTCTCGCGAGGTAGCAAACGCTACAAAAAGCGCCATGCTACATGAGGGCAACACGCCCGCACCCGAGCCGCTGTTTTTGTTCGACACCACTATCACGCCGCAGTCACTTTTTGGCGCAGCGCAGAGTTTGATAGAAGGATTCCCTCAGGTTGTCGCACTACCAAAAGTCGCCGTCAAAAAAATCGTCACACTCGAAGAGATGATTGAGAAGATGGCAGGCCGCGTTTCGTCTGCCTTCCGTATGTCATTCCGCGAATTTTCTGGGCACGGGAAAGCACTCGACCCTCAGGTAAAACACGAAGTCATTGTGAGCTTTTTGGCACTCTTAGAACTCGTGAAGCAGGGTATAATCAGAGCAAATCAGGGCGAGCATTTTAGCGACATCATGCTCGAGTCTGACGCCGTGTCCACACCATCATATGAGTAAGCTGGCTATACAAATCGAAGGATTGCTGTTCGCCTTGGGTCGGCCTCTTTCGTATACAGAGTTGGCAAAAATGCTTTCAGCAGATATGGCTGATGTACAAAACGCCGTCCGCGAATTAGTGGGGCAGCAGGGCCAAGGCGTTGTTGTCGTAGACGATGGCAGCGTTGTCGAAATGCGCGCATCCGCGGAAGCAGCCGAGGTAATAGAACAGGTCCGCCGCGACGAATACTCGCGCGACATTGGCAAAGCGGGCCTCGAAGCACTGGCCGCAATTATCTACCGCGGGCCGCTGTCGCGCAGCGAGATAGATTTTATCCGCGGCGTAAATTCGTCGCAAACACTGCGCACGTTGTTGATGCGCGGACTTATCCGCCGCGTACCAAACCCGCGCGACGAACGCTCGTTCCTCTACGAAGCAACAACCGAACTTTTGTCGCAATTGGGTGCAACAAGCCCGCGCGACCTGCCTGGCTTTGACGAAACAAAACAAAAACTCGAAGCCCTCGAAGCATCCTACAAACAACATGAAAGTGCCTGAAATACATCCGATACTTGCCGCAACCGGGACGCTGCTGCTTGTCGTAGTGGCCTTTGTTAGTGGCATCGAAGCCACAACACTCCTCAAGCAGGGGAATGAAGTGGTCGAGGCAAAAGCTGCAGCGGCAGACGCATTCCCTGCGCCGCTCGCACTCGACCAGTCGCGCGTCCGTGCAAAAGCTGCAGTCATTTACGACCCAGCCGACGGCCGTTTGCTGTATGCAAAAAATTCCGGGCTCCAGCTCCCACTTGCATCACTAACCAAATTGATGACCGCAACAGCAGTCCTCGAGAAGAACTCGCCCGCAACGCCCGTCTCTATTACCGCAGACGACTTAAAACCAGAAGGAGACTGGGGGTTGAAGCCGGGCGACACGCTCTCGCTTTCGCAACTTTTGAAGATGGGTCTTATCGCATCATCCAACGACGCAATGGCTGCGGCCGCAGCGAGCTTGGGTAATAATTCGATACAAAAAATAAATGCCGAGGCAAAAAATTTGGGGTTAAATAATATGCGTTTCTTAAACCCAACAGGCTTGGACGAAAGCACCACCACAGCCGGCGCATACGGTTCGGCGTATGACGTTGCGCGCTTGGCAAGCATCTTTTATGCGCGCCACCCAGAATACTTTACGCTCACAACTGCCGACGGCGTCTCGGTACAAGATGGCGACCGCACGCTTTCCGCATCTGCAACTGCCATCCCGCTCGCTGATGTACCGGGCCTTATTGGCGCTAAAACGGGCTACACCGACTTGGCAGGCGGCAACTTAGTCGCTGTGTTTGATATTTCCATCGGGCACCCCCTTGTCGCTGTCGTGCTCGGTTCCACAGAAGAGGGCCGCTTCGATGACATCAAGACACTTATCAATGCAATGCGTACCAGCACAACCACACACTAACGTATGAACACTGCCGAGATTCTCCGTATATTTATCCCAACCACGATGGCCTTTTTGTTTGGCATTGGGATGACGCCATTTTTGACCCACTTTTTATACAAAAAGAAGATGTGGAAGCCCAAAGCTGGCAAAGTTGCGTTCGATGGGAAACCGGCAGAAGTCTTTAATCAACTTCATCAAGCAAAAGACTCTGGTACGCCGCGCTTTGGAGGCATCGTCGTGTGGGGGAGCGTGCTCCTCACTGCAGGCCTGCTTGGTATATTGTCGTACTTTGCGCCCGACGCATTTGGCACGCTGACATTTATTAGCCGCAACCAAACATGGGTGCCGCTGGCAGCACTCCTGGCTGGCGCCATCGTTGGCCTCTTCGACGACCTCTTCGAGGTGCAGGGCAAGGCGGGCCTCCAGCTGCGCGTACGCCTCTGCATCGTCGCGATTGTTGCCATCCTTTGCGCATGGTGGTTCTACAGCAAACTTGGCGTCTCGGCGATTTCGTTTCCGTTTATGCCGGGGCCTTTGTCGCTCGGCGTTTGGTTTATCCCATTCTTTGTACTTACGGCACTCTTTATATATGCGGGCGGCGTCATCGACGGCATCGACGGGTTGGCAGGCGGCCTTTTTGCAAGCATGTTCGCAGCGTATGCAGGCATTGCGTTCTTCCAACACCAGTTCGACATCGCCGCATTGTCTGGCGCCATCGTCGGCGGCTTGCTTGCCTTTGTGTGGTTTAACATCCCACCAGCACGCTTCTACCTTTCTGAAACCGGCACCATGGGGCTCACCTTGGCGCTTGTCGTTATCGCCTTCCTGACAGACACGCTGGACCAGGGCAGGGGCGTGGCAGTGCTCCCAGTTATTGCCTTGCCGCTTGTTGCAACCGTTGTCTCCAACATGCTGCAGATATTCTGGAAAAAAGTATTTAAAAAGAAACTCCTCAAAATCGCACCGCTCCACCACCATTTCGAAGCAATCGGCTGGCCTGCATACAAAGTTACAATGCGCTACTGGGTTGTTGGTGTCCTCCTTGCTATTACCGGCATGATGATGGCTCTCCTGTGATGAAGAAGGTCGATACACCGTTTATTTTGGTCGTATGCGGCTTGGTCGTCTTTGGCCTACTTATCTTTACCTCGGCGGCACTTGGCCTTCTTGCCCGCGATGGCGCGTCGTTTACATCCGTGGCAACAAGCCAACTCTTGCTTGGCTTTGTGTGCGGCAGCGTGCTGCTTGTCTTTTTCTCTCGCATAAACTACCGCTTCTGGCGCCGCTATACGCCCTACCTCTTTGCTGCAGCCGTTGTCCTCACATTGCTTACCTTCGTCCCACACATTGGCCTGTCGCTTAAAGGTGCATCCCGCTGGATCGTCATTGGCGGCTTCTCCTTCCAACCAGAAGAGGTACTAAAGTTTGCGACTGTAATGTTTTTGGCAGCAATTTATTCGGCACGCATTAAACAAGTCCATACGATACGCGGCGGCATCTTGCCGCTCATTGTGGTTACCGGCAGCGTGTGTGCCATTTTGCTTGCACAGCCAAACACCGCGGGCGTGATTATCATTGGCATGGCATCGGCGGGCATGCTTTTTGCTGCGGGCGGCCGCGTCTGGCACTTGGGCGTGTTGGCGGGACTTGGCATTGGTGCGATTATCTGCGCGGCACTCGTGTACCCGCACGTCGCATCACGCATAAAAACGTTTATCAACCAGTCGGCCGACCCGCACGGCAGTGGCTACCAAGTACAGCAGGCCTTGATTGCTGTGGGTTCTGGCGGCTTCTCTGGCCGCGGGTTTGGCCAAAGCGTCGAAAAGTTCTCCTACTTGCCTGAGCCGATAGGGGACTCGATCTTTGCTGTGGCAGGCGAGGAATTCGGCTTTTTGGGTGGCACACTGCTTGTGTTGTTGTTTGCTGCTTTTGGCGTACTCGGGCTCCGCATTGCGGCCAGGGCGCCAGACCCGTTTGGTGGACTGCTCGTAACGGGCCTTGTTATACTCATCGTGGGGCAATCATTCTTTAATATTGCCTCCACCATCGCGCTCGTTCCGCTTGTTGGCGTCCCGCTTATTTTCGTATCTCACGGAGGCACAGCGCTCGCATTGGCATTGGCGGAAGTTGGAATGATATTGAGCGTTTCGCGCCACATGCGCACCAGTTAATACACATGAAAATTCTTTTTACCGGCGGGGTTACCGGAGGCCATTTTTACCCCATCATCGCGGTCGCAGAAGCCCTGCATGAAAGCGTGCGCGAAAAGAAGCTCGTCGACCCGATGTTGTATTTCGCAGCACCGGACCCCTACGACAAAGAGATGCTTGTCGCAAACGACATCACCTTTGTGCCAACATCGGCAGGCAAGTTGCGCCGCTACTTTTCGATCCTAAACTTTTTTGATTACTTCAAAACGGCATGGGGCGTGCTTCGTTCTGTGTTGCGCATCTTTTTCTTGTACCCAGACGTTGTGTTTGGCAAGGGTGGGTACGGCAGCTTCCCAACATTGCTTGCTGCAAAACTCTTTCGCATCCCGGTTGTGATCCACGAGTCGGACGCGGCGCCTGGCCGTGTGAATGCATGGGCGGGCAAGTTTGCAACAAAAATCGCTGTCTCATACCCCGAAGCAGCAAAATATTTCCCTGAAGATAAAGTTGCGTTTACCGGCAACCCGGTGCGTAAAGCGCTGCTCTTGCCTGCACGCGAAGGTGTCCACGAATTTTTGGGGCTCGAAAAAGATGTGCCGATTATCTATGTCACTGGCGGCTCGCAAGGGGCAGAGGCGGTGAACGAGGCAGTGCTCGCGGCGCTTCCGCAGTTGGTAGAAAAATACCAAATCGTGCATCAGACAGGTGGCCTCAATCTCAAAGAGGTCGAGTCGCGTGCAAAGGTAGCACTCGCAAACTCACCATACGCTAAACGATACAAAACGTATGCGTATCTCAATGACCAGGCGCTCCGTATGGTTGCAGGCGCCTCGCAGCTGGTGATCTCGCGCGCAGGCTCAACTATTTTTGAGCTGGCGCTTTGGGGTATCCCGTCGATTATCGTGCCTATTCCGGAGCCTATCTCACACGACCAAACAAAAAATGCATTTGCCTACGCTCGCTCGGGCGGTGCTGTCGTTATTGAGCAAAACAATCTCACGCAAAACCTGCTCGTGTCGGAAATAAACCGCATTATGGGCGACAAAGCCCTGTGGGAGAAAATGTCTTCCTCGGCACGCGCTTTTGCCCGCGCCGACGCCGCACGCTTAGTCGCTGACGCCTTGCTCGATATCGCACTCACGCATGAACGATAAATCAATAATTACTCGCTTCCCGCCGAGCCCAACGGGCTTCCTCCAGGCTGGCAATGCACGCACAGCGGTCTTTAACTATCTCCACGCACGGAAACTTGGCGGCAAATTTATTTTGCGTATCGAAGATACCGACCGTGAGCGTTCAAAGAAAGAGTACGAAGATGGCATTATCGAAACACTGAAATGGCTCGGTTTTGAGTACGATGCGTTTTACCGTCAAAGCGACAATGCGCCCCGCCATAGGGAAGTGCTCGCGCAATTGATCGAGAAAGGTGCTGCGTATGTTTCCAAAGAAGCGCCAAAAGAAGAAGGCCAGCGCAACGAAGTCATCCGCTTTAAGAACCCAAACGAGACAGTAACGTTTACCGACTTGGCACGCGGCGAAATAAGCGTCGACACCACCGACCTGGGTGATTTTGTTATTGCTAAAAGCATGGACGAGCCACTGTACCACTTGGGCGTCGTCGTCGACGACTTTGACGAAGGTGTGACCCACGTCATCCGTGGCGAAGACCATATCTCAAACACACCGCGCCAGATCCTTATCTTGCGTGCCATTGGCGCACCCATTCCGCTCTATACGCACCTGCCGCTGGTGTTTGGTGCAGACCACAAAAAACTCTCCAAGCGCACAGGCGCAAAAGCGGTGCTTGAGTATCGCGACATGGGCTACCTGCCCGAGGCAATGGTGAACTTCTTAGCATTGCTTGGGTGGCACCCAGAAGGCGAGCGCGAATTGTTTAACGTCGATGAACTTATTCCGATCTTCGACCTAGAGCGCATCCAAAAAGGCAGCGCGGTCTTTGATGAAACAAAACTGCTTTGGTACAACCGCGAGCACATCAAGAAGCTCTCGATGGATGAATTCAAATCGCGCTACAGCGCGTGGGCGGGCAGTATGCCAGAATTTCCCGACGCGGTGTGGGAGATAGTAAAGAACAGCGCATCGACCTTGAAAGAAGCGCAGGAGCAGTTTACCTCCGGCCATTTCGATTTCTTGAATAGCAACGTCACTGTAACCAAAGAACTGTTGGTGCAAGGCGCCAAAGCAGACGCAGAGGCAGTCAAAACGCACTTGTACAAAGTTAGTGAACTCCTGCGAAGTGCTTCAGATTGTAGCGCCGAAGGAGTTAAAGAGCTCATCTTCCCCTATGCCACAGAGCAGGGGAGGGCATCAGTTTTGTGGCCCATGCGTGTAGCACTTTCGGGCCGCGAGAAGTCGCCTGACCCCTTCACACTTGTGGCACTTTTAGGTAAAGAGACGAGCATATCCCGCATTGAGAAAGCACTCGCAATACTTTAAAATCAATAGATGCTTTCGTTCTTGGTGTCTTTGATTATGCTCGTTGCGCCGCTGGCGCACGCCGACACCATACAAGACCAAATCGACGCCAACACGGCGCAAATTGCGCAACTCAAAGACGAGATAACCAAACTCCAGTCGCAGCTTGATGCAACAAGTAAACAAAAACAAACGCTCCAAACAGCGGTGAGTGCGCTCGACTTGAACATCAAAAAACTCTCGACCCAGATTTCGCTCACGAACACGCAGATAACGCAGAAGGACAGAGAAATCTCCAAACTCTCAGGCGGTATCGCTACCACCACGACAACCATTGGCACCACACAGGGCGAAATTGCCGACGCGCTGCGCAACGTCAACCAGCTCGACAATGAGTCGGTAGCGGCGCAGGTGCTTGCAGGCCAGTCGCTCTCTGATGTCTTTGACGAATTTTTAGCGCTTGGTGCGCTCCGCGACAATTTGCAAAATAGGGTAGACAGTTTGTCTCATTTAAAAAATGTTCTTACCACAAACAAAAACACGGCCGAAAATGCCCGTGCACAGTTGGCAGCGCTTAAGAGCCAGCTTGGCCAACAGCAGCAATCGCTGGCAATCGCGCGCCAGTCGCAAAACGATTTATTGACGCAAACAAAAAATCAAGAGAGTTCATATCAAGCACTCATTGCCCAAAAAAAAGCAGAGGAGTCGTCATTTGAAAACGAGCTTATTAAATTAGCGAAAGGGTTGGGCACCGCCGACGTCTCAAGCGCTGCCGCTGCGCGCCACGGCATCTTTGCGTGGCCGCTCGACTCTGTGTCTATCACGCAATACTTTGGCAACACCTCCTTTGCGCAAGCAGGCGCGTACAATGGCCAAGGCCACAACGGCGTCGACTTCCGTGCATCAATTGGCACGCCGGTAAAAGCGACGCTCGATGGCACAGTGCAAGAAATCAACCAAGGTGCTGTCAAAAACTGCCAGTACGGCAAGTGGGTCTTGGTAAAGCACAACAATGGCCTTACCTCGCTCTACGCGCACCTCTCATCTATTGCCGTGAGCCCTGGCCAGCACGTCTCGACGGGGAGCATCCTTGGCTACTCAGGCGACACCGGCTATGCAACGGGCCCGCACCTCCACCTGACAGTCTATGTTTCGAGTGCCGTTACATTTAAAACCTACACCTGCAACAGCGGCAAAACAGCCTACATCCCAATTGCGCCATTGAACGCGTATTTGAACCCGCTTTCGTACCTGCCATAGACCAATTTCTTATCCCCAGAGGGGCCTGTTCAGCAATCATGGAAGCCTCATACTTATAGGTAGCGGCCCATGGAAGGTGGTCGAGCCGCACCAAACAATCACATTTCAATTCAAACAATTACTATGAAAGCGCTTCATATGATTGCCTTCATCCTCCTCGTTATCGGCGGCCTTAACTGGGGTCTCGTTGGCCTCGGCGGTTTTGCTAACAGCGACTGGAATGTTGTGCACATGGTGCTTGGCTCGTGGCCTACCGTTGAATGGCTCGTATACGTCCTTGTTGGCCTCTCGGCTATCTGGATCGGCATCAGCCACAAGAAAGACTGCAAGGCTTGCATGGCATAAGCCATACGGCTCTCTGTAACAGCAAAAATCCTCCAATCGGGAGGATTTTTGCGTTATGGTATACTGAGTCCCTCATGCAACATGCTGTTTCTATCAAAGGTCTCCGCAAGGTCTATAAGACCGGCACGGAGGCTCTCAAGGGCGTTGATTTAACAATAGAAGACGGTGACTTTTTCGCCCTCCTTGGGCCCAATGGCGCAGGGAAGACGACCATTATCAGTATCCTCACAAGCCTCACAACGAAGACCGCTGGCGAAGTTGAAATATTCGGTAAATCTATCGACACAAATCGCGACGAGACAAAAACATACATCGGCGTCGTGCCGCAGGAGTTTAACTTCAATATCTTCGAGAAGGTTATTGATATCGTTACAACCCAGGCCGGCTATTACGGCATCCCGCTCAAAGAGGCGACAGAGCGCGCCGACATGCTCTTGAAAGAGCTTGGCCTTGCCGACAAACGCAACTCGCCGTCGCAGCAACTCTCGGGCGGTATGAAGCGCCGTCTTATGATTGCCCGCGCACTTATTCATGCACCGAAGCTACTTATCTTGGACGAGCCGACTGCAGGCGTCGACATCGAGATGCGCCGCGGGATGTGGCAGTTCCTCCGCCGGATGAACGAAGAGGGCACCACCATCATCCTCACCACCCATTACTTGGAAGAAGCCGAGCAGTTGTGCCGCAACGTCGCCATCATCAACAAAGGGGAGGTAAAGTTGAATCAGCCAATGAAGAAATTGCTCGAAGAAAACGGCCACGACAACCTCGACGACATTTACTTGAACATTATCCAGGGCACTAACGCAGATGCAAAATAGTATGACAGGCCTCCACATGTGGATCTCGTACTACACGATGATCCGAAAAGAGTTCATACGCATGATACGCATCTGGTCGCAGACCTTGCTGCCGCCGATTGTTACAACAAGCCTCTACTTTGTTGTGTTTGGCTCGTTCATCGGCTCGCAGCTACAGGCTATCCACGGCTTCTCGTACATGCAATTTATCGTGCCGGGCCTCATCATGATGTCCGTGATCACGAGCTCCTACATGAACACGGTGTCCACCTTCTACTTTGCAAAGTGGCAGCGCACGCTCGATGAGATCTTGGTGTCGCCAACACCAGACTGGGTTGTTATCGCGGGCTTTGTCAGCGGGGGAATGATGCGCGGGCTTATTGTGGGCACACTTATCTTGCTCGTGTCGACCTTCTTTACGCACCTGGTGATATACAACTTCGCGGTGCTTTTGGCTGCAGTTATCTTGACCTCGGCACTCTTCTCACTCGCGGGGCTCGTCAACGGCATCTACGCAAAAGGCTTCGACGGCATCTCGATTGTGCCGACCTTCATCCTTACGCCACTGACATACTTAGGCGGTGTGTTCTACAGCGTCAATCAGTTCTCGCCATTTTGGCGCACGGTGTCGCTGTTTAACCCAATCCTCTACATCATCAACGCGTTCCGCTACGGCTTCCTTGGCATCAGCGACACCTCGCTTACCGTAAGCTTCTCGCTCTTGGTAGGGCTCGTTGTCGTGTTGCTTATCGCCGCAGTCGTTCTCTTCAAACGCGGCACGGGCTTCAAAAACTAAAAGTTTTTGAAAAATAAAAAGCAAAACTAAAAAAAGCGGCTACTTAAAGAGCCGCTTTTTTTCGTCCTTCCATTCAACGAAATCCAACATCTTAATCTCGATCTTCGATGTCTTGCGGAGCTTCTTTCGAAGTGGCTTCGCAATGATAGGGAAGTGGGGCGACTCATCCAAGGCAATTGCTAAGTCCTCCATCCTGCTGTGGTCTTCCCCCACGACCCAATGCTCGGGTTTGTAGGCCCGCAAATCAAATGGTTTGGAAAACGCCGTCAGCGTTTTGACGCCATCGTTCATAAAGTACTCGTGGAAAAACGACATCGCTACTTCGCGCGGTGTTTTGTAGACCGCGTCGCGCCAACGCAAAATGGCGTGGTTGGTTTTGCTAATAGCACCCCATCCGCTCTCTTCTTTAAACAACGTCACGACGTGGTCTTCGTCGTAGGGGAGGGTCTGTAAATCAAGCAGCAACGGTTTGTGCCCGTGGTAGGCAAGCACTGCTGCGGCAAACAATGCCCCTTCTAAACAGTGGGCTTTTTTGTATTGGAGTACCTGGCGAGGCGAGTAGATAGTGTCGCCTTTCGTTTCGAAATTAATTGGCATGTCGTCCAAGAAATCCTGGATCTTTGCCGGGGAGTTTAATTTCTTGAAAAGCCTATGCTCGTCCGGACTTAATACCTTCTTCAGGCGAGTGGTATATAACAATTGCTGTGCCATCCTTTTAGTAGGTTATTAGCATTGTAGCCCTAAACTCTATGCTTTACACTATCGCGGTCATTTTATTAATCTTATGGCTCCTGGGCGTGGTGACGTCGTACACCCTGGGCGGGTTTATCCATATCCTGCTCGTCATAGCGATCATCATGATCCTCGTCCGCCTAATCCGCGGCGAAAATCCGCTCTGATTCTAAGCATCTAGCGTATGGCTTCCAAGTACGGCAAAAAGACACAAAAGAAGATGTCAAAAGTCATGCACGAATGGAAGCATGGGGAATTGAAAAGCGGCCGTACTGGCAAAAAAGTTACCAGTAAAAAGCAGGCCGTCGCCATCGGGCTCTCGGAAGCGAGACAGGAAGGCGACAAAGTCCCCGCCACCAAAAAGCGACGCTAAAGAAAAAACCCGCCCTACAAGGGGCGGGTTTTTAATTTTAGATTCTTGATCTCGCGACGGTAGCGCCAATATCTGTCGACGCGGTCTCGCGTGCGCATCCCGTGAGCAAAGGGTAGATACGCAAGGACAAGAAGTACAACCAAAACGACGGGAAGATATCCGATCTCCGTCCTGGTAACAATCACGGCAAGCGTAGCAACCAGAAAGAGACCTACGTAGAGCAGCGGGAGCCGTATCAGCTTCCAGCGCACACTTCTGTACTTCTTCTGGAGCTCCTGTAATGAATCGCCTTCGGCCATTTATGGCTCCGTTTGTTTGAGGGGAACGAACTTTTTCAGAAATTAAAATACCACACAAAATAGAAAAGAAAAAGACCGCTCCTTGTAGAGACGGCCAACAGAATTCAAGAGTGGACCTGGAACAGCGAACCGGGGAGCCCTCCGAGAGTCGTTCGGATGCTGCAATGGTCTCAACCACACGCTACGCCCGCGTACTGTGTCCGCAGCACGTGTTGTTCCAGGCCACTCCTGCTGGGGACTAATGCGCTTTTCTTCTGCCAGTGTTTCCTACGGCAAGGGCACCGAGAGTTTACTACGCGTATAAGTCCCAACAACAAATCTGCCAATAGCATACCAAGGCCGAGCTTCAGGTCAACTCTTCCATACTCAGAAGGGAAGTGGCTTCCCCGTTTTTATAAGGAATTTTTTCGAGAATTATTGTAAAAGAATTTGTAGAAGTAGCGGTAGTTTTTAAAAATTTATTTCAGAGGCGTGCGTAGGGAATTGGGGGCAGAAGTTGCAGGCTAGGTTGAGCCGATCCATAGACCCAAGGGGACCGCTCCTTTGTTCGTAGCTATACGTCGCACAATATACCTTTTGCGACGCTTATATAGGCTAAATATAGAGGGGCTTATATATGAGTCCGGATTCTTTTAAACGGCTCTTCCCTGTGCTAATCTCCCTGTGACGGTTTGAGATCTTTGGAGGTCACATATGTCTGCTGTTCCTTATGGCCCTTCGGGCTCCCTGATATCTGCGTCACTGAAAATTAGTGGCGAAGACATCTATCGATACGACGCCGCAACGGGTCTGCTCGAAATGCGCCTCGAGAAACAAGAGATCGACGAAATTATTGCTCGATCTGGCCCGTTCCCCATCGACTCCATCGGACTTGATATCCCGTTCTTGGAAGGTCCGGTGAGGTTCGAGAACGTTCGTGCGATTCGACCTTTTCCTCCTGCATTTCGCAAATCATGGGTCGTGCGTCATTGGCTTCTGTGGTGGCGCAGGAAGACCATCACGGTCGAAGCGAAGCAGGAATCGGACAACGGCACCGGCCTTTGTGCCAGCGCCGCGGTGAAGATCACGATCAACGGCAAACTTGCCTACGAGCGTGCAATCTCCGACAAACAGAAATCTGACATCAAGGGATTGATGATCCAGGTCGCTAACCATGCGAAGTTGCCACCGCAACATCTGAACCCTGATTTCAGCGCCATCTTGCAGACGTTCGAACACATCTGGAATATCGAATCCGCCTAACCAGCGGATTTTTCTTTTCCCAACGAGGGGATTGACCACTTCCCTTTTTACCGTATCTTTAGAGCACCTAACGTAGGAGGAAGTTCGATGTCCTTTTCTCAATCGCAAGAAGATCGCGAGGCGCAGGAACGCATTAAGGCAAGGGCTGGGCGATCTATGGACCTTTTATCGCAGGAACTCGGTCGTGTTCCTGCGGCCGTTGCCGCGCACGAACGCGGCGAAGAAGTGCGAGGCCGCCTTGGCACCCTCTTCCCCCAGCGTGATAAATAGCGCAAGCTCTCGACCATTTGGCCGCCTTCCCTGGCGGCCTTTTTCTTTTTCTAAAAACAGGGAACTGACTTCCCTTTTCGCCAAACTCATCTGTGATACAGTGGCAGCAGTACAGTCGAAGTTCTTCTTAGGGGGCATCGATGCGACATCCAACAATCCCGGCTGACGCCCACCATCTGTGGTACAAGCTTGGTCGTGTAGCGTACACCTGGCAAGAAGGCTCATCTTACATAAGTGTGGTTGCATATCAGCTTTTTGACCGAACACTTAACGAGCAAGGTAAAGCTACTGCGGTTTTGGAAATCACTGTTGCTGGCGACTGCGTCTATATTGAAAACTTTAGATCGCCTGAAAATTTAGGCGACGAAGTTCTACTTGCACAGGTGGACCGTTTATCAAAAATGCCTGCGTACTCAGGGGCCGAATTTCAACATCTGATGACGCGGCTCGTTGAATTTAGGCGCAAACCTCCAACATCTGGCGCAACCAGACTTGGAATAATGTGGTCGGCTCAACCACCTCCTTCTGTCTGATTCTCGCCCATCAGGCCGCCCCAACAGGCGGCCTTTTTATTTTCTTCATACAGGGGATTGATGTGCTTCCCTACCTGCGCTACCGTAAAGAAGTTGTTCTTGGGAGGGCATCATGCGAAAGACGCTTAGCTTGGCAGGCTTGCTAGCGCTGTGTGCATGCGAGAGCACATCCAGTGAATATATCGACGCGTGGCTCACACAAAAACAGGAGCGCCCAAAACAGTACATTGGCTCCGGCACCTGCGTCGACAGAGAATTACTGAAGGGCAACTCCAACTTCGACCTCTGTAACATCCCCAACGAGTAGTGTACGGCCTGATACGTGCACTAAGGCCGCCCCATCTGGCGGTCTTTTTCTTTTTTAAAAACGTACTATTATTGTGGCAGACAGTTCTGGAGCCTGACTAAACAACCCAGCCCCAAGGCTCCAGGAGGCACCCTCGAGGATAGAGCGTCTCTCAAGGAGTTGCGCACTAAACTCTTGCTCCGCATCTGCGTCCCACAGAGCACCTTCGCCTTCCCCAAGGTTCAAGAAGGTTAGCCCCCGCTCTACGGGTATCCTCGAGGACCCTTCTTCTTTTGCCACCTTTGGTGGCATTTTCTTTTTCCCAACCAGGGGACTGACTTCCCTTCTATCTTGTGGTACCTTGTCATCTGTTCATTGAAGGAGGAAGTTGTGCCCGATATCAAGCAAGTTGTTGCAGCCGACCACGCCAAAGGGGTCGCTCTGCTCGATGAAAAGATGCCTGGGTGGCGTCGCAAGATCACCACTCCGGTGGTGATTACCAGCACCGAAAAGTGCGTGCTGGCGCAAATTCTTGGCGAGGACTACAACAAAGCCGATTTCTCGGTGCTGGGCTACCCCGGCCACAAGGATGACGCCATCAGCCGCAACCAGTGGGCATCCGAGCTGGGCTTCTACCCGAGCGACAAGTACATGGAGGTCGATCGCGGCAACGGCTTGCCGATGACCTGGTCTCTGGGCAAGTCCCGCGAGGCCATCGACCATCTCAACGATCTCTGGAATCAGCATTAGAATCCAGAAGATCCGCAGCTGGCCACCCCAACGGGTGGCTTTTTCTTTTGTAAAAACCCATCCACACAGGGGTATTGACCGCCCCAATAGGTATGGGAATATGGGGGCGGCTGAAGGTGCGTTCATAAGTACCGCAGGAGGAAAGCATGGCTCATCAATGGTCTAACCGACCCGATGACGATGACGTCCGAGACTCTGGCCCACTCATTCCGGCGTTAGGCATAGCTATCACCGGCATCTTATTTTTGCTCGTCGGGGTGTCTATCTACGCAGCAATGAATCCTGTCGCCCCTCTGCAAAGCGGGATCTACCAAACGGCAAGCCGCCCCTGAAGGGCGGCTTTTCTTTTTCTTTCTTTATTTACCAGCTAACGCGAGAGCTTTTGCGGCGCTGGATTTGCCCCAGCACGGCTGGCTTGATACCCACGGCGCAGTTCCCTGCTTTTCGTACAAGTATTCTGCGTAGGCCATGTTTCCATCGAGCGTGTAGATGTCGAACCCGAGCTTCTTTGCGGTGTCTAAGTGGTAATGCTCGTTGATCTGCATCACACCAACGTCCTGATTATTTTCTTTACCGCGGTAGACATCACCATTGCCATTAAATTGGCGGAAGTGGGACTCGCACTGGGCGATAGCCACCATGATGGGTTTGTCTGCGAAGTATTGTCCAACCTGGTCGCGGACCGTCTGTGCCGCCGGGATGATAGCGGGCGCAGCGCTGGTTGTGGTCGTAGGGGTTGTCCCTAGCGCTGCAGAGACCGCCAGAGCGAAGCCAAGAGCGAGAGGCATGAATGTATAGGCATAATTTATTACTAACCGGAAACAAAAAAGGCCGGCTCGACCGCCGGACTTGCATAGAAAGGGTACCCCGTTTAAAAAAGTCGGTCAATTGAAACGCTTGACAAGGGTAGCTCAGGTATGAATGTATCAAAAAACCCTTATTTTACAACGGTTTTTTCTGGTCGGGCCGCCGAGAATCGAACTCGGACTACATCCACCCCATGGACGCGTACTACCACTATACTACGGCCCGATTTTGGCTTTTTAGAGCCAAGGGATCGGGTATTGCTCAAATTCGGGGAGCAGTTTTTTGTCGTTCAAAAGGCGGGAAATGACCTCCGCATGGCACTTAGCCCCCGTGAGCGCGTTGTGGGGTTTGGGCTCCTCAGGGATGCCGCAGTAGTTAAGCACAGCGTCCAAATTAAGGGCACTGTGGTGCTTTGCCGGGTCGACTGGGGGAGTCAGTCCCCTCTTAACCATATGCATCCAGGCCAAGGTGTGGGTGTCGATGGTGCGATGAGCAAACGGCCACTCTGTATGCCCCGCGCGCTTGGCCGCTGCCTGCAAAAAGTCGCGGTCGTACGAGACATTCTGCCCCGCCAGGGTCGTGTCGGCCATGCCCTCGGCAAAGGCCTTTACCTTATGGACCAAGTCGGCCTCGGTTTGCTTGGCAGGGTCCATGCACTGCTCCTGCGTATACCCATTTACGGCCAACGCCCCCTCTTCGATATGGGCGCCCTCCCATACGCGGCACTCTTCATAGAGCTGGCGTTCTGGCTTATCCAAATCAATAAGCCCCACGCTCAAAATAGAGTTCTTTTCGGCCGACAAGCCGCTCCCCTCAATATCTACGACTAACATGGCTCCAGTGTAGCCTACTGCTTGGGTAATTGACAAGGATATATATAAATGTTTTTATAAAAGCAAAGAACAAACCCAAACTTGAAGGTCTTCAATGCCCCGAAATATTGCACGCGCTCAGGGTACTACAGACGAAGTTTACAGATCAAAAGAGGGCGGCGGGGGGCTTATACGCCACTTCTTTAACCTAACCTCTGATACGGAGATACCTTTAGGAACTAGAGGTTGGCTCCAAACCTGCCCAACTCTTCGTGTCGAGGTTTACCGTGGAATAAACCACGAAACTAGGAAAGTGATGTGGTTGGAGAAAACCTAATGATTTTGAGACAGAGCGTCGGTTCTGTCTTTTATTTTGTATATCTTGCCAAAAAAGGGCGTTTTTGGTACTGTATGGGGCACATATGGCATCAAAGAAAGCAGGCGGAACAGCGAAAAACCTAACAGACTCAAATGCAAAATATTTGGGCGTTAAGCTCTATGCTGGCCAAAAGGCAAAGATCGGCGACGTTATCGTCCGCCAGCGCGGCACTGCATTTATGCCAGGCACCAATGTTGCTTTGGGCAAAGACCACACTATTTTCGCTATGAAGGAAGGCGTCGTCGCATTTAAGGATGCACGCAAAGTAAACTTCAACGGCAAGAAGACCACCCGCTCGACGGTCAACGTCATCGCTGCCTAAGCTCTCAAACTCTAGATTTAAAAAATCCCACTCTTTATTGAGGGGATTTTTTGTTTGCAAGATTAGCAACGTTATTTTTGGAGCGCGTCGATTTTCTTCTCTAACAACTCAAGCCGTGCCAAGACGCGGTCTGTGGCCGAAGTATCGGCGCGGACTTCCACTTCGGTCTTTTCGACCAATTTCTTTTCGTGTTTAAGCCCCGAAAGGATGATGCTGTCGCCAATGAAGAACGACACCATCAGGCCCGTGGAAAGCAGGATGATAAGCCCAAGCAACATCGACATAGGGCCAAAAAGTATAGGGTAGACTTCGGCCCACTCCCACACCCCCTTCCAAAACAGCACAATACCAACAGCACCTATAAGCGAGTAGACAATCGGCCAGTGGCTCAAAAAACCACGGATACGATCTTCGAGCTTGTCGAAAAAGCGGATGACGTGTCTCATATACCAGGCCTAATGGTAACACTCATCTGTGCTTTCGCGTTCTGGCTTTTCAACTGGAAGGCGTGCTCGCCAGTTGTTTTAATAGGTGCCGCGAGGGCTACTACGTCGTCCGGTATCTGCAACGCATGCTCTGCCAAAATGGCTTTTGCAATATCTTTCTCTGTCACTGATTTGAACAAGCCGCCTTTTTCTGTTGCTTTAAGTGACATTGAAACAGACTTACCTTCGAGCGAGCGTACTTTTTTATCGAGCACCTCTTCTTCTTTTTTCTGCTCGGCCAACTTAGCAGCCTTCTGGCTTTCGATCTGCTCTACTTTTTCTTCTGTTGCAGGCACTGCCAATTTATTTTTGAAGAGGAAGTTGACCGCGTACCCATCGGCCACGTTCTTAATCTCGTTGATTCGCCCTACCCGCGCAACGTCTTTGAGGAATATTACTTTCATATGTTTTCAGAGATTAGTTCGAGAGGTACAGTATTGCCGCATCCATCTGCGGGTCCTTCCCTGCCGTTACATCAGCCTGGGTACGTGATGCCGGGATGTCTGGCTGCAAGCCGCCATCCGAGATCGAGCTGCCGTTTGGCGTAAGCCAGCGTGCGATAGTGACTTTAAGTTCTGCGCCGCCGCCCAAATCCATCAACTCCTGCACGGAGCCTTTGCCGAAGGTGCGTGTACCAATAAGTTTGGCAACGTTGTGCTGCTGCAGCGCGCCCGAGAGAATTTCTGATGCCGACGCCGAGCCCTGGTCGACCAAGATAGCCATCTTAAAGTTTTGGTTGCCCTGGAAAACGTTGTAGCCGAGGCTTCTATGCGACACATTGTCCTGCTTGCCGCGGAAATCTTCTGTCACCACCACATCGCCCACCGGCAAGAAGTAGCTCGCCATAGTGACGGCAGCCTCCAGGTAGCCGCCCGGGTTGCCGCGGAGGTCGAGCACCAATTTGGTGTCGCCCGACTGTACGAAGTCACGCAGCGCGTTGCGGAAGAGGTCGGCCGAATTTTCCGAGAAACTGTAGAGCGAGATCACGAAGATACCGCCATCCATCTTCTTGGTATCGATAATCGGGATATTGATGGTCTCGCGGGTAAGCGTCACGACAACCGGCTTTGGCTGGCCCTGGCGCTGGAGCGTCAATGTCACCTGCGTACCCACTGGGCCGCGGATAATCTTTACTGCCTGGTCGGACGCAAGGAGTTGTGCGCTCGTCGTGCCAATCATCAAAATGATATCGCCGCTCTGGATGCCTGCGCGCGACGCCGGCGTGTCCTTCATTGGCGAGACTGCAACCAGGCGGCCCTGTGCGTCATTGTCGATTTGCAAACCAATGCCGCCAAACGAGCCAGAGATATCTTGCTGAAAGACCTGCGCATCAGCCGGCGGGAAGAAGGTGGTGTATGGGTCGCCAAAGCTTGCCGTGAGGCCTGCGATTGCTCCTTCGAGTTGCTGCTGCTGAGTTGGGAAGGTGCTCGACGCGTGGGTTACCACAAAGTTCTGATTCAACAATTGGTAGGCAGTCCAAAACTGCGTCATGTCCACGCCTTTGGGCTGTGTTGCGCTCGGGATGACATTTACTGTTTGCGCAAACGCATTCTGCTCGTGCATCGAAACCCCTAAATAAAATGCTGCAACAAGTGCCACAAGTACCGCTGCCGCCTGCCATTTCTGTTTAGTCATAGTTGCCATGCAGTATATCACAGCGGCTAAAAAACCGGTGCTATACTTTTTATATATGCTCACCCGGTACGCACGATCGAATCTCGTGTGGATTGACTGTGTTTCGCCAACCCCGGCGGAAGTGCGTTCGCTCATGCATGAGTTTGGCATCGACCCATTGATTGCCGAAGAGCTCATGCTCCCCTCCTACAAGCCCAAGGTCGAAAAACGCGGCGACGTCGTCTATGTGATTTTGCACTTCCCCATGCTGCGCTCTGGCCATCAGGCGCCCGAGCAGGAGATCGACTTCCTCATCGGTAAAAATTTCCTCATTACCACCCGCTACGAAAATATCGACCCGCTGCATGCGTTTGCCAAAGCCTTCGAAGTGGAAGGCGTGCTTGGCACCGACAATGCCATGAGCCACGGCGGCCACTTGTTTATTGCCATGGTGCGCAACCTCTACCAAGCGCTCGAGAATGGGCTCTCGACGGTACATCGCCGCCTCCGTGATATAGAAGAGCACATCTTTAAGGGCGACGAAAAAATGATGGTGACCCAACTGTCGCTTGTGGGCCGCACCTTGCACGACTTTAAACAATCGCTCGCGCCGCACGAAGAGATGCTCAAATCGTTTGAGCCTGTGGGTATGCGGGCGTTTGGCAATGAGTTTGCCTACCATGTCCGTGGACTTGAAGGCGCATACGAGCGCATCGAACGCACGCTCGACAACCTCCGCGACTCGCTGACAGAACTGCGCGAAACGAACAACTCACTCTTGACCACAAAGCAGAATGAAATCATGAAGACATTTACTATCTTGGCCTTCTTCTTTCTCCCTATCTCCTTTGTCGCAAGCGTCTTTGGGATGAACGCACAGCATATCCCCCTCATTGGCGCACCCGACGACTTTTGGATAATATTGGGCGGCATGGGTACCATCGCGGCAACATGCTTCCTTTACTTTAAATACAAAAATTGGCTCTAACCATGTTTGGTTTTTTTAGCAAGAGCAAGGCGCCGGCCGACATGCCGCCCCTTGTGCTCCACAACACTCTGTCGGGAACAAAAGAGGCGTTCGAACCATTGAACGGAACGGTACGCATGTACAACTGCGGCCCGACGCCCTATGACGAACAGCACATCGGCAATATGGTGCCGGCGCTTGTGGGCAATTTACTGCGTCGCAGCTTGGAAGTCTGGGGCTATAACGTGTCGCAAGTCACCAATATCACCGACTTTGGCCATCTCTCTGGCGACAACGAAGGCAACGCGGACGAAGGCGAAGACCGTATGAGCCGTGGCCTCAGACGCGAAGGCTTGGAGTTCACCATGGAAAATATGCGCACCCTCGCCGAGAAATATACAAAGATCTTTTTGCGCGACATCAAAAGCCTGGGCACTCCGATTGAGAAAATAAAATTCCCGCGCGCAAGCGATTACATTAAAGAAGAGATAGCGCTCGTTAAAGCGCTTGAAGAAAAAGGCTACGCGTACGTTATCTCAGACGGCGTCTATTTTGATACTGCAAAATTTGCAGGCTATGGCAAGTTAGGCGGCCTTTCAGACGGCCCGAGCGAGGCGCGCATCGAAGGCAATAGCGAAAAAAAGAACTCGCGTGATTTTGCGCTTTGGAAATTTGCTGAGGGCGAACAGAAGCTTGGGTGGGAGTCGCCTTGGGGCATGGGCTTCCCTGGCTGGCATATCGAATGCACTGCGATGATCTTTGCACTGCTTGGCCGCCAAATCGACATCCACACGGGCGGCATCGAACACATCCCTGTGCACCACAACAACGAAATAGCGCAGGCTGAGGCGATAACCGGCAAACAGTATGTCCGCTACTGGCTGCACAACAACCACATCACGATAGAAAATAAAAAAATCTCTAAATCGCTCGGCAACACAATCTATCTGCACAATATTGTCGACAAAGGTATCGACCCGCTCGCCTTCCGCTACTGGTTCCTCACTGGGCATTACCGGACACCCATGAACTTTACTTGGGAGGCCGTTGAGGGTGCAGGCCGTGCACTCGCCCGCCTGACGCGTGCGTATTTGGAAATGCCCGAAGGCAAACGCGATGATGCGTTCTTGCAGAAATTCTACGCAGCCATTGGCAATGATTTGGGTACCGCGCAAGCGCTTGCATTGATTTGGGAAAACATTTCTACGCTCAACAAAGCAACGCTCCGCGAGGCCGACAAAATCTTGGGGTTAGGCTTGGCCGACAGAAAGAGCACAAAACTCAAAGTCACAAAGCAGGAGGATCTGCCAGCCGATGTACAAGCGCTCGCAAAAGAACGCGATGAAGCACGCGCCAACAAAGACTTTGCCAAATCAGACGAGCTGCGCGACAAACTTGATGCGCTGGGCTACACCGTGGCCGACACCGCAGAAGGCCAAAAAATATCTAAAAAATAAAAAGCCCTATTGGGGCTTTTGTTTTGCTGCGTATTTTCTCATGATCGTCGTCGAGATCGATGAGATTTTCTTATAGAGCTCAGAATTCTCTTCGACGATGCAGCCGAGAGTGCCTTGGCACACAGAGCTGTTCGTGCTGTACCAGCTCGCCGCAGGCTTGAGGATGACGATATTGAAGTCGAGCAGTTCAGCGTCTTTGCCTCCCTCCTCAGCTTCTTTCATCCACACGGCCATACCCCATGTGTGGCCGCCATCGACGGCATCGTGCAGTTCGATGACGCACTCTGTCTTGCAGGTTCGGCTGTGTACGATATATGCCCCGACACTCAAATCGTGCAATACCGTACCTGCACCATCCTCTGCCAGGGCTCCCTCAGGCACACACAGTGCCACAGCCCACACGAGACCATAAAAGAACGAACGGAACGTCATACCCTATCTCCGATTGTTTCTAATGCACAATACAACTTTTTTTAAATTAATCAAGCCCATCCCCGTCCACGTGTTATCCCCTCACTTATCCCTTTTTGCTCATGGAGCGAAGAAGAGTATTCTAAAGGGGTATGGCGCCAAAGAAAGATAAACTCCGTCTCCCTCCGCAAAGCATCGAATCTGAAAAGGCGCTGCTGGGCGCGTTAATGATCCGCCCCGACGCAATGCTCGAGGCGTCGGACTCGATAAACAACCCAGATTCCTTTTATAGCGAAAAGCATCGCATCATCTTCCGCGCAATGCTCGCCCTCTTTAACAAGAGCGAGCCAATAGATATCGAAAGCGTGCGCGCAAAACTCTCTGACGAAGGCACGCTCGAACAAATCGGCGGTGTCGCCTACTTGGCAGAATTGGTAAGCGAAGTGCCCGCAGCGTCGAGCGCCCGCCACTACGCCGCCCAGGTGCAGAAAAAGCACATGCTCCGCTCTTTGATTGATGCGGGTGAAGAAATCGCCGAGATGGGCTACGACGAGGCGTCCGACATCGACGAAACGCTCGACCAGGCAGAAAAGCGCGTCTACGAAGTGACCTCGAGCCCCACGATGTCGAAGTTCACCTCGCTTGGCGACACATTGAAAGGCGCATGGGAACGATTGGAACATTTGCACGAACATAAAGAAGAAATCCGCGGCGTCAAAACTGGCTTCCGCGATTTGGATAACTTGCTTGCAGGCCTCCAGAAATCCGACCTCATTATTTTGGCAGCTAGGCCCTCGATGGGTAAAACTGCATTCGCGCTCGACATCGCGCGCCAAGCCGCCGTGCAGCAAAACACCGCCGTGGGCATCTTCTCGCTCGAAATGTCGGCACAGCAGTTGGTCGACCGTATGGTGTCGGCCGAAGCAAAAGTTAACTCATGGAATTTGCGCACCGGCCGCATTACCGACCAAGAAGACTGGGGCAAATTGCGCGAAGCGTACGACCGCCTCTCGAGGGCGCCGATTTTCATCGACGACCAGCCAGGCGTTAACATCTTGAAGATGCGTGCCACAGCACGCCGCTTGAAGCGCGAACATGGCCTTGGGCTGCTTATTGTCGACTACTTGCAGCTGATGGTGCCCACAAACACGCGCGCTACGGACTCGCTTGTGCAGCAAGTGACAGAAATCTCCCGCTCGCTCAAAATTTTGGCGCGCGAAATGGACGTACCAGTCTTGGCGCTCTCGCAGCTTTCCCGCGCCGTGGAGCAGCGCGGTGGCAAGCCCCGCCTCTCGGACCTCCGCGACTCAGGCTCCATCGAGCAAGACGCCGACGTCGTTATGTTTATCCACCGCGACGACAAACAAAATAAAGAAAGCGAGCGCCCTAACATCGCCGAGATCTTGGTCGAAAAGCACCGCAACGGCCCCGTCGGAGGTATTGAGCTCTACTTCGATGACAAACGCACAACCTTTGTCACGCTTGAAAAGACCGACTTCGGCGCATTCTCGTCATCTAACGCAGACTTCTAATCACTGTGAACCCCATCGAGCGTCTTACAGACTTGTTTGAGAAATTCCCTGGTATCGGGCCGCGCCAAGCGCGCCGCTTCGTGCAATTTTTGCTATCCGAAAACCCCGGCTTCCGCGGCGATCTCTCGGAAGCAATCAAACATTTGGGTATCGAGACTGCGCAGTGCACCTCGTGCATGCGCTGGTATGCAAAAGGCAGCCAGCAAAACGGACTGTGCTCGATCTGCGGCAACCCCAGCCGCGACAAATCAATGCTCTTTATTGTCGAGAAAGATGCCGATATCGACAATGTCGAACACAGCGGCTTCCGCGGGCTTTACTTCGTGCTCGGGGGCACCATCCCCTTGGCGTCCGAAGAGCCCGAGCGCCATATACGCCTCCGCGAGCTCTTAAAACGCGTCGAAGCTGATGCAGCCAAGCTCCAATTGAACGAACTCATTTTGGGCCTCTCTGCGACGACCGAGGGCGACCACACGCGCCTTATCATCCAAGAAAAACTCCTCCCCATTTCTGAAGGCCTCAACTTTAAAATCACCTCGCTTGGCCGCGGCCTCTCGACAGGCTCGGAACTCGAATACGCCGACCCAGACACTATCGCCAGCGCCCTTTCCTCTCGCCAATAAACTAGACAGCTCAGCCATTCGCGTGGTATAAAAATGACGGCTATACGATCTTGGGTTTTATAGGGAGAGACAGAATGTCCGAAGAGACAAAAGAGGAAAAGGTTCTTAACCAGAAGCCTTCCGCCGACAAGGTGCGTAAGCTCCAACCTCACAACGACTCGCGAGGCACCTCGCGCTACGGGAACCCCGACCCCAAACTCTACGAGAATAAGGGTCCAGGTCCCCACTAGCTTTCTATCCCAAAATCAAAAGGCCCTCCTTTCGGAGCGGCCTTTTTCTTTTCTTTATTTGATGCTCGAGATTTTGACCTCGAAGAACGGCTGTTTGTGGCCGCGCTTTTTAAAGTAGTTGGACTTTGCCTTGTACTTGATGACAGTCACCTTTGGTGCGCGTGCGATCTTGGTGATTTCTGCCGAGACCTTTGCACCTTTGATAAACGGGGTGCCGATGTCCGTAGCCGAACCCGACTCGACGAGGAGTACGTCTTCAAACGAGACAGTATCGCCCACTTTGTGGTCGCCTTTAATCTTCTCGATCTTTACCTTGTCGCCTGCAGCAACCATGTACTGCTTGCCGCCGGTCTGGAATATCGCGAAATCGCCTGTTTTTTCTGTCTTCTCCTTAGTTGCCATAACGCGAACAACTATACCCTATATGCCCAAGCTGGGCAAGCCCATAGGATGGCAACCCTGGCTGCACGAGGCCCGTCCACGCACGTAGCCGCCAGCCCTAAAAACTGGCCTTTTTCTTTTCTATTCTTCCAACCCCAAAAGCGGCTTGTCGACTGATTCGAGAGAAAGGTTCATCCCCTCGTCGGTTATGCGGACAATATCTTTATCGATCTGTTTAAAAGCCTTGCCTGACGACTCGTAATGCCCCACCACCTGGCTTAGCGATTTACCAAGTTTGTTGTGATACTCCTGATACGAATTTAAGTGTTTACTTAGCTCGCCAATATTTTTAATTATTTTCTTGGAATCCTCCTGGATCTTCATGCGCTGATTGCCAAACAGCACGGTCTGCAAATACGCCAAGAACGTCGTAGGCGACGTAATAATCACGTGCTTTTCTTTGTACGCGTACTCGATAAGCCCGCGAGAATTGATGCCGACGCCAACGTCGTTGTTTAACAGGTCGTAATAGATAGCTTCCGACGGGATATACATAAACGCAAACGGCATCGTGCCCTCTGCTTCGCGGATATATTTTGAGGTTTCGTCTACACGCTTCTTTACGTCGGAGCGGAAATCCTTTCGATACTGTTCTTTACGCGTCTCGTCCGTCTCGTCTATAAGGCGGATATAATTTTCGAGCGGAAATTTAGCATCCACAGGTATAAGCCCTTCTGTCGTATGCACTACCATATCGACTGCGTCACCGTCAGTAAATTGATACTGCGGGGTGTACTGCCCCGGCGGCAACACATTTGAAAGCACGAGTTCGAGCGATGCTTCACCCAAGTTGCCGCGCTGTTTTTGGTTCTTTAACACCTTCTCCAAATTATTGAGCTGCTCGGCAATACTCAACATTTTGTTTGTCGACTCTTCGGTTTTAGCAGCACCCTTCACCACCTCTATAAGTTGGTCTTGAACTTGCTTTGATATAGTCGCCATCAATGTGCGCGCCTGTTCAGACTGCGTACTCATAAAGTCAGACATTGTTTTTGTCCCCTCACCTAGTTTGTTATCGAGTGAGCGCGTTAATTCAGCAAGTTGGTTCTGCATGAGCAGCAAGCCCTGCGTGTCTGCTGGTTTTTCTTCTTCTTTTTTCCGAAACGATGTATAGAGTTGGAGGCCAATAATAGCCGCCAAAAGTAGCACGATAAGCCATTCCATGGGGCCATTTTATCATGTATAGTGAAATTCTAAGAATATTTATATGACACAAGCAGAACTCAAAGAGCAGATGAAGGATGCGATGCGCGCAAAAGACGCCGTCCGCCTTTCGGTTATCCGTGGTCTTATGTCGGCCTGCACCAACGAGGCAGTAGCTAAGGGCTATGGCCCAGATGGCGTGCTTTCGGACGACGAAATGCTTACCGTTATCACCCGCGCCGCAAAGCAGCGCAAAGACTCTATAGAGCAGTTTGAAAAGGGCGGTCGCCCAGAATTGGCTGAGGGCGAGAAGGCAGAGTTGGCAGTACTCCAGACGATGCTCCCTGCCCAGATGAGCCACGACGAAATCGTCGCAGCAGCTAAAGCAAAAGCAGCAGAGCTCAACATCACCGACAAAACGGGCGCCAACCAGCTCATGGGCATGCTCATGAAAGACTTGAAGGGCAAAGCCGACGGCAACGATGTCAAAGCAGTCGTCGACTCGATGTTTGCGTAACTAATTGACATATGTATAAAAAAGTCCTATCGTTGCGGCGATAGGATTTTTTGTTCCTCATGTATTGGGAGAGAGTTTGATGCTCTATCGCAGCGCACTGCTTATGCTTCTTGGCTCCGCACTCGGCGCCTGCAGCACGACCATGTACGTGCCTGGGCCTCCGCCACCCTATGGATATGCCGGGGGTGGCGGATGGTACCCCGAGCCGCCGCGGTATATCCCGCAACTGCGGCAGCACTGCAACCCCGACACGTTCGACCCCAACGGTGTCCGTGTATCGCACTGCTGGATGGTGTACGAATAATGAGGCGAGCGTAGCGCTCGCCTTTTTCTTTACCTCGACTCGCCTTCGAAGTTAGGCATCGCGATTCCCCAACGCATCGTTTCCCTATCAAGTTTGAGATAGACGCTTTTGCCAATAGAGGGTTTTGTTGACATCGGTTCAGTCGGGGCCCGGTCGGCGTAGTTAAAGACCACAACGCCAACTTGTTTTGGATTTTGGCTGAGTGTTGTATTTTGCGGGGCAATTCTGTCCCCCAACAAATATCCGTCCGAGCCAATATATCCATCTTTTGTATTGAGCGCAGCAACCGCGTAAAAGAATGTGCCCGAACCGCCATTGTTTTGCGTCACAATAAAGGCAGTGTCTTGGCGCCCATCACCATCCAAGTCCGTTTGTAATTCATTGCCAAAATATTTTGTATTGCCTCCAAGGGTGACAGGCTGGCCCTCAATCATGTACGTGGCGTGCATATAATCTGCAGCACCCGAGGTAGCGTTTGGCTTTTGCATGCTCACAAACACAAGCACTGCGATAGTTATCACGCCGAATATCGCGAGCGTTGTAAGAAAGTACGAAACTGCCTCTTTTGTTCTGCGTTCGACGATCATCAGCACTGGCTGATAGAAAAAGAGAAAGGCCATCACTGCTGCCGAACATACAAACAGCGAAATAAACCCTAAGCCATCCAAATACGTGTCGGGCGTATCATGGCGAATAGAAGTAATAAAATGCAAAAATAATACAACTGCACCAATGTAGGCCGATGCCGCCACCGCACTCAAAAACGGATTCCATTTCATATAGCTATTGTAACTGCTCTGTAAAGTCCTCGGTTACTAATGCAGCTTCTTCCCTTCTGTGAGCATCGCGAGCAATGCACGGAAGCGCCGCTCGCGAGTTTCTGGCTTTTTTGCAGTTTGGAGGCGCCAGGAAATTGCGTAGGTGTTTGCTTTGTTGAGCGTTTGGTAAAACGCGTATGCTTTTTTGTTTTTCTTAAGCTCTTTCAAAAAATCCGCAGGCATTTGCATGTTTTTGGGCGAATCGTACGCTGCCTCCCATCGGCCATCTGCTTTGGCCGCCTTCACTTCCTTCAAACCTGCAGGTGTCATCTTCTTTTCCTTAATCAACCGCGCAACATGTTCGCGGTTGCGCTTAGACCACATGCTGCGCGGGCGGCGGGGCCCAAACTTTTGCGTATACGACTCTGCATCATGTTTGTTCGCTGTTGCATCGATCCACCCAAAACACAGCGCCTCATCAAGTGCCTGCGCGTAGTTAACAGATTTCTTACCCGACGCTTTTTTATAAAACTGCAGCCGAATACCCCCAACCTTTGCGTGATTCTTCTCGAGCCACACCCGCCACACTTTCTGTGTTGTAAATAGTTTTATCTGCTCTTTCGCAGCGCGTTTTTGCATATGACTATTCTGTCGCGGGTTGTCTTTTTATACAAGAAGATAAACTTGTGTTATAGTTTCGCGCGTAAGGCCCTATCGTCTAATGGCTAGGACAGCGCCCTCTCACGGCGTAAATCGGGGTTCGAATCCCCGTGGAGTCACATTAAAGAAAAAGGCGCCCGGTGGGGCGCCTTGCGCGTTTAAATGAGACGAACGTACACTTCGCTCGGCTTGCAGGTGTAAATCACCTGCGTGGCATCGTCGGTGAATTTGATCCGATATCCCTCGAGTTTTTGGAAGGTGCCGCTCACCGTGCCTCCCAAATGCGGCGCAGTGGCAACAATTTTGGTTTCTCCGGCGACGAGTTTTTTTCTAAAGATCTCGAGCCTGTCCCACTCCTGTTCCTCGCGTCGTGTTTGGCGCTCGGCGTCGCTTAGGTTGCCGCTCGCCGAAGCAAGCTGTTGCCCCGCGTGCAGAGCGGCAAAATCGGGCATCGCCCTTTTAGGCGCCACTCGCTGCCTGTATTTTCTGCGTCGTATGCTCACCTTTCCCTCCCTAAAAGAACTTTGCGTATATTAGCGCTTTTTCCACTCTTCGTCTTGGCGCACCAAAAGCTCGTGGGCCCGCTCGGGCGAGGCCATAAGCATCTCGACGATTTTTTCCATGCGCATTCCCTGCGAGCCCTTTACCAAAATAGTGTCGCCGGGCTTCACAAGCGCCTCGAGCTCGTCACCCGCTTTTTCTGAATCTTCGTATTGAAGGATCGCGCCGTCTTTCATCCCGGCGTCCAAAGCGGCCTCGGCGATGTCCCGTGCGCGGAAGCCCACGGTCAAAAGGAGCGTAGCCGATTTTGCCGCGAGGCGGCCGAGCTTGCGGTGCTCTTCAACCGAGTGGCGCCCGAGCTCGAGCATGTCGCCTAAAACCGCTATCTTCCTCCCCCGCTTGTGGCGCGCCTTCGCGAAGTGCGGCCCCACGAACGCGAGCGCCTCGAGCGCCGCAGCCACTGCCGCCGGCGAGGAGTTGTAGGTGTCATCGATGATGAGCGTTTCCTTCACGCCTTTAAGAACGCGCATGCGGCCCGGCGG